>NZ_JBISER010000003.1:0-422251 GCF_044383805.1 Microbulbifer sp. JSM ZJ756 | reverse complement strand
CCTCAAACACCAGTGCATGCGCAACCCCGGTTCTGCCGATACCCGCGACGGCCACGGCCGGCAGGTGTCCACCACCTGGACCAATGGCCGCACGGCGACCGACTGGATGAAAAAGCGCGTCGACAGTATCGCGGGAAAGACGATCTATAGTCACCGGATGTCGGTGGTAGAGCCGGTGTTCGGTAATATTGGTACCAATAAACGGCTAGGCCGTTTCTCTTTACGTGGTCGTGAGAAGGTCCAGGGGCAATGGCGTATGTTCTGCCTGGTGCATAACATTGAGAAGTTGATGAGATACGGGGCGATCCACTGATTCACAGGGATATCCACACTCGTCTGCGCAAAAGAGGCCCTCAATACGTGCAATGAGTGATTATGTAAAACGGATGTGTTTAAATCGTGATCATTAAACTTATAAGAAAGAGAGCCGATGGGATATCAGGTTGTCATCCTGTTTTTCTACAGGCTCGTTAAGTTTAAGGATTACCATGCTAGAAATCCGACCAAATTGTGAATGCTGTGATAAGGATTTGCCACCGGATTCAGTCGAGGCAATGATCTGCACTTACGAATGTACATTTTGCAGGCAATGTGTAGATGAGGTTTTGGAAAATGTCTGCCCTAATTGCGGGGGAGGCTTTTCGCCTCGACCCGTTAGGCCTAAAGTTGCAAGACGGCCAGGGTTAAGCATTGAGCACCACCCCCCGTCTAAAAAAAGGGTCAATACCCAGTACAGCATAAATGAGCTGAAAGAATTTTCAGCTACAGCCAGGCATATTGCACCAGAAGATAGATGATAAAAAATAACGGGCCCGAGTAGAATTCTGACATTTGACCCATTCGCAGAATTGAACCTCCAATAGCCGCACAGCTCCCGCTGGCAGTGCGGGTGCTGCCCAGGTCGCAGAGGCCCGGTCATTCAAACCTATCCCAGTAAGGCGGATCGCCGAAATAGCCGTCCATGAACTCCACGAAGCTGCGGACCTTGCTTGCCAGCAGTTGCCGGTGGGCGTACACGGCATAGAGTGCCATTGGCTCCGGCTCGTGCTGCGGCAGGATGATGCGCAGCTTCCCCTCCTGAATCGCCGAGCCGGCAATGAACGTGGGCTGCAGGACGATGCCGGCACCGGCAATGGCGGCTTGCATCAGTACATCGCCGTTGTTGCTGACCAGGTGGCTTCCGGCACTGCGCAGCCCGCGATACACGGCCTCGTCGGCATCCACCTCCATGTAGCTGTAGCGCAGGTAACGGTGGTCCCGGAGTGCCTCCGGTCGCGCAGGTGTGCCGTGCTGTTCCAGGTAGTCCGGAGAGGCGCACATGACCAGTCGAACCGGCGCAATCTGCCTGGCGATCAGGGAGGAGCTTTTCAGGTGGCCAATGCGTAGCGCGATATCAAAGCCTTCCTCGACGATATCCACCTTGCGGTCGTTCAGCTGCAGGTCGATGTCCACGGCGGGGTGGGCTGCCTGGAAATCGGTCAGCAGTGGCGCCAGGTGGCGGATGGCGAAGGAAACCGGGGCGCTGATACGCAGCAGGCCGCGCGCCTGGGTCTGCAGGTCACCCAGCTGGTTTTCCATCTCCTCGATGTCGTTGAGTATCTGCTGGGCACGCTGGTGGTAGCTGGCGCCCGCTTCGGTCAGGTGGATCCTGCGGGTGGTGCGGTTCAGCAGGCGCACGCCGAGGTGCTGCTCCAGCTGGGACACGTACTTGCTCACCAGCTGCGGGGACATCTCCAGCCGGTCGGCGGCGCGGGTGAAGGTGCCCTCGTTCACCACGGTGACGAAGGCCCGCATGGCATCGATACGGTCCATGGGTTTATCCCCTCTTGTGCGTTTTCATGATTATCAATATTGCATTGATAATAAAGCAACACTGGCCATCTTAGTCTGCTGTTATGGCGATAGTAGAGTGCACACATCAACCGGGGCAGGGGCTCCGGGACCAAGCAACCAGAGCAAGACTTGAGGTGACCATCATGAGCAATCAATTCGCACAGACCCTGTTTCAATCCAATGCCGGTTTCGCTGCCCTGGTGCTACGGGTGCCAGTGGGGCTGGTGCTGGCTGCTCACGGCGCACAGAAGCTGTTCGGCTGGTTTGGGGGCTACGGCCTTGAAGGCACCGGCCAGTGGATGGCGAGCATCGGCCTGGAGCCGGGCTACCTGATGGCGCTGATGGCCGGCGGTGCCGAATTCTTCGGCGGCCTGGCCCTGGCCCTGGGCCTGCTGACCCGGCCGGCCGCGCTGCTGAGCGCCATTACCATGCTGGTGGCAATCTTCGCGGTGCATATCGGCAATGGCCTGTTTATGTCCAACAATGGCTACGAGTACGCCCTTACCCTACTGGTGGTGAGTGTGGCACTGGCCATTCAGGGCGGCGGGCGCCTCGCCCTCGATAACCTGCTGCTGGACCGCCTCAGTGGCGCCGCGTACGGCCAGCCGGGTGCCGCGCAGGCGCCCGTGGCCTGATCACAGCGTCACTCACAGGTTTGAGAGAGTGAGTTCGATAGGGCACTTCCCGGCTGTGGGGAGTGCCCCGCTCGATGAACATAGGTGCCCCGCAAGCAGACGATTAACGGAGAAGCGACCATGACCACAGATAGTAATGTGCTGTTTATCTCCCATGGCGGTGGGCCGCTGCCACTGCTGGGAGACCCGGCGCACCGGGAGCTGGTGGAGCGGCTCACCGAAATTAGCGGCAGGCTGAGAAGGCCATCGGCAATCCTGGTGATCAGCGCCCATTGGGAGCAGTCGGTGCCGACAATCACCGCCGGGGCCAGGCCGCCACTGATCTACGACTACCATGGCTTTCCTGAGGAAGCCTACGATATCCAGTATCCCTGCCCGGGTGAGCCCGCGCTGGCCGGGCAGGTACACCAGGCGCTGAAACAGGCGGGCATCCCGGCGCGGCTCGACCAGCAGCGCGGCTTCGACCACGGCCTGTTCGTGCCGCTGAAGCTGATGTACCCGGAAGCGGATATCCCGTGCGTGCAGTTGTCCCTGGTCAACAGCCTGGATGCTGGTGAGCACCTGGCCATCGGCCGCGCCCTGCGGGCGCTGGACTACGATAACCTGCTGGCGGTCGGCTCCGGTTTCTCGTTCCACAACATGCAGGCGTTCTTCGCGCCCGACAATCCGGAGATCCAGGTCCGCAACCTGGCTTTCGAGGACTGGCTGCATGAGACCTGCACCGATCCCACCATACCGGAATCCCGGCGTACCGAGCGCCTGCTCCACTGGGAGCGCGCGCCCCATGCCCGCTTCTGCCATCCCCGGGAAGAGCACCTGCTGCCGCTGCATGTGTGTTACGGACTTACGGGCAGGGCCAGTGACAGCTATCTCCCGGCAACAATCCTCGGCAAGAAGTCAGGCATGTTCCACTGGGGAAGCAGATTGTCCATTTAGTGAGTGGCGGTATCGGGTGACGATCTCACGCTGGGAGATGGGGGAGGTTCCAGGCGGCGAAATTCAGTTCGCAGTCCTGCCGGCCACTGGGGCTGGAAGTGGTGATATCGGGTGGGGAAAGATCGTGGCGTTCGGGCTGGGCGTGCCGCACAAGCCGAGGTGGACCAATTCCGGGGTGAGCGGGGCAGGCGCTGGTCCCGCGCCTTACCTCGACCTGGCGAGCCGGCTTAGCAATTGCCTTTCTTGGCCTGGCCCGGCGGGCAGTGCTTCTGGTGTCCACCGACGACGCCGGGGATCCTTACCTTGGCGGGCTCCAGTTTCACGCCCGGGCCAATGATTTCACATCCATTGAGAAAGACTGCTGCGCAAAGAATAGCGGCGATTTTGAGTTTCATTGAAATACCCTGGTCAGTAAATTTGGCGGTTATCTTACTGGCCCGTATCGCTGGCGGTCTAATCATCCTTCTTGTTTTTTGCCAGATTTGAGGGCCATTTCGCACTGCACTCCTTTCGGGGGCGTACCAGACCAAGAGCAGGAACACTGCTGCAATAAAGCTGTCAGAGCAGAGTTTCCAAAACCGGGGGCAAAAGTTCGGGCAAGGTATCACTCTCTGCGCCTTTATATCCGCCAGATCGGGCTTTAGAGCCCCACGTTTATCCTATTTGGTTACACAGCGCGAAACTGATATTACCTGTCAATACGACCCAGGCGTTTATAAAGCCCGGGTCAACACGATACGCCCTATCGATGCAGCTTCGGGTAATCGAAAAGTTCGACGCTGCCACAGGATTCCGCCAGATCGGTCCAGCGTGTGATGTGCAGATGCAAATGCAGCACCGCGGCTGTCGGGAACTTGGCCAGCCGTTCGTCGGTGAGATAGCAAGCCAGGTTTTCCAGTCCCGGGTTGTGCCCGACTACCATCAAGTGACGCCAGCGGTCGCTCTGCCGCTGCAGTTGCTGCAACAGCTCCCGGGAGCTACAGGCGTAAAGTTCCGGCTCCACCTTTACCTGCCCGGGCTCCAGCTGCAATGCATCGGCAACTGCCCGGGCCGTAGTGAGCGCCCGGACCGCGCCACTGGTCAGCAGGTAGTCCGGCACAAGGCCGAATTCGCGCACCCGCTTTGCCATGGCCGGCAGGTCACGTTCGCCGCGCTTGTTGAGCGGGCGATCGAAGTCGTTCAGGGAGGGATCGTCCCAGCTGGATTTGGCGTGCCGGATCAGTGTGAGCTTTTTCATGGGCGGGCCCGGGTCGCGTACTGTCATCGCAGTATTGGCCGAACATCCGGGAAAGACCACTGCGTGAGAAACCACTGATGGCAGCGAGGGTGACTTTGTTTTGCTGCCGATAGGAACTTGGCCCCCGTTTACCTACAATGCCCGGCTATTCACCCATTGAGTGCCCGTCGTGACCACCCCAGATTCTGACCACCCCCGCGATTTCCAGTCCCTGTCGCTGCAGCCCGCCCTGCTAAAGAACCTCCAGGACCTGGGTTTTGCCCAGATGACCGAGATCCAGGCCGCCGCGCTGCCGGCGATCCTGGACGGCAAGGACGTCATCGGGCAGGCCAAGACCGGCTCCGGCAAGACCGTGGCGTTTGGCCTGGGCGTGCTACACAAGCTCCAGGCAGAGCGGTTCCGGGTGCAGGCGCTGGTACTATGCCCCACCCGCGAGCTGGCCGACCAGGTGGCCCAGGAGCTGCGCAAGCTGGCGCGGGCCATTCACAACATCAAGATCCTGACACTATGCGGCGGCATGCCGTTCGGGCCGCAGATCGGCTCCCTCAAGCACGGGGCCCACATTGTGGTGGGCACGCCCGGTCGCATCGAGGACCACCTGCGCAAGGGCAACCTGGACCTGGGCGAGGTACAGACATTGGTGCTGGACGAGGCCGACCGGATGCTCGACATGGGCTTCCAGGCGGTGCTGGACCAGATAGTCGCGGAACTGCCGGAGCAGCGGCAGACCCTGCTGTTTTCCGCCACCTACCCCCGGTCCATCGACCAGCTGGCCACCCGGGTCCTGCGCGACCCGGTGAAGGTGGAAGTGGCCACGGCCCACACCCAGGGGTCCATCGAGCAGAAGTACTACCGGGTGGAGAACAACGAGCAGCGGCCGGCGGCGCTGTACCAGCTACTGGCCAGCTTCGATGCTTCCTCCACTGTGGTTTTCTGCAACACCAAGAAGGAAACCGACGAGGCCGCGCAGACCCTGAAGCGCGCCGGCTTCGCAGCGCTGGCGCTGCACGGGGATATGGAGCAGAAAGACCGCGACCGCACCCTGGCCCTGTTTGCCAACGGCAGTGCGTCGATCCTGGTGGCCACCGATGTGGCCGCCCGGGGACTGGATATCGAGGAGCTGCCGCTGGTGGTGAACTACCACCTCTCCCGCGACCCGGAGGTGCATGTGCACCGCATCGGCCGCACCGGCCGCGCGGGACAAAAGGGCGTGGCGCTGACACTGGTCAGCAAGAAGGAAATCTATAAGGTGGAGCGGCTGGAGGAGCTCATGGGGCAGCCGATCACCCTGCAGGAAGTCCCGGACCTGCCCCGGGGGTTCGCTCCTAACAGACCCGTCATGTCCACGCTGCAGATCGACGGCGGCAAGAAACAGAAGGTGCGCCCCGGTGACGTTGTCGGTGCCCTGACCGGCGACGGCGGCATCGATGGCTCACAGATCGGCAAAATCCGCGTTTTTGACTTCTCCACCTTTGTTGCCGTGGAGCGCAAAGTGGCCAAGAAAGCACTGGCCAAGCTTGCCGACGGCAAAATAAAAGGGCGCAAGTTCCGCGCCCGAATTGTGGGCGTCTGATTTTACTTCCTGCTATACGCTGGCGGCCGGCCGGGCCGCCTCCCATCGCGCAGGCTTATAGCCTGAGGAAAATTCCCTGCCGGTTGAGCGGCCATACCAACAGCGTGACTATGGCGAGTATGCCGAAGGCACAGAGTAATGACGCCGCCCACGGACTGCCGACCACAGACGATGCCACCTGGAATCCAAAGTTCTGCGGGCTGGTGCCGCCAATCGGGGTGCCCGAATAGGCCAGGAAAACCTGGGAGAGGATAAAAGCGAGAATAGCGTTGCTGCCGAGGACCAGCACAGGCTGCAGTATTTTCCGGCCCGCCGCGGCCTGCAGTGCGGGGAACAACAAACAGTAAGCCATCGCCGCCCAGCCACTGGATACGATCGCGAAGCTGGAGGTCCAGATCCGCTTGTTGATGACAAAGAGCGGGTCCAGCAAGTGGCCGATGCAAACCAGCGCAAAACCTGCCGCTATGCCCAGTTTCAGCTGCCTGCCTGAGGGTGCCCGACCAAGCCAGTGTGCGAATGTCGCTCCGATCAGGACATTCGCGGTGGCGGGGAGACTCGACAGCAGCCCTTCCGGGTCATACACCACCTCACCGGCTGCGTTGGTGCCGTAGGGCCACAGGTGCGCCACCGTGAAGACCTGGCGATCCACCCATGCGGCCAATGTTCCTGCCGGGGTGACCGAGCCCGCCGGGTAACCCGGTGCCGAGGTAAAGGACAGCACAAGGACCCAGCCAATCAGTAAGGCAAGGGTTGCCAGCACCAGGCCTTTGACATTCAGGATTCGAACGCTGTTCACCCGTTTCGCTGTCGACAGCATGATTATCGCTGCAATCGCGTAGCACAGGCCTATCCGCTGCAACACGCCGGGAATGCGCAGGCTGGCGAAATCGAAACTGGGCAACAGGTTCAGCAGAAGACCCAGCCCGATCAGCGACAGGGTGCGGCGGCCTACCCTTCCTGCGTGCTGGCCGATCGGCCGGTCACTGGGAAATCCCAGAGCCATAGCGGCACCCACGGCGAAGAGAAACGCCGGGAACACCAGGTCGGCCAGGGTGTAACCGTGCCAGGGCGCATGATCGAGCATGGGCAGGCGATGGCCCCAGGAGCCGGCGCTCACTACCAGGATCATCCCCATAACGGCAAGGCCGCGCAGAGCGTCTAGTGCGATAATCCTTTTCCCTTCACTTACCGGTGTGTCACCGAGCGTCGATATGGGAGTTGTCGTTGTTGTTTCCATACTGGGTCCGCAGTAACTTTCTGCTACAGAGCACTGGAGCAGGCCCGGCTGCTGGAGGCCGGCATTGTTGGCTATTAACTTCTTGTTGAATTTTCCATGCTCGGATATCTGCGCACTGGCGCGGATAAACTTCACTGAAGGTATCCTGTCGGTCAGGAGCGGGTCTATGTTATCGCGGCAGGAGGGGACTCAATCACGACCAGAGGGCGGGCATATCCGTTTACGCACTAAACCCACGCTGGCCCCATAGGAGCTGGTGGTAATCCGGGCTTGCCCGGCAAGGAATCGCCAGCAAACCGAAGGGCAGTTACAATCATTGCAGTGTCTGGCTCGCCCTGCTCCAGTTATCTGCCAACAAACTGATCGTAACTATCCATGAAGATTCATTTTCGTAATTTCACTCGCGGTGGAGATAATTACCCATGGGCCGGAATGCTGCCCATGCACCTTATTCGCAAGCCGAAATTACTGGCTGCCTGGGAATTCCTGCAGTTCCTGTTGGCAATCTTTGGCGGGGTACTGGCAGCTGCAAATACGGATTCATGGCTCGCTGCATCGCTTCTGGCAATTCCGGTGGGATTTATTATCGCCGCACTCTTACTCGCTTTCGATCACTACCTTTTCAGGGCAACTTCAAGCTTTACGGTTTTGGCAGCTGTCATATGGCTGATTTATTTTGGGAGCAGCAATGACATTCCGGGAGTAGCCGTGGCTGCAAGCTCCCTGTTGATCATTTTTGTGGGCAGCATGTATATCGGTACGGAATCCCGCGCTTACTATGCGTGGTGCAAGAACAGATCACGGGAAGAATAGATAAACTGTGCCGGGCGTTATTGGTCACCTGGAATAGAGTTATTACTCCAGACAATATTGCTAAGGGCAGACAGTTTTCGGGCTCTACTGGCTACAGCCGAATTGGTGCCTGAATCAATCCCGCCTTCAGCACAGGCCTGGACCGCGTACCAGAGCACGGCAAGATATCCGTAAATCACCCGCCAGTGCGCCAGTTTTTTCAAGTCCAGTGATTTCAGCGGCCGCTCAAGATAGGCTTCAATTAGTCGATGTTGCTGCGCATCGTCGAGGGAATGCTCATCGACAATCACAGCAAGATCGTAAAAGGGGTCACCCATTGCCGCGTATTCCCAGTCGATGGCATAGAGCCTGCCGCCGGGTTCGGTAATGAGATTCGCAGTGGACAGGTCGTTGTGGCAAAGGCGAAGGTCATCAGCCAATGGGCGCACCGCTTCAATGTGCCTGTGCATTTCAGCATCCAGCGTGCGCAAGTCTGGGTGGAAACCTGCCTGCTGGTCGATTGATTGCCAGTAGCTCGCTACTTTTTCTTCGATATCCAGGGTGGCGTCGATAGTGGGCAGCTGGTGAATGCCGCGCAGCAGGCCAGCCAGCTGTTGCAATGCCTCATCGCTGTCTTCCCGCCAGGGCTGCCCCTCGATAAAGCGGGTAACCAGATAGCCGTGGGCCGAGTCGCAGTGGACCAGCGGTGCGCAGAGGCCCGCGCGATCGGCGTTGCCCATGGCCGCGGCCTCGGCCTGGCGATCCAGGTCGAGGGCGTCGCTGATGGGGGAGTTTTTCCGCAACACCAGCCTGTCATTGCCGGCCGCCAGCAGGTAACTGCGGTTTGTCAGGCCGCCCGCCAGCGGCCTGATCACCCTGGGCGGGACGCTGCTCCAGCGTGCCCAGTCAGCGGGGATAACGTCTGCCAATGGCCCGGTGCTTTCGGTCACGGAGGCGCCTTACCGTTCGGGCATTACAGGATTGAAGCCAGGCTGCGCGGCCTGCACCTGCTCTTTGCCGTGCCGGCCGGTAGTTTGTTCCCGCCGGTAAATCGCCAGCCACTGGAAGAAGCCGATCACCACCAGGATTACATACACCAGGAACAGCAACGCCGTGAGGTACAGCTCCCGGTCCAGGTACAGGTAGATGGAGGCCCCATCCACCACGATCCAGTAGAGCCAGTTTTCCAGCACCTTGCGGGTCACCATAAAGGTGGTGAGCACCGCACCCCAGGTGGTAAAGGAATCCAGGTAGGGCAGTGCGGCACTGGTGTTGGCCTGCAGGGTATAACCGAACACCAGAGTCAGGGCGCCCACTGCCGCGATGGCCAGCAGGTGGCGCCGCAGCGACCAGCGGTGGATGTGCAGGTCCTGCTGGCGATCGCGGTGGTGCTGCCACTGCCACCAGCCGTAGACAGCCATCACCAGGTAGAAGACCTGTAGCGCGGATTCCATCAACAGGCTGACATCCCAGAACAGGAACAGGTAAATCGCTGTGCTGGCAAAGGCGGCATACCAGCAGCTGATTTTTTCCCGCATGGCCAGCAGCAGGTAGGCCAGCGCCAGTATCACCGCGGCGATTTCCCACAGGGACATTGCCGCCAGTGAGGCAGCAATGGCGCTGCTGATATCGTGGTCAGGCATCCCGTTCACCCATTTTCTCAGTGGGAGCCAGGTCGCCGTCGATAAACTTGCATACAAAAATAGCGCGCCCGAATTTTTCGTAGGACGCGCGCATTTCCTGCTTCAGGGTATCCATCACCAGATCGTAGTCACCGAACACCTGGGTACTCATGGTGTTGGTGATAACCCGCAGGTCCGGGTGCTGGTTGAGCCGGTCGATAAAGTCCTGGATGGCGGGGATGTACTCGTCTCTCAACGGGTACTTGCTGATCTCGACGGAAATTTTCATAAGCTGCCCCCGAAGGAATGATCCGCAATCGTGAGCGGCCGGCGGCCGCCCGTAAACTTTAAAAAAGGTGGGTAAATCTTAAAACGTATAGGTACCGGAAATGCCCGCAACCCGTGGCTCGCCATACTGGTAGTAGGCTTCCGGCGCATAGCCATTGGCCGGGTTGTTGCCGAACTGGTTGCTGAAGTAGAAGCCCCGGGTGTAATAGTCCTCGTCCGCCAGGTTGCGGCCCCACAGTGAGGCCTCCCAGCTATCGCCGCGATAGGTCAGGCGCGCGTTTACGAGTTCGTAGGCGATGGACTTCTCGTTGTGGCTGTTGGAGAAATAGAAGGCGTCTTTGCCCTCCAGCTCCAGCCGCAGCAGCAGGTTTTCGGTCAATGACAGTTCGGTACCGGTGAAGAACTGGTAATTGGGCGCATGGGCCACATCCCGCCCGTCCAGGTTTACCGGCGCCAGTGCCAGGCCATTGTAGTCATCCCGGGCATCCACATGGGACGTGCTCTCGAAACCCTCGAACTCGGCGTTCAGCCAGCCCGCCGAGGCAAAGAAGCGCAGGGCTTCTGTAGCGCGGTAATCCAGTTCCACTTCGAGGCCGGTGGTTGCCCCGCCAGCAGCGTTGGTAAGAAAATCGTCGAAGGAGAAATCCGCGGGGTCGAACACCGACTGCTTGGCCTGTACGTCACTGCGATCCTGGTAGAAAGCGGCCAGTTGCGCCTGCAGACGGTTGTCCAGCCAGGCGCCCTTGATCCCCAGTTCGTAGTTGAGCAGTTGCTCGGTGTCGAACTCGAAGGCATCGCGGCCGATATCGGGGTTGGTGGCGGAGGCCGAAATGATCCGGCCGTTGACGCCGCCGGCCTTGTAGCCACGGGAGACAGTGCCATAGACCAGGGTATCGGCAATACCGCGGTATTCCAGGGTGATATCCCCACTCCAGAGGTTGTCGTTATTGCCGGCATCAACCGCCAGTGAATCGGTGTAATCCGCATCCCGCTGCTCGAGGCGCAGGCCGGTCACCAGCGCGAGAGTCTCGCCCAGGCTGGTGCGCAACTGCCCGTACAGGGCCTGGTTGGCGGTTTCAAATTGGCTGGTAAAGCTCTGGTTACGCTGCAGGTCCTCGCTTTCATCGCGCAGGTAGATCCCGGCCACCCAGCTGCTGCGGCCATTGAACAGTGCTGTCTGTTCGGTGGACAGCAGGCGCAAGTCTGCACTCAGGTTGCTGCGGTCGCGCAGGTAATTGTCGGTGGAGCTGTATTCCCACGGGTGGAAGCCCACATAAGTCCAGTCTTCGTCGTAACCGTACTCGGTATCCGAGCTGGCCACGCTGACGGTGGACTCCAGGGTAAACAGGTCACTGCCGGACCAGCGGGCAACCAGTGAACCGGCCAGGGTCTCCTGGCGGTCCCAGCCGGGCTGGTCCGACAGGGTCTCGCGGGTGTTGTACAGCGAGAAGGCGTCGTAGCCGTTGTCCACGTCGATATAGAGCGCGGTGATATCCAGCTGCAGGTCGTCGCTGGCCTGGTAGCGGAGCTTGCTGCGCAGGATCGACTCATCGATATTGTTGGTGTCTTCCCGGCCCAGGTAGCCGTTATCGATGTAACCGTCCGACTGCTGGTTGCGGGCGGCCAGGCGATAGCTCAGCCTGTCGGTCAGTGCACCGCTGCCCACCGCAGACAGGGTGCGGCCATTGTATTCGGCCACCTCTGCGGAGACCTCTGCCATGGCCGTGTCTGTGGGCGCATTGCTGGTCATGGTGACCAGGCCGGCCAGGGCGTTGGCGCCGTAGACCGTGCCCTGCGGCCCGCGCAGGATCTCCACCTGGCCCATATCCAGGGTGCTGGCGGCCAGCCCCAGGCCGGTAAAATCGATGCCGTCGATAATCAGGCCCACGGACGGGTTCACCGG
This sequence comes from Microbulbifer sp. JSM ZJ756, assembly GCF_044383805.1. Lineage (NCBI taxonomy): Bacteria > Pseudomonadati > Pseudomonadota > Gammaproteobacteria > Cellvibrionales > Microbulbiferaceae > Microbulbifer > Microbulbifer sp. JSM ZJ756. Next base: position 410,195 of record NZ_JBISER010000003.1, on the reverse strand, counting down.
GTCGATAAACTGGCTGCGCTCTCCGATACCGCGAATCTGGATAAAGCGGCCCCGGGACGCGCCGGCGGCAAAGTTGACGTTGGGGGCCAGGTTGAGCAGCTGGTCCAGGTTGCCCGCGCCGCGGGCGCCGATGGTGGCACTGTCCAGCACACTGGCACTGGCCGCCAGGTCGAGCTGGCTGGTGTCGCGCAGCTGGCTGGTGACGATGACCTCTTCCAGGTCCCGGGTGCCGGATTCGGTCGCGGCCGCTGGCAGGGCGGACAGGCTGCCGGCCAGCGCGACTGGCATTGCGACTGAGAGGGCGATGGGTCTTATTCTGGATGGGCGATTCATGGTTCTCTCTCGGCAAAAGCTGAAGTGAAAGAGACCCGGGCTGCGACGTGAGGAGGCTATTCTTGGACTTACCTATTCCTACGCCGGTATTAACCGGATCAGGTTCAAGGGTTCGCGCTGTGGTGTCTTTCGATCACCGCGCATCTCAGGCCGAAGCCACCCCTAAGGTGTTGCGGGCGCGATCATAACAGAAGTTATGCTGGTTAGTAATTAGGCGGGGCGCCTGTAGCTTCCCTGCTGACCATTGCAGCCAGGCAGCTGGCACTCGACGGGAAACCACATTGAAACCCTGGAGCCCCACATGAAACCCGGCAATTTTTTCACGCAGCTACCGGATGCGCTCGACGCGGAGGTGTTTGAGGATGTGCTGGCAAGCGGCCCGGTGCGAATCGAGCGGATTGTCTCCCGGGGCCAGGTTACCCCACCCGGGGAGTGGTACGACCAGGAAGAGGGTGAGTGGGTAATGGTGTTGCGGGGCAGTGCGCACATCGCCTTTGCCGACGGCCGCGAGGTGGTGCTGGGCGAGGGGGATTACCTGGATATTCCGGCCCGCATGCGCCACCGGGTCAGCTGGACGGACCCGGATTGCCAGACGGTGTGGCTGGCGGTGTTTTACCCTGTGACTTAGGCCGTTAAATGCAGAACGGGTTCCCAGAATGGCTTTCGACTTCACAAACCAGATAGCCATATCCTGTCGATACTAAATTTTACTGATTGGCATAATCCGCGCATCGATTTTGTCCAGGAAAAAAACCCTGATAGCCAAGGCTAACAAGACTAAGAGTCCTGCAGCAACCTGGCCCTGGTTCATGCATATGGAGATAAGAAGGGCCATGCTGATACTCAGGGCAGATGAGTAGAATACGCTTGTTACAACAGCACAACCACAAGCTTCGCAGTAGGTACCATCCTCCAAGAGTCCAACATCAATACTGCATGTTTTACATTGAGGGCACTTTCGATATTTTTTCATTGTCAAACACAATAGGATTTTAAAGCCGGCCTGGATGGCTAAAGTTTTTTTTCTACCAAGCCGGCTGCAGCTCCTGTTAGTTTACTTTGATTTAGCGAACCCTGGAATCCAAGCCCACTGCTGCCTGATAGGTTCCGTAGGACAGTGAAAAATTACCAATGAAATGCTTCGCTAACTTACTCGTCACAAACCTGGTTGCGAAACCAACAGCCACCGGTAGTAGAGCCTGATAAAAACCACCATTTACATTTTTCATTTCCTGAAGATTTAGCTCACGCATTATTTTCTCCCTGGGATGTCAACCATATGCAAGCCCGTAATGCGCTACTTCATTTGGTGCTCGTCCTTGATTAGTAGTTACAATTGAACTTAGCGCTAATTCATCAAGCGCCTGAAAACACTATCCTGCGTGCCGATATAGAACAATAAAAAAATACGCCAGATTAAAATCAAATCAAAGATGACATTTACTATCGAGTGAATAATGCTTGGATGTGGAAAATATTTAAAATAAGATCTATTTCAGCCGGCTAATAATCAACTAATTTTATTTTTATAAATCCTCCCCGCAGAGATAGTTTCAATCCAGTCTACAGGCGGCGCTTACAACTTATTCTTACCCCTGGAGCATTCATAGTAAGCCTCGCTAACAAAGTTATTAGCGAGGCCTCTACCTCTATTATAAGTTGCCGGATCAATCGGCCAGCAAACCACCCGACCGGGCCATTACATGGAAGATATAGCTCTGCTCACGGGTACCGGACAGCAGGTGCGCGCCGGGGCCGCGGGCCCAGATACCCACGTCCTCGCCACCGTGGGTCTCGGCTTCGGTGGGTACCAGTGCTTCCTGGTGGAAGCCCGGTGCAGTGGTGTCCACTTCGGCCAGGTCCCTGCGCCCGTTGCTGGCGGGCAGGCCGTAGCGGACATCCGCATCGGTCTCATCCCCCAGCGCGGCAAAGCCGCGTCCATTGGCATAGCCCAGGGTGGTGTAGGGCTTGCCATCATCGGCCAGTTTCGGTTCCGACTCCGGTTCACCGCGGCTGTCATTGCCGACCACCTTGCCCAGGATGGGATTGCCGCGGGTAGGGTAGCCGGCCATGGTGAATACATGGCTGTGGTCGGCGGTTACGATTATCAGGGTGTCTTCCGGATCGGTATTGTCCATGGCCACCCGCACCGCCCGGGCGAATTCCACCGCATCGGTGAGTGCGTTGTGGGCGCTGCCGGCGTGGTGGCCGTGGTCGATTCGACCGCCCTCCACCATCAGGAAGTAACCGTCTTTGCCCCTCTCCAGCATCGCCAGCGCCTTGCCTGTCATCTCTGACAGGGAGGGTTCGCTCGCAGTGTCTTGCGGGCGGTTCGCCTCGTAGCGCATATGCGAGGGCTCAAACAGGCCCAGCAGTTTGCCGGTGGCCGCCGGGTCCACATCCACAAACGCCTTGCGGTCCTCCACGTACACGGCGGCGCTGGCTTTGCTATCCCGGTTATTTTTTTCCGCGTAGCGCTGCTGCCATTCCTGCACCAGGTTGCGGCCATCCTCGCGCCGGCCCGGCTCACCTTCCAGGTCGGAAACCTCTTTCGGCAGGAACGCGCGCCGTCCGCCGCCCAGCACCACATCGATACCGTCACCGTAGGGGAATTCCACCAGCTGCGCGGCGATATCACGACAGCCTTCCGGGGCACTGTATTCCCAGCCGCGCTCGGCGGCCTTGGCATAGGTGGCCGCCGGGGTGGCGTGGGTGATGCGCGCCGTACTTACCACGCCGGTGCGCTTGCCCAGTCCCTCGGCCAGTTCCAGGGCGGTAACCAGCTCGCGACCACGGCTGGCGGCGCAGTCGCCCCGGGGGACGTCGCCCGTCACACCGAACATGCCCGCCCGGGTTTTCACACCGGTCATGATGGCGCTCATGGTGCCGGCCGAATCCGGGGTCTGCTGGTTGGTGTTGTAGGTTTTCACCAGTCCGGCAAACGGCATTTCCTCGAAGCTGAGCCGGTATTCCTCACCGCTCATACCCTGCTGCTGGCCGGCCAGGATGCGTGCGGCGGTGACCGTGGAGATACCCATGCCGTCGCCCACGAACAGGATGATATTTTTCGCTGCCCCGGGTTTGTTATTGATCGGCTGCGCGGCGGATTTTTCCAGGTTTTCCTGGCCGCCGGTAAACCAGCTGCTGTCGCGCTGTGCCTCGGGCAGGCTGGGTGCACTGGCGAAGGCGGGGATAGAGAGTGAGGAAATCAGGGTGCCGGCCAGCGCCAGCGGGGCAATCGGGTTTCGCATGGGGCGGACTGCTCTTATCTGGTTATTCAGGGTGTCGGCCGCGCGCGGACAGTACTGCCAGAACGGCGCGACGCAGGCAGGAGCCTGGTGGCAAATTGTGCCACACTCGCGCCGGCATGCGCGTGACAGTTTGTTGAAGCGGCCCCGCGGTCCGGTCCGCAGCCGCCAGCCGCCGTCCCTCCGGCAGTGCTGTGCACGGGTTTGCGGGGCAGGGAGGGTCAGGGGATAAACTTCACCACGCTCTCGTCCGGGTCGCGGCCCTTGCCAGCGGCCTGCAGGCGCTCGAGATAGTCGCGCCAGAGTTCCTCGTGCTTTTCACACAATTCCCGCAGGTAGTCCCAGGTATAGATGCCACTGTCATGGCCATCGCTGAATACCAGTTTGAGGGCATAGCGGCCCGCGGCTTCCACGTTGTCGATGCCCACATGGATTTTGCCATGCACCAGCACCCCCTCACCGGGACCGTGGCCACGCACTTCGGCACTGGGGGAGTATACCCGCAGGTACTCCGCCGGCAGGGTGTACTCCCGGTCGGGGTACACCAGCTGCAGGCTGTTTTCGCCGCGGTTGAGGCGGATACGGGAGGGCTTCATGTCAGAGGATAAACCGCGAAAGGTCTTCGTCCTGGCTCAGCTCACCCAGCTGGCTGTCGACGTAAGCGGCATCGATGGTAACCGTCTTACCGGCATCGCCGGCGTCGAAGGAAATTTCCTCCAGCAGTCGCTCGAGCACTGTGTGCAGGCGTCGCGCACCGATATTTTCCGTGGTCTCGTTAACCTGGAAGGCCACCTCGGCGATTCGCTGGATACCGTCCTCGGTAAATTCCAGGTCCAACCCCTCGGTGGCCAGCAGTGCCTTCTGCTGCTCGGTGAGCGAGGCGGACGGCTCGGTGAGGATGCGCTGGAAATCCGCGGAGGTCAGCGAATCCAGTTCCACGCGAATCGGCAGGCGGCCCTGCAATTCCGGGATCAGGTCGGACGGCTTCGACAGGTGGAAGGCGCCCGAGGCGATAAACAGGATATGATCGGTGCGGATCATGCCGTGCTTGGTGGTGATGGTGCTGCCCTCGATCAGCGGCAGCAGGTCGCGCTGCACACCCTCGCGGGAAACATCCGCACCACCGCTCTCCTGGCGCTTGGCCACCTTGTCGATCTCGTCCAGGAACACGATGCCGTTCTGTTCCGCCGCCTCGATGGCGCGGTTCTTGATGTCCTCGTCGTTGACCAGGCGGGCGGCTTCCTCGTCGGTCAGCTGCTTCATCGCCTGCTTGACGGTCAGCTTGCGCTTCTTGGTCTTGCCCTGGGACATGTTGGAGAACATGCCCTGCAACTGGTTGGTCATTTCCTCCATGCCCGGGGGCGCCATGATCTCCACCCCCATGGGCGCAGCGGAAACCTCCACCTCGATCTCTTTCTCGTCCAGCTGGCCTTCGCGGAGTTTCTTGCGAAACATCTGGCGGGTGCTGTTATCGCCCCGTTCAGCAGGGTCAGTGCTGCGCGCCGGGGGCAGCAGGGCATCGAGGACACGGTCCTCGGCGGCATCCATGGCGCGCTGCTGCACGGCTTCCATGGCTTTCTCGCGCTCGAGCTTGACCGCCATTTCCACCAGGTCGCGGACGATGGACTCGACATCGCGGCCCACATAGCCCACCTCGGTAAATTTGGTGGCCTCCACCTTGATAAACGGCGCGCCGGCCAGCCTGGCCAGGCGGCGGGCGATCTCGGTCTTGCCCACACCGGTGGGGCCGATCATGAGGATATTCTTCGGGGTGATTTCCGGGCGCAGCTCCTCCGCCACCTGCATACGGCGCCAGCGGTTGCGCAGCGCGATGGCCACGGCGCGCTTGGCCTCTTTCTGGCCGACGATATGGCGGTCCAGTTCATGGACGATTTCACGGGGGGTCATCTGGGATTGGGACATTGGGGTTCCTGCAAATTCTGTAATGGTTCCGCTACTTACCTTGCGGGCCATGGCCGGCCCGCATGCCGGTCGACAACTTTGTTATCGGCCTGGCGGGGGGCCCGGTGCGGACATGGGCCGCAGCAGGCGTTATCCGAGCCATTCGGGCGAAATGGCGCAGCGCTTAATAATCCAGTTCTTCGATGGTGTGATTCTGGTTGGTGTAGACACAGATATCACCGGCGATCTTCAGGCCCTGCTCGACGATGGTGCGGGCATCCAGGTCGGTGTTGTCCAGCAGCGCGCGGGCGGCGGACTGGGCAAACGGGCCGCCGGAACCGATGGCGATCAGGTCGTCCTCCGGCTGGATCACGTCGCCGTTGCCGGTAACGATCAGGCTGGCGGTCTCGTCCGCCACCGCCAGCAGGGCCTCGAGCCGGCGCAGGGCGCGATCGGTGCGCCAGTCCTTGGCCAGCTCCACCGCGGCGCGGGTCAGCTGGCCGCCGTGGGCCTCCAGCTTGGCCTCGAAGCGCTCGAACAGGGTGAAGGCGTCGGCGGTGCCGCCGGCAAAGCCCGCGATCACCTTGTCCTTGTACAGGCGGCGCACCTTGCGCGCATTGCCTTTCATGACGGTGTTGCCCATGGACACCTGGCCGTCGCCGCCGATAACGACCTTGCCATTGCGGCGAACGGAGAGAATGGTGGTTCCGCGATATTGTTCCAAGGGGGACCTCTTGAATCCGGGGTTCTGGTCGCAGGAGCGGCCGGCGGCCGCGACTACCGGGATTTCCCGGACCTGGTCGCGGCCATGGGCCGCTCCTACGGGGGATATTCATTGCTCAGTGGTAAGTGTGGTCATTGGTGGGATTTTTCAATACGGGGCGGTTAAAATGCGGCCACGCTGCCAGCGGCGCCCGGGAAGCGCTGGATGACCCCGCACCGGGTTTGCAGGGCTTGCAGGGCATTCCACCGGCCGCGCTACAGCCGATTGAAAGATCTCGACATGGCCGCGAGATCCCGTCCTGGTTGCAATCCGCCCTGAAAGCCAGATTGGCCACGAAGTTATCCAGAGGTTCCCGCTGTGCCCAACCTGCCGCCACGTCTCTATACCCCGGTCTTTGCGCTCTTCATGTCGTGCATGATGTCGCTGCTGATGTCGGGGATCATCACTTTTATCAATACCGGGATGGATACTGGCTTCGTATTGCGCTGGCTGCGCGCCTTCCTGGTGGCGTGGGCGGTGGCTTTTCCGCTGGTGTCGTTTATCGCACCGCTGGCCCACTGGCTGACCCGCAAGCTGGTCAGGCACCGGGACCTGTAACAGGCCCCGGGCCGGGAAAGGCGTCAGAAGATAAAAGAAACAGCAGATGTCGCGGGACAGGGCCCGCCGCGATCAGCCTGACTTGGGCGCGCGTTTCAGGACCAGCGGCATCAGCTCGTGCTCGGCGAGAATCTCGCGCGCCTTGGCGACCCGCGAACGGCTCTGGTAGGGGCCGATGAGGACGCGGTGCCAGGTCCCGCGGCTGTCGGTGGCGGTTTCCACCTTCACATCCAGGTTGGAGAGGGCCAGCTGCGCGCGCAGCCTGTCGGCCTCGCTGGCGTCGCGGAACGACGCGGCCTGCAGGATATACACCAGCTCCGGCTCCGCGGCAGGGCGCTCGTCCCGTACGGCTATCTCCCGCGGGGGCTCACTCTCGCTGTCATCGGCGCTGGGTGCACGGTCCGGGCGGATCAGCTTCTTGGTTTTCGGCGGCGGGACCGCCACCTCGTTTTCCTTCAGCAGCGTATAGAAATCGAACTTCGGTGAGCGGCCGTCATCTTCCGCCTGTTCCGATTGCGGCGCCTGCTGGCGCGCGGCACCGCTGCCGGCGCGGTCGTTATCGAGCCCGTTGAGGAAAATCAGGAACACCGCGAACCCGCCGACAAAGTTGCCCAGGACAAACCAGACCCAGGCGGGCTTGCTGGCGGGGCTGTTGCGACGGCTGGCGTTGCGGCGGCTCATCTCGGTTCAGTTCCTTTTTATCGGTGTGGCTTGCGTCAAATTGTAACGCCTAATGCATGGCGGGGGGACCGGGCGACGGCAGTATTCGGTCAGGACAATTCCTGCGCGTCCATATCGACCGCCCAGCGCAGGCGGCGGTTCCGGTTGCCCTCGGCCCACTGGCACAGCCGCGCCAGCAAGGGCTGCAGCCGGCCGCGCTGTTCCGCCGTCACCTGCAGGTAGAAGCGATAGCGCCCGGACTTGCGCTCCAGCAGTGCCGGCACCGGGCCCAGGTACTGGATTTCCGGTGACGACGGGGCCATCGCCTCCAGGTGGCCGCGCGCCTCCTCCAGGAAAGCCTCGGCCCAGCGCGGTTCCTCGCACTCTGCCCGCACCAGCGCCATGGCCCGCAATGGCGGCAGCTGCGCCGCGGTGCGCTCGCGCAGCAACTGCCGGGCGAAGGCGCTGTAGCCTTTCTCCAGCAGCAACTGCAGCAGCGGGTGCTCGGGGAAGCGGCTCTGTACCAGCACCCGGCCGGCCAGGTCGCCGCGCCCGGCGCGGCCCGCCACCTGCTCCAGCAACTGACCGGTGCGCTCCGGTGCCCGGAAGTCGGCACTGAACAGGCCGCCGTCAGCATCCTGGATGACCACCAGGGTGACCCGGGGCAGGTGATGGCCCTTGGCCAGCATCTGTGTGCCCAGCAGCAGGCAGGGCTCGCCATCCCGCGCCGGCGCCAGCAGGCGATCGAGGGCCTGCTTGCTGGCGGTGGTGTCGCGGTCGACACGGATCACCGGGAAATCGGCAAAGCGCCCCGCCAGCAGTTCCTCGCTGCGCTCGGTGCCGCCGCCCAGGGCGCTGAGCGAGCGGCTGTGGCACTGCGGGCAGGCGTCCACCAGCGGCCGCCGGTAGTCACAGTGGTGGCAACGCAGCTGGCGCTGGCGCCGGTGCAGGGTGAGCTTGCTGGAACAGTGCGGGCAGTCCGCCAGCCAGCCACAGTCGTCGCAGGTCAGGGCGGGGGCAAACCCGCGTCGGTTGATAAATACCAGCGCCTGCTCACCGCGGGCCAGGGTATCCCCGATATGCCGCAGCACCTGCGGCGCGAAGCCCTCCTCCAGCTGCTGCCCCAGGGTCGGCACCACATGGATCTGCGGCGGTTTCGCATCGCCGGCGCGGCGGCGCAGGCGCAGGTGCTGGTAGCGCCCACTGAGGGCATTGTGCAGGCTCTCCAGCGAGGGGGTGGCCGAACCCAGCAGCACCGGCACGCCGGCGTTGCGGGCCAGCACCACCGACAGGTCGCGGGCGGAGTAGCGCACCCCGTCCTGCTGCTTGAAGGAACCGTCGTGCTCCTCATCCACCAGCACCACACCGGGGCGCGGCAGGGGCGTGAGGATCGCGGAGCGGGTGCCGATGACGATATCCGCCTGCCCGGAGGCGGCCGCCAGCCAGGCGCGGGCCCGTTCGCCGTCGGCGAGGCCGGAGTGCAGTGCAGCGATGCTGTGCCCGGGGAAGCGCGCGGCGATGCGGCGCAGGGTCTGGGGAGTGAGGCCGATCTCCGGCACCAGCAACAGGGCCTGCCGGCCCCGGTCCAGCGCGCGCTGCATCAGGCGCAGGTATACCTCGGTCTTGCCGCTGCCGGTGGTGCCCTCGAGCAGGGAGGCGGAAAAGCCCTCCGCAGCCACCGATTGCAGCACCTGTTGTTGTTCCTCATTGAGTTCTGGCGGCGCGGCCGGTTCGGCGTCGGGGATGGGCGGCGGTACCGTGGGCCCGGATTGCCACTCGGCCAGTCCCCGCTCCACCAGCGCCCGTGTGGCGGTCGCCGGGTGGCCCAGTTCCTTAAGGTGGGTACGGCTGTGGCGGCCGCGCTCCAACAGCAGTTGCAGCAGGGCCTGCTGCTTGGGCGCCCGTGCCAGCGCGGATTCCGGCAGGCCCTTGCCCTCGGTGGTGAGTTGCAGCCACTGCTCGGCCCAGTGGTCAGCTGGCTTGCCCTTGCGCAATGCCACCGGCAGGGCCGCCGCATAGAGCTCACCCACCGGCGCCTGGTAATAGTCCGCCGCCCATTGCAGGAAAGCGCGGCTGCGCTCATCGAACAGCGGCCGCTGGTCAATCAGCTCCAGCGCCGGCTTGAGCTCCGCCAGCGGCGACTCCCCCACGATATCCACCAGCACGGCCACCAGCTTGCGGCCACCGAAGGGGACCCAGATACGCTGGCCGGGCACCAGTTGTGCCGGGTCGGTGCCGGACGGCGGCAGGTAGTCGAACAGGCGCCGCAGGGGGACCGGGACTGCCAGCCGCAGGATGACCGCTTGTCCGCCGATTGTCGCCAAATTGCCCCCCGCTCACGTTACTGCCTGTGCAAGCGCGGCATGATAACGCACCTGGAGCGCCAGCTGCCTGCCCCTGTCGCCGCCTGTCCCACCGGTCAACCGGGGTATCCGGCGGCATCGCCACCAGTGGCGGGGCCTGCGGCGCGATTGTGCTTGATCCGGCCGGCTAATCTGATTAGTATGCGCCGACTTTTTAAGCAGCCCGGAACTCCACCAGTTCCTACATCAACGACGACTCCGTGCTCGGCAACAGACCGGGTGGCGGATTCGAGCAGAGGCAATCATGAAAGCAGATATCCATCCGAACTACACCGATGTGACCGCAACCTGTTCCTGCGGCAACAGCATCAAGACCCGCTCCACCCTGGGCAAAGACATCCAGCTGGACGTGTGCTCCCAGTGCCACCCGTTCTACACCGGCAAGCAGCGCGAAGCGAGCACCGGTGGCCGCGTGGACCGCTTCAAGAAGCGTTTCGGCAGCCGCATCAGCAAGTAAGCGAGTCTCGCAGGGCCGTTGCCATGAACAACGGCGAACACTGCAGGAAAAAGGCACCCCGGTTTACCCGCGGTGCCTTTTTTTGTGCCCTCACACTGCTGTTCCCGCCTGCCTGGGCGGATTGCGTGCTGGGACAGGCCGACGAACTGGTGGCAGTCGAGCGGGTTCAGGATGGTGACACCCTGCTACTGGAGGACGGCCGGCGAGTGCGCTTGATCGGCGTCAATACGCCGGAGATGCCCCGCAAGGGGGAGCCGGGGGAGCCGCTGGCCCAGGCGGCAACCGACTTTACCGAGCGTTTTCTCGATGGAGGCGGGGTGGAGCTGGTGTACGACCGCGCCCGGCGCGATCGCTACGGCCGCGTGCTGGCCCACGTCTATAACCACCGGGGCGAGAGCCTGGAGGCCGCACTGCTGTCGGCGGGACTCGCATTCCATATCGCCATCGCCCCCAACCTGGCCCTGGCCGAGTGCCTGCATACCCGCGAGGAATGGGCGCGGCGTGCCGGTCGCGGGATCTGGGCAGCCGGTACCTGGCCGCGGCTGCGGGCAGGGGACGTCCGTCCCGGCGACGGTGGCTTTGTACTGCTGCGGGGCCGGGTGGAGAAGGTCGACCGCAACCACTTCCTGTGGCTGGAGCTGGACGGGCCGGTGGCGATCCGGCTGGATCCCACCCGCGATTATGGACAGGTGACGGGGCGCGATTGGCAAGATCGCGAAATAGAAGTGAAAGGCTGGCTGGTGGACCGGGGCACGAAATACCTGTCCCTTTATCCGCAAAATAAACGCTGGTTTATTGCGGCAGATTCCGAATTTACCATCGAAATTAGTAGGGATTAGCGTTCACGAACCCTCCTCGCCCTTGTAGCGGCAGACCTGCCTCGGTTATTCTCTGCGCCCCCGCAGTAAACCGGTCGCCACTTAGCGGGTTAGCGACCACTGACTCGAGAGAATTACCCAAGATGAAGGATGCGAAGGAAGCATTGCGCCAGGCAGCGCTGGATTACCATGCGCTGCCGACCCCGGGCAAGCTGTCGGTAGAGCTCACCACACCGGCGCAGACCCAGGAAGACCTGTCCCTGGCCTACAGTCCCGGCGTCGCCGAACCGGTGCGCGAGATCGCCCGCGACCCGGATGCCGCCTACCAGTACACCGGCAAGGGCAACCTGGTGGCAGTCATCTCCAATGGCAGTGCCATCCTCGGCCTCGGCAACCTGGGCCCGCTGGCATCCAAGCCGGTGATGGAAGGGAAGTCCCTTCTGTTCAAGCGTTTCGCCGGGATCAACTCGGTGGATATCGAGGTGGAGGCCAAGAGCCCGGAGCGCTTTATCGAGACGGTCAGCGCCATCGCCAACACCTTCGGTGGCATCAACCTGGAAGATATCAAGGCGCCGGAGTGTTTCCATATCGAGGAAGCGCTGATCGAGCGCTGCCCGGTGCCGGTGTTCCACGACGACCAGCACGGCACCGCCATCGTGACCGTGGCGGGCATGCTCAACGCCCTTGAGATCCAGGGCAAGAAAATCGAGGACGTGCGCATGGTGTGCCTGGGTGCCGGCGCAGCCGCCACCGCCTGCTGCAAGCTGATGCTGGCCGCCGGGGCCAAGAAAGAACAGATCACCATGCTCGACAGCCGCGGCGTGATCCACTCGGGGCGCACCGACATCAACGCCTACAAAGGCGAGTGGGCACGGGATACCGAGATGCGCACCCTGGACGATGCCATCGAGGGCGCCGACGTATTCCTGGGCGTATCCGGCCCGGACCTGCTGTCCGCCGAGCAGCTCAAGCGCATGGCCCCGCGCCCGGTGGTTTTTGCCTGCTCCAACCCCAACCCGGAGATCTCGCCGGAACTGGCCCACAGCGTGCGCGACGACCTGATCATGGCCACCGGTCGTTCGGACTACCCGAACCAGGTCAACAATGTGCTCTGCTTCCCGTTCATCTTCCGCGGCGCCCTCGATGTACGCGCCGTGCGTGTCAACGAGGAGATGAAGCTGGCGGCCATCGAGGCCATCCGCAAGATCGCCCACCTGCCGGTGCCGGACGCGGTGCGCGAGGGCTACGGCGGTATCGAGCTGGGCCTGGGCCCGGCCTATATCCTGCCCAAGCCCACCGATCCCCGCCTGCTGCCGGAAGTGGCGGCGGCGGTGGCACGCGCAGCGGTGGACAGCGGCGCGGCCCGGCTGCCGTACCCGGAGCACTACCCCCTGGAGGCGATCTGAACCATCGCCACCGTTGGCGCCCCGCATCCATTTCCGCGCCGGCCCAGCCCGGCCGGGACGGGTGCGGGCCGCCGGGTTCTTGACCCCGTTCCCTCCATCGCTACACTGCCCGTCTGTACATAAGCAAAGTTGTCCTTCCGCATGAGCCATGTGTACGTGCTGACGAACCAGCACCAGCGATTCCTGAGCAAGAGTAACGAGTGGATCGACGGCCGCGACGCCGGCAAGCTGTTCCGCAGCGAGCACAAGGACGTCGCCATCAACCAGATGTTTGAGGCCAACACCCGCGATGTCAGCCTGCGCATCGAACTGCTGCAGTGCGACCTGAACCCCAAGGGACAGCCCCAGGTGCCCGAGGAGGCGCTGGGCGACCCGGAAATCGAGCCGGGCTCACCGCCGGAAACCCCGCCGGAGCAGAACCCGGAAATCATTCCCGAGCCCACCCCGGAGATTGAACCGGGCGAGCCGCCGGAGATCACGCCGGAAGAGCCACCCGAGATCGAACCGGACCAGCCCGGCGAAGACGCGCAGCGATCCGGTTCGGCCGTCTGATTCCGCGGCCGCCAATCCTATCCTTGAGAAAACCGGCGCCGGTCCCCATATCGGCCGGAGTGCCGGCGGCCGCCGTACCGGTCGGCGGTTTCCCAACGGCAGTCCAGAGGCACAGCCAGCCTCAGTAAGGAGATACGAGTGCCCCATTACCTGGCCGCCCTGGCCCAGCCGCAAACGCTGCAACTGCTGAAGGGCATTCGCCGCGGTGTCGAGAAAGAGAGCCTGCGGGTCAATCCCGATGGCACCCTGGCCCGCACCCCGCACCCGGCAGCACTGGGCTCGGCGCTGACCCACGACCTGATCACCACGGATTTCTCCGAGGCCCTGCTGGAGTTCATCACCCCGCCGGTGGCGACACCGGAAGAGGTCCTGGAGACCCTCGACCAGATCCATCGCTACACCTACGGCGAGATCGGTGACGAGCGGCTGTGGGTCAACAGCATGCCGTGCGTGCTGGGCGAGGACGAGGATATCCCGGTGGCGCTCTATGGCAGCTCCCACAGCGGTTCCATGAAAACCGTCTATCGCCTGGGGCTGGGCCTGCGCTACGGCCGCGCCATGCAGACCATCGCCGGTATCCACTACAACTTCTCCCTGCCGGAGTCTTTCTGGCAATGGCTGCACGAGCGTGAGGGCAGCAGCGAGGAGCTGGGCGAATTCAAGACCCGCCGCTACTTCGACCTGATCCGCAATTTCCGCCGCCATTACTGGCTGTTGATCCACCTGTTCGGTGCCGCACCGGCTGTGTGCGCCTCTTTTGTCGAGGGGCGCGATCACTCCCTGGAGCCATTCGACGGCAACCCCAGGAGCCTGCACACACCCTACGCCACCTCCCTGCGCATGGGCGACCTGGGTTACAACAGCGACGCCCAGCAGTCACTGATCGTCTGCTACAACGACCTGCCCAGCTACCTATCCACCCTGTGTGCGGCAATCAGCAAACCCTATCCGCCGTACCACGAGCTGGGTGTGAAGGACGCCGGGGGCAATTACCAGCAGCTGTCCACCGGCCTGCTGCAGATCGAGAACGAATTTTACTCGCCGATCCGGCCGAAGAACCCGGCCCGCATGGGTGAGACCGCGCTGTCCGCACTGGACAACCGCGGAGTGGAATACATCGAGGTGCGCTGCCTGGACCTGAACCCGTTCGAGCCACTGGGCATGGACGCGCAGCAGATGCGCTTCCTCGACTGTTTCCTGCTGCACTGCCTGCTGGAAGACAGCCCCAAGACCGACGACGCGGATTACCGGGCCACGCAGGAAAACCAGAACCGCATTGTCTACCGCGGCCGCGACCCGCAACTGAAGCTGGTCCACAACGGCGGCGAGCGCCCGCTGGTGGACTGGGCGGAGGAGCTGCTGGGCCAGATGCAACCGCTGGCGGAACTGCTCGACCGCGCCTGGGAAGGTGACGACTTCGCCCGCGCGCTGGCAGCACAGCAGCAAAAAGTCCGTGGTGAGGTCGCCACTCCCGCGGCGAGAATGCTGGCGGAGATGCGTGAACGCGGCCAGAGCTTCTTCGAGTGGGCCCAGGACAAGGCCGAACAGCACCACCGGTACTTCCGCGAACGCCCCCTGGACGACAGCACCCGCGAGGAATTTGCCCGTGGCGCAAGGGAATCCCTGGAGCGCCAGCGCGAAGTGGAAGCCGCCGATACGGGCACTTTCGAGGATTTCCTCGGTCAGTACTATGCGCAGTATACGTTCTGCCAGCGATAGCGCTGGCCCAGCCCGAACCGGCTCCCGGCCCGCCTGAGCTCGCACCGGCGGGCCGGGGTTGTCCCCCACCAGTAATCGCCAGGCCCAAAGCCCCATGAACTATCTCGCCCACCTGCTGTTATCCGGCCCCGACCCGGACTGGCGCCTGGGCGGCCTGCTGGGGGATTTCGTCAAGGGCCCCCTGCGGGGAGAGTTCCCCCCCGCCATCGAGGCCGGCATCCGCCTGCACCGCCGCATCGACGCGCGCTCCGATGCCCACCCCGCCTATGTGGATGCCCTGCAACGGCTGGGCCCGGAGTGGCGACGCTACGGGGGTATCGTGCTGGATATCTGGTTCGACCACCTGCTCAGCCGCCAGTGGGACGACTGGCACCCGTATTCCCTCGACAATTTCTGTGACCAATGCTGGCGAGACTTCCACGCCCGCAGGCGGTATATTCCGCCCGGCGCCCGGCGCTTTATGCAGCGGGCCGAGCAATTTAGACTGCTGCAGAGCTATCCCGACCGCGATGTCATTGCCCGCACCCTGGAGCGCGTCGGCCAGCGCCTGCGACGCCCGGTGGCACTGCAGGCCGCACTGCCCGCAGTGACCGCCGCCGGGGAAGCCCTGGAGCGCGACTTCGATCTGTTGTTCAGTGACTTGATGCTCGATGCCCGGCGGTTTCGAGAGGATTTTTCAGGATTCGATAACAAATGAGCCTTCCCAACCCGCGTATTACGTTTTTGCTGGTTTTTCTCGCCGTCATTTTTCTGCTCGGCAGTGCCTTTTACCTCGAGTATGTCCGGGGACTGGAGCCCTGCCCGCTGTGCATTACCCAGCGCGTAATGCTGCTGGGCGTGGGGCTGGTGTCCCTGCTCGCATTTGTGCACAACCCGGGCGTTATCGGTCGACGTTTATACGGCATGCTGGTGTCACTGTGGGCGCTGGGCGGCCTGTACTTCTCTGCCCGCCAGCTGTGGCTGCAGAGCCTGCCCGAGGACCAGGTCCCGGCCTGCGGTCCCGGCATCTCCTACATGATCGATGCCTTTCCTTTCCTGGATGTGGTCAAGGTACTGCTCACCGGTGACGGCAACTGCGCCGAGGTGCAGTGGACCATGCTGGGCCTGAGTATTCCCGCCTGGGCCGCCGTGGGCTTTGTGGGCCTGGTGGTATTCGGCCTCTGGCAGGCCTTCCGGCGCCAGTAAACACCCCCTGCCTGATGCCCGGCCACCCGAAAAGCAGCGTGCGGATCAGCGGCCGCGCTGGCGGCTGGCTGGCCGGTGCGGCCCTGCTGGTAGCGGCTAACCTGGCCGGTAACTGGTTACAGGCCAGCCTGGCGCTGCCGGTACCCGGTTCGGTTCTCGGCATGCTGCTGTTGCTGCTGGGCCTGCTGGTTTACGGCAGCGTACCGCAGGGCCTGGCGGAAGTGAGCGGAGCGTTGCTGCGCCTGCTGGCGCTGCTGTTCCTGCCCGCCGCCACTGGCCTGTTCTTTCTCCGCGACCTCTCCCCCGCAGACTGGCTGGGCCTGTTGGCAGCCACGGTGCTGGGCACCCTGGCCAGTATCGCGCTCTGTGCCCTGCTGCTGAAAAAACTGCTGCGACGTTACGGCAGCGGGGCCGGCCCCCATGCCTGATTCACTGCCGGCACTGCTGGGCCACCCGCTGTTTATCCTGCCACTCAATGTCGCCGGTTTCCTGGGCGGCCTGTGGCTGTACCGGCGCAGCGGCACCACGCTGCTGCACCCGATCGTCGGCGCCAGCCTGCTGGTGGCGGGCAGTCTCTATGCGCTGGGAATCGAGTACCGGGACTACCAAAGCGCCAGCGGCGCCCTGTATGCGCTGCTGGGGCCGGCAGTGGTGGCGCTGGCAGTGCCGCTGAGACAGAACCTGGCGATCATCCGCCGCGCCGCCATGCCGCTGACAGTGACCCTGTGTGTGGGCGCGGTACTGGCACCGCTGATTGGCGTCGGTCTGGCACTCTTGCTGGGCGCCTCCGGCCCGGTGCTGGCCGCACTTTCCGGCAAGGCGGTAACCACACCGATTGCGCTGGCCATTGCCGGCAAGGTAGGTGCCGCCGAGAGCCTGACCGTGGGGATCGTCGTGTTCAGCGGCGTTGTGGGCGCCGTCCTGGGGCCGTCGCTGATGCGGCGACTGGGTGCCGGCGACCCGCGCATTGTCGGCTTTGTGCTGGGCATCAACGCCCATGCCATCGGTACCGCGCGGGCCCTGGAAATCAGCGCCCTGTGCGGGGCCTTCGCGGCGCTGGCGATGGGGCTGTGCGGCGCCCTGACCGCGGTATTCCTGCCACTGCTGGCAGGTGCCTGACAGCGCCGGCTTCTGGCGCCGATTGCCGCTTTCGCCTTGCCCGCGATACCCGAATCTCCTATCTTGCATAAAAGCCCGCTGAGCATGATTGTGGTGGGGCAGAGCGAGATAAAAGGAAGCCTGAAATGCTGGAAAACTGTAAGTCGGCGCGTGAACGTTGGGGCGGGGTCAGCGACATAATCGATCGCTGGCTGCATGCCCGCCAGGCGCTCCTGGTGCGCTTCTGCAGCCTGTCGGAAAACCGGGAAGTGCGCGACGGCGATGCCCGCACTGAAGAAGCAGTGCGCGAGCTCTGCCAGCTGCTGATGGACTATGTGTCGGCGGGCCACTTCGAGGTGTACGAGCAGCTGATACTGGAAGGCAAGGCATTCAATGACGAAGCCGGGCTGGAAAAATCCCGCGAGCTCTACACCAAAATTGATGCCACCACGGATATCGCCGTGGACTTCAACGACAAATACCTGGAAACCGACGATTTGGACAGCCTGCCGAAGGACCTGTCACTGCTGGGCGAGGCGCTGGAATCCCGCTTCCGTTCCGAGGACGAGATGATTTCGGTCCTGCACACGGCGCACAAGAACCAGCTTGCCTGACTCCCCGCCGCTGTTTCCCGTCGCCGGCCTGCAGGGCCACGAGCGGTTGCTGCAGGCAATGAGCGCCAGGGGGACAGGGACTTAAAAGGAGACAAAAAAAGGGCCGCTGGATAGCGGCCCTTTTTCTTGTCGGTGCAGGAAGTAGCTTACTCCTGCTCCTCCTGCGGCGCCTCTTCACTACCGCTCTCATCGGTCGCCTCGCCTTCACCGGCGGCAGGTTCTGCATCGCTACCCGCGCCTGCCTCTCCTTCAGCAACGTTCGCCTTGTGCAGTTCCACTTCGAAAATCAGGGTGGCATTGGGGCCGATCAGGCCGCCCGCACCGCCGGGACCGTAGGCCAGGTCGGAGGGGATATACAGTTCCCATTTAGCCCCTTCCTTCATCAGCTGCAGCGCCTCGGTCCAGCCCTTGATCACCCCGCCGACCGGGAACTGTACCGGCTCACCGCGGGCATAGGAGCTGTCGAACTCGGTACCATCAATCAGGGTACCCTTGTAATCCACCTCGACGGTGCTGTCGGCAGACGGG
Source organism: Microbulbifer sp. JSM ZJ756 (assembly GCF_044383805.1). Lineage (NCBI taxonomy): Bacteria > Pseudomonadati > Pseudomonadota > Gammaproteobacteria > Cellvibrionales > Microbulbiferaceae > Microbulbifer > Microbulbifer sp. JSM ZJ756. The sequence continues at coordinate 391,991 of NZ_JBISER010000003.1, read as the reverse complement.
GTATCACCACTGCCTGCGCGAATCACTTTGTATTGCAGGCCGGAGTCAGTGGTAACCACGCCTTCCTTCTGGGCGTTTTCTTCCAGGAACGCCTTGCCTTCGGCCATGTTTGATTCTGCCTTGGCCTTGAATTCCTGCTCCTGCTTGGCCAGCATCTCCTGCTGCTTGGCCTGCATGTTTTCCTGGAATACGGCGATTACCTGCTGCTTGTCCTCATCGCTGAGGCGCGACTCACGGCCGGCAGCGACATCTTCGAGAGCCATGACAACAACCTTGGAATCCAGTGCGACACCCTGCGAGTCGAGCCGGCGGGCCATGTCCTCGGCAATGATGTAGCTTACTTTCTGCTCCTGGGTTTCCAGTGCGATTTCTTCGGCCTGGCCGGAATCTTGCTTGTTACAGCCTGCCAGCATGACGCCCAGGGCAACCGCCGCAGCCAGTGGATATTTGTTCATATGGGTTGTCTCTTAAGTCTCTGGATGTATTTATTCGTAGGGTTCCTTCAGACCCGGCCGGGCTGGCCGGGTCCGGGATGCGGCCCAGTAGCCGTGACAACTCCGCCATCGGGTTGGCGATCCAGTTCACGACCGCCGCATGACGGCGTGTCAGCCGATGCCCAGCAAGTCTAACGCAAGGTGACTACCGGTGCACACCGATGCCGTTCACATGTTCGAACACTGCCACATTCGCGCAGTTCCCTCCGCCTGTGGAATTTTACCGGCACTTTCGGGCGCTTTTCCGTGGTTGCGGCATACAATTTTGAAAAAAACAGCGCTATTATCGTGGGCACCTGCGGTTGCTTTGGATTGCTAAAAGGTTTTGCTCCCTGGGCAACGCGCCAGTGCAAGTAACTGTGAATGCGGCACCATCCGCAAAAGTGCCGGGCACCCACACTGCCCGGATGCGTTGAATCGATAATAAACCTCAGGATATTGACTCATGGCTGCCAAAAAGAAAGCTGTCAATCCAGTCGCAGAGCTGGAAGCGCAAATTGCCAAGCTCACCACCAAACTCGACAAGGCACGTACCAAGCAGGTAACCGATGCCAGCAAGGCGGTGCAGAAATCCAACAAGGCCCTGGCCGCTGCCAAGGACAAGCTGGCCAAGGCCAAGTCCAAGCTGGCAGATGCCCGTACTGCCGCCAGCAAGCGCAAGACCGCTGCCACCAAGAAGCGGGTGGACACGGCGAAGGCCAACGTGGAAAAGCTGACCGCCGCAATGGCCGATGCCCGCGAAGCTGCCGCCGAGGCAAAACAGGCCGAAGCCGCAGCCAAATCCGAACTGAAGCTGGCGGAACAGGTAAGTAAGGTTGTCGCCAAGGCAGAGAAGGAAGTTGCCAAGGCAAAGAAAAAGAAAGGGGCCGCCAAGGCCAAGACGGCGCGCAAGGCTGCCAGCGGCAAATCCACAGCCAGGAAAGCGGCCACAGCCAAGAAGCCGGCGGCCAAGAAGGCTACCTCCACCAAGAAGCCCGCCGCCAAGAAGTCTGCAGCCAAAAAGGCAACAGCCGGCAAAACTGCGGCGAAAAAAGCCGCACCCAAGAAGGCTGCAGCCAAGAAAGCCCCGACCAAGAAAGCGACAACCAAGAAAGCCCCCGCCAAGAAGGCAGCTACAACTGCAGCTGCAGGGGCTAAATCAGCGGCGAAGAAACCCGCAGTGAAGAAAGCGCCGGTCAAGAAGGCACCCGCCAAGAAGGCTGAGGCCAGTGAGCCGGCCCCGCAGAAATCACCCGCCCCCAGTGCGGTAAAACCGACTCCGGCGGAGACCGCCAGGCCGGCAGAACCCAAGCCGGCGGAAGCGAAACCGGCTGAAAGCACACCGGCCCCCGCCAGCAAGCCGGCCGAGGCCCCCAAGCCGACACCGAGCATCACTCCGGTGACGCCCTTTAACAGCCTGTTTTCCAGCGAGCGCTCGGACGACCAGTAACGTTCAGGTGCCACCGCTACAGTAGCTGTCGATCAGGCCCGCCCAGCGGGCCTGTTCTTTTTGCGGCAGGCCATATTGCTGGCCCGCCAGTGCCAGCGCGCAGCGATCCTCCGGCCAGGTCTCCTGCTGCAGTTTCCACAGTGCCGCCAGCTGTAGCTGTTCCAGTTTCAACTCATAGTTTTTGCAGCGCTTATACAGTGACTGGGTCCGCGGGCGCATACGCCCGAGCCAGCGTCGCAGGTTGCGCACGCTGGCGATCATACGCCGGCGCGGGGCAAGCCCGCGATCCGCCACCCGCCAGCTCTCCTCGCTCAGCTGCCGCCCGGAGGCCGACACATAGGACGCCCACAGCATCAGGCAGACATCCGCACCCCGGTCGTCCTGGCAGGCCAGCAGGAATGCCTGCACTTCTTCATGGCGATAGAAGTCGAGGCTGAACTCCCACAGGGGATTGTCCAGGGCGGAAGAGGATGGAGGGGAGCGTTTCGTCACGTTAGAATCCCGGCTTTCTTATCGGGTGTGCCGCGCGGCTGTAATGTCGTTAGCCTAGCACCATGGCGCGCCGGGGTAACTCCGGAAGAGGTTTTTCTTGATCAATCTGCAAGGCGTCTCGCTGCAACTGGGCGGGCGCGAACTGCTGCACAATGCTGACTGCCGCATTTTTCCCGGCCACAAGGTGGGGATTATCGGTGCCAATGGCTGCGGCAAATCCACCCTGTTCAAGCTGCTGCTGCGGAAGCTGGATACCGATAGCGGTAGTGTCGAGCTGCCTGCCGGCTGGCGCATCGCACACATGGCACAGGAGGTGGCAGCGGGCGACCAGACGGCCCTGGACTACGTGCTGGATGGCGACGCCGAGCTGCGCCGACTGCAGCGGGAACTGGAAACACTCGAGGCCGCGGCCTCACCGGACGGGCGGCGACTGGGGGAACTCCATGAGCGCATGGCGGCGATCGACGGCTACAGCGGCCCGGCCCGCGCTGCCCAGCTGCTCGACGGCCTGGGGTTTTCCCACGCCCACCAGCAGCGGCCGGTAAAGAGTTTTTCCGGCGGCTGGCGTATCCGCCTGAACCTGGCACGCACGCTCATGTGCCCCGCCGACCTGATGCTGCTGGACGAACCCACCAACCACCTGGACCTGGATGCCACCCTGTGGCTGGAACAGTGGCTGCAGAAGTTCCCCGGCACACTGCTGATCATCTCCCACGACCGGGATTTCCTCGACGCGGTGGTGGACAGTGTGGTCAGTTTCGAGCACCGCCAGCTGGTCCAGTACAGCGGCAACTACAGCGCCTTCGAACGCACCCGCGCCGAGCGCCTGGCCCAACAGCAGGCGCAATTTGAGAAGCAGCAGGCCCAGCGCGCGCATATGGAGGACTTTGTCCGCCGTTTTCGCGCCAAGGCCACCAAGGCCCGCCAGGCCCAGAGTCGCCTCAAGGCGCTCGACCGCATGGCGCAAATTGCGCCCGCGCACGTGGATTCCCCCTTTCGCTTTTCCCTGCCATCGGCGGACAAGGTCTCCAACCCGCTGATCGACCTGCGCGACGCGGAACTGGGCTATGGCGACAAGGCGGTGGTACACAAGGTGCAGCTGGGCATCCACCCGGGCCGGCGCATTGGCCTGCTGGGCCCCAATGGCGCGGGCAAGTCCACCCTGATCAAGACCCTGGCCGGCGAGCTGGCGCCTATCCATGGCGAGCGCCAGTGCGGTGAGCACCTGGCCATCGGCTACTTTGCCCAGCACCAGCTGGAGGCGCTCGACAGCGCCGCCTCGCCGATGCTGCACCTGCAGCGCCTGTCACCGGAAGCCAGCGAGCAGTCACTCAGGGATTTTCTCGGTGGTTACGGCTTCACCGGCGACCGTGTGTTCGAACAGGTGGGCGGTTTTTCCGGCGGCGAGAAGGCGCGCCTGGCACTGGCGATCCTGGCCTGGCAGAAACCCAACCTGCTGCTTCTGGACGAGCCCACCAACCACCTGGACCTGGAGATGCGCCACGCGCTGGCGCTGGCGCTGGCGGAGTTTCCCGGCGCCGTGGTGCTGGTTTCTCACGATCGCTACCTGCTGGCCAATACCGCCGATGAATTCCTGCTGGTGGCCGACGGCAGGGTGCGGGCGTTCGACGGCGACCTGGAGGATTACCGCCAGTGGCTGCTGGAGTTCCGCCGCAACGAGCGCGCCGGGGAGAAGGCCGCCGTGCGCCAGGACGACCAGCCCACGGAAGGTAAAGAAGACAGGAAATCCCAGCGCAGGGCTGCCGCGGCATTGCGCGAGCAACTGAAACCCCTGACCAACCGGCTCAAGCGCGTGGAGCGGGACATGGCGCAGGTCGAGGAGCAACTGGCCGGGCTCGACGCCCGGCTCGCCGACGAGAGTCTCTACAGCGGCGGCCAGCAGGAGGAGATAGCCAGGCTCAACCGCGCCCAGGCCGAGGAGCGGGAAAAGCTCGAGTCGCTGGAGATGGAGTGGCTGGAAATCAGCGAGCAGCTCGACGCGGCGCGAGGCTGATCACTTGACCGGGAATTCGCCCTGCGGCGGGGTCTCCGGGCAACCCTCTTCGTCCACGGCCGTCGCGTAGGGCGTGCCGGGGCACAGGTCGAGGTAATCCGGCACACCGTCGGAGTCCGTGTCGATCGGGCAGCCGGTGTTATCCACCGCCACTCCGGGCGGGGTCTGCGGGCACATATCCACGTCGTCAATAAAGCCGTCGCCATCGGTATCCCGCACCACCGGCGGAAACTCCATCCACTGGTAGCCGATGGTAAAGCTCAGTGCCGTATCCATACCCCCGCGCTCGACTCCGTAAAAGGCACGCGCATCGGCGCGGGCCTGCCAGCGCGGTCCCAGCCGGTATTTCACCCCGACCCCGAAATTGGCCATGGTCTGGCGATCGTGGTCCTCCCTGCTGCGATCGAAGAACACCGGGCCGTCGTAGTCCGCCGGGATTACCGGCAATGGCTCGAGCAGGCGGTCATACTCGATCCGGACCTCGCCGACACCGAAGGCCAGGTAGGGTTGCCAGCAGAAGTCGCCACAGAACTGCCCGGCAAATTGCCAGAACAGGTCCATGTGGTAGTTGTACACGTCGACTTTTTCGTCCAGCCCATCGATGTCCGCCGAGAAAGCGTCCACCACACCCTCGAGTGCCCAGCGGTCGGTGATATTGAAGCCAAGGCCGATACCGCCGCCAGTACTGTCATCCAGCTCGAACTCCTCGAACGGGGTGCCGTCCAGCCGCTCGCTGTTAAACCACTGGCGGGTTCCCTTGAGGTAGAGGTTGAGGGTGCCCTCTTCGTCGGCGAGGGCGGGCATGCAGGGCAGGGCGAGAAACAGCAGCGCAACGGCGACGGTGCGCGCGGGCCGAAGACTCTTATCAGTCATTGTGGGCTCCGGAGTGTCCTTTTACCGGCGGGTCGTCTGACTTATGAAGATAGCAGACCCGCCGGCAGCCCGTAGGTACGTCTTTTACCCCGCTGCAATCAGGTGCGGCGGTAGAGCAGGTCCCAGACTCCGTGGCCCAGTCGCTGGCCGCGCTGCTCGAACTTGGTCTGCGGACGGAACTCCGGGCGCGGGGCATACTGTCCGGCGCCGGCGGTGTTCTCCAGTGCCGGCTCCGCCTCCAGGACCTCGAGCATATGCTCGGCGTAATTCTCCCAGTCGGTGGCCATGTGCATCAGCCCGCCGGGCCTGAGCTTGGTGCACAGCAGCCGCACGAATTCCGGCTGCACGATGCGCCGCTTGTGATGTTTTTTCTTGTGCCACGGATCCGGGAAATACAGCTGGAACCGGTCCAGCGAGGCGTCGGCGATGCAGTCATTGAGCACATCCACCGCGTCGGCCATATACACCCGCAGGTTTTTCACCCCGGCCTTGCCGGCGTTGTTGATCAGGCGGCCGACACCGGGCGGGTGCACCTCGATGCCAATAAAATCCTTGTCCGGCTCGGCCTCCGCCATCGCCAGCAGCGAGTCGCCCATGCCAAAGCCGATCTCCAGTACCAGCGGCGCCTGGCGACCGAACTCCTGTGCCGGGTCCAGCGGGCCGGCGAACAGCGACAGGCCGTACTGCCCCCAGTAGTTATCGAAAGCCCGGCGCTGCCCCTCGGTCATGCGACCGGCGCGGATGACATAACTGCGGATGGACTTTTTCTTGTACTCGGTGCGGTAGGGAAAATCTTCCGCGGACTCTTCTTGCATGCTTTGCGACCTCGGATGCAAATTCGTAATCAAGTCATTGTAGGAGCGGCCGCTCCCAGGGGAAACGACGGGCGCTCAGCGCGGCAGGTTCAGCGCCGCCACAAACAGGGCTATCCAGCCGGCAATCATCAGGCTGCCGCCCAGGGGGGTGACGGGCCCCAGCCAGCGCGGCCCGCCAAGGGCCAGCCCATAGAGACTGCCGCTGAACAGCAGCACGCCGACTGCGAACAGGGCGCCGCAGGTCACCAGTGCGGTGCGCGAGCCCCACTGCTGGATCATCAGCGCCACCAGCAACAACACCAGGGCATGCACCAGCTGGTAGTGCACACCGGTCTTGAAGGCTTCCAGCAGGTTTTCGGCCACTCGGCCGCGCAGGCCGTGGGCACCGAAGGCGCCAAGCATGACGCCGGTGGCGCCGAGAAAAGCGGCGATCAGCAGGTAGAGTTTGGTCATGGTGATTCCGGTCCAGGCCCCCGGGGCCGTGTTTCCCTTCGTTGTCCGTTTATGTTGGCAGGCAAGGCCCCTGGCCGCGGTTCGCCGCAGGTTTGTCACAGTGCAAAAAAAAAAACCGCGCGGTTGCGCGGTTTTCTTCAGGGCCCGGTGGCGCGATCAGGCTTCCATCGCCACGCGTACCTTTTTCATCGCGTTCTTTTCCAGCTGGCGGATACGCTCGGCAGAGACGCCGTATTTATCAGCCAGCTCGTGCAGGGTCGCCTTGTTCTCGCTCAGCCAGCGTGCCCGGATGATATCGCGGCTGCGATCATCGAGCTGCTCCATGGCCGCGGCGAGACTGGTGAGGTTGGTCTCTTCCCAGTTATCGCGCTCCAGCTGGGCCGCCGGGTCGAAACTGCGGTCTTCCAGGTAGTGCGCCGGCGCCTGCCAGGCACTGTCGTCATCGTCATCCACGCCCGCATCGAATGCGGCGTCATGGGCAGAGAGGCGACCCTCCATCTCGTGCACGTGCGTCACGTCCACATTCAGGTCCTTCGCCACCGCCTTGGCCTCGTCATTGGTGAGCCAGGCGAGCTTCTTCTTCTGTCCGCGCAGGTTAAAGAACAGCTTGCGCTGCGCCTTGGTAGTGGCGATCTTCACGATGCGCCAGTTGCGCAGGATAAATTCGTGAATCTCGGCCTTGATCCAGTGCACCGCAAAGGAAACCAGGCGCACCCCCTTCTCGGGGTTGAAGCGCTTCACGGCTTTCATCAGGCCGACGTTGCCTTCCTGGATCAGGTCTCCCTGGTTCAGGCCATAGCCGGAGTAGGATTTGGCGATGTGCACCACAAAACGCAGGTGCGACATAACCAGCTGCCGTGCAGCATTCAGGTCCTCGCGATAATAGAGGTCCTCCGCCAGCCGCTTTTCTTCCTCAGCGGACAGCACATCGAAGCCGCTGACCGTCTGGATATAGGCCCCGAGGTTGGCTCCCGGGGACAGCGTTTGCACTGGCTGCAGGCTAGTTCCCATGCAGATCTCTCCTGTCAAAACTCTGGTGCCGGTTGAACTTGCGATCAAACGACCGCCGGGAGTTACCCGGCGAATTGGGCCAGTTTAGCACTAGCGCGGGCGAATAAGAAAGCCCGCCCACAGTGCCGGAGCCGTTGAAATCCGTGGCATTAGAGGGTTTATCCACAGGCGCGGTTCCCGTGTGCGCCACGGGTTCCGGAAATAATTGTGACCACCGGGTCAGGAGGGCTCTATGGCGCGGACATGTCGTGCCACAGCCACCCAGGCACCCGCCAGGCCCAGCAGGGCGGCGCCGCCAGCCAGAGCCAGCAGGTAGGCCAGCCCGGGCCCGTCGAGGCGGTAACCACTGCCGTAGGAAGAGGCCAGCCCCGCTACCGGGCCCGACAACAATGCCACCCCCAGGGTCACCAGCAGCCATGCCAGCAGGCCACCGAACAGGCCGTAGCATAGACCGCTGTACAGGAACGGGCGGCGCACAAAGGCATTGGTCCCCCCCACCAGCTTGACCACCAGGATCTCCTCCCGGCGACTCTCGATATGCAGGCGTATGGTGTTCACCACCACCAGAATCACACCCAGTGCCAGCAGCAGGCCCAGCCCCAGGGAGAGGCGCTGGCCCAGCTCGGTCAGCCGCGCCAGCCGTTCCACCCAGGCCATATCCAGTACCACCGCATCGCTGAGGGCACTTTCCCGCAGGGACTCGGCCAGAGCCTCCAGCTCCCCGTTGGCGCCGGCGGGACGCACCAGCAAGACCGCCGGCAGGGGATTGCTGCCCAGCCCGGCCAGCGCATCACCGAGGCCGGACGACTGCTGGAACTCCTCCAGCGCCTGCTCGGGTGAGATATACGTCACCTCGGCCACCCGCGGATCTTCCCGCAGGTCTTGCACGTAGGAGGTGATGGCGGAGTCGCGGGCACTCTTGTTCAGGAACACGGAAATCTGCGGCTGGCCGTCCCAGCCCGCCACCGCGCGCTGGAAGTTCACCATGCCCAGCTGCAGGGAGGCCGGCAGCGCCAGGGCAATAGCGATTACCAGGGCCGTCATGAAGCTGGCCATGGGCGCCGCGAAGAAACGCCGCAGGGCCTCGGCGGCCATCTCGCGGTGGTGCCCGACCCAGCCGCGCAGGCGATCGCCCAGGCGGGTTCGGGCCGTGACGGCGCCGGTGGCGCGGGTGCGCTCTGCCGCGGCCTGCTGGCGAGCGGCAGTACGAACCGGGTTGCCGGGGTTACGGGTAGGCTGCTTCACGGCTCGGGATTCCATCGTAGATCAGCTGGCCCGCCTGCAGGGTCAGTACCCGGCGTTTCTGGCGGGCGATCAATTCCAGGTCGTGGCTGGCAATCATCACCGTCACCCCCACCGCGTTGAAGTCGGCAAACAGCTGCATGATCTCCGCGGACAGCTGCGGGTCCAGGTTACCGGTGGGCTCATCCGCTACCAGGATCGCCGGCTTGTTGACCACTGCCCGGGCGATACCGACCCGCTGCTGCTCACCACCGGAAAGCATAATGGGGTTCTGGCGCTCCTTGTGCAGAAGGCCCACCTTGTCCAGTGCCGCGCGCACGCGCCGGCCCACCTCACGGCGGTTGCAGCCGGCCACGGACAGGGGCAGCGCCACATTGTCGAAGACACTGCGGTCGAACAGCAGCTGGTGATTCTGGAACACAATGCCCACATTGCGGCGGTAGTAGGGCACCTGGCTGTTGCGCAGGCGGTTGAGGTTCTGGCCCGCCACCAGGATGCTGCCGCGGGTGGGGCGCTCGATCGCGGTAAGGAGTTTGAGCAGGGTGCTTTTGCCGGCACCGCTGTGCCCGGTGAGGAATACCAGTTCGCCCCGCTGCAGCTCCAGGCTGACGCGCACCAGCGCATCCTGCCCGGATTCGTAGCGCTTGTTGACGTTGTCAAAGGTGATCATGCAGGCGGCGAATTCTTGTTATTAATGATAGGAGCGGCCCATGGCCGCGAATGACCTGCCCTGGCACCTCGGGACCCAATCGCGGCCATGGGCCGCTCCTACAAACGGGAAATCAGTTTTCGTCCCGGCGAAACAGCGCGGCGACAAAGTCTTTCGCGCGGAATGGCTGCAGGTCTTCAGCCTGCTCGCCGACACCGATGAAGCGTACCGGAATACCGAAGCGCTGCGCCAGTGCAAAGATCACACCGCCTTTGGCGGTACCGTCCAGTTTTGTCAGCACCATGCCGGTGACACCGGCGGAATTGCGAAACTGCTCGGCCTGGCTGAGGGCGTTCTGGCCGGTACCGGCATCCAGTACCAGCAGCACCTCGTGGGGCGCGGTCTGGTCCAGCTTGCCCATCACCCGGCGGACCTTGCTCAGCTCTTCCATCAGGTTGGACTTGGTATGCAGGCGCCCGGCGGTATCGGCAATCACCACGTCCACGCCGCGGGACTGGGCCGACTGCACGGCGTCATAGATGACCGAGGCACTGTCGGCGCCGGTGTGTTGGGCCACTACCGGCACGCCGTGGCGTTCACCCCAGACCTGGAGCTGTTCCACCGCGGCGGCACGGAAGGTATCGCCGGCAGCCAGCATCACCGATTTGCCCTCGCCCAGGTACCGATGCGCCAGCTTGCCGATGGTGGTGGTCTTGCCCACGCCATTGACGCCCACTACCAGGATCACGAATGGCTTTTTGGCGGTGTCGATGGCCAGTGGCGCCTCGACACTGTCCAGCAGCCCGGCCAGTTCCTCCTGCAGCGCCCGGTAGAGCGCCTCGCCGTCATTCAGCTCGCGCCGGGAGACCCGGGCAGTGAGGCGGTCGACAATTTCGGTGGTCGCATCCATCCCGACATCGGCCATCAGCAGCTGGGTTTCCAGCTCTTCGAGCAACTCGTCGTCGATCTCCTTGGCACCCAGGAACAGGTTGCCCATGCCCTCGGCAAACTGGTTGCTGGTGCGACTGAGTCCGCGACGGATGCGGGCAAAGAACCCCACTTTTTCCTCTTTTGCGCCGGACGGGGCCTGTGCCTTGTCGGGCGCGGGGGCCGGTTCAGGGGCGGGGGCTGGCTCGGGGGGGGCCGGCTCTGCCAGCTCCGGAGCCGGTGCGGCCTCGCCTGCCGGCTCCTCGTGGACCGGCTCAGCGGGGGAATCCGGTGCTGTGGGTGCAGCCTGCCCTTCGCGGGCCTCGTCTTCCCCGGAGGTTTCGCCCGGCTGCTCGGCGGGTTTCTCCTCCGCCTGTTCCTCGGGCTTCGGCTTTTTCTTGCGCAGGAAGTCAAAGATCATGCTCGTATCCGGCTGTACCACGGTGTTGGAAAGGCGCTAATCTTAGCACCGCTCGATGCCCCACACAGCCAGGAAACCACCTTGCCCAGAAATCGCCCGCGCAAAGCCTCCCCGCAACCCCTGTCGCAGCTCCGTATCATCGGAGGTGAGTGGCGCGGGCGCCGGCTGCAGTTCGCCCCGGTAGAGGGCCTGCGCCCCACCGGTGACCGGCTGCGCGAGACACTGTTCAACTGGCTGCAGTTCCGGCTGCCGGGCGCCCGCTGCCTGGACCTGTTTGCGGGCTCCGGGGCGCTGGGACTCGAGGCGCTCTCCCGCGGCGCGGCAAGTGTGGAATTTGTGGAACTGAACCGGAGGGCGGCCGACACCCTGCGCGCCCAGCTGCAGCTGCTCGGCACCGACCGGGGCCGGGTGCACCACCAGAGTGCGCTGGATTTCCTGGCCGGCGATGCCAGCGCCTACGATATCGTCTTCCTCGACCCGCCCTTCACCGCCGACCTGTGGCAGCCCGCCCTGGCCGCCCTGCACGACCGGTTGGCGCCGCGCGCCCTGGTTTATGTGGAGACACCCCGGGACACAGCGCTGCCGTTGCCTGGGCACTGGCAGGTGGAGAAGGAGAAACGTGCGGGCCAGGTTTGCATGCGCCTGCTCAGTGCCGCCTGAACCGTGTTTTTTGAGGGTCGCGCACAAATTGTTTAACATGCGCGTCCCCGCCGGGCCGCATTGCCCCTCCATCAGTCCTTTCCGGGACCGGGAGGGCGGGCATGCCAGCGGCCAAGACATCGGCGTCCAGCGATAACCTGCGAAACCCTGCTCATGAAAAAAGTCGTCTACCCCGGAACGTTCGACCCCATCACCAACGGTCATATGGACCTGGTGGAGCGCGCCTGCCGCCTGTTCGACCACGTGATCGTGGCCGTGGCTTCCAGCTCCCGCAAGAACCCACTATTCACCCTGGATGAGCGGGTAGAGCTGGCCCAGCAGGTCCTGCGCCACCTGCCCAACGTGGAAGTCATCGGCTTCGATATCCTGCTCGCCGACCTGGTGCGACAGGTAGATGCCTACGGCGTGCTGCGTGGCCTGCGCGCGGTTTCCGACTTCGAATACGAATTCCAGCTGGCCAATATGAACCGGCAACTGGCGCCGAACATGGAAAGCCTGTTCCTGACCCCGGCGGAGCACCTCTCCTACATTTCCTCTTCACTGGTGCGGGAAATCGCCTCCCTCGGCGGCGACGTCACCAAGTTCGTGCCGCCGGCGGTCGAGGAAGCGCTGCAGGAAAAATTCAACCGCTGAGTTCCCGCCCCGGAGCCGCCCGCTACCCGGTGGCGGCACCGGGGTTCCGGCGCCTTCACGGCGCCCCTGCCGCATATTCCCGACCGCACCTCGCCCCCCTTACTGTTGCGCACCCGGTTAGCTGTTAAACTCCGGCGAGTTTTCCCAGACCGGAGTCGAACGTGCGCAAACTGGTTCTCGCATCCCTGATCTCTGCCGGAGTCATCTCTGCCGGCCTGCTGCTTGCCGACCCTGAAAAGCCCGGCCCCGGCGCCGCCGAGCGCAGCGAGGAAATCCAGCCCGAGGTGGCCACCGGCCGCAGTGAGGTCAAGGCGGCCAGCGCATCGGAATTCATGGCGGTTACCGCCAACCCCCATGCCAGTGAGGCCGCCGCCGGCATCCTGGCCCGCGGCGGCACCGCGGTGGACGCGGCCATCGCCGCGCAGCTGGTGCTGGGCCTGGTAGAGCCCCAGTCCTCGGGTATCGGCGGCGGCGCCTTTATGCTGAGCTACCGCGCCGACGACAAATCCCTGCATTATTACGATGGCCGCGAAACCGCTCCGGCGGCGGTCGATGAACAGTATTTCATGCACGACGGCGAGCCGCGGGATTTTCTCAAGGCGGTCATCGGCGGCTACTCGGTGGGCGTACCCGGCGTGATGCGGATGCTGGAACTGGCTCACCAGCGCGACGGCAAACTGCCCTGGGCGGAACTGTTCGTCCCGGCCATCGAGCTGGCAGAGCAGGGCTTTGAGGTTTCACCGCGCCTGCACCAGCTGCTCGACCGCCTGCCGCAGGTGGATGCGCGCCCGGCCATCGCCAGCTATTTCTTTACCGATGACGGCAAGCCGCTGGCAGTGGGCACGCTACTAAAAAACCCCGACTATGCCCGCACCCTCCGGCAGCTGGCGGAGCAGGGCGCCGATGCGTTTTACCGGGGGGATATCGCTGCGGCCATCGTCGATGCGGTGCGCAACGACCCGGTCAACCCGGGCGTGATGACCCGCGAGGATATGGCCGGCTACCAGGCGAAAGTGCGCGAACCGGTATGCAGCGAATTCCTGCTCTACCGCGTCTGCGGTGCCAGCGCACCGTCCTCCGGTGGCACCACCGTGGGCGCCATCCTGGGCATGGTCGGCCAGTTCCCGCTGACCGAGTTCGAGCCCGGCAGCGCCGAACTGACCCACCTGTTTGCGGAGGCCTCGGAACTGGCATTTGCCGACCGCAATACCTATTCCGCCGATCCGGATTTTGTCGCCGTGCCCACGCGTGCGATGGTGGCCCCGGAGTACCTGGTGCGGCGGGCAAAACTGATCTCGGGCGAGGAGGCCACCACTGCCGTGCCGGGCAAGCCCAGGCCCTTCGATGCCAAGCGCCAGCCGGCAGATTCCCCGGAAAAACCCAATACCAGCCACCTGTCGATCGTGGACCGCTACGGCAATGGCGTAAGCATGACCACCAGTATCGAGACCGGCTTTGGCTCGCGCCTGCTGGTCCGCGGTTTCCTGCTCAACAACCAGCTGACCGACTTTTCCTTTACCCCCGAGCGCGCCGATGGCGAACTGGTGGCCAACCGCGTGCAGCCGGGCAAGCGACCGCGCTCCTCCATGTCACCGACCGTCGTATTCAACCGGGACGGCAGCCTGCGACTGCTGGTGGGCTCCCCGGGCGGCTCGCGCATTATTGACTACACTGCGCGGACCATTCTCTATCACCTGGGCCTGGGGATGCCCATTGCCGACGCCATAGCCGCGGGCAATATCGGCGCGATCGGGTACCGGGTGGAACTGGAGTCGGGCTTTTTCCCCGCGGAGACTGTAAGAAAACTGGAACAGCTGGGACACAAGGTGGTGGAGCGCAACCTGAACAGTGGTATCCACGGGATTGCACTGATCGACGGCAAGCTCCACGGTGGCGCCGACCCACGCCGCGAGGGTAGTGCGGTCGGCAAATAGCGCCGGCTGTCCAGTAGGGCGCCGGTCAACAACTTACCCAGGGGATCCTTCCATGCGCGCCTTTTCTTTACTACTCCTGCGAATCAGCCTCGGCCTGTTGCTGGTCATCTGGGGCGTCGACAAGCTGGTGAATGTGGAGCACGCGATCGCCGTGTCCGACCGTTTTTACCTGGGCGTGGTCAGCGCACCACTACTGTGGAAGATGTTCGGTGTGCTGCAACTACTGCTGGGCGCCGCGGTGATCACGGGCCTGTGGCAGCGCTATACCTATCCCGCCCAGGCCATCGTCAACGGCATCACCCTGTTGGGAGTCTGGCGCTCGGTGGTGGATCCGTGGGGCTGGTACCTGGAGGGCACCAATGTGCTCTTTTACCCATCGCTGATCGTGTTTGCCGGCTGCCTGGTGCTGTGGGCCTTCCGCGACGAGGACCGACTGGCGCCCGGACGGCGCTGAGGCCAGAGGAGACAGGCTGGGCATGAACAGTCCGTGGATGTTGCTGCTGGTCGCCGGCCTGCTGGAAGTGGGCTGGGCGATCGGCCTCAAGTACAGTGACGGGTTCACCCGGCCACTGCCCAGTGTGTTGACCGTGGTGACGATGGTGGCGAGCTTTTATTTCCTCGCCCAGGCACTGAAGGTGATCCCGGTGGGTACCGGCTACGCCGTATGGACCGGCATCGGTGCGGTGGGCACCGCGATCCTGGGGATTGTGCTGTTTGCGGAATCCACCGCGCTGCCGCGGTTATTCTGTATCGGGCTGATTGTGGCGGGGATTGCCGGCCTCAGGCTGACATCCCCGGCCTGAAAGCCTTCCCCGCCCCCGGCTTCATTCCCCATCCCCGGCCTCGTACACCAGCCGCCCGCGATAATAGGTCTCCAGTACCCGGGCCGACCCGATCTCCGCCGGGGGAATCTGGAACAGGTTCCGGTCCAGCACGATCAGATCCGCCCACTTGCCGGTTTCCAGGCTCCCGGTCTGCTCCTCCAGGCGGTTGGCGATGGCACCGTTGATGGTGAACGACAGCAGCATGCGTTCCAGTGACACGCCCTGGTCCTCCGGCACCGGAGCCGCGGCATCCAGGTCCTGTGCCGCGGCATCGCTGTCGCCACCCGGATCCGGTCCCCGCATCACGCCCGCCTGGATGGCGGCCAGCGGACCACCCCGGGGGGTTGCCGGGTAGTCGCTGCCTGAGGCGACCGTGACCCCGGCATCGAACAGCTTTTTCACCGGGTACTGCGCGGCAGCCCGCGACTCACCGAGCCGGGGCAGGTCCAGTGACCGGTAATGGCCGCTGCGGTCAAAGCGCATCGGCAGCATTACCGCGATAGTCCCGGTTTCGGCAAAGCGGGGGATATCCACCGGGTCGACCAGCATCAGGCCTACCATACCGTTGCGCATATCCGCGGGACCATTGATTGCACGGGAGTGACCGAAGGCAGTGAGGCCCATTTCCACCGCCGCATCACCCACCGCCCTGATCATTACCTGCAGGCCCGCCGCATTGGCAAGCTTGGCCAGCTGGTTTAGGTTCTGCTGCCCCAGCCTGCTCTCTACTTCATAGTCCGGACGGTGGGCATAGGGTTTTTTCAGCAGCGCCCTTTCCCCGGCGATGGAGCCATCGGCGAACAGCTTGACCGAGTGCACCTGGAATTCCTCGTCCCGGTATTTCTCCGACAGTGTTTTCAGGAAGCGAACCTCCTTCTGGCCGGCACCGGGGCCCACCACGAAGGAGCCGCGCACGCGCACAGTGAGTTTCTTCAGCGCCGCCATTTTCTGGTAGGCATCCAGCTTGGAGGCATCCTCTGTGGGCCGGATATAGGCATCGTGCAGGGTGGTGATACCCCGGCGGGCGGCGGCGTCCTGGACCTCGCGGATCTCGGCGCGATAGTCGGCCTCGGTTTTCACCGGGATGATTTTCTCCACCAGCGCCATGGCGCTGCGCCCGCGCAGTATTCCGGTCACCAGGCCGGTCTCGTCCCGCTCGATCACCCCGCCCGCCGGATCCGGCGTGTCGTTGCCGATACCCGCGGCGGCCACCGCCTCGGAGTTCGCCCAGATACTGTGCAGATCGCTGGAGTAGAGAACGATGGGAATCAGGTCGTTGACGTGGTCGAGCTGCGCCTTGTGCGGGGGCCCGTCGGCGAACACCAGCCGGTCCCAGCCGCGACCGACGATCACCTGCTGTTCCGGGTTGGCCTCGATATAGTCCGCCACCGCCTGCTGGTAGTCGGCCACACTGCTGCCGTCGTACAGGCCCACCTGGCCGCCGCCGCTGACATGCATGTGCGCATCGACAAAGCCCGGCAGCACCAGCTTGCCGTCGAGGTTTTCTACCTGGGTGTGGGGACCGATAAACGGCTGCGCGCCGTCGTCACTGCCCACGAATACGATGCGGCCTTCGCGCACCGCCAGTGCCTGGGCAATGCGGCGATTGCTGTCGACGGTGTAGATATAACCGTTGCGGAAAACCAGCTCGGCGGCCGGCAGCACTTTCTGGTCGGGGATATCCCCGCGGGATTTGCCGCTGTCACCGGCTGGCGGCGGCTGCTTTCCCGCTGGCGGCGCCTGGGGCCCGCACGCTGCCAGCGACAGTAGCATTGCGCCGACTATCCAGACCCATCTCATTCGCTGCGCTCCCTCGCCTGAACCGGTGGCCAGCCCGCCTGCAGCGACGCGTTACAGCGCGCCCGTCATCCGCGGGTTCCGGCTTGAGTATAGGAAATCACCTCCGGCCCGTGGCCGGCGCTAAAGCCACCGCAACCAGAGGTAATCGGTGGGATTGTCCGGGCAGGGCCCGAGTCCGCACTCCAGGGTGGTGGAAAGCGCATTCACCGCCAGGATCGCCAGGAAGGCCAGCACCGCCAGCCGCGCCAGGAATCCCAGGGGCCGGGGTTGTGGCCGGTCATCGACCCGGTCGGTGAGCAGCATCACGCCACAGTAGGCCAGCAAAGCAAAGAAGGTGATCAGCGCCCAGGTGTAGAAGTGCAGGCCCATAAAGGGCGAACCGAACCCCGGGTTTCCCGGGGCGATATGCAAGAGCACCTGGCGCCCCGATGCCACCAGCCCGGCCAGCGATGACA
The DNA here is from genome assembly GCF_044383805.1 of Microbulbifer sp. JSM ZJ756. Lineage (NCBI taxonomy): Bacteria > Pseudomonadati > Pseudomonadota > Gammaproteobacteria > Cellvibrionales > Microbulbiferaceae > Microbulbifer > Microbulbifer sp. JSM ZJ756. The sequence continues at coordinate 374,865 of NZ_JBISER010000003.1, read as the reverse complement.
GGACCGCGATCCCGTAGTGCAGCGGCCGCACACCAAAGCGGAGATTCAGCAGCAGGCCGACACCGGCCATGGCAAAGGCGGCGCGCTGCAGCAGGCACAGGGGGCAGGGCAGTTCGTGCAGCAGCAGTTGCCAGGCAAAGGCAAACCAGAGCACCCCGGCCAGTGCCAGCAGCCCCAGCGCATCCAGACAGGTGGCACAGCGACCGAGGCGGGTGACCAATGGCATCACCGCCCTAGAGGCTGATATCGAGGTGGGAAGTCATATGGTAGAAGCACCAGGCGACAAAGATCGCCAGGGTCGCCAGCCACCAGCCGACTGCGCCCGCACGGCTTCCCCGCCAGGCAAACCAGGCCGACAACAGCACGGTGACAAACGGCAGCATCATGACCATAAGCGGACTCCCGCAGCGTATACGGGCGCAATTTTAGTCCCGCTTTATGCGGTTCCCCAGCGCCAGTGACTCAGCGCTGGCAGCGGCGACAGAAAAATGTGCTGCGCTGGCCCAGCACCATATCCCGGACCGGCCCGCCGCACTGGCGGCAGCGCTTGCCCGCACGGCCATAGACGTTGAGCTGCTGGGCAAAATAGCCGGGCTCGCCATCGCCGCCGATAAAGTCCCGCAGGGTGGTGCCGCCCTGCTGGATCGAGCGCGCCAGTACCCGCTTGATGGCATCCGCGAGCCGCTCATAGCGCGCGCGGGAAATGGTGCCGGCGGCGCGGTCCGGGCGGATACCGGCCATGAACAGGGACTCACTGGCGTAGATATTCCCCACACCCACCACCACGCGCCCGTCCATGATGAATGTCTTTACTGCCTGCCGGCGTCCGCGCGACATGCGGTAGAGATAATCACCACAGAACTCGTCCGCCAGCGGTTCCGGGCCCAGGTGGGAAAGCAGGTCGTGGGCGGCCGGGTCCGAATCTGTCCACAACAGGGCCCCGAAGCGGCGCGGGTCGTGAAAGCGCAGGCACAGGCCGGAGTCCAGCACCCAGTCCACGTGGTCGTGCTTGCGCACTTCGGCGCCCGGTTTTACCAGCCGCAGGCTGCCGGACATGCCCAGGTGCCAGATGGCACAGCCACGGTCGGTATGCACCAGCAGGTACTTGGCACGGCGCTCCAGGCGCAGGATCCGCGCGCCGGCAATGCGGCGCTCGAAATCCGGCTCCACCGGCCAGCGCAGGCTGCGCTGGCGCACGGTGGCCGAGCGCACGATATGTCCCTCGAGGTGGGGGGCAAGGCCGCGACGGGTGGTTTCGACTTCGGGAAGCTCGGGCACAGGTGTCGTCTTTCTGCTGGCAGGGGCTGGTTTGGAATTCTACACGCCTGGCGGCGCCGGGTGCTGCTGCGGGTTGCCACCCGGCGGGCTCCCGGGCTATCCGGCAGGCATAAAAAAACCCGGCAATGCCGGGTTTCTCGCAAGGCGGGACCAATTACTTGATCTTGCCTTCCTTATACATCACGTGCTTGCGGACAACGGGATCGTACTTTTTGATCTCCATTTTTTCCGGCATGTTGCGCTTGTTCTTGGTAGTGGTATAGAAGTGACCAGTACCGGCGCTGGAATTCAGGCGGATCTTCTCACGCATTGTTCTGTCTCCGATTTCTTGGCTGGGCCGTCAGTTACACTTTTTCGCCGCGGGCACGCAGCTCGCTCAGCACGGTATCGATACCTTTCTTGTCGATCACGCGCATGCCTTTGGAGGAGACACGCAGCTTCACGAAACGCTTCTCGGATTCAACCCAGAAACGGTGGCTGTGCAGGTTGGGCACAAAGCGACGCTTGGTGCGGTTTTTAGCGTGGGATACGTTGTTACCGGTGACCGGGCGCTTACCGGTTACCTGACATACCTTGGACATCTGTTGGCCTCTTCAAAACTCTCGTGCCCGCATGACAGGAGGTGCGGGGACTGTAATTCGGGATTCTAATCCGGTTCCTGGGCGGCGGCGGAAACTGTTCAGAATCTGGCCCGGCCGCAAAGAGCGGCGTTTTATACCAGAACAGCTGGGGGGAGACAAGTTTTAACCAGTTTTGACTGCGACCGGGCGGTTTTCTCCCGTCACTCTTTGCATCCCTTGCGCCAGGGCCGCCGCCCCCCTAATCCCGCGGGTCACTGCCCCGGGCTGCCGGCAGGGCTACAGCAGGCCACGCTCGGCGAAGGACAGTGCGTCGCCATCCCCCACGATCATATGGTCCAGCACCTTGATATCCACCAGCCCCAGCGCCTGCACCAGGCGCTCGGTGATCCAGATATCCGCCTGGCTGGGCTCAGTGATGCCCGAGGGGTGATTGTGTGCCAGGATCACCGCGGCGGCCCCGCGGTGCAGCGCCGCCTGCACCACCTCGCGCGGATAGACACTGGCCGCATTGAGGGTGCCGTGAAACAGCTCCTCGAAGCCGATCACCCGATGCTGGGTGTCCAGGAACAGGCAGCAGAAGACCTCCCGGCGGCGGTGGCGCAGCTGCGCCGCGAGGTACTGGCGCACGGCCCCGGGACTGTCCATGACGTCGCGGCGCTGGAGGTCCTCCGCCAGGTGGCGGCGGGCCATCTCCAGCACCGCCTGCAGCTGGGTGTACTTGGCATCGCCCAGGCCGCGGCCGCGGCAGAACTCGGACTGCGGCGCCTCCAGCAGCGGGCGCAGGCCGCCGAAATCCACCAGCAGCTGCCGCGCCAGGTCCACCGCGGAAACGCCGGCGGCACCGGTGCGCAGGAATATTGCCAGCAGCTCCGCATCCGAGAGCGCCGCAGCCCCGCGCTGCAGCAGTTTTTCCCGCGGGCGCTCCGCCGCGGGCCAGTCACTGATCGCCATGTTGTCCCTCCCTGAGACCCGTTCATTGTCCCCGGCCGCCGCCGGGGAGCCCGCCACGCTTATCCCGCGCGGCGCATAAATGCTAATCTTACCCGCTCCTGCAATTTCGGGAACCGAACTATGTCCTCCCTGGCCCACAAACGCATCCTCCTGGGTGTAGGCGGCGGTATCGCCGCCTACAAGAGCGCCGACCTGGTACGCCGCCTGCTAGAACGGGGGGCCGACGTGCGCGTCGTGATGACCGCCGGGGCCCGTGAATTCGTGCAGCCACTGACCTTCCAGGCCCTGTCGGGTAACCCGGTCCATACCGACCTGCTCGACCCCGCGGCCGAGGCGGCCATGGGACATATCGAGCTGGCCAAGTGGGCCCAGCTGGTGCTGGTTGCCCCGGCCAGCGCCAATATCATGGCGCGCCTGGCCGCCGGCATGGCGGATGACCTGCTCACCACCCTGTGCCTGGCTACCGAGGCACCACTGGCGCTGGCGCCGGCCATGAACCAGGCCATGTGGCGCCACCCGGCCACCGCCGCCAATGCGGCCACCCTGAGCCAGCGCGGCGCAACGCTGCTGGGACCGGATGCCGGCAGCCAGGCCTGTGGTGATGTAGGCCCGGGACGCATGCTGGAGCCCCTCGCCCTGGCGGAGGAAGTGGAAAAACTGTTTGCCCCGGCCCAGTCCCTCTCCGGCAAGCGCGTGGCGATTACCGCCGGGCCCACCCGCGAGGCACTCGACCCGGTGCGCTTCCTCAGCAACCACAGCTCCGGCAAGATGGGCTTTGCCCTGGCCGCCGCGGCACAGCGGGCGGGGGCCCAGGTTACGCTGATTGCCGGCCCGGTATCCCAGCCCACCCCGGCCGGGGTGAAACGCATCGATGTGGTGAGCGCAGAGGAGATGCACGAGGCCGCCGAGCGCGCCGCCGACCTGTGCGACCTCTTTATCGGCGCGGCCGCAGTGGCGGACTTCCGCCCGGCGGAAGTGGCCGGCCAGAAAATCAAGAAAAAGGACAACAGCGACACCGACAGCCTGGCCCTGGTGAAGAATCCCGATATCGTCGCCGCTATTGCCGCACGCACCAGCCAGCGCCCGTTCACCGTCGGGTTTGCGGCAGAGACCGAGAAAGTTGAAGAACACGCGCGGGGCAAGCTACAGCGCAAGAAACTCGACCTGATCATTGCCAATGATGTCAGTGCAGCCGACAGCGGCTTCAACAGCGACCGCAATGCGGTAACCGTCATCGACAGCGACGGTGCCACCCGGCTGCCGTCCGCCCTCAAGACACAGCTGGCCGACCAGTTGATCGGGATTATCGCGGCCCGCGCCTTCCCGGCCTGAACGACACAACAACAGTAACAAGACAGGACGTATAACTACCGTGTCCCCAGAAACAAGCTCCTCCCCGGTATCGCGCATCCCGCGCGAGCTGGTGCTGCCGGCTTTGCTGGCCCTGGTCGCCTGGGCCGGCGGTGCCTACCTGCTGCACCAGCACGTGGTGTCCCCCCACAACCAGCGGGCAGTAGAAAGCGCTGCCACGGCCCATGCGGGCGTACTCGCGGGCCGGGTGGCTGAAGAAGTGGCTGAACGCGACCGCTACCTGGAAAGCGTCGCCCGCGATCCCGCAACCCGCCAGCCCGGCAGGTCGGTACAGGTATTCCGCGACGGGGAGGTCCGCGTCGGCGCCGGCGAGAACCCGCGCCTCAACTTTGCCCTGGTGGACCTACTGGAGCGCGGCGCCCGCAACGAGGCACAGGCGCTTGAGTTCCTGCGCACCGGCAGCGACAACAACTGGCAGCTGCACGGCGCCGCCGCCACCAATGGTGGCGTGGCACTGGTCTCCGAGCCGCTCGCGGCACTGGAGAAGGTCTTCTCCGGATTCGACACTGCGGCCGGCCAGATCCGTGTCATCCAGCAGTTCCCCGGCGGCCCGCCACAGCCTCTCTGGCAGGCGGGGCAGGGCACCGGCCAGACCGTAGCAGCAGGCGTTCCGGGCAGCTTCCTGAAAGTCGAGCTCCGGCCCTCGGCGCACTTTGCCCGGGAAAACAGCATCGCGCCGCTGTGGCTGCTGGTCGTTGCGAGCATCGGGCTGCTGGTCACGCTGTGGCTGCTGTGGCGATTTATCCCCCGCGATACACCCGCACCGTGGCAGAACGCGCAGCCACCGAAACGCCGCAGCGCAGATTATCCGGGTGTGCCGCCAACCCCGACAGCCCCCCGGGCAACCGCCGGCAACGAGGGCTCAGAAAAATCCCGGCAACCGGCGGAGGACCGGGACCAGTCCCCGGGCTCGGCCATGGGCGCCGTCAGGGATTTTCCGGCCCACGTCTTCCGCGCCTACGATATCCGCGGGATTGCCGGCGAGGAGATCGACGAGCCGTTTGCCTACCAGCTGGGCCGCGCACTGGGCACACTCGCCCTGCATGCCGGCGAGGAACTGCTGATGGTGGGACGCGACGGCCGCAACTCCAGCGAGCTGCTCACCGGTTGCCTGATCGAGGGTATCCTCGACAGCGGCTGCGACTGCGTCGACCTGGGCCTGGTGCCGTCACCCATCCTCTACTTTGCCTGTGCCCGGGGCAGGAACGGCAGCAGCGGGGTGATGGTGACCGCCAGCCACAACCCGGCCGAATTCAACGGCTTCAAGATCCTCCTGCGCGGGCGCCCCCTGGCCGAGGAGAAACTGCAGCGACTGCGGCAGCTGATGATGCAGGGTCCCTTCCGCGAGGGCCGCGGCAGCAGCAGCCAGCAGGATGTACAGGACCTCTATGTCGACGAGATTTTCAACGACGTGGCCCTGGCGGGGGAACCGCGGCTGGTAGTGGATGCCGCCAACGGTGCCACCGCGCACCTGGCGCCGCGCCTGTTCGAGCACCTGGGCTGCAACGTAACCCGCCTGTTCTGCGAATTCGACGGCGACTTCCCCAATCATCCGCCGGACCCCTCGCGCCCGGAAAACCTGGCTGCCCTGGTGGAGAAGGTCACGGAGACCGGAGCCGACCTGGGCATTGCGCTCGACGGCGACGGCGACCGGGTGACGCTGGTTTCCCGCAGCGGCCGCATCGCCTGGGCCGACCAGCTGGTGATGTTGCTGGCCCGGGATATCCTGGCCCGCAACCCCGGCGCCAGCGTGGTGTTTGACGTCAAGAGCTCCCGCGCCCTGGGCGAGCTGGTCAGCCAGTACGGCGGGCTGCCCATTATGGGCAAGACCGGTCATGCACCGATGAAGGCCAAGATGCTGGAGAATGGTGCCATTCTCGGCGGGGAGCTGTCCGGGCACATTTTCATCAAGGACCGCTGGTTCGGTTTCGACGACGGCATCTATGCCGCAGCGCGTATCCTGGAAATCATGGCCCTGCGCGAACAGGGGCTGGACGAGCTGCTGGATTCATTGCCGCAGCTGGTCAGCACCCCGGAAATCCTGGTGCCGGTGGCGGAGCAGGATAAATTCGCCCTGGTGGAGCGCTTCCGTGCGCAGGTGGATTTCGGCGAGGCCACCCTGGACACCACCGACGGCCTGCGCATCGAGTATGCCGAGGGCTGGGGGCTGGTGCGCGCGTCGAATACCGGTGCGGCGCTGACCCTGCGCTTCGAGGCGGAGTCGGAAGAGGCCCTGGAGGCAATCCGCGCGCGCGTGACGGCCCAGTTGAAGCAAGTGGAACCCTCGCTGGCGCTCTGAGACCGGCGATGGCTTAATCGATAGACGACAAGGAATTACCGCTTTATGTCCCTGGACAGTAAATCTGCCCTGCGTGTGGCGCAGGTGCTCAACGAAGCACTGCCCTATATCCAGCGCTTTACCGGCAAGACCATTGTGGTCAAGTTCGGCGGCAATGCCATGGTGGACGAGGCCCTGCAAAACAGCTTCGCCCGTGACGTCATCCTGATGAAGCTGGTGGGCATGAACCCGGTGGTGGTCCATGGCGGCGGGCCGCAGATCGGTGAGCTACTGAAGAAACTCAATATCGAGTCGCGCTTCGTCGATGGCATGCGGGTCACCGACAGCGAAACCATGGATGTGGTGGAAATGGTGCTGGGCGGCACCGTGAACAAGCAGATCGTCAACCTGATCAACAAAAACGGCGGTCGCGCCGTGGGCGTCACCGGCAAGGACGGGCTGCTGATTCGCGCCAAGAAACTGCTGATGGAAAGCGAGACCGCCGGGCTGCACGCCTCGGAGATCATCGATATCGGCCACGTGGGGGAAGTGGAAAGCGTCGATACCGATGTTATCGATATGCTGATCGGCGGCGACTTTATCCCGGTGATCGCGCCCATCGGGGTGGGTGAGGACGGAGCCTCGTACAATATCAATGCCGACCTGGTTGCCGGTAAGATTGCCGAGTACCTGCACGCCGAGAAACTGATGCTGCTGACCAATGTGGCGGGGCTGCAGGACAAAAACGGCGAGGTCCTGACCGGACTGTCCACCCTGCAGGTGGACGGCCTGATTGCCGACGGCACCATCCACGGCGGCATGTTGCCGAAAATCGCCTGCGCCCTGGACGCGGTCAAGGCCGGCGTCACCTCGGCCCATATCATCGACGGCCGCGTACCACACGCGGTGCTACTGGAAATTTTCACCGATACCGGTGTGGGCACCCTGATCACCGACGGCGAGGCCGCGGACTGAAATCCCGACGGCACCCCGCCCGACGGAGCGCCGATTGAAGCGCGTCCGCTGAATCGTTAGGATTCCACCGCCCGCCGCTCCGGTGCGGTGGGCAATAACAAGAATGGATAACCCCGGGCCGTCCCCGGGTCAAAGGCACTGAATGAGCAGCGAAAAAATCAACCGGCGACAACAGATCCTGCAGGCACTGGCACATATGCTCGAGGCCAGCCCCGGCGCCCGCATTACCACCGCGGCCCTGGCCAAGGAAGTGGGCTTCTCGGAAGCAGCGCTCTACCGGCACTTCCCCAGCAAGTCCAAGATGTTCGAGGGCCTGATCGAGTTTATCGAGGAGACGATTTTCAGCCGCGTCTCCATGATCCTGCAGGAAGAACCATCGGCACCCCTGCGCTGCCAGAAGATCCTCCACCGGCTGCTGGCCTTCTGCGAGCGCAACCCGGGCATTACCCGCCTGCTCACCGGCGATGCGCTGACCGGGGAGACCGAGCGCCTGCACGGACGCATCCTGCAGTTTTTCGACCGACTCGAGACCCAGCTCAAGCAGGTTCTCCGCGACGCCGAGCTGCGCGAGCAGTTGCGCCCGGCGATCCCGCTGGGCGGTGCCGCCAACCTGTTGATGGCCAGCGCCGAAGGTCGCATCGTCCAGTATGTGCGCAGCGGTTTCCGCCGCCGGCCCACCGAGTACTGGGCCGAGCAGTGGCCCGTGCTCATTGCGGGATTCTTCCGCGAACCGGTACCTGTCGCGCACGCCTGAGCGCGGGCTCCTCATCCTGATAGACAACCAGAACCGGCTGAAAGTTCGGGCCCGGCCGGGCCCGATGGGAAAACAGGGGGGGACAGGCCACAGTGCGGACTGCGGCCGGGCCGGCTACTTGCCGGCAATCTCGGTATAGCGCCCCGCCGCGCGGTCAAACTCGGCGTTGATGCGCTTTTCCTCTTTGCGTCGCAGGGCCATCCGCTCCTCAAGCACCTCGATCTCGGTACGCAGGTCCTCAATGCGCTGCAGGCGCTCGGGACGCACTTCACCGCCATTGCGCTGGATCCGCGCCGCCTCGTCTTCCTCGCGCTCGATCTGCGAACCGAGACTGGCAATATTGGAGCGCATGATTGCCATATCCTGTTGCACGATTGCCAGCTTGCGATCGCGGGCGCTCTCGATATCCGCCACACTGCTGTAGCGCTTGAGCAATTCGCGATCGGTCTTTTCCCGCTCCAGGCGGCGCTTCTTCTCTGCCAGGGCGGCACCGGTCAGTTCCGGGGGCACCTCCTTCAGGACCCGGCCGGAGGGTGTAATTATCTCGTAGCCCCCCGCCACATAGCGCGGTGGCACCAGGTCGTCGATCACCTGTACCCCATTTTCATCGGTGTAGCGGTAAAGTACCTGGCCATCCTGCTTGGCGATGGCAAGTGCCGGCAGGGCCAACACCACCAGGAGTGGCCATACTGTGGAGATTTTCATCGAATCACTCTTTCCGTCCCGGCCTGCGGCGGCAACCGCAGTTATCCCGCCACGCCGTAGCGCTGCCGGTATTCGATTATTTTTTGTACGGTTTCGCTGTCCTGCGATTCCTCACTAAGGTAGCTGATTATATCGTCCAGTTGCACGATGCTGATCACAGGTACACTGTAATCACGCTCTACTTGCTGAATCGCCGACAGCTCCGTATCCTCCCCGGCCCGCTCCTGGCGGTTGAGGCCGATGACCACGCCGGCCGCCTCGGCGTTGTGCCCGTCGATGATATCCATCACTTCGCGCACGGCGGTGCCGGCGGTAATAACGTCATCGATAATGAGGACCTTGCCTTCCAGGGGCGCACCCACTAAGGTTCCGCCCTCGCCGTGGGCCTTGGCTTCCTTGCGGTTGTAACAGAAGGGCTTGTCCACGCCTTTCTGCGCCAGGGCGACAGCGGTTACCGCCCCCAGTGGTATACCCTTGTATGCCGGCCCGAAGATGACATCGAACTCCACTCCCGACGCCAGAATGGCCTCGGCATAGGCATGTCCCAGTGCGGCCAGGGCGGCACCGGAGTGGAATCGGCCGGCGTTGAAAAAGTAGGGACTGCGACGCCCGGACTTGAGGGTGAAGTCGCCAAAGCACAGCACCTGGTGGTCCAGGGCCAGTTGGATAAAGTCGCGCTGATACTGCTGCATGAAAAATTGCTAACTATTGGCTAAGGTGAAGGGAGATCTACCCGCAGCCCTGCGGGAGACATGTCAAATAATGCTAGTTAATACAGTGTACTGCCTCATACTGAAAGGCGCTATCCGGGCCGTGGCTGCCGCGCGCGGGGAGTGCTCGTATAATCATACGCCGCGATGCCTCTGTATGAATCCGAACACTAGTCCGCTGGTAAGGGGCTAAAACAATGCGAATAGTAAGTCTGTCGGTAGACGGCGTGCATCAGGCGGCACAGCGCGGCCTGTACGATTGGTTGGCGGACCAGGACGCAGACATCATCTGCCTGCAGGACCTCCGCTCCCTGGAACCGGAGTTGGATCACCCGATCTTCCATCCGGATGGCTATTACAGCTACTTCTTCGACTCCGGCACCCCGCATGAGAATGGCGTGGCGATTTACACCCGCAGCCAGCCCAAGGCGATCATCTTCGGCATGGGATTCGCCAATGGCGAGGATATGTACGGCCGCTACCTGCAGGCCGATTTCGAGCGACTCAGCGTCGGTTCACTGCTGGCGCCACAGGCGGCCGCCGGGGACGAGGCCTCGCTGGAAAAGAAGGTGCAGTTCTTCGACGACATGCAGGCCCACCTGACCAAGATCAGCCGCAAGCGCCGCGATTTCATCTTCTGCGGCAACTGGGGCATTGCCCACCGCCGCGCCGATGTACAGAACTGGCAGGACCACCAGGATACACCGGGGTTCATGCGCCACGAACAGCGCTGGCTGGACCAGCTGTTCAACGATATCGGCTATATCGACGCCTTCCGCAAGGTGGTGAAGGATGCCGACGAGTTCACCTGGTGGCCCAGCGGCACAGTGGGCGAGGGTGATGGCTGGCGCACCGATATGCAGGTGACTTCACATGGCCTGCGCAATCGCATCGAGTACGGTGCCATCAACAAGAACGTGGAATTTTCCAGTCACCTGCCGGTGATCATGGATTACGAGCTGGAAGTATGACGCAGCGGCGGCGGGCCGCGCCCGCCGCCATGATTGTCACTCGGCCAGGGCCTTCTTCTGCAGGCTCACCAGCTCGTCGATACCCGCCTTGCCCAGCGCCAGCATCTTCGCGAACTGTGCCTCGGTGAAGGGCGCACCCTCGGCAGTGCCCTGAACCTCGATCATGCCGCCGTCCTCGGCCATTACCAGGTTCATGTCGGTATCCGCCTGGCTGTCCTCCGGGTAGTCCAGGTCCAGCACCGGCTCACCCTCGTAGATGCCCACGGACACCGCCGCCACCATATTCTTCAGCGGGTCGACACTAATGATTTTCTCCCGCTGCATATAACGCAGCGCGTCCACCAGTGCCACGCAGGCACCGGTAATGGAGGCCGTGCGGGTGCCCCCATCGGCCTGGATTACGTCGCAGTCGACAGTGATCTGGTGTTCACCCAACAGGCCCAGGTCCACGGCTGCCCGCAGGGAGCGACCGATCAACCGCTGGATTTCCACGGTGCGGCCACTCTGCTTCCCGCGCGCGGCCTCGCGACCCATGCGGGAACCGGTGGAGCGGGGCAACATGCCGTATTCAGCAGTGATCCATCCACTGCCCTGGCCGCGCAGGAAGCGCGGCACATCGCTCTCCACGGAGGCATTGCACAGCACCTTGGTATCGCCGAACTCCACCATCACCGAGCCCTCGGCGTGGCGGGTGTAGTTGCGCGTTATCTTCACTGCGCGCATATGTTCCGGCTGGCGGCCGCTGGGACGTTGCATAAATTCACCTCGCGTTTGCATCCAAAGCTTTTCATTATACGCGCATTCAGCGGTGCCGCGGGGCCATCCGGTAGCGCCTGTCGCTATGCTATGATGCCGGACCATTTTTCTGTTTGCGGGAGAGACCATGGCCCAGAAACCAGTTCGCAGTATGACCGCCTTCGGACGCGCAGAGGCACCCTATGCCACCGGAACGGCCGTCTGGGAGCTGCGCTCGGTCAATCACCGCTATCTGGAGCCACACTTTCGCCTGCCCGAGGCCGGCAGGCCACTGGAACCCAAGCTGCGCGAGGCCCTGCGCAAGCAGCTGAGCCGCGGCAAGGTGGAGCTTTCCCTGACCCTCAAGCCCAGCGATCTCGCCAGCACCGGCCTGGAGATCAACCAGCCGTTGGTGGAAGCGCTGAAACAGGCTGCGCGCCAGGTGGCTCCCGGACTCGACACCATGCCCCTGGACCCCCTGCGCATCCTGCAGTGGCCCGGCGTGATTGCCGAGCAGGATATCGACCGGGAAGAGCAGGCAACGGCCGTGATGGCGGCATTCCGCGAGGCCATCGACCAGCTGATCGCCAATCGCGAGCGCGAGGGGACAGAACTGCGCAGTTTTATCGAAGCCCGGCTCGAGGGCATTGAACAGCAGGTGGAGTCGGTGCGCCAGCTGCTGCCACAGATTCTCGAATCCCAGCGGGAAAAACTGCGCACCCGCCTGGAAGAGCTGCTCAACGAACTGGACCAGGATCGCATCGAGCAGGAAATCGCGCTGCTGGCACAGAAAGCGGACGTGGATGAGGAGCTGGACCGGCTCGAGGCCCACGTCAAGGAAACCCGCCGGGTGCTCGCCGGCGGTGGCGCGATCGGCCGGCGACTGGACTTCCTGATGCAGGAGTTCAACCGCGAGGCCAACACACTCTCTTCAAAGTCTGTCGTCACCGATACTACCCAGGCTGCGGTGGAGCTCAAGGTGCTGATCGAACAGATGCGCGAGCAGGTGCAAAACATCGAGTGATGTCTTGGGGCATTCTGGCCAATCTAAGTGAAAGCGCCTGATGCCCCGTCTTTCATGACTTCCAGACCAATTTCCCTCTAGACTAAGCTAACGCCAACTGGCGATAATCCAGCCTCATCTAAGCATAAGGTTGTACCAAAGCTTGTACCAAGTATTCTATCTTTGGTTTTGGTACAACTATTGGGCACTAGGCAAGGATCGCCATGGGAGCACTCAACGACGTGGATCTTCGGCGCTGGAAAGCGCAAGGGACCTACACGGAAGGCAAATCAGACCAACAGAACGGTCTGTACTGGGTCTTCCGTAAAACCTTCAAGAATCCCAAGTGGCGGCTGCGCTATAACTTTCGAGGTGCAGCCCGCACCATGTGGCTGGGTGATTACCCCAGCATGACTCTCGCGGAGGCCCGTAAGGAAGCCAAACGCCTGCGCGCTCGCGTCACCCTTGGCCATGACGTTGCCCAGGAAAAGCAAGAACGCATCCAGGAAAGCCGCGCCAAGACTGAGGCCGATCGTCTGGCAATGACCTTCAGCCAGCTCGCCGACGACTGGTACGACCGCAATATCTGGCAGCGCCACCTCAAGGGCAACTACAAACATCCCCAACCCGTTCGCCGGCAAATCGACCAGCGGCTGCTGCCATTTATCGGTCACCTCAAGGTCGAAGACATAAAACCCCACCATATCGACACTATTCTCACCAATACAGCCAAGGATGCCCCGACTGTCGCCAACCGATTGTCCGGCATACTCAAGGCAATTTTCGACCACGCCATCAAGCGCCACATTGTCGATTCCAATCCCGCGCAACCGTTTGGTATCGAGGATGCTGGCGGCAAGCGCAGTGCTAGAAGTCGCTGGCTGACTAAAGCGGAGCTGACTCAATTTTTTCAGGCTATGCATCGGACGGACAGCCTGGGCAGACAAAACGAGCTAGCCATCAAGCTATTGATCCTACTGGGCGCTCGGAAAATGGAGCTCCTAACCGCACGCTGGGAGCATATCGACCTGGATGAAGGAATTTGGCTTTTACAAGCGGGCAACAAATCCAAGCGAAGTATTGCCATCCCCTTACCTGAGCTAGCGGTTGAGTGGCTTACGGAGTTGAAGCGCTACGCTGGCCGAAGTGGCTGGGTATTCCCCGCCCGCAAGATGCAGCAAAAAGGTACCCCCCACATTTCCTCAGACACCCTCAACCGGGCACTGGACCGGATTAAAGCCAACCTGCCGGATATGGAGCACTTCACCATCCACGACCTGCGAAGAACCACCCGCACTCATCTTGCTGAGCTCGGAATCAAGCGGGATGTAGCAGAGATGTGCCTTAACCACGTGATAAAAGGCGTCGAGGGTGTCTACAACCAGTACACCTATTTCAATGAACGAAAATTAGCCTTCGCAAAATGGGCTCAAGTACTAAATAAACTAGAACCATTCGTATGATTAATATCACCGAGATAGATGTGGTACCGCTCAAGGATATAGCCATGAATTTCCCTAGTGTTGATTTTAGATCTTTATTGAAATCGGCTATTTCGGGAGATGTATCGCTATATATGTTCATAGAGCCAGGGGAGATCTTAGACAGGCATCCACAATTCGGCGACTGGTTACATGCCACCCTGAACTTACCTGACATAAACGGATACGTATCGAATACAACATTGAGTGTATGGCCCCTAACCGATGACTTTCGGTATGGCCCCGCAATAATACAAATTGACCCCATTAACGCTCGCAGTATCGCGAAAGACCTGCACTATCATTTAACCATGCAAGGTTTTGAACAATGTTGCGCAACAACTATTGACACAAGCGTCATCCAACTCTTGGACTCTGACGGGCTGCCAGTGATTCGAGCATGTAGCCCTACTGATAATACTGGCCGACCATTTACCAAAAATGAAATTGAGTCTGCTATTCAATATTCAAACTTCGCCGAGCCCACCAGGCGCCAGGCAGTCGATCAATACGTAATCCGTAAAGAAGGCTCAATAATTGCTGGCAACCTAGCAGTATCTGAAAAATGCATTCTTTCGTTTATACAGGCGAGTAAAACAGCAACACCGGGATTCAAGTCAGGCATCCCAGAACACTGGGGAGAAGGCCTTCGCATGCTGGTAATGGCAGCTAATCAATTTTGGGATCCTGACGAAGTCGCCCCAGGTAGAGAAGAAACGTACCCCTACAATGTTGATGTAGTTAAATATTTCGAAGATCTCGGCTACAAAGATCGGATTGCTAAAGAGTTCGCTAAGTGCATTCGCCCTGACTGGGCCACAGCAAGGCGGAAGAAGAAAGCTGAATAAGAGTGACACCGGAATGAGCTAGGTCTTCCCTGGCTTTCGAGAAAAGTGACACATTTTATGGGTCACAGTGACCCCCAAAAATCTGTTCTTTCTTTCGATTCTGGCACATAGAGTACATATCAGCCCCAGCTAATTACCCACAGGAGTGCTGATACGTGCAACAAGATGAATACCTCTCCCAACCCATTAACCCAGATGCCATGTACCGAGCGCCGGCGTGTGCCCGATTGTTTTCTTGCGGCTTGTCGACCTGGTGGCACTGGGCAAAGACTGGGAAAGTGCAACGTGGACTGCGAATTGGTCCCAAAATGACCGTTTGGCCTGGTGAGTATCTTTTGGAACTACGGGCAAAACTTATCGAAGAAGCCGAATCTCTGGGGCACTGAACGTGTGCCCTCAAGATTCCGCAGACATTCATGTTACAGATCCTAGCCCTGTGACTCCGCTGCCCAAACCATCGCTGGTGGCACACTTGCTCCATCGCGGCGATCGAATGGAAGTGGCTTGCGGTCGCCTCATGATTACTCCGTCGTCAGGCCAGCCGGTCCCTGGAAACTGGCTTAATCGACACTTTGAGCAGCTGGTGTCAGAGATTGCCCATCAACTGGGAGAAACGCTTTACGTCTTTGAAAGCTACAGCACTGGCCGCTTCAATAAGGGACGTCTTCATGGTGTACAGCTACAGTTCACCTGTGCGCTCACGGGAGAAAGCCGCTTCGTCATCTTCAATGCGGAGATTGAGCGGCAGCGTGAAACCAAGCACGGACGCCCGGGATCAATACTTCCCAACAACCAATTCAAAGCAGGCAAGAAAAGTGCCTTTGCCAAGTTTTGGCGAAATGCACGACTCCCCGAGCCGCAGCGTAAGGGCTGGTATAGCAATCTAATGGGTAAGCTCAAAGGCTTGATCTTTACCGGCGCTGTGCTGAAGGGGGAGAAGCTAAACAAGCAGACTTTGCAGACGCTAAATTTAGCTCATGGTGATCTTCTGGAACGGTTTGGGCTCACCAAACCAAACAGATCTCAAGCAACCCCTGAACAGCACCCGAACAACCCCCAAACAGTTTTCTCAAACACCAGGTTGCCTGAAACCCACATACAGCGGTGTGTTCAGCTTGATGGAACTGCGGGTGCTCCGAACCGCGGTAATGGGGTAACCAGCGAGTGCGGTAATCATGGGGAGAATACCTCCCCTTATGAGCAGACTCTTAAGCAATGGTTGGCAGAATATAGCCATGGTGACCGGACAACAGCGAAGCTCAACACCAAGCTGTCAGAAAGCAAGGAGTCTACATTTTGATCAGATGGAATTTTTCGGCTGTAGCCCTTGCGTTGTGCACCATCTCAGCCGCATACACGGTCCTATTTTGCGTAACGTTTGCAGATACCCCGTTTTTGGTAGGTGTTAATGCGGCTACCGGACTTGCTCTCGAGCTAATGAAATTCTCACTGTTTCCGGCGGCACTGGTCCTTTGGGTGCGCAGGCGATACTTCATTGCCCTGGCATGCTACGTTCTAGGCTCAACGCTTGTTGCCATTTCCTTAGCCGCATCATGGGCCTATTTTTCGGAGGCTGAAGATACTAAGTCTTCTCTGCAGCTGAGCCAGAGCACGAGCTTCAAAATTTGGCAGGACCAAGTCTCAGCCGTCAGCAAGCAGATTTCCTTGTTACAGCAGTCCGCCTCAAAAGACCTCGAGAATGGCTATCGGGCCCGCGCCAATAGCACTTTGGCGAAACTACGGGACGAGGAACGGCTTCGTTCCAAGCTTATTGCTGAACAACCTGAAAGCACGGTATCCAGCGCGCCGCCAATCACATTAAACTTGACCCAAGCCACCCTAGCGGCACTCATAGAGCTTTGCGCCATTGCAGCATTGATGCTTTCTCGCCTTCTAAATGACCATCAATCAGCCGATATTAGACTCAGCGCCAATATCGCGTCTAAATCAGCAAAGAGGCAACCGATAGCTGACGCGGACAAAAAACTTTATAAAACTTTATCTGCAACGAGTAGTTAACCAGCCGCTCAATTGGTTCTTAGTATGCAGCTGCCTCCTGGCTCTAGACATAAAACCCACAATTATTGTGGGTTTCTCTCCTTTCTACGGTACAAAACAGCACATCTTTAATGACTGTTGTCAATGGCCATCTATTTTGACCCACCCTTGGCCAATAAAATTGACCCACCCGGTGCGGTTTAAGCGGTGGTTTTCTGCTTCAGTCGATAGCTTTCTCCTCCCAGCATGAAGATGTGTGAGTGGTGGATGATCCGGTCGATGATCGGTACCGCCACATTGTCGTCGTGGAAGAACTCACCCCAAGCGGTGAAGTCCTTGTTGGTGGTCAGGATAATCGAGCGGTACTCGTACAGGCTGTTGATCAGCTGGAACAAGTTGTAGCGAGCCTGACGGGTCATGGGCAGGTAGCCCAGTTCATCGATGATGATGACATCGCACTTCGCCAGTTGGCTGAGGCGCTTTTTTAGTTCGCCTTTCATCTCTGCTAACTCCAGCTCTTCGATCAGCGCCAGCGCGGTGCGGAACAGGATCTTGTAGCCGGCCTGGACCGCTTTCTGGCCGATGCCAATGGCCAGGTGGGTCTTGCCCACGCCGGGTGGGCCGATAAACACGAGGTTCTGGCGCTGGTCGATAAAGCCGAAGTCCAGCAGGGCGTTCACCTGGCGCTTGGTGATGGTAGTCTGGTGGCGATAGTCGAAGCTCTCCAGCGGCTTTTCCGCCGGGAACTGGGCCTGTTTCAGGTGGCGCTCGATGCGGGTGCAGGTGCGCACGCTGATTTCGTGGTCGACAAGACGCTGGGCGAAGTCCAGGTAGGACAGCTCCTGCTGCTCCGCTTCCGCAAGCAGGTCTGGCAGGCCGCTGGCGGCCGCGGTCAGGCGCAGGGACCGGTACTGCGCGGTGGTGCGCTCAAGCAGGCTCATGGGTCACCTCCTGTCCGCTGGGGCGGCCAAGTTGGGCGTAGGCGCTCAGGCCCGCCGGCGCCAGTTGGCTGCCGCTGCCGGGGTGGTAGTCCGGGGTTGTGTCCCGCCCGCGCACTCGCGCCTGCTGCCAGGCCTCCAGGTGCTGGCGCAGCTGGCGGGCGGTGAGCCGGGGTTTTGTAGCAGTTCGTTCAGGCGATCCGGGTCGATCGGCACATGGGCTTTCAGCAGGTCGCGGGCGCCTGCCAGCTGATCTTTGTAGATCCGCGGCGAGGTCTCTTTGAGTCGCCGGCATAGTACCGTGGCTTGATCTGCGGGCAGCAGGTCACCGATAGCGTTTTCCAGATCGGCGATGCGCTGGGCCGGGTCTCGGTAGTGGTTGTTGTTCTTGATGATGCGGCCTTTTTCCCTGCAGAGGGTGTGGCGGGCGATCTCGTCGCCGGTTTCCAGGTCGTGGATGTGCAGTGCATCCGCCTGCTCATGGACGCCCACCTGGGCCTGTTGCCAGGGCATGGGTACGGAGTATTTGTTGGCTTTCCAGGAGATCAGCCCGGTTTTGTCGGCCCGCCGTGTGTCGGTGGCCGGACGCTGGTACAGCAGCCTCTCCGGCACCAGGTAGGGGCGCAGTTGGGCCTGCTCGACGATGTCGAAGTGTTCCCGGGGTATGCGGCCGGTGGTGCCGTGTACGCGGGCGTTGGCGACGCTCTCGAGCCAGTCGTGCAGGTGTGCGCGCACGGCGGTTTCATCGGCGAAGCGCTCGCCGTAGAGGGCGTCCTGCTTGACGTATTTGACCCCGGCTTCCACCTTGCCCTTGCTCTCGGGGTCGTAGCCAACGCAGGCATGGATGCGGTAACCGGCGCTGGTGGCGTATTGGTGGAAGCGCTGGTTCAGGTTCAGCTCGCGGTACTGCTCGTCGATCACCACCAGCTTGGTCTGATCGTAGACGCACTCCTCGGTGACGCCGCCGAAGTAGCGGAAGGCATCGTCGTGCAGCTGAGTGAAGGTCTCGGTGTCCAGCGGCTGGAACGACACGCCCACGTACATCAGGCGCGAGCAGGACAGTACAAACACCACGAAGTGCAGTGTGCGCTCCTGATCGCCGACCCAGACGCCGCGCAGCTCCCCGGGGTCTACCTGGCACTGCACGCCGGGTACCGCGTCGAGCACCGGCTCATAGTAGCGCCACTGCCCGGCGGCCACCTCCTGCTTCAGCCCCTGTACGTAGCGGCGGAGGCTGCGCTCGGATGCGGGCAGTTCGCCCACCTTGTCGCGCAGGCGCCGCGCCAGTTTGACCGAGCTGAGCTTGGTGTAGGCCTTGAGCTGGTGGATGAGGAAATCACGGTGCTCGTCCAGCCGTTTGGTGCGGGACGGATCGGCTTGGGCCGCATCGACGGCGGCCTCATCCATGGCCAGGTACTTGCGTACGGTATTGCGGGAGATGCCCAGTTCCCGGGCGATGGCTCGGATTGAGAGGCCCTGGCCGTTGTCGTACAGGCCTTTGATTTTGTGTATCACAACCCACTCCTTCAATGATCTGTCCCCTGCCTGTTTTTTAGGCGGGGAGGGTTACAGAGTTTGGTGGCCGGGGCCACCTGAGGTGGGTCAAAATTATTGGCCAGAGGTGGGTCAGTTTAGATGGCCATTAACAACTGTGGTCTGGGCGGTGGGATATTCAGCGGCATGCACAGGAGAGAGTGGGCTGTGTCGAAGGTCGGACCATTGTGCGCGGCAACGCCTATACTCGCTGCCCACAGTACCGGAATGCAAACCACACTCTCTCCGGCCGGGCGGAGAGAGCATGTGAGAATGAGAGTATTAGAGCCGTGGCAGGCCGAAGCTCAGATCCAAAAGAAACTGGTTTCGGGTGTAGCTCTCCTCAGCAAGGTTGGAATCGTTGTCGGTATATTGGTACCTGAAGCCTAAATCCCAGTTGGCCGTCAGTCGATAGCTCGCACCAATAGTTGTACGTAACCGCTCATCCTCACGCGGCACTGTCACAATGGAACCATAATCGCTGCTGCGCCAGTCTAGGTCCAGGTAACCCTGTAGGACACTCCAGCTGTTTTTGTACCGCAATGCAAGGCCGTGGCGATCCGGCGAATAGCTACGCAGCGGACTATCGTTGCGGTCATTAGTCTCGTATTGATAGCGCCCGCGCAATTCTCCGAAGTCGGTCGGCACTTTGTATTCGAAGCGCAGCCGGTGACGGGCACCCGCGGTAGCTTCGAACAAAGGATCTGAAGTATCAAACTCGGTGAAGCGATAGCTGGTGGTAAAAGCATTTTTGCCAAAATAGCGGCGCGCCTTAAACTTTAGATCGTGGCCCTCCTGATAGTCGCTACCCATAAGGCTGGACTGGAAAATATTCACCGAGGGAAGAAGGTACCAGTCGGCAACGCGCAGCGGGTAGTCCATCCCGACTTTGCCGATGCCAAAGTCCTGAGAATCTATATCTGCATAATTAATATCGAACAGAGAAGCGTAAACTCTAGCAGAGTCAGCGAAACCAAAACGAGCGCTAAAGTAGCTCTGGGTGTAACTGTCAGCCTGCTGACTGGGAGCATCTGCGGCCACCAAAGTGACGTTATCATCATAGCCGCCGGCGACATTTGCGTAGACATCCCACTCTAGGTTGCGACTCCAACGATCGCTTGAGCCACGCTCATTACTAGCGCGCTTCTTGCCTAGCCTCTGGCCGGCCAGATAAGCGACTTTGCGATTTTCACTCCCGCGAGCGGCACGAAATGCCTTCTCAGCCTTACGCTGGTCTCCGAGAGCATCCCAGCAAAGGCCGATGTTTAGCTTGGCGGGTGCCTCTAGATCGGTGCCCTGCACCTTCTTGAAATTGGCGATAGCCTGGCGGTACATCTTGAGCTTGTAATGAGTCACGCCCAGGTTGTAAAAGAGCTGTGGCTCACGGTTACCGAGCTCCTGAGCCGTCTCTAGATGCATTAGCGCTGTTTCAAAGTTACCCCGCTTGAACTGCTCAATACCTGATTCCAGTTGTCTTGTACCGGGTTCAGTCGCTGACACAGTTCCCGTCAATAGCAGTCCGGCTAGCGCGCTAAGCAATCGATGCTTGCCCAAAGTCCCGTGCCCTGTAGATATGTCTTTCGCATGTTTTGATTTTCCGGCTGGACGAGCAGTTTGATAAATTTTCATTAGCATTGTTACCCCGCTAAATCGACAAAACCGCCCCGGACACTAGCCAGGGGCGGCAGTCGAAATTTGCCGACTCGATTAATTAGTCGTCACTTTCTTCCTGATCGTCTAGAGCATCTTCTTCGGCGTCTTCGAGATCCTCCAGGGCGTCTTCCTGGGCGTCCTCAAGTTCCTCCTGAGTATCCTCAAGCTGGTCCTCAATATCCTCGAGGTGGTCTTCCATGTCGTCATGGTCATCCAGCTCATCTAGGTCATCATGATCCTCGTCTTCGTACTCGTCTTCTTCCTCGTGCTCATCTTCGTATTCTTCCTCGTCGTCTTCGTCTTCATCTTCGCCTTGGTCGTCGTCCTCGAACTCCTCTTCGTACTCGAATTCGACTTCGATGCTATTGAGGAGCTCATCCGCGTCCGCCGACTCGACTACATCCATCGTTACCTGAGCCAGCTCAATGAGCTCTTCTGCGTCAGGAATGTCATCGGCGTGCCCCATGGCAGATACCAGCAAGAAGCTTGCACAACAAGTGGCAACTTTCAGAGAGGCAAACGAAGGAGTTTTCTTGGTCATAGTGTTGTTCCTTTTTATGGTTGATTTCAGTTTTTTGGAGCTTACCTACTTAGGTCGATGAGCTTGTACTCAGGCGGAGTTCAAAAACTTGCTCCCATTTAGCGGTTCGAATACGCGCTGTCATTAGGTCATCGACTTCACCGTCCGCAACGACTGGCAGGCGCAACAAATTCTTGCCCTGCTTCAGATTCGCATTCCAGCTCACCTGCTGACGCTCAGGATGACCAGCAAACTTAACCTGGGCCGGAAGCTCAATGAAGAATGTCGCCCCATCCACTTCTTCTTCACTGGTGAATACCAGCTGAAGATTCTTTTCTTCAAGCAATACCAGTTCCACTGTGGGTACCTTACTGCTTGGATCCGGCACCACGGCTACCAGCAGTATCGCCAGCATGAATCCAGCGGCCAGTCCCGGGGCTATCCAGCGCCTTCTGCCAGCGGGTTTGGCCTTCCGCTCACGCACTGGCTGCCACACTCGCTCATAAAGGCCCCGGTCTACGGACGGAGCATTCAGGTTAGCGAGCTGCGACTGCAGTGTCCGGGCCTGGTCTCTCAACTTTCTGCAGCGTCCGCAATCAGCGATGTGCGCGTCGATCACCATCGTTAGCTCGGCATCCATTAGGCCGTCGAGATAGTGATCAAGAAAATCATCAAATAATTTACAGTTCATGGTTCGCCAACCTCCGACTGGTTACACGATCTTTGGGAACAGAGAGTTCCATCTCAAGTAGCTGTTCCCGCAGGTTTTGCCGCGCCCGATGTAGGCGCGACTTCAGCGTACCCAAGGCAATATCCAACTGGCGTGCAATCTCTGGCAGCGAGTGGCCCTCGATATCGTGCATAACTACTATGCTGCGATGCTCGACATTGAGCTTCATTAATGCACTGCGCAGGCGGCGACAGTCTTGCGCGCTGCTAGCTTGCGCTAACGGGTCTGGCTGGTCACAGGGAGGAAGCCGCTCGCCGGTTTCGGTCAGTTGCTCGATCGAGTGAAGCTCTGGCTGTCTGACTTCACGCCTCCAGCCATCCACATACAGGTTGTACAGGGCGCGCATGGCCCAGGACTTCACATCGCGGATTTCCGCTAGGCGCGGGCTATCTTCGTAAAGTTTCAGCAACAGATCCTGCAAAAGCTCTTCGGCATCACTGCGCGATTGGGTCAAGTGGTAAGCGCGTCGAAAGAGACTGTCGGTATGAGGCCCAAGCAATGACTCGAATTGCTCAGGTTGCTTGGCCGGAAAACTAAATAGGGTCATTTCATTTGTCTAATTTTTAATCACGCTTACTGGCTGCAGAAAATATTTCCCACTTAGGCAGTTACACGCAAAAGCACCGCGAGGGGTTCCATTTTTTAAGGGATGATTTACGGCGATCAACTCTTGGCCTCTCTGATCAACTATTGAGCATATCGTAGATGGAAGAGTCTGCCGTGAATGAGAGGGAAGGGCTTCGACTACTGAGCGAAAACGAAGTTCATGCTCCTAATGAGGGCCTTACCCGGGAAAATGGCTCGCGGTTCCCAACCATTGGGGAGTTCCCGAGAGCCTTCTTCCTGAAGCTTTCTTGACAGCCTGCAAGCCCCAGGCGCTCAATTTCTAAGCAGCCCGACTCTCAATTCATGAATTACACAACTATTGGTGGGAAATCGCAGTAAAACCAGGGGCATGCACTGAGGTATGTGACTGAAAAGGTCGGGTTGGCGGATCTTCGCAGCTTCACTCGCGTATTTAAACATTGGAACGCACTGACTCCGGTTGCATTCCGAAGGGAAGGGAAGGGAAGGCTTAACATACTATCCGGAAGTAGTTGACACTACCAAGATTCTCGGTCACTTCTTGGACTCAACACTAGGCGGGACCCTCTGACTCCTCACAGAACTCTGTACCAAGACTTGTACCACAAAGTTACATGCATTCTAGTCAGGCACCGTATTATATTATGTAAGTCATCTAAGTCTACGTTTAGGTGCAGAATATCGAATAACCCGCAGTTTTCGCCTGCCGGCCCTCACTGCGCCAGGCCAAGCGTGTCTTGGCTGTTATCCCCCTGAGGCGGCAGGACGCCGCCACAGACCTTCCGATTTAAACGATATTTTTTTGGTAGCGAGAACAAAACGGAAAAATATTGCGCACTGTTTCCCAAAAAGAAAAATTAACCTGCTTATAACTGTATCCAGCAAAAAAACCTGTCAGCATTGCTCCTCCCATTAAAGGAATAAATTGATTAAGGAGGATCGATGTTTCGATTAATGTTGCTGTCTGTCATGGCGCTGGTCACCGTCTCCAGCCGGGCTGACATGCCCGATTATCCCGATGACGGCGCCGGCGGCAGTAGCCCCACCTATCTCGGCTGCGGAGTATACGGCAGCAGTTCTTCCGGATTTCCCAAAATGATTTACGCCCAGCGTGTACGCTACTGTCGCTACGATGGGCCATTGTTTTGTAACGGCAAGACCCAGGGGGAGTTTGCCGAGTGGGAACACAATGGCGTCTCCACCGGCAAGCAAAAGCGCACCATCATCGCCACTTACAATGCGCCGCAGAAGTCATCGGTGGATACACTGATGTATTTTATTGGGGGACAGTATTTTGATGCTGAAACCCCGAAGGCGAGCGGCATTGGGCTCTGCGAGGACTGGGACAACCTGTTCGACCACAGCGACTTCAACCTGGCCAACAAGAACATCCCCATGCTGCCGGATTCGGTTCCCTACGAAATTGCCACCGATGGTTTTTTCGATATGGGACGTACGTTTATGGCAGTTGCCATGGACGCCCGCTTTAACTATGACTTTACCAGAGACAACCAGCACGAAATCCTGAACGCGCACTATCAGTGGCTGCGCAAGAAATTCTATCGTTCTGAAATGAAGTTCATCTACCTGGTCGGACACAGCCGCGGTGGCACCCTGGCGACCATGCTCGCCAGCAAGTTCAAGGACGAGATGCCCGAGGTACCTGTATTTGTACAGCTGTATGATCCGGTCGCGAATCCGGATTCTGCGCACCATGAACTCGGCACTGACAAATACAGTAAGATCACCAATCCAATTCCACGACAGATATCTTTACTGGGGCAGACGTACACAGTCCACGATTTCACTTATCGAACCGACCTTTTCAACGGTGTATTCAATACACCCCTGAAGCGTGATCGGTTGCTGATTCACAACCATGTCGCCGGACGACAGTTTATAAATGGGACGCTGGAGGACCTCAGCCACGAAGTGCGCGCGTTTGCCGAGCTGGACACGGGGACTGACAGCTCAGGCACGATCGGCAACTGGTATTACCAGAAATGGTATACGACCTCCCACAGCTGGATGGCCAACCTGCCCGACTACTATGGCAGCCGCTACCTGCAAGCGGCCAAGGATGCCTACGCAACGATGGTACCGGAAAGGGTGGCCTCAATGGCGCCCGAGGCGCGCTGTAATATGTCACCGCGCTGGGCCGAGGGAACACAGGTCACTGTTTCCTTTGACGGCAACGGATCAGAGAGCCGTAGCGGCACTGCACTGGATTACCGCTGGCAGCTCCCGAATGGCACCACCCGCTCCGGCATCGGGCCCCACTCGGCAACCTTCTACTCTGGTGGTGAGCAGCTCTCGTCCCATTCGGTTCGCCTTACCGTGACCGACGCTAACGGCAATACGGATACTGCCTCCTGTTCTGTCACACTCGAGGACCGTGACCAGAGCTGTGGCGACCCTTTCTGCAAACCCGCGATACAATAAACCGGCTGGACGGGAGCCCCAGGCTCCCGTCACCAGCGTGGACACTTTCAAAAATATTCGAACAGCGAATATCCATAATACTCCCACCCAATTCTTTTCCGATTTATTGATCAGGCTCGCAAGCCATCCAGGGTGAACCACGACCAATTCTCAACTCTGGAATAAGAATCATCATTCCAGTTTTCTTTCTCTTTTTCTGGCGCCCCTATCCTCGACTTCCCAGCATTTTTATTGAGGGAAATATTACTGCAACGTCACTGCTTGGTGCTGGCATTAGAAAGGCCGGTGAACCCGGCAAGCCGTGACCGGTTAAGGTCTCCTGAGAGAAGGTTCAGCACAGATTTAAGCAAATTTATTCAGTCAAGGAAGTCTCTAGAAGCGGCTTTGCCGCTGAAATTGTGACCTGCCCCCCACAAGGGGAAAGGTCGATAATAATTATGGAGAACCGAGAAACAATGAAGCATCCGATAAAAAAACTGATCGGGACTGTGGCAGCCAGCAGTGTTATTGCGCTGGGTGCCTCCTTCTCCCTGCAGGCACTCGCGGTGGAAACGAACCAGCCCTCCGCCGCCCTGGCCAGTACCCCCATGGTCAGCGACCGCATCATCATCAAGTACAAGGACAATGCGCAGATAGGGGCCGCCAATGTCATGTCACAAACCGCCATTGAGCGTGCGTCCCAGGTGGCCGGTGCAAAAATGTCGCATATGCGGCGTCTTGCTACCGGCGCCCAGCTGATGCGACTGGAGAACCGCCGTGGCGGTGCTGACATGGCGGCCATCATCAGCCGCCTGCAGCAGGACCCGACCGTGGAATACGCCGAACCGGACCTGCTGTTGCAACCCATGGCCACCCCCAATGATCCCAGCTACAACCAGCAGTGGCACTATTTCGAAGCCACCGGCGGCCTGAACCTGCCCACTGCCTGGGACACCACCCAGGGTGAGGGCGTCAATGTCGCGGTACTGGATACCGGCTACCGTCCCCACGCCGACCTGGTGGATAACCTGCTGCCGGGTTACGACATGATTTCCGACGCTACCGTAGGGCAGGACGGAAATGGCCGGGACAGCGATGCCAGCGACCCGGGCGACTGGGCCCCGGCAGGTGCCTGCTACTCCGGTTCTCCGGCCAGCAACAGTAGCTGGCATGGCACCCATGTGGCCGGCACCATTGCCGCAGCCACCAACAATGGCACCGGTGTTGCCGGTGTTGCCTACAAAGCTAAAGTGGTACCGGTCCGGGTTCTGGGTCGCTGCGGTGGCTACACCTCGGATATTGCCGACGGCATGATCTGGGCCGCCGGCGGCAATGTCAGTGGCGTCCCCGCCAATGCCAACCCGGCCCAGGTACTGAACCTGTCCCTGGGTGGCAGCGGCTCCTGTGGCAGCACCACCCAGAATGCCATCAACACTGCCCGCAGCCTGGGTGCAACAGTGGTGGTTGCTGCCGGTAACTCCAATACCAATGCCAGCAATGCCACGCCGGCTAACTGCTCGGGCGTGGTGACGGTAGCCTCCGTCGACCGCTCAGGTGGCCGCGCCTGGTATTCCAACTACGGCAGCGTCGTGGACGTGGCCGCACCTGGTGGTGATACCTCGGTGTCCAGCAACGGCGTCCTGTCCACACTGAACAGTGGCAGCCAGGGCCCGGGCAGTGACAACTATGCCTTTTACCAGGGCACCAGCATGGCCACCCCGCACGTGGCGGGTGCCGCGGCACTGCTGTACGCGCTCGACGGTTCACTGACACCCACCGAGGTGGAATCCATCCTCAGCGATACCGCCCGCAGCTTCCCCTCCTCCTGTAGCCAGTGCGGTTCCGGGATTGTAGATGCGGCCGCTGCGGTGGCGGCAGTTTCCGGTGGTGGCGGTCCCGATCCTGATCCCGGTACCGGCGTGCTGGAAAATGGCGTGGCAGAGACCGGTTTGTCCGGCAACAGCGGCGACGAGCTCTTCTTCACCCTGGAAGTGCCGGCGGGAGCCTCGAACCTGCAGTTCGAGATTTCCGGTGGCAGCGGCGATGCTGACCTTTACGTCCGCTTTGGCTCGGCACCAACCACCTCGACCTATGATTGCCGTCCCTACCTGAACGGCAATAACGAGACCTGCTCCATCTCCAATGCCCAGGCCGGTACCTATCACGTGATGCTACGGGGCTATACCAGCTTCTCCGGTGTGGACCTGGTGGGTAGTTTTGACGAGAGCGGCGGCGGCAGTGGTGGACCGACCGGGTGGACCGAGAGCAATCTCTCCGGCGCCAGTGGTTCGTGGCAGCACTTCACCCTGCAGGTGAATGCCGGCATGACCTCACTGGATGTGAATATGTCTGGTGGCAGCGGTGACGCCGACCTGTATGTTCGGTTTGGTTCGCAGCCCACCACGAGCAGCTACGACTGCCGGCCCTATCGCTGGGGCAACAGTGAGACCTGCTCCATCAGCAACCCACAGGCCGGTACCTGGTATATCAGCCTGCGGGCCTATGACGCCTACTCTGGCGTCACTGTAGAGGCCCAGGCGAGCGAGTAATCCACACAGGTCATACTGACTGTAAAAGCCGGCATCCCTGATGCCGGCTTTTTTTCAGGTGGCGAGCACGAGTCCGAAGCCTGTCCGGGTGAAAACCTGAAGGGCTTTTCCAGTTGCCCATTCATTACCGGTAGACGTTACCTGTCAGTGGTATTTCCGGCCTCTTTTGCCTCAACGCAGCACATTACCAGCCAATGAAAAGTGAGCACCAATATTAAAAATACCTTTTCTATTATCTAGTAAATAGAAGAAAACGTTTTAATTCTCGCTGCTCGAATAGCTCTTATATCTGGCAAAACCCATCTGTGAGGAAAGTTTTCATATGTTAATTTTTACCACTAAAAATCGAGCAATTTGAATTAGAAAGATTCTGGCGCGCAAAGCAACGTCAGCCTTCCAAACATGATGAGGAAGTAACGGCCTTTTCCGTTTACAGCCTTTATCTTCACCATTATCAGGACACACAGAGATCCCCGGCCGCTGATTGCGGCTTTTTTATTGCGTGGGCCGCAGTATCGGATAGCAAATTTAAAAAATTTCACTACTCAATTCAGCAACAGAGGAGGGCCTGCAAGAAAAGATTCAATCGTCGCGATTTGCCAAAAGCAATTTGCAATGGAACGTATCATTCTGGAGAACCTGGAAGTAATGAGAACCAAAACAAAACAACGAAAACAGATAACAACCCTATCGAGAAATACCCGTGGTAATTTACCCGGCACCCTGTCGCGGGCCCTGGCCGGCTTGCTGACCATGGTGGCCGCCGGTAACAGCCTCGCTGTAGAAACCCGCTCACCGTCAGAGGTGCCGGCAACCAGTATGGCAACTGCGACAGCGGACACAGCCGCTGTTACCGACCGGCTGATTGTGAAATACAAGAATGTCCCCGGGGCTTCCGCATCGGCGATGGCTGCACAGCGCATGTCGGATACCGCAGTCAGCCGCCTGTCCCGCAACGCCGGGGCAAAACTCAAGCACATGCGTCGCCTGGCCACTGGTGCGCAGCTGCTTCGTCTGGAGAAGGGCGCAAACGCCCGTGACCTCGGCGCTATCATGCAGCGCCTGCGCCAGGACCCGGAGATCGAGTATGTGGAGCCGGACCTGCTGCTCAAGCCACAGGCCGTGCCAACCGATCCCCGCTACAACGAGCAGTGGCACTATTTTGAGCCCACCGCAGGCCTCAACCTGCCAGATGCCTGGGACACCACCCAGGGCGAGGGCGTCGTGGT
Organism: Microbulbifer sp. JSM ZJ756; assembly: GCF_044383805.1. Lineage (NCBI taxonomy): Bacteria > Pseudomonadati > Pseudomonadota > Gammaproteobacteria > Cellvibrionales > Microbulbiferaceae > Microbulbifer > Microbulbifer sp. JSM ZJ756. The sequence goes on along the minus strand of NZ_JBISER010000003.1, from coordinate 346,068 downwards.
TGCGGTTATCGATACCGGCTATCGCCCGCACCCGGACCTGCTGGATAACCTGCTGCCGGGCTATGACATGATTTCCGACAGCACCATTGCCCAGGATGGCGACGGGCGCGACGGCGACGCACTGGATCCCGGCGACTGGGCTCCTGCCGGGGCCTGTGGTGAAGGCGAGCCCGAGAGCGGCAGCAGCTGGCACGGCACCCACGTCGCCGGCACCGTGGCGGCGGCGACCAACAATGGCGCCGGTATTGCCGGTGTAGCCTACAAGGCGAAAGTGGTGCCGATCCGCGTGCTGGGTCGCTGTGGCGGTTACACATCTGACATTGCCGACGCAATGATCTGGGGCGCCGGCGGTGCAGTGGCAGGCGTACCGGCCAATGCCAACCCGGCCCAGGTACTCAACCTCAGCCTTGGCGGTGGCGGCAGTTGCGGCAACACCACCCAGAACGCCATTAATACGGCGCGCAGCCTGGGGGCAACCGTGGTAGTGGCCGCAGGCAACTCCAACACCAATGCCAGTAATGCCAACCCGGCCAACTGTGACGGTGTGGTAACGGTTGCATCGGTAGACCGCTCCGGCGGACGCGCCTGGTACTCCAACTATGGCGATGTTGTCGACGTCGCGGCGCCGGGTGGTGATACCTCGGTTTCCTCGAACGGCGTGCTGTCGACCCTGAACAGCGGCAGCCAGGGACCGGAAAGCGACAACTACGCGTTTTACCAGGGGACCAGCATGGCAACCCCACATGTAGCCGGTGCCGCGGCTCTGCTTTACTCGCTGGACCCGGCGATTACGCCAGACGAGGTGGAATCGGTACTGGCCAGCACCGCGCGCAGCTTCCCGGCCACCTGTAACCAGTGTGGAACCGGCATTGTCGACGCCTCTGCGGCAGTGGCCGCCGTAAACGGGGGGGGAACTGACCCATTACCCGGCGATGACGCGCTCTATAACGGGGTAGCGGTGGACAATCTGCAGGCAGTCCAGGGCACCGAATTGCAGTTCACCATGGAAGTGCCCGCCGGCGCCTCCGACCTGCAGTTTGAAACCTATGGCGGCAGCGGCGATGCGGACCTGTATGTAAGATTTGGTTCGGCGCCCACCACCCAAGCTTACGACTGTCGTCCCTACCGCACCGGCAACAGTGAAACCTGTACTTTTGCCACGCCCCAGGCAGGCACCTACCACGTCATGCTGCGGGCCTATAACAGCTTTTCCGGTGTAAGCCTGGTGGGCAGCTTCCAGGAGAACAGCGGCAGCGGTGCCAGCAGCGTTGTGGAAAGCGACCTTTCCGGCGCGGCCGGTTCCTGGCAGCACTTTCCGCTGGAAGTAGCGGCTGGCAGCAGCACCCTGGACGTGCAGATGTCCGGTGGCAGCGGCGATGCGGACCTGTACGTCAATTTCGGCTCCCAGCCCACGACCCAGGACTACGTCTGCCGTCCATACCGCAACGGTAACAGCGAGACTTGCAGCATCGACAACCCGCAGGCGGGCACCTGGTATATCAGCGTGCAGGGATACTCGGATTATTCCGGTGTCTCACTTGACGCCCAGGCGACTCCCTGAGTAAAACCCGGGCACAAAAAAAGGCCGGCACCATGCCGGCCTTTCCCGTTTCAGGGACAGCTCCCGGCGATCCTATTTCCCCGCCTCGAGCACGATACGATAGCGGGCATCACCACTCTTGAGCCGCTCCAGCGCCTCGTTCACCTTGCTCATCGGAAACATTTCCACTTTGGGTTCGATCTTGTGGCGTGCGGCAAATTCCAGCATCTGCGCGATGGTTTCGGGACTACCCACCGGTGAACCGGATACCTGCCGCTGGCTGAGGATCAGCTGGAATACGTTGAGGTCCAGCGGGTCGGTGGTTGCGCCGACAAAGTGCAGGCGACCGCGGGCTTTCAGCGTGGACAGGTAGAGGTTCCAGTCGAGCTTGGCGTTGACCGTCGACAGGACGGCATCAAAGCGACCGGCAGCGCCCTCAACCGCACCCTCATCGCGCGAATCCAGCGTATGGTGCGCACCCAGCTCCAGGGCTTCGTCGCGCTTGGATGCGCTGGAAGTAAATGCCGTCACCTCACAGCCCCAGGCATTGAGGAACTGCAGGGCCAGGTGACCGAGGCCGCCAATGCCGATCACCCCGACGCGACTGTTGGGCTTGATATCGAACTGCACCAGCGGGTTGAAGACAGTAATGCCCGCACAGAAGAGGGGACCCGCCTTGGCCGGGTCGATATTGTCCGGGATGGGGACCACGCTGTTGGCATCGGCCCGCACCCTGTCGGCAAAGCCACCGTGGTGGCCGATGATGGTGTGCTGGGCCTCGGCACACAGGTTCTGGTCGCCAGAGTTGCAGGAGTGGCAGTGATTGCAATATCCGGAATGCCAGCCGAGCCCCACAAGCTGGCCCTGCTGCAGGTGTGTAACCTGTCCTCCCAGCTGGCCAACGCGGCCAACCACTTCATGGCCCGGCACCACCGGGTACTGGGACATTCCCCACTCGTCGTCGATGATGCTCAGGTCGCTGTGGCACAGGCCACAGTACATCACTTCGATCTCCACCTGCCCGGGCTGCAACTCACCCGGATCGTACTGGAACGGGGACAGCTCGCCACCGGCTTCGCGCGCCGCATAAGCGTTGATCATACGTTACTCCATTGTGTTATCTGGCAGGGTAGGGTTTGTGCGCAATCAAAACCCTGAAGCGTAGAACATGGCAAGGACCGCCCGCGCCGGGATCACCGGCACGGGCAGGTGTGCGCCTGTTCAGCGCACAAATGCCTGGAACTGCTTGTCTACGGGCGTATCGGCAAAGTGGTTGATGTAGTTGCTCATCACTTTCTGCGCCACGCCCACGATGATTTCCAGCAGATTCTGCTGAGTGTAGCCGGCGTCGTAGAAACGCTGCAGCACCTCGTCGGCGACTACGCCACGATCGCGCACCACCGCCAGGGTGGTATCCCGCAGGACTTCCAGTTTCTCGTCGGGCAACGGAGTCCTGTTGCGCAGGGCCTCGTTGATTTCATCGTCCACTTTCATGGATTTGGCAATGGCGCTGTGGGCCGGTACGCAGTAATGGCAGCCGTGCTCCACATTGATGGTCTGCCAGACTACCGTCTTTTCCTCGGCGGAAAACGAGGTGTTGAGGAACTGCTCGTGCAGCACCTGGTAAGACTCAAGCGCCGTGGGCGCGGCGGCCATCACACCATGCAGGTTGGGGATCGAGCCGAAGGCCTGGATGGATTTATCCAGCAGGGGCTTGCTGGCTTGCGGGGCGGTGTCCTTGTCATGGATCTGGAATGCTGTCATCGCTGTACCTCCAGCTTGCAACGGATTTCTACTTGAGCGATCGCTCAAGATGGAAGAAGCGTAACCCATATTTGAGCGACCGCTCAACCCCTTTGGATGTTTGCCGACCCACGCAGCCCCCGGTAGACTTTGAGCAGGTGTTCAAGCGGAGGGGTTATGGCCAATACCGCAAAATTCAACCGTCGTCAGGTGCTGGAGAAGGCCACCCGGCTGTTCTGGCAGAAGGGCTTCCATGCCACTTCGACACGGGATATCCAGCAGGCGATCGACATGCGTCCGGGCAGCATTTATGCAGCTTTTGGCAGCAAGTCGGGACTTTTCCGCGAAGTTTTACAGTTTTACGCCGCCAATATGACGGAGCAACTGGCCCGGAGCCTGGCGGCGGCGGACACCGTCGTAGGCGGCCTGCAGGTGTTTTTCCGGCGGGTCCTGCTGGAAGGGGGTGACGATGCCCCCAGCGAGCTCTGCCTGCTGGCAAAGTCCCTGTCGGAACTGGATGAAGAGGAAGGCGAACTGCTGCGGGAAACCCGCCAGCTACTGGCGGCGACGGAAGCGGAATTCCGCTCCCAGGTGGAACGCGCCGTGTCCCGTGGCGAACTGCCCACCCACACAGATGCCGCACTCCTGGCGCGCCAACTACAGGTCCAGCTGATCGGCCTGCGCAGCTACCTGCGCGCCACCGGCAACCGGGCAGCTGTCAATGAAATCGTCGGGCACCTGTTCGACACTCCGGAGATCAGTCAATAAGCCAGCGCGAGCTAACGGATTCCGAAATCCGCCTCCCGTAGCCGTTTGCGGCCCCCGGCGACTGTGGCAAAGTCGTGGGTCCGATACGGGATAAGAACTACAAGAGGTCGCCGTGAGTCTCGTCACCCTAGCCATTCCCTTTTTCCTGCTCGCCGTGCTGGTGGAGCTGGCCTTCGACCGCTGGAAAGGCTGGGGCCTGTACCGGCTCAATGACGCCATTGGCAGCCTGGGCGCGGGGGTGCTGAGCCGCCTCTCGGGCCTGGTGCGGGCTGGCCTGTTGCTGGTCATCTATATCCCCCTGCACGAGATGCTGCAGCCCTGGTACCAGCTGGCGGGGTTCAACTGGTCGATGGACAATCCCTGGCACCTGTTCCTGGCGGTAGTGGCATACGATTTCTGTTACTACTGGAAGCACCGGTTCGGCCACGAGATCAATATTTTCTGGGCGGATCACCTGGTGCACCACCAGAGCGAGGACTACAACCTCACCACCGCCCTGCGCCAGCCCTGCGGTGGCCTGCCCATCGGCTGGATCTTCTACATGCCGCTGCTACTGATCGGGTTGCCAGCGGAGATGCTGGTGACTGCCGGTGCCATCGACCTGATCTACCAGTTCTGGGTCCACACGCAGAAATTCCCCAAGGTACGCTGGATGGAGTGGATCCTGGTTACGCCGTCCAACCACCGGGTGCACCATGCGCAGAACCGGGTCTACGTCGACCGGAATTACGGCGGTGTGTTTATCTTCTGGGACCGCCTCTTCGGCACCTACCAGGAGGAGCTGGAAGACGAGCCGTGCATTTACGGCGTGCGCAAGCCGCTGAACAGTTTTGACCCGCTGGCGGCCAACCTGCAGCACTACAAGCGCATGGCCCTGGACGCCTGGCATACCCGCAGTTGGTGGGACAAGCTGACACTCTGGTTCCGTCGCACCGGCTACCGCCCGGCGGATGCCGAAGCGGCGATGCCCGTGCCCTCGTCTGACCTGGAGCAGTTCCAGCGCTTTGACCCCCGTATCGACCCCGGGCGGCGTATCTATGCCCTGGTCCAGCACCTGGCCTACTCGGCTGCCACCCTGCTGCTACTCTGGCAGGCTGCCGACATGAGCTACGCCGAGCTGTTGACCGCCGTACTGCTGGTGGCTGCCGGCCTGGTAGTCAATGGACGGATCCTCGATGGCCACCCCCGGAGCCACTACTGGGAGATCTCGCGACTGGCGTTACTGTTACTGGCGGCCCCCCTTGCGGGGCCGGCCGCCGGCCCCTGGGTGTTCGGCTATGCGCTGGCGAGCCTGGTGGCCTGGTGGTGGTTGGCTTTTGCCGGCAAAGAGGATACAGTCGCCCACGTTAGCGATTAGCAACAGGAAGCTGACGCCTACCACAGGGGGTTTGAGGTGGTTGGCAGGTTTCCGCTGGGCGATCCCGGCCGGGCTCAGCGACGCAGGTACCACGAAGTTTGTCAGTATGGTTTTCCGGCGCCGCTGAAAAATCCCAACACTTCCCCCCCCAACCCGGCCGGGGTGCAGCCTGGTTCACGTGCTCCTTCGAGTACCGTTCCGGCACCTATCCCGTCTCTCCCCAGGCCGGCCACAGTAAGGCCCTGCTGCCCGGGTCATTCGGTTATAATCTCCGCGCATTTGCCCCGAGACAGGAACAGTTGTGCAAGCAGGAACCCTATTTACCGTATCCGCACCTTCCGGCGCCGGTAAGACCAGCCTGGTGAAGGCCCTGGTCGACGGCGACCCCCAGGTGACCGTGTCCGTATCCCATACCACACGCCCCATGCGACCGGGCGAGCAGAATGGGGTCAACTACCACTTCGTCGGGCGCGAGACGTTCCTGGAAATGCTGGATCGCGATGCCTTCCTGGAGCACGCGCAGGTGTTCGATAACTTTTACGGCACGTCGCAGGAATGGGTACAGGAGACCCTCGACAGCGGCCGCGACGTCATCCTGGAAATCGACTGGCAGGGGGCCGCCCAGGTCCGCCGGCTGCTGCCGGAAACAGTCGGCATCTTTATCCTGCCGCCTTCCCAGCAAGCACTGCGCGAGCGCCTGACCGGGCGCGGCCAGGATGACGAAAGCGTGATCGAGCGGCGAATGTCGCAGGCCATCGATGAGATGTCCCACTACGTCGAGGCCGATTACCTGGTGATCAATGATGACTTCCAGCAAGCACTGGAAGAGCTGCGGGCGGTGGTGACTTCCCAGCGCCAGCGCCTCGGCCGCCAGCAGGAGCGCCATGGCGACCTGCTGCAGGCGCTGCTCAATCGCAACTGACGCCACCGACAACACGTCACTGCTCGATTTACGTACACTGTACAGTACGGTAAACTCCCCGGTCCCGCGGATACCGGCGCCCGGCAAGGCAGCAGGAAACCGCGAGCCCTGTACCGAATTCGCTCCCGGCCGCTGGGCCGGCAGCACTGCAATGGAATACTAGATCTATGGCACGTATTACCGTTGAAGACTGCCTCGAGCACGTCGACAACCGCTTCGAACTCGTCATCGTGGGCAGCAAGCGCGCCCGCCAGATTGCCACCGGTGGCCGCGATCCGCTGGTGGAGGAAGAGAACGACAAGCCCACCGTGATCGCCCTGCGTGAAATCGAGGAAGGGCTGGTGGACGCCAGCATCCTTGACGAGCCGGAAGAGGAAGAGGCCCCGGTGGCACGGGCGCCGGCGCCCGCGTACCTGCCGGAACAGGACCTGTAAGCGATCCTCAGATCTGTAGCAACGGGAGGCGAGCGCGGCTTTGCATACCATCGATAGTCTGGCCCATCGCCTCTCTTCTTACCTGCCCCCCGACCAGATCCAGATTGTCCGCCGCGCCTACTTTTACGCGGAGCAGGCCCACGAGGGCCAGCAGCGCCGTTCCGGCGAGCCCTATGTCACCCATCCGCTGGCGGTAGCGACCATCCTGGCCGGCATGCACATGGATCACGAGAGCCTGGCCGCGGCCATGCTGCACGACGTGATCGAGGATACCGGCATTCCCAAGGCGGCACTGCAGGAGCAGTTCGGTGACGAGGTGGCCGACCTGGTGGACGGGGTCTCCAAGCTGACCCAGTTCGAGACCGACAGCCCGGCGGAAAAACAGGCGGAGAACTTCCAGAAAATGGCCCTGGCCATGGCACGGGATATCCGCGTGATCCTGGTAAAGCTGGCTGACCGGCTGCACAACATGCGCACCCTTGGCGCGCTCAAGCCGCAGAAGCGGGTACGAATCGCCCGCGAGACCCTCGAGATCTATGCCCCCATCGCCCACCGCCTGGGCATGAACGATGTGCGTATCGAGTTTGAGGACCGCGCCTTCTTTGCCATCTACCCGCTGCGGGCCAGCCGGCTGCGCGCGGCACTGGTGGCGGCACGCGGCAACCGCAAGGAACTGCTGGAGAAGATCCAGAATGCCATCGAGGTGCGCCTGCAGCGGGAGAATATCGACGCGCTGGTAATCGGACGCGAGAAGCACCTGTTCAGCATCTACCAGAAGATGCGCGCGAAGAAGAAGTCGTTCAAGGAAATCATGGATGTCTACGCCTTCCGTATCATTGTCGACAGCGTGGACACCAGCTACCGGGTGCTCGGGGTTATCCACAACCTCTACAAGCCGGTGATCAGCGAATTCAAGGACTATATCGCCATCCCCAAATCGAATGGCTACCAGTCCCTGCACACGGTTCTGCTGGGCATGCACGGCGTGCCGATCGAAGTACAGATCCGCACCAAGGAAATGGACGAGATGGCCAACAGCGGTATCGCCGCGCACTGGCTGTACAAGGCCTCCGGCGACGAGGTGATCAATACCGGCGGCACCAGCCAGGTGCGCGCGCGGCGCTGGGTACAGGGACTGCTGGAAATGCAGCAGCGTGCCGGTGACTCGCTGGAATTTATCGAGAACGTGAAGATCGACCTGTTCCCGGACGAGGTCTACGTGTTCACCCCCAAGGGCGAGATCATCGACCTGCCAGCGGGCGCCACCGCAGTGGATTTTGCCTACTCGGTGCATACCGATGTCGGCAATTCCTGTGTGGCAGTACGCATCAACCAGCGGCTGGCACCGCTGTCGCAACCGCTGGAAAGCGGGCAGAAGGTGGAAATCCTCACCCGCAAGAATGCCCAGCCGAACCCCAACTGGCTCAACTTCGTGGTTACCGCCAAGGCGCGCAGTGCCATCCGCCACTATCTCAAGCACCAGCGCCACCACGACTCCATCGCCCTGGGCCGGCGACTGCTGGAAAAGGCCCTGCTCAAGTTCAACACCAGCCTCGACCAGCTGGGCGAAGAACAGCTCCAGCGCGGCCTGAAGGAAGCCAAGTGCGCGACCCTCGACAAGCTGCTGGAGGAAATCGGGCTGGGCAACAAGGTCGCCTTTTCGGCGGCCAAGCTACTGGTACCGGCCGGCAGCGCCGAGACCGAGGCCAGCAATATCTCCTCGCCGCTGAACATCGACGCCCAGGAGGGCATGCTGATCAGCTTTGCGCGCTGTTGCCGACCGATCCCGGGCGACACCATCATCGGCCATATCAGTTCCGGCAAGGGCGTGGTGGTGCACCGCGATACCTGCCGCAACACCAATGACTTCCGCGATCACCCGGAAAACATCATGCTGGTGAACTGGTCACCGGATGTGAAGGGTGAGTTCCTGGCCGACGTGCGGGTGGAAGTGGAATCGGAGCGGGGCATCATCGCGCGCCTGGCCACGCGTATCACGGAAGAGGGCGCCAGTATCGAGCAGATCCATGTGGACGAGAAAGACGCCCATAACAGTGTCATCGCGATGACCCTGGAGGTCGGCAACCGGGTCCACCTGGCGCGCGTCATGCGGCGCCTGCGCAACCTGCCCTCGGTGATCCGCATCGCGCGCCCGGGATGATTTTGGGATAAGTGGCGGATTTTTCACCGTCCGACGCAAAACTTCTGCTTTATCCGGGGGCCAATGGCCGACGCCCTCCCCAAAACCCACCAGTCGCGCTATATTGCCCCGCTTCGTTTTTCAGCAAACACTGGAGTTACCCATGCCTAATCGCGCGGTAATAAAAACCGATAAGGCACCGGCCGCTATTGGCAGTTATTCCCAGGCCGTCAAGGTGGACAACACGGTCTACATCTCGGGCCAGATCCCGCTGGACCCGGAAACCATGGAAATCGTACCGGGCGGCTTTGAGGCCCAGGCACGGCAGGTGTTCGCCAACCTGAGCGCGGTCTGCGAGGCAGCCAATGGTTCGCTGGGACATATCGTCAAGCTGAATCTCTACCTGACCGACCTGAGTGACTTTGCCACCGTAAACGCCGTCATGGCCGACTGCTTTGACGAGCCCTTCCCGGCGCGGGCGGCCGTTGGGGTTAAGGAATTGCCCAAAGGCGCGCTGTTTGAGGCGGAAGCGGTAATGGTGATCTGAGCCGATCGCCAGGGGATCCGGCGCGGCGGCATCACCGCCCGCGCGCGCCGGGCTTCAGTCTATGTCCAGCAGGGCGCTGTAGCCCTTCCGGTAATCCGGGTACTTCAGTTCATACCCGCTTTCCAGCATGCGCCGGTTACTGAGCTTCTTCGAGCGGCGCTGGCTGGTCTGCACTTCCTCGCGCAAATGCGCTCCCGTATAGCCCATCACCCTTGCCAGCCAGTGCTGCAGCTCATGCATCGGTACCGGATGCGAGTCCGCACCGATGTAGAGGCGCTCGGGAGTCCATCCCTGGCGCTGCTTCTCCATCAGGTGAATCAGGAAACCGATACAATCGTCCACGTGGATACGATTACTGAACTGCGGCGGGTGCGGCGGTGCACACCGGCCGGCGCGCACCTGGGAGAGCAGCCGATCGCGCCCGGGACCGTATATACCGGCGAAACGCACCACGCAGGTATCCGGGACCGCCTTGCGGATGATTTCCTCCGCTGCCAGCAGCATGTCGCCCTGGAACCCTGTGGGTATCGGGGGCGTACGCTCGTCGATCCACTCGTCACCGCCCTGGCCATAGACCCGGGTGGACGATACCCAGATCAGCAGGCGCGGCGGGTTTGGCAGATTGCCAAGGGCCTCGGCCATGGCGGTCGCGGTATCGACGTAAGCCCGCTGGTAGCCCCCGGTGGTGTATTCATCGGGTGTGAAAGTGGCCATTACCACATCGGCGCCACCGGCCAACAACCGTTCGATGTCTTCCGGCTTGGTGGCATCACCGCGCCGCCAGCGCACCGCGTCGGCCCGGCGCTTGCGCGCCAGGGCCACCAACGGATTGCGGCGGACGCCGTACACCTCGTAGGCATTGCGATCGAGCTGCAGCGCCAGGCGGGCACCCAGGTCACCGCAGCCAAAAATCCAGAGCTTTTGTTTGTTCATCAGCAACTCCGCAGGCAACCGGCCATCCTGCCGTCACCATGCGGTACCCCCCAAGAAATACAGTCCGAGCCATTGTTATGCAGCGGAACCCGCGGCCCGATAAGTGTGTCACTGTTTACACCGGGGTTCCTCGACCTCCAGCACAGTTCGGGCGCCGCGTACGACACAAGCCGGGGCACTACCGGGGGCAGGCCCGCCTGCGTTGCCCCCGGGGCGCCACGGCGGGTCAGCCGCCGCGGGTCTTCAGCTTGCGATAGATAAACAGGAAAATCAGTGCACCGATGGTGGCCGTCACAATATCGCCCAGGCCAAACCCGCTAACCGGACCGCCGATGCCCACCAGCGAACCAAGCCAGCCGCCGATAAACGCACCGATGATCCCGATGACCATAGTGACGATCCAGCCGCCCGGGTCGGGGCCGGGCATAATCCACTTGGCCAGCGCGCCGGCGATCAGGCCAAGAATAATCCACGAAAAAATACCCATGGTGGCTCTCCACTCAGTGTGTCCTTACACGTATAGCAAATTTGCGCGCCTTTTTCCTCTTAAAGGGGTTTTTTATAGCAATTTTTTCTAAGAGATCAAAAAAGTATCCTCGGTCACGCCAGGGGCTGGCAGAGGGCGGTTTTATATGAATAATCCCTATTAAAGCAGACCAACTGATTGCCTTAACCATGACACTGAATGAACTCCGCTATATCGTGACCCTGGCCCAGGAGCAGCATTTCGGCCGTGCCGCCGAGCGTTGCTTTGTCAGCCAGCCGACCCTGTCCATCGCGGTGAAAAAACTGGAGACCGAGCTGGGCGTCTCGCTGTTCGAGCGCTCCAAGACACGGGTGCAGGCCACGCCACTTGGAGAGCGTATCGTGGCACAGGCGCAGCTGGTACTCGAGCAGGCAGCGGCCATCCGCGATATCGCCAGCGCCGGTAAGGACCAGCTGTCGAGCCCACTCTCGGTGGGCGCCATTTTCACCATAGGGCCCTACCTGTTCCCGCATTTCATCCCACAGCTGCAGCAGCTGGCACCGGACATGCCCCTGATCGTGGAGGAGGGCTATACCGCCACCCTGCGCCAGCGCCTGCGCAAGGGCGAACTGGATGCCATCATCATCGCGTTGCCATTCAATGAACCGGATGTGGTGACCCAGCCCCTCTACGATGAGCCCTTCGTGGTGCTGATGCCGTCGGATCACCCGCTGGCAGAGCAGGAGCAGATCTCCGCCAACCAGCTGTCCCAGGACAACGTCCTGCTGCTGGGGGAAGGACACTGCTTCCGCGACCAGGTGCTGGAAGCCTGTCCGCAGCTGCAGCAGAGTATTGAGAAAGAGTCGGGCAACGGCCGTATCCGCACTGCGGCGGACGGCAGCTCCCTGGAAACCCTGCGCCACATGGTGGCGTCCGGCCTGGGTATCACGGTGCTGCCGATGTCGGCGGTGACCGCCTCGCAGTACGCCAGCGGCCTGCTCACCACACGCCCGTTCGAGGCCCCGGCACCGCAGCGCACCGTGGCCCTGGCCTGGCGCGCCAGCTTCCCGCGCCATCGCGCGATCGATATACTGCGCGACGCCATCAACCAGTGCCAGCTATCCACCAGTGACTAACCCAGCCGACCAGCCCGTCACGACTTTGCGGGGCGTGGGCGACAAGTTCGCCCAGGTGCTGGCCCGCCTGCATATCTCCTCGGTCCAGGACCTGCTGTTCCACCTGCCGCACCGCTACCAGGACCGCACCCGGGTAACGCCGATTGCGGCATTGATGCCCGGCGTGGATGCGGTGATCGAGGGCGAGGTGCGCGCCGCCGATATCGTCTTCGGCCGCCGGCGCAGCCTCGTGGTGCGACTGCAGGACGGCAGCGGCACCATGTCGCTGCGTTTTTTTCACTTCAGTGCAGCGCAGAAACAGCGCTTCAGCCCCGGCGTGCGCCTGCGTTGTTTCGGCGAGGCGCGCCGCGGCAGTGCCGGCATTGAGCTCTATCACCCTGAAACCGAAATCATTGGCGACTCCACCCCGGACCGGCCCGACACCCTCACCCCCGTATACCCGCTGACCGAGGGCGTCACCCAGGCGCGCCTGCGCGGCCTGGTGCAGCAGGCGCTCGAGCGCCTGGAGCAGTCCGGTGTTACCGAGCTGCTGCCACCGGCGATCCTGCCCCGGGAGATGCGCTACCCGCTCGCCGACGCGTTGCGCTTCCTGCACACCCCCCCGGCAGGCGCCGATCTGGAACAACTGTTGCAAGGGATGCACCCAGCGCAGCAACGCCTGGCCCTGGAGGAATTGCTGGCCCATCACCTGAGCCTGCTGGAACTGCGACGCAAGGGAAACATCGATGCGGCACAGCCGCTGCCGGCGGACAGTGCCCTGGAGCGGGACTTCCTCGCCCGCCTGCCGTTTCGCCTGACTGGCGCACAGGAGCGTGTCTGCGGGGAAATTGCCGCAGACCTGGCACGGCCCACGCCGATGATGCGGCTGCTGCAGGGGGATGTGGGTGCCGGCAAGACACTGGTGGCCGCCCTCGCAGCCCTGAAGGCGATCGGCAACGGGGCGCAGGTGGCGGTGATGGCACCCACCGAGATTCTCGCCGAGCAGCACCGGCGCAACTTCAGCGCCTGGCTGGAGCCGCTCGGCGTCGCGGTTGCCTGCCTGACCGGCAGCCTCAAGGCCGGCGAACGCCGGTTGCAGGCTGCGGCCATTGCGTCCGGTGAAGCGCGCGTGGTGGTGGGTACCCACGCGCTATTCCAGGCGGATGTGGAGTTCCACAACCTGGCGCTGGTGATTATTGATGAACAACACCGGTTCGGGGTGCGCCAGCGGCTGGAATTAAGGCAGAAGGGGAGTGTTGCCGGGGGCGGCAAGCCAGTGCACCCGCACCAGCTGATCATGACCGCCACACCGATTCCACGCACACTGGCGATGTCGGTGTTTGCCGACCTCGACTGCTCGGTAATCGACGAGCTGCCGCCGGGCCGGCAGCCCATCAATACCGTGGCGATCTCGGGCGAGCGGCGCGATGAAGTGATGGAGCGCGTACACAAGGCCGTCGCTGAGGGCCGCCAGGCCTACTGGGTCTGCACACTGATCGAGGAATCAGAGAGCCTGCAGGCCCAGGCTGCGGAGTCAACAGCATCGGAGCTGGCGGAAGCGCTCGACGGTGTCCGCATTGCGCTGGTGCACGGGCGCCTCAAGGCCGCACAGAAAGAGCACGTGATGAACGCGTTCAAGGCCGGGGAGGTGGACCTGCTGGTGGCCACGACGGTAATTGAGGTTGGTGTGGATGTGCCCAACGCCAGCCTGATGATTATCGAGAACCCGGAGCGGCTGGGCCTGGCGCAGTTACACCAGCTGCGCGGGCGCGTGGGCCGAGGCTCGGTGGCCAGCCACTGCGTACTGCTATACGGCAGCCCCCTGTCGAAAAATGGCCGGGCCCGCCTGCAGGCACTGCGCCAGCACAGTGATGGTTTTGCCATCGCCGAGGAGGACCTGCGGCTGCGCGGCCCAGGGGAAATCCTGGGCACGCGCCAGACTGGTGAAATCGGCCACCGTATCGCCGACTTGCAACGGGATGCCCCGCTGCTGCCACTGGTGCAGAAAATTGCCGCCTCTGCCGAGTTGCCCGAGGCGGCGCGCCGCATGCTGGTACAGCGCTGGCTGCAAACCAAGCCACGCTTTGCCGAGGCCTGAGCATCGGGCCCAAGGCGCGTTACAATGGCGCCACACAAATGAATTGCAGGGTTTTGCCCGCGTCGCCGCCCGGTTGTCCTTACCAGGGAAGTCCGGGCGGGGCGGGGCCGGTTATCAACCAACGCTCTATCCCGGGACCGCACACGAGCCCTCTGCCTCACCCGATCCGAGGATCGACAGAACGAAAACAGCATCAAGAGCACTCTGGGAGAGTCCCATGCAAATGAGTCGCATAAGTCGCATTCAAAGTCCCATCAACAGGAGCCCCGTAAAGGCCAGCCCAATCAGTACCTGCAAATCACTACTGCTGTCCGCACTGCTTGCCTGCCTCGCAGTACCGGCACAGGCCCAGTGGTTTGGCGGTGGCGAAGACACACCCAACCCGAGCCTGCTGCTCCGGCCCAGTGAAATCTCGCTGGATGGCCCAACCCCGATGGATGGCCAGAGCCTGCAACTATTGCTTTCACTGCCCAACGGCCTCGGCAAACTGAAACAGGACGCCGTGGAACGGTTCAGTGCCCACCTGCAAACTGAGCTCCAGGGCAGGATCTCCGAACTGCTCGCAGACGAAGACATTCCCGTGGTAGGGCAGAACGGTGACCTGGTCCTGGACAGCTCGGTAGATGTCGCCATCCGGCAGAAAATTCGCGACGTGATGAGGTCCAGCCGCCACGACACGGAGAAAGGCTCTCTCAGGGTCTATGGCAAATTCCGCTACACGCTGAAGAACCGGCAGGGACGCCTGTTGGACGAGCAGCTGATTGATCTTGGGCAACTGGAAGTGGAACGCCGCTACATCACGCGTACCCCCAAAGATGGCGGTGCCGTCGAGGACAGCACCGGTCCGGCAGTGGAGCGGGCCCTCACCGACCTGGCCGATGAAATCGTCGAACAACTGGAGGACCGATTCGAGTCCGACAGGCTGCAGCAGCTGGCTTTGAAGAGCCAGTCTCGCTGATACAGCACTACAATCTGACCCCTCCGGCGCGGCGCGCAACCCAGCGTGCCGCGCTTTATTTTTTCCCGGACCTACCTATCCGACTGGCGCGTAACATGCCAGGGAAATTCCCCGTCTCCCGAGATAACACACTCTCTTTCACTTAGTGACTAATTTTAGAAATTTAGTCCCACAAATCACTCCAGTTGCGGACTGGCGTACTATAAAAATTTCTGTTATCTATTCCCCACATAACAACGGCGAATACAGCAGTCTCTCCCGGTAATCGCCCCTGTGGTTGCACTGCGTTGCGACCCATAAGAACGACGGTACACCGTCGCACAAATAAAAATAAATATGTCGGAGACAACAGTGATGATATTCCCCGCCCGCCGGTTTGCCATGACCGGCCTGCTGCTCGTGCTGTCTGTACCCACTTGGGCCCAGGGCAACTTCCTGGGTTTCAAGGATGATGCGGTCAATCCGCGGGTGCGGGTCGCACCGGCCGAGATTGCGCTGGATATTCCCATGCCGGTCAGCGGCGCAGGCCTTGCCGAACTCTTGGAAAAAGCCAATGCCGGCCTCAGCCTGACCGCCATCAAGGACGAAGCACTGCGTACCTACCACACCCATGTACACAATGAACTGTCGCGCCAACTGACCGAACGATTCACTGACAGCGAGGTGCCGCTGGTGGAGCGGGCAGCACACCTCACGCTGAAAAACACCCTGGACGTAAAGGTCATCAAGCGTTTCAGCGACCTGCGCACCGGCAGTGAATACAAGCTTGAGCGTGGCAAGGTGGAACTGGAGGGCGTCTATCGCTACCAGTGGCTCACCTCTGAAGGGCGCGTCATCCGCGCGGGGGAAATCGACATCGCCGGCCTGCGCATCAGCGAGTCCTACAAAACGAAAACGCCGCTCGGTGGCGGCGGCAACGGCGAGGATACCACCGAGGAATCAATCAAGCGGGCGCTCGCCGAAATGGTGGATGAGATGCTCGATGAGAGCGAAGACGACTTCGAGGCGGAGCAACTGCGCACGCTGGCCTCACTCTGAACCCCGGGCCAGCAACTTCTGTAAAGAGGGGGCGCCGGCAACAACTGGCTACCGGGCACCCCACTTCAGGCAAGATCCCGTATCCCGCTAGGTAGCCACGGCTTCCCGGTTGTTATCCGACACACTGTTGTAGTTACCATCGTAAAACACCTCCCGTGAGAGGGCGCCCTCGCTGTTGGCAACCACCGTGCTGACCACCGAATCACCGGTGATGTTAACCGCCGTGCGCACCATATCCAGCAGCCGGTCAACACCCATCACAATGGCGATGCCCTCCAGCGGCAGGCCCACCTGCTGCAGTACCATGGCCAGCATGATCAGGCCCACGCCGGGCACGCCCGCTGTGCCGATTGAGGCCAGGGTCGCGGTCAGGATCACCGTGAGGTAACCGGCGAGACCGATATCCACGCCGTACATCTGGGCAATAAAGACCGTGGCCACGCCCTGCATGATGGCAGTGCCGTCCATATTGATGGTGGCTCCCAGGGGTACGGTAAAGGCAGCCACCTTGTTATCCACACCCAGGCGCTTCTCAACCGTGGCCAGTGTGACGGGGATAGTGGCGGCCGAGGAAGCGGTACTGAAGGCAAAGGCCATCGCCGGGCGCATTTTCTTCAGCAGTTCCAGCGGGTTGAGCCCGGACAGCAGCTTGAGCACCAGGGAATAGACCCCCAGCCCGTGAAGCAGCAGCACACCCAGGACCACCAGGAAGTATTTGCCCAGGTCGAGCATGAAGCCCCAACCCAGCTCGGCGAAGGTCTTGGCGAGCAGGGCGAAGACACCGTAGGGCGCAAACACCATCAGCACGCCCACCATGCGCAGGATCACGTCGTTGAGGTCGCGGAAGAACGCCGACACGCGCCGGCCGGGCTCGCCGCAGTGCGCGATCGCGTAGCCCATCAGCAGGGCAAACACGATGATCTGCAGCATGTTCCCCTCGGCCATGGCCTGCACCGGGTTGGTGGGGAAGATATTCACCAGTACCTCGGACAGGGGCGGGGACTCCTTGGCCTCGAATGTCGCGGAGGCACTGGCCTCAACGCCGACACCGGGCTGCACCACCAGGGCCGCCAGCAGCGCCAGTGAAATGGCCACTGCGGTGGTGAGCAGGTACAGCAACAGGGTCTTGCCTGCCAGGGGGCCGATGCGGTGCCCCTCGGACAGGGCACAGGCACCACAGATCAGCGATACCAGCACCAGCGGCACCACCATCAGTTTGAGCGAGGCGATAAATACCCGGCCGATGATATCGAACAGGCCACCGGCGAGGTATGT
Organism: Microbulbifer sp. JSM ZJ756; assembly: GCF_044383805.1. Lineage (NCBI taxonomy): Bacteria > Pseudomonadati > Pseudomonadota > Gammaproteobacteria > Cellvibrionales > Microbulbiferaceae > Microbulbifer > Microbulbifer sp. JSM ZJ756. Next base: position 328,734 of record NZ_JBISER010000003.1, on the reverse strand, counting down.
GTCGAGGAAGTGGGCCAGGCTGCTGCCCGGCATCAGGGTGTGGCCGACGGCATAGATGACGACCCCGACCACGATGCCGGCCAGCATCCCCAGGAGTATTCTTGTAGTGAGACCCATGTCTGTTGCAGTTCTCCACGATTGTTTGGCCCCGTGCCGCAGGCCCGCACGATACTTTCCGTGCAGGAACCGGTGCGCTGGTGCGGGTCGGGGGACCGGATAGGTTCCGCTTTGCGCAAACGGCCACTATATCGGCAGCCGCGGCCTTCGGCAAAAGTCGGGTGGCGGAATTGGTTACCGGGCCGCAGGCCGGGGTACAATAGCGCCTTTGGTTTTGCTCCGGGGTTTGTGTTGTACCAGTCTCCTTACGCACCTGTGGGCCAGTGGTTCAGGCAGCCGCTGGAGTCCCTGCACTGCCGGCCGCCGGCTCCGCTGCTGGCGTGGCTGCTGCATCCCGGCTCATTGACGGCGGCGCTGCGGCAGCTGAGCGCCAACCGGTTCCGGGTACAGGTGCTGGACCAGCGCTGGGCGCAACCCAACCTCGAGGAGCGACGCGAACTCGGACTGCGCAACCGGCAACTGGCGCTGGTGCGCGAAGTGCTGCTGTACGGCAACGACACCCCCTGGGTCTATGCCCGCAGCGTTTTGCCGGAACAGACCCTGCGCGGGCCCGCGCGGCAATTGCGCCACCTGGACAGCCGCCCGCTGGGCGAGCTGTTGTTCAGTGAACCGGGCATCCGGCGAGACCCGATTGTGCTGAACCGCCAGCGGCGCAACCCGCAATGCGCCCTGCCGGAACTGGCGGGCGAGTCGGAACTGGCCTGGGGACGGCGCTCGACTTTCTGGCTGCATCACCGGCCGCTGCTGGTGGCGGAGACATTCCTGCAGGCTTTTGATCCCGACTGCCCGCCCATGGCGGGACGGCAGCCGGGAAGGGGACAGAACACGTGATCAGTCAACAACTCTCCCAGCGCTGGCCCGCAGCGCTCCCTTACTGGCAGCTGGCGCGACTGGACCGCCCGATCGGCTCACTGTTGCTGCTGTGGCCCACCTGGTGGGCACTGTGGCTGGCGGCCGGCGGCTGGCCCGGCCTGCACCTGTTTGCGGTATTCACCCTGGGCGTGATCCTGATGCGTGCCGCCGGCTGCGCAATCAATGACTTCGCCGACCGGGGTATCGACGGCCATGTAAAGCGCACTGCGGGCCGCCCGCTGGCCACCGGTAAAATCACTCCGGCCTCCGCGGTGTGGCTGTTTGTCGGCCTGAGCCTGGTGGCCCTGCTGCTGGTGCTGACCACCAACAGGCTGACGATCCTGCTGTCACTGCCGGCGGTGGCCCTGGCATTCTGCTATCCCTTCGCCAAGCGCTATACCCACCTGCCGCAGGTGGTGCTGGGCGCGGCCTTCAGCATGGGCATTCCCATGTCATTCGCAGCGGTGCGGGGCGAGGTGCCAGCCGAGGCCTGGTTGCTGTATACCGCCAACCTGCTGTGGACAGTGGCCTACGACACCTTCTATGCCATGGTGGACCGGGATGACGACCTGAAGATCGGGGTCAAGTCCACCGCGGTACTGTTCGGCGAGCTGGACCGGCCCATGACCGCCGTCCTGCAGCTGCTGGTGGTAACGTCGCTGCTGCTGGTGGGCCCGCGCTTCGGGCTGGGAGCTGTCTATTATGCCGGCGTGCTGGTCGCCGCCGGGCTGTTCGCGTACCAGCAGTGGCTGGTGCGCGACCGGGAAAGAACACCCTGCTTTCAGGCCTTCCTGAACAACAACTGGGTAGGCGGTGTCGTTTTTGCGGGTATATTTTTCTCTTTCCTGTTCGGCTGAACAAACCTGTCACGGCACAGGGTGACTGTCATATGGTTGTCACTAAAATGCCGTTAAATGACCCCACCGACAGTAGGGTGTGACAGTTACATGGACAGCAAAACGATTCTCATCGTCGACGATGAAGCTCCCGTGCGCGATATGCTACGGGTGGCACTGGAAATGGCGGATTACCGCTGTATCGAGGCTGAAAACGCGCAGGAAGCGCACGCACTGGTAATCGACGAGCGGCCGGACCTGATCCTGCTCGACTGGATGCTGCCCGATGTATCCGGGATCGAGCTGGCCCGGCGCCTGAAGCGGGACGAGCTCACCTCGACCCTGCCCATCATCATGCTGACCGCCAAGGGCGAAGAGGACCACAAGATCAAGGGCCTCGAAACCGGCGCCGACGATTACATCACCAAGCCGTTTTCCCCGCGCGAACTGGTTGCCCGCCTGAAAGCGGTGCTCCGTCGTGCCGGCCCCTCCACCCCGGAGGAACCGCTCACCGCCGGCGACCTGGTGCTGGACCCCATCAGTCACCGGGTAAGCATCAAGGGCCAGGCAGTGGATATGGGCCCCACCGAGTTCCGCCTGCTGACATTTTTCCTCTCCCACCAGGAGCGCGCCTACACCCGTACCCAGTTGCTGGACCATGTCTGGGGCGGCAATGTCTACGTCGAAGAGCGCACCGTCGATGTTCATATCCGGCGCCTGCGCAAGGCCCTCGCCGTCGACGGTCACGACCGCTTTATCCAGACGGTGCGCGGCACCGGGTATCGCTTTTCTGTGCAAACCGCCGAGAAAGTGTAAGAATTCGCCCTGCGCGACCTGCGGCACGGCCCGTCGCTGGAAGCCGTACCACCAGACAACGAGCAACCTGACCCGAGCCGGACCAGAGGCGGCGGCCACTCGCCGTACGCCCATCCGCAGACCGGAGACAGCCCACCACTATGCTGGAACGGAGTATCGGCGAGTTTTCCCGCTTCGCGGTGATCGCCCTCGGCACGGCAATATTCGGCTTTGCCACCACTGAATGGCGCTGGGCGCTTGTGTTGGGCCTGGGGGTCTACCTCTTCTGGATCCTCGCCCAGCAGCACCGCTTCAATCGCTGGCTGGCCAACGGCCGTCGCGGCCCTGCCCCCACCGTATTCGGCATCTGGGGCGAGATCTCGGACGATTTCTACCGCCTGCAGCGCCGCCACCGGCGCGAAAAGCAGAAACTCCACGCCATGCTGCGCCGGGTGCAGGAGAGCACCAGTGCCCTGCGCGAGGGTATCGTGGCGCTGGAAGACGACGGCAACCTGGCCTGGTGGAACCCCGCCGCCGGTGAGCTGTTGAAGCTGCGCCCGGAAGACGCCGGCCAGCCACTGGTCAACTTTGTCCGCGACCCCGGCTTCGTGCGCTATATCCACAATAACGAACCCGGCGCCCGCGGCCCGCTGACCATGCCCGCGCCGGGCAATGACGCCCGCATCCTGCAGCTGGAACTCACCCGCTACGGCCGCGACGAGGCGCTGGTGATCGTGCGGGACATCACCCGGCTGCACAACCTGGAGCAGATGCGCCGGGACTTTGTCGCCAATGTTTCCCATGAATTGCGCACACCGCTGACCGTGATTGCCGGCTACCTGGAGACCCTCGAGGGCAGCGGGATGGCGCCACAACCCTGGCAGCGGCCCATGGCGCAGATGCGTGAGCAGACCGCTCGCATGACGGCGCTGGTCAATGACCTGTTGCTGCTGGCGCGACTGGAAACCTCGGAGCGGGAAAGCGGGCGGGAAAAGATTACTGTCAGCGAGCTGATGGAACGGGTTGCTCAGGAGGCGCGAAGTTTCAGTGGCGGCCGCCACGAAATCACGGTGGACTGCCAGCAGGATTCAATCATCACCGGCGATGCCACCGAGCTGCACAGCGCTTTTGCCAACCTGGTGCTGAATGCGGTCAAGTACAGCCCGGAGGGCGGGCCGATCCAGCTGCGCTGGTGGGTCGATGGCCGGGGCGGCCACTTCGCCGTGCGCGACAGTGGCATCGGTATCGATCCCATCCATATCCCGCGGTTGACCGAGCGCTTTTACCGGGTGGACGCCGGGCGCTCCCGGGAGAGCGGCGGCACCGGCCTGGGGCTGGCCATCGTCAAGCATGTATTGCTGCGCCACGGGGCCGAGATGACCGTACACAGCAGTCCCGGGCGGGGCAGTACTTTCACCCTGCATTTCCCGGAACAGCGCCTGGCAACCAGCAGCGCCGCCTGATCCCGGGAACGGGCGGGGGCGTTACTGGTTCAGCTCCTCGAGCTCGACCTCTTTGCCATCCTTCGTATAGGTCACTTTCTCGCCTTCACCCACGGCATTGCACTGGCGCCGCAGGGTCAGGTGGTAGAGCTGCATATCTCCGTCGCGGACCAGCAGGTGTTCGCGGCCCTCATCGTCTATTGGCAGGCCGTTACTGCCCACCAGCGCATCGCGCAGGGCGCGCAGGGTGGTGGCATCCCGGTAGCGGGTCAGCTCGCTGGAGAGCCGCTTTTTCATCCGCTCACTCTCGTGCAGGGTGGCCGCGGTCTCGCGGTATTTCGCCAGGAAAAACACGGCGGCAATGGCAAACGCCATCACCACGGCAATCTCGAGCCACTGGGGCATATCAGCTCACCTCGTTATTGATAACTGCTTGTTGTCGACTGCCTGTAACCAGCCGGCGCCGCGCGATTGCGCCAGGCTACCAGCTGGTTATTGGCCGGCAGGAAATTCAGCTCGCGGCGCTCCAGGCCCGCGGCCGCCGCCAGGCCATCCAGCCACTCCAGGTCGCGAATCCCGCTGGCCGGATCCCGCTGGTGCAGCCACTGGTCGAAGTCGGCATTGCCCGGCCCAATATAATCGCCGGCAATTTTCATGGGACCGTACACTAGCAGCTGGCCACCGGGGCGCAATACCCGCGGCGGCTGCCGGAAAAGCGCCGCCACCGAGGATTCTGCCATGATATGCAGGCTGTTGGCGGTAAACACCGCATCTACCTGCAACTCCGGCCAGGCCCGGTCCACATCCAGCTCCAGGGGTGGTGGCAGGTTGGGTGAGGGACAGTGAGCCAGCCAGGCCCGGATACCGGGCAGGTTATCGGCCCGGTCCGACGACTGCCAGCACAGGTGCGGCAGCCGCGGGGCAAAATAGACCGCGTGCTGGCCGGTGCCGCTGCCGATTTCCAGCACCGAGCGGCTGTCGGCCAGCAGGCGGCGCAATTCACCGAGAATGGGCGCGCGGTTGCGCCCGCAGGCCGGCGCGTCGGGCAGTCCGGTTTCGCTCACTGGGCCTCGTCGCGGGTAAAGACCCAGTCGTTGCCGTTCGACAGTCCGGCGTTGTACGCGTAACCGGCCACATCGAAGTCTTTCAGCTCCGCCGCCTTCTTTACACGCTTGTCGATGGCCCAGCGGCTCATCATGCCGCGGGCCTTCTTGGCGAAGAAGCTGATCATCTTGTACTCGCCGTTTTTCAGGTCGCGGAAGTGCGGGGTAATGACCTCGGCTTCCAGTTGCTTTGGCTTCACCGCCTTGAAGTACTCGTTGGAAGCCAGGTTGACCAGTTCCCGGCTCTTGAGTCCCTGCAATTGTTCGTTCAGCGCTGCGGTAATCTTGCCATCCCAGAACTCGTACAGGTTCTTGCCCCGGGAGTTGGCAAACCTGGTGCCCATCTCCAGCCGGTAGGGCTGCATCAGGTCCAGCGGGCGCAGCAGGCCATAGAGGCCCGAGAGCATGCGCAGGTGCTTCTGCGCGTAGTTGAAATCCCGCTTGCCCATCGTCTCTGCCTCGAGGCCGGTATAGACATCGCCCTTGAAGGCGAGCAGGGCGGGGCGGGCGTTCCTGTCGGTGAAAGGCCGCTTCCACTGCTGGAAGCGGTCATAGTTGAGCACGCCCAGCTTGTCCGAGATTTTCATCAGGCTGGAGATATCCTGCGGGCCCAGCGCGCGCAGCTCCTTGACCAGTGTGGCGGAATCCCTGAGGAACTCGGGCTGGGTGGTGTCCAGCTCCGGTATTTCACTGTCGTAATCCAGGGTCTTGGCTGGGGAGATAACGATTAACATCGGTTTCCTTGGTTGGCTGGATTGTTGGTCGGTGCAAGTGGGCGGACGGTCCAAAAGCCGGGGTTACTCCGGCTTGAGAATTTCCGTCCACCAGTTGAGCGGTGTCTGGCCGTCCTGCGGGTCGTAGACGTTGCCATAGTTCCAGACACTGTTGGCACCGTCGCAGACGCTGTTGAGTATATGCTCGATATTGGCGAAGCCGCAGCTGACATGGATGCTGTAAACCAGCAGGCGCGGGGTCTCCATGTCCAGCTCGCCGCCGAGCTTTTCCAGCTGCGGGGTGAGCTGGTCGGACAGCTTCGCGCTGTCGCCGCGGCACAACACCCTGATCGCCAGGTTGCCCGAGCGCTTGACCAGCTCAAACTCCTGGGTGTCCTTCTTCACCTTGATGGTATCGCCGCTGGCGATCCCCTTGATAAACGCCGGGGAGCGCACCAGCTGGCAGCTGTCGTCCTCATTGACCCGCACCTGCAGCCGCTCCACCACCGGCTGGCCTTCGGGGTCCACGCCCGCGAACAGTTCAATAATCTGCAGTGCCGTCATAACCTCTCTCCCGGGACTGTGTAAAATAGGTCGCAACTAATCCAGGCATTATACAGGGAGGAGACAATGATCTCGCGTGCACTCACCGCGGCCGGACTGGCCGTCACCCTGCTGTCCGGCTGCGCGGTCAATCCCGTCACCGGCAAACAGGAACTATCACTGATTTCCCAGGGGCAGGAAGTGGCCCTGGGGGAGAAGCAGTACCCCATCACCCAGCAGCAACAGGGCGGTGAATATGTGGTCGACAAGTCCCTGCAGGACTATGTCAGCCGGGTGGGCCAGAAGCTGGCGCGGGTTTCCGACCAGCCGCAGCTGCCCTACGAATTCGTGGTGCTGAACAACGGTACCCCCAATGCCTGGGCGCTGCCCGGCGGCAAGATCGCGGTCAATCGCGGGCTGCTGACACTGCTGGAGGACGAGGCGGAGCTGGCGGCGGTACTCGGCCATGAGATCGTCCACGCCGCGGCGCGCCATTCAGCCGCTGCCATGTCCCAGCAGCAGGTCCTCGGCGCGGGCCTGGCGGTACTGGGCGCCGCCACCCAGAGCACCGGTTACGGCGACCTGGTCTCGCTCGGTGGCCAGCTGGGCGGCTCCGCCTATATTGCCCGCCACGGCCGTGGCGACGAACTGGAGGCGGACAAGTACGGCATGCGGTATATGGCCGCCGCCGGCTACAACCCCCAGGGCGCAGTGGAACTGCAGCGCAAGTTTGTGAAATTGTCCGAGGGCAGCCAGTCCGGTGGCCTGGCAGCCCTGTTTGCCAGCCACCCACCGTCCCAGGCGCGGGTGGATGCCAATATCGCGCACGCCAAGAAGCTGTCCAGCGGTGGCGCCACCAACCGCGCCGCCTACCAGCAGGCCATTGCCCAGCTGAAGCGCGACGCGGATGCCTACGCGACCTATGACAAGGCCCTGGCCGCAGTGAAGGAGAAGCAGTATGACCGGGCCCTCAACCTGACCCGCCAGGCCCAGCGCCAGCAGCCGCGCGAGGCCGCCTTCTTCCAGCTCGAGGGCGACCTGCTGGCGCAGAAGGAACAGTACCAGGCCGCCCACGGGGCCTATGACAAGGCGGTGCAGAAAAACCCGGGGCTCTTCTCCCACTGGCTCAAGCGTGGCCTGATGAGCGCGCAGCTGAACAACTACACCGATGCCGAGCGCGACCTGACCCGCTCCATGCGCTACCTGGAAACGCCCCATGCACATTATTTCCTGGGCCAGGTGTACGAAAAGCAGGGCAATGTACAGACCGCCTACGGCCACTACCAGACGGCAGCCAAGGCCGGTGGCGAGATAGGCACCAAGGCGCAGGCGCGGATGCAGGCGTTGGGGAATAAAGGCTGAATAGCCCCTACCGGCAGAAGCACAAAGGCCGCTTACAGCGGCCTTTTTTATTCCTGGTGCAGCAGCGGGTCGCTGCCACAACCAGCCCCCGAACTTGACGGGTCACCGGCCCGTCGGGGTTACCACCCATTCGGGCTCTTCAAATTCGCCGATGGGCGTGATTTCAACATATGGCGCGGCGCTGCGGATAATTGCATCGATCTCCGGGCTGTGGTTTCTCTCCATGGCGTCTCGCTGTTCCTTGCTGTCCCAGCTGGCAATGGCAATCAGCCGGGTCGGGTCGCCGATCTTGCGATGCAGTTCGGTGCCGCGGGCACCGGGGGCCTGCTGGATCAGCTCCGAGGCGCGCACCCAGGCATCGGCATATTCCTCGGCCGTGTGGCCCTCCCGGATTTTCACTTCGAATAAGTACTTCATCGGTTAGTCTCCGCACTAAATCCACTGGTTTCGCCAAGGTTAGCTGTTTAACCGGCGGGCATAAAAAAAGGCCGCGGGAAGCGGCCTTTTCTATGGCTGGTCTGCCGGGCAACCTGGATAGTGATGCTGCCCGCAGGGCCGGATTACACCTTCTTCAGGTTATCCTCGTGGCCGTGGCGGATATCCGCGCCCTCCACCAGGTAAACCACCTGCTCGCAGATATTCTTGGCGTGGTCACCGATGCGTTCCAGTGAACGCAGGCTCCAGAGTACATTCATTACCCGGGAGATACTGCGCGGGTCTTCCATCATGAAAGTGATCATCTCGCGCAGGGCGGTGCGGTAATCCATGTCCACCTGCTCATCTTCCGCCAGGGTGTCCAGTGCCGCTTTTACATCGAAGCGGGTGAAGGCATCCAGGGAGTCGTTGAGCATCTTGCGCACCGCGTTGGCGATATGGCGAATCTCGGTATAACCGCGGGGGGCTGTGCCTTCCTCGGTAAGGGCGATGGCCATCTTGGCAATCTTGGCCGCCTCGTCGCCGACCCGCTCCAGGTCGCGGGCAATACGGATCACCGACATCACCATGCGCAGGTCCGATGCAGCCGGCTGGCGCTTGGCAATAATCAGGGTCGCGTGTTCGTCGAGATCCATCTCCCGCCGGTCGATTTCCTTTTCCACCCGCAGGACTTTCTCGGCCAGTTCGCTGTCGGCGTTGGCCAGGGACTCCACCGCTTCAGCCACCTGGCGGGTGACCATGCCACCCATTTCCAGCATCTCGCTCTTAAGGCTTTCCAGGTCTTCGTTGAATTGACGGGAGATATGTTGGTCGAAATGCATTTCCATAGTTTTGTCGCTTCTTTACAGCGCCATTGTAGACCAGCTTCTTAACCGAAGCGGCCGGTGATGTAGGCTTCAGTCAGTTCGTGCTGCGGATTGGTGAACACCGTCTCGGTATCGTTGACTTCCACCAGGTGACCCAGGTGGAAGTAAGCGGTGCGCTGGCTTACCCGCGCCGCCTGCTGCATGGAGTGGGTGACGATGGCGATGGTGTAGTTCTCGCGCAGCTCGTCGATCAGCTCCTCGATCCGGGCGGTGGCGATCGGGTCCAGGGCGGAGCAGGGCTCGTCCATCAGGATCACTTCCGGGCTCACGGCAATGGCGCGGGCGATACACAGGCGCTGCTGCTGGCCGCCGGACAGGCCGGTACCGGGCTTGTCCAGGCGGTCTTTCACCTCGTTCCACAGGCCGGCGCGACGCAGGCTGTTCTCGACAATCTCGTCCAGCTCGGCGCGACGGCTGGCAATGCCGTGGATCTTGGGACCGTAGGCCACATTCTCGTAAATGGTCTTGGGAAAGGGATTCGGCTTCTGGAACACCATGCCCACCCGCGCGCGCAGGGGCACCACATCCACCTTGGGGCCGTAGATCGGCTCGCCATCCAGGGTCAGGTCGCCATCGACCCGGCAGCCCTCGATGGTGTCGTTCATGCGGTTGATGCAGCGCAGGAAGGTGGACTTACCGCAACCGGACGGACCGATCATGGCCACCACCTCGTTGCGGCCAATATCCAGGCTGACATCGTGGATGGCCTGGGTTTCGCCGTAGAAGACATTGACGTTGCGCATGCTCAGCTTGGCATCGTCACACAACGGCTGGCCGACGGTCTCGCTTACCTTGGTATTGGTGTCCACAGTGTCCTGTTCCAGTTGTCCGGTTGCTGCCGGCGCAGCATTGCCGGCATCGAGGGTCATGGTATTCATGCAATCAGTCCCAGTTTATCAGCCGCTACCAGCGGCGCTCGAGTTTCTTGCGCAGCCAGACGGCACTGGCGTTCATCACGATCAGGAAGCTCAGCAGAACCATGATCGCAGCGGAGGTTTTCTCCACGAAGGCGCGCTCGGGGCTGTCCGCCCACAGGAAAATCTGTACCGGCAGCACAGTGGCCGGGTCGGTGACACCACCGGGTACGTCGACGATAAAAGCCACCATACCGATCATCAGCAGCGGCGCCGTCTCACCCAGTGCCTGCGCCATGCCGATAATGGCGCCGGTGAGCATGCCGGGCATGGCCAGTGGCAGCACATGGTGCAATACCACCTGCATCCGGGAAGCGCCCATGCCCATTGCCGCCTCGCGGATCGACGGCGGTACCGCCTTGAGTGCCGCACGACTGGAAATAATGATGGTGGGCAGGGTCATCAGGGTCAGTACCAGGCCGCCCACCAGTGGCGCCGAACGCGGCAGCTCGAAGAAATTGATAAAGATCGCCAGGCCCAGCAGGCCGAACACGATGGACGGTACCGCCGCGAGGTTGTTGATATTCACCTCGATCAGGTCGGTCCAGCGATTCTTGGGCGCGAATTCCTCCAGGTAGATGGCCGCTGCCACACCGATGGGGAATGACAGCGCCAGGGTCACCATCAGGGTAAGCAGTGAGCCCACCAGCGCCGCGCGGATACCGGCCTGTTCCGGCTCGCGTGAATCGCCGTTGGTGAAGAAGGTGGTGTTGAAACGCTTCTTCAGCTCGCCACTGTCCGCCAGCTGCGCCACCCACGCGGCCATCTGGTCGGAGGTGCGGCCACGGAAACCCTCGGCCGAGTCGTCGAGGCTCTTGTAATAGGTGTCCACATCGTCGTCGGCGGCAAACCAGACCTTCTCGGTCTTCCCCAGCAGTTCCGGGTTGGCCTGCAGGCGGTTTCGCAGGGTAAAGGGCGCACCGGTGGAGACCAGCGTGTAGAGCTGGCGCTTCTCGCCGCGGCTGCTGACATCCGGGAAACGCGCGCGCAGTGCCTCGCGCACCACACCGGTGAAGTTGGCCCAGGTGAGGCTCTCGTCATCGACCGTGTCGATGCCCAGCACCGCGGGGTCGTAGGTCACTTCCAGCTGCACCGCGGTCTGTACAAAGGCGCCGCTGCCCTTGCTGATGATATCGGTGAACAGCACCAGCACCGCCAGTATACCGAAGGCAATACTGGCAATACCGAGGCCACGAAACAGCTTTTCCTTGCGGTGGCGGCCGGCGAGGCTCTGCTCGATACGCTCGCGCACCTGGTCTTGGGTTAAATCAGTCATACTGTTCCCGGTATTTTTTCACGACGTGCAGGGCGATAAAGTTCAGCACCAGCGTGGACAAAAACAGCATCAGGCCCAGTGCAAACGCGGCCAGGGTCTTGGGGCTGTCAAATTCCTGGTCGCCCACCAGCAGGGTGACGATCTGCACCGTCACAGTGGTAACCGACTCCAGCGGGTTGGCGGTGAGGTTGGCGGCCAGGCCGGCGGCCATCACCACGATCATGGTCTCGCCAATGGCGCGCGAGACTGCCAGCAGCACACCACCGACGATGCCCGGCAACGCCGCCGGGATCACCACCTTGCGCACGGTCTCCGAGTGGGTGGAACCCAGCCCCAGGGCACCGTCGCGCAGGGACTGGGGCACTGCGTTGATCACGTCGTCGGACAGCGACGACACAAACGGGATAATCATCACCCCCATTACCAGTCCCGCCGCCAGCGCACTCTCGCTGGACGCCTCGAGGCCAATGGAGGTGGCCATCTCGCGCACGAACGGCGCCACGGTCAGCGCTGCGAAAAAGCCATAAACCACGGTGGGCACGCCGGCGAGGATCTCCAGTACCGGCTTGGCCAGGGAACGCACGCGCTTGCTGGCGTACTCAGCCAGGTAGATGGCGGACATCAGGCCCACCGGGACCGCAACGAACATGGCGATGGCGGAGACCATCAGGGTGCCGGTAAACAGCGGCACCGCACCGAAGGCACCACTGGAGCCCACCTGGTCGGCGCGCAGGGCCATCTGCGGGCTCCAGTGCAGGCCAAACAGGAACTCGGTCACCGGCACCGACTGGAAGAAGCGCAGGGACTCGAACAGCACCGACAGCAGGATGCCGACGGTGGTCAGGATCGCGGCGCTGGCACAGGTCACCAGCACCCCACGCAGGACTTTTTCCACCTTTTCCCGCGCGCGCAGTTCCGGCGAGAACCGCAGCAGGGTGAACGCACCCAGCCCCGCCGACAGGATCAGCACGATCACCGTCTGCAGTACCGCCGCGGTTCCCTGCAGGCCCTGCAGCCGCTCCGCCGCAGCCTTGACCTGGGCGCTGGGCTCACCGAACAGGTTGCCCGCCGCCACATTCTGGATCTGCGCGTACAGCAGGTCGCGGCCGGCGATGGTATCCGGCTTGTCCTCGATGGTACCCATCACCAGCGAGCGGATGATCGGGTCGTCAAAGGCCAGCCACGCCCCCAGCAGCAACAGCGCCGGCAGGCCGCACCAGAGCGCGGTGTGGGTACCGTAATAGCTGGGCAGGGCTGCCAGGTTGCGCATGCCACCGCGACTGCGGGCCGCCGCCAGGGCGCGGCTGAAGCCGGTGCCGTAGGCCACCAGCACCAGCAGCAACAGCAGGGCGAATAAAGTTGGTGTCTGCATCGAATTTCCGTGCGTTCAGGTATTTGCGCCGGGCATTATCCGGACTTTTTACTGTGAATTCATTGCCCAGCAGGGCCTTTCCAATACGAGAAAGGCCAAGCCCTTGCGGGCTTGGCCGGTAAATCCGTTTACCTGCTTCTCTGATTGAGAAGTTATCCTGTTATCAAACTGTTATTGCTTCTTCGCCAGGTTGGTCAGGGCATTCAGCTTGCGTACGTTCTGGGCCACCTGCTGGCGCTTGGCCATCGGCAGCGGGATCATGCCCTTGTCGGCCAGGTAGCCGTCCTCGCCCCAGGCGCGCTCGCTGGTGAACTCGGCCAGGAACTGCTTCATGCCCGGGATCACATTGGCGTGCGCCTTCTTCACGTAAATGAACAGCGGGCGGGATACCGGATAGCTCTGCTCGGCGATACTGTCAAACGTGGGCTTTTCACCCTCGATGATGGAACCGTGCACCTTATCGGCGTTCTGGTCCAGGAAGCTGAAGCCGAAGATACCAAGGGCGTCCGGGTTGGCCACCAGCTTGTTGACGATCAGGTTGTCGTTCTCGCCGGCCTCGATATAGGCACCGTCTTCACGGATGTTATGGCAGATTGCCTTGTAGGCATTCTTGTCCTCTTTTTTCTTGGCGGCAATCCAGTCGAACTTCTTGCAGCCGCCCTCCATCGCCAGCTCGGCGAAGGCGTCGCGGGTACCGGAAGTGGGGGGCGGTCCCAGCACCTCGATATCGGTATCGGGCAGCGCCGGGTTCACTTCTTTCCAGGTCTTGTAGGGGTTGGCGACCAGGGTCTCGGAACCGTCCGGGTTGGGGACTTCCTTGGCCAGGGCCAGGAAGATGTCCTTGCGTGACAGCTCGAACTGCTCGGCACCCTTGGCGTTGGCCAGGACGATGCCGTCGTAGCCCACCTGCACTTCCACCACGTCCACGCCGTTGCTGTTACACATCTCCAGCTCGGACTGCTTGATACGGCGCGAGGCGCCGGTGATGTCGGCAGTGCCCTCACCCACGCCCTGGCAGAACAGCTTCATGCCGCCGCCGGTACCGGTGGATTCAACCACCGGGGTCTTGAACTGGGTCGCGCGGCTGAAACGCTCGGCCACAGTGGTGGTAAACGGGTATACGGTTGAGGAACCGACGATGCTGATATGATCGCGGGCCGCCAGGGCCGCCTGGGAAGCTGCAATCGTCAGGACCGCCAGTGAGGAGGCCACGATCTTGCTGACAGGGCGCTTGTTCATGTTTAACTCCGGTGTGTTCTGAATTTGTTTCACGCGGCGATGCTAGGTAGAACGGGTGACGATTCTATGAACGGAATGTGACAAACAGGTTACATGCCGCCATATTTGCCCAATCCGCCACCCGCGCGCACCACCAGTACCTGCCCGGAGCCGGCGTGGCGCGACCTCTGGCGTGAAACTGGCGCCGGGGTTACTCTCTGCAACAGAACAATAAGATGAAGAGAGAGGCTTCCCCATGTCCCCCTTATTGGGTTGCGCACGCGGACTCGACCGGCTGGCCACAGCAACCGGCCGCCTGCTGGGCTGGTTTACCCTGGCAATGGTGCTGCTGCAGAGTGCCGTGGTGATACTGCGCTACGGTTTCAATGGCGGCTCGCTGGCGCTGCAGGACACCGTTGTCTACCTGCACGGTGCGGTATTCATGCTGGGCCTGGCCTATGCGCTGCAGACCGATTCCCACGTGCGGGTCGACGTCTTCTACCGCCGCATGGGCCCGCGGGGGAAAGCCTGGGTCAATGCGGTGGGTACCCTGGTGTTCCTGCTGCCCCTGTGCGCGTTCATCCTCGCTGGCAGCTGGCATTTCGTCACCAGCAGCTGGGCGGTACGCGAGGCCGGCGCCAGCGCCGACAGCCTGGGCGGTATCTTCCTGCTCAAGAGCCTGGTCCCGCTGGCCGCCTTCACCCTGGCACTGCAGGGCGTGGCGCAGCTGGCCCGTGCCCTGGCAACCCTGGTCCAGGTGGAGTCCGCGCCCCCAAAGCCGCAAGCGGTCAGCAAGTCCTCACCCCGCGTGGCTGAGGAGATGAGCGCATGATGGAACTGGTTCCCCTGTTGATGTTTCTCGCGGTCTGCGCCGCGCTGATGTTCGGCTACCCGGTGGCTTTCACCCTGGGCGGCACCGCGCTGCTGGCAGCGGGGCTGGGTATCGTTGCCGGCGCCTTCGACCCGGAGCTGCTACGCGCTTTCCCCGACCGCCTGTTTGGCATCATGCAGAATGGCACCCTGATGGCGGTGCCGCTGTTCGTATTGATGGGCGTGATGCTGGAGCGGGCACGGATTGCCGAGGAACTGCTGGTCAACCTGGCCCGGGTCTTCTCCCGCGTGCCGGCGGGCATGGCGGTATCCGTGGTAGTGGTAGGCGCGCTGCTGGCCGCCAGCACCGGCATCGTGGGCGCCACGGTTGTGACCATGGGCCTGATGTCCCTGCCCACCATGCTGAAGCGCGGCTATTCCCCCCGCCTGGCCACCGGCACCATCTGCGCAACCGGCACCCTGGGACAGATCATCCCGCCCTCGATTGCCCTGGTGCTGCTGGGGGATACCCTCTCCAACGCCTACCAGCAGGCACAGCTGTCGGCGGGCATCTTCAATCCCAAGCCGGTGAGCGTGGGTGACCTGTTCGTGGGCGCCATTGTGCCGGGCCTGCTGTTGGTGGGCGCTTACATCGTCTACCTGCTTTTTGTGGCGCGGCGGGAGCCGGACGTCGCGGCTGGCGACAGCCGCGAAGAGCGGGTGGAGCCGGTGGAAATCCTGAAGAGCCTGCTGCCACCCATCGCGCTGATGGTGCTGGTGCTGGGTTCCATTATCAGCGGCGCCGCCACCCCCACCGAGGCAGCGGCCGTGGGTGCACTGGGGGCGGGCCTGCTGGCCTTCGGCCGCGGCGCGCTCAACTGGGATCGTGCAGGGGAAGTGGGCCGCAGCACGCTGCAGGTGACGGCCATGGTGTTTGCGATCCTGATCGGCGCGTCGCTGTTCTCGCTGGTATTCCGCGGCTACGACGGCGAGGAGATGGTAACCGGCTTCTTCAACAGCCTGCCGGGCGGGGTGGTGGGGGCCACCCTGCTGGTAATGGTGGTGATCTTCCTGCTGGGCTTTATCCTCGACTTTATCGAGATCACCTTCGTGGTGGTGCCGATTGTGGGGCCGGTTCTGCTGGCCATGGGCGTGGACCCGGTGTGGCTGGGCATCATGATTGCCATCAACCTGCAGACCTCCTTCCTCACCCCACCATTCGGCTTTGCGCTCTTCTACCTGCGCGGGGTCGCACCGGAGGCAGTGGCAACCGGGGCCATCTATCGCGGGGTGATGCCGTTTATCGCCATCCAGCTGCTGGTGCTGTGCCTGCTGGCCCTGTGGCCGTCACTGGCCACCTGGCTGCCGACCCAGCTCAGCAACTAGCCGGGGCTGCGGGGCGGCGAACAACAATCAGTCCCGCAAGCGACGCCCCTTCCACAGGCGAAAAATCGCCGGGATCACCAGCAGCGTCAGCAGCATGGCGCTGACCATACCACCCACCATCGGCGCCGCGATTCGCTGCATCACTTCCGACCCCACGCCGCTGCCAACCATCACCGGGACCAGGCCGATAAATACCGTCGCAGTGGTCATCAGCACCGGCCGCATACGCTGGCCAGCCCCCTCGCGGATCGCCTGCTCCAGGTCGGCGCGGCGCAATGCGGTACCATCGACCGTGCGTGCCTCGCGCACCCGCTGCCAGGCCTGGTTGAGGTACACCAGCATGATCACGCCGATCTCCACGGCGACGCCAGCGAGGGCGATAAAGCCCACGCCCACCGCCACCGACAGGTTGTAGCCCAGCCAGTAGAGCAGCCACAGGCCGCCGATCAGGGCCAGCGGCAGGCTGCCCATGATCACCAGCACCTCGCCCACATGGCGGAAGCTCAGGTACAGCAGCAGCACGATGATCCCCAGGGTCAGCGGCAGCAACACCGCCAGCCGCTCCCGCGCCCGCTCCATATACTCGTACTGGCCGGACCAGATCAGCGAATAACCCGGCGGCAGCTCCAGCTGCTCCGCTACCGTCTGCTGCGCCCGGTCGACCCAGGAGCCCAGGTCCACGTCGGTGATGTCCACGTAGATCCAGCCGTTGGGTCGCGCATTTTCGGTCTTGATCATCGGCGGGCCGTCGCGTACCTCGATGCGCGCCACATCCCCCAGGGCCAGGTGGCTGCCGTTGGGTGCCACCAGCGGCAGCTGGCGCATTTCCTCCGGGGAATCGCGCCACGCCTGTGGATAACGGAGGTTCACCGGGTAGCGCTCCAGGCCCTCCACGGTCTCACTGACATTGCGGCCGCCGATGGCGGTGTCCACCACTGACTGGACGTCGGCAATATTCAACCCGTAGCGGGCCGCGGCCCGGCGATCGATATCCACATCGATATAGCGGCCTCCGGCCACCCGTTCGGCATAAACCGACGCCGTACCAGGCAGGCCGCCGAGGATCTTCTCCAGCCGAGTGCCGATGCGCTCGATCTCGCCCAGGTCGGGCCCGGCCACCTTGATCCCCACCGGGGTCTTGATGCCGGTAGCGAGCATGTCGATACGGGTCTTGATCGGCATCACCCAGGCATTGGTGACCCCGGGCAGCTGCACGGCGGCGTCGAGCTCCGCGCGGATCTTGTCCGGTGTCATCCCCGGGCGCCACTGGTCCCGTGGCTTGAAGCGGATGATGGTCTCGATCATGGTCAGCGGCGCCGGGTCGGTGGCGGTATCCGCGCGGCCGATCTTGCCCCACACCTGCGCCACTTCCGGTACCGACTTGATCAGCTTGTCGGTCTGCTGCAGCAGTTCGCGCGCCTTGCCGATGGAAATGCCCGGGTAGGTGCTGGGCATATACATCAGGTCGCCCTCATCCAGCGGTGGCATAAACTCACTGCCGGTGCGCGACAGTGGGTACAGGGCACTGGCAAGCAACAGCAACGCCACTGCCAGCACAGTACGCGGATACCGGATCGCCAGCGCCAGTGCCGGCCGGTAGGCGGCCGCCAGCCCCCGGTTGATGGGGTTGTCCTGCTCTGGCCGGATGCGGCCGCGGACAAAATAGCCCATCAGCACCGGTACCAGGGTAATGGCGAGTCCGGCAGCCACCGCCATGGCGTAGGTCTTGGTGTAGGCCAGCGGCGCGAACAACCGGCCCTCCTGGCCCTCCAGGGCAAACACCGGCAGGAAGCTCAGGGTGATGATCAGCAGGCTGAAGAACAGCGGCGGCCCCACCTCACTGGCCGACTCGGCCACGACCTGCCAGCGCTTGCGCTCAGACCAGTGCTCGCGTTCTGCGAGAGGTGTGCGCTCCAGGTGCTTGTGCAGGTTCTCGATCATCACAATGGCGCCGTCCACCATGGCGCCGATGGCGATGGCGATACCCCCCAGGCTCATGATGTTGGCGTTGATGCCCTGCAGGTGCATCACCACGAACGCACCCAGGATGCCCAGGGGCAGGCTGATGGCAATCACCAGCGACGAGCGCAGGTGGAACAGGAACAGGGCGCATACCAGTGCCACCACGATAAATTCCTGCACCAGCTTGTGGGCCAGGTTGTCCACCGCATCGTCGATCAGCTTGCTGCGATCGTAGGTGGGCACGATTTCCACGCCCTCCGGCAGGCCCTGCTGCAACTCGTCCAGGCGGGTGGTAACCCGCTCGATCACGGCGCGGGCATTGTCGCCGAAGCGCATCACCACCACACCGCCGACCACTTCGCCCTCACCATCGAGCTCGGAAATGCCGCGGCGCATCTGCGGCCCGGTGCGGATTTCGGCCACATCGCCGAGCAGCAGCGGCGTGCCGCTGTCATCCACTTTCAGGGGAATCTGGCGCAGGTCGTCGACGCCCTCGATATAGCCGCTGGCCCGCACCATGTATTCGGCCTCGGCCATCTCCACCACCGAGGCGCCGGTCTCGCGGTTGCCGCGCTCGATGGCGCTGCGCACCTGTGCCAGGGTCAGGTCATAGGCACGCAGGCGCAGGGGGTCCACCACCACCTGGTATTGCCGCACCATACCCCCGACGGTGGCCACCTCTGACACCCCGGCAATGGTCTGCAGCTCGTACTTCAGGAACCAGTCCTGCAGCGAGCGCAGCTGTGCCAGGTCGTGATTGCCACTGCGATCCACCAGCGCGTAACTGAAGATCCAGCCCACGCCGGTCGCATCCGGGCCCAACTCCGGCTGGGCCCCGGCGGGCAGCCGCGGCGCCACCTGGCTCAGGTACTCCAACACCCGCGAGCGGGCCCAGTAGAGGTCGACGTCGTCCTCGAACAGGACGTACACGTAGGAATCGCCGAAAAACGAGTAACCGCGCACGGTGACCGCACCGGGCACCGACAGCATCGCCGTGGTGAGCGGGTAGGTGACCTGGTCTTCCACTACCTGCGGGGCCTGCCCGGGGAAGGACGTCTTGACGATCACCTGCACGTCGGAAAGGTCGGGCAGCGCGTCCACCGGGGTGTTGCGCATGCTGTAGAGCCCGCCCAGGCACAGCGCCGCGGCGGCCAGCAATACGGCGACCCGATTGTGCAGGGACCAGTGGATAATCCGTGCGATCATTTCGGCTCGCCCCCGTGATCGTCGTGATCCATCTCACCGTGATCCATGTCTCCATGGTCCATTTCCCCGTGCTCCATCTGGCCGTGGTCCACGCCCGCCGGTTGCCGCACCGCCAGCACCTCGTACTTGCCGTCGGCGCGCTCGCGGATCTGCACCTCGATACGCTCGTCGCTCTCCATCGCCCGGCGCAGGTCGTCGCCCGCCTCCTCGGCCACGTAGAAACCCATCACCATTGCCGGCCAGTCCCAGGCCGGCACCGGCTCGTGGTCCAGCCGCGCATAGTGGTTGTCATCGGGCATGCTCAGGACCCGGGCACCGACCCAGGGCCGGTCCGAGGTATCCATGCGACCCAGGTCGGCGCTGACGCTGGATTCAGAGTCGATCAGGAACTGGGCCGAGGTAACGACCCGGTCTCCCGCCTGCAGTCCCTCGAGTATCTGCACCCGGTCGCCGAACTCGTGGCCGGAACGGACCCGCACCGAGCGGAAGCGGCCGTCGCCTTCCGCCAGCACCACCCGCTCCATGCGACCGGTGCGGATCAATGCCTCGCGGGGAATAGTGAGGGCAGTGGCGGTGCGGCCGTCCAGTTCCAGGCGTACAAACATTCCCGGCCTCAGGGTCTGGTCCGGGTTTTTCACCTGCACCCGGAGCGTCAGGGTGCGCATGGGCTCGTCCACCTGCGGCAGTATCTTGCTGACCTGGCCCAGCCAGATGCGCCCCGGGGCAAAGTCCCCGCGCACGGTGACCTTGTCCCCGCGTTCGACGGCGTAGCCCTGGCGCGGGAAGACCTCGCCCTCGACCCAGACCGTATCCAGCGGACCGACACTCACCAGTGCCTTCTCCGGCGTGATATACATGCCGCTGCGCACGCCCAGTGTCTCCACATAACCACTGGCATCGGCATAGAGCGTGACCTTCTCGCTGGCGCGGCGGTCGCGTTCGACCCGTTGCACTTCCCGTGCGGGGATACCCAGGCTGTGCATCCGCTCGCGGGCCGCCTCGATCAGCGCCCGGTTGCCACTGCCCAGGGCGGCGAGGAACTCCCGCTGGACCTTGACCAGTTCCGGCGAATAGATCTCCACCAGCGGCTGGCCCTTTTCCACCCGGTCGCCCTCGGCCGTCACCCAGCTCTTCTGCACCCAGCCACTCAGCCGCGTGTGCTGGTGGCGGATGCGGTCCTGGTCCAGCCGCACGATCCCCACGGTGCGAAGGGGCGCGGATACCGGCCCGCGCTCGACAGTGGCGGTGCGCACACCCAGGTTGTTTTCCACGGCGGGGGAGATGGTTACGGTCCCCGGCGCATCACCGGGTTCCTCGCCCTCGTAGACCGGGATCAGGTCCATCCCCATGGGGGACTTGCCGGGTCCGTCGCGGCGGTAGTTGGGGTCCATGGGTGCGACCCAGTAGAGGATCTTGCGCTCACCGCTGGCCCCGTCATCCATACCGCTCCCATCGCCGTTGCCACTGAGCCACCAGCCCAGCATTACGCCGACGATTGCTGCGGTAGCGACCAATATCGATGCTTTTATCGGTGCTTTCTGCATTATTCAGTTTCCCATCGGGCCCACCACCGGGGTGGGCGTCATCTGCTGCCTGTATCCGCGGTGTTGCACACCGCTCACTTGCTGTCCCGTGCCGGCGTCTCCACGCCGGGCGCCGCCGCGCGGTAGTAGCGAACGCGTGCCAGGGCGCGGTAATAGTCGTAATCCAGTTGCACGGCGTCGATCTGCGCCTCGATGGCCTCCACCCGGGCATCGATCACCGCATCCAGGTCTGCGGTGTTGCTGGCGTAGCCACTCAGCAGCGCCCCGGCGGTATCTTCCGCGGTAGGCAGCAGTTCGGTGTGGTAGAGGTGGCGCCGCGCCGCGAGGCTGTCGGCGGCGGCGGCGGCGCCATTGAGGCCGCTGTGCAGGGTTTGCAGGATGTCCTGGCGCTGCAGGATACCGGCGCTCTCCCGGGCGCGGGCGGCAGCCAGGCGCCGGTCCTGCCGCTTGCCGGTAAACAGCGGCAGGTCGAAGGACACCATCGCGCTGGCGAAGTCGGCACCGTCGCTGGTGGGCGTGGGTTCACGCTGGCCGTAGCTCAGTTCGAACTGCCACTGCGGCTTGTAGGCCTCGAGGGCGATATCCACATTGCGGCCCTCGGCCTCCACGCGGGCCGCGGCCGCCGCCAGGGCCGGGTGCCCGGCAACGGTTTCCGGCGCCACCGGCACCGGCCGGGACGCCAGCCAGGCACTGGTCTCCGCCCAGCCGGGCAGGCTGGTATCGATCGGTTCCCAGGCCGCAGTGCCTATCCACTGGCTGAGCTGGCCGCGACTGCGGTTGGCCTCGCCCTCCAGCGCCTGGATGCGGTCATCGAGACGCGCCAGGGCCAGCTGGGATTGCAGCAGCTGCTGGGACTGGGCCTCGCCGGTGGCCACCCGGGCACGGTCGTACTCCACCAGTTGCACCAGCCAGTGGCGGTTTTCCCGCATCAGTTCCAGGGACTCCAGTTGCGCGGACAGCCGCAGGAAAGCCTCGCTGACCTGCAGCGCCAGGCGCAGCTCCCGGTCGGCGGCATCGGCGTAGCCGGCCTGTGCCTGCAGCGACCCCCTCTCACCCGTGAGGCGGGCGCTGTCGCCGCGCGGCAGCTTCTGGCTCACGCCCACGAGTTTCTGCGTCATGGGCTGCTCGTCGAATGCGAAGCTGTCGGTGGGCAGGTTCACCGCGCCGAGCTTGATCATCGGATCAGCCCACTGGCTGTCGGCTACCGCATCCTGCTGTACCGCATCGGCCCGCTGGCGCACTGCGGCGACCTGTGGATCCAGCTCCTGGGCAAGCTGCAGGGCGCGCTGGTAATCGACCGCTGCCGGCGCCGGCACAGATGCCAGGGCAAACGCCAGCGCAAGCAGGCCGCACATCCGGCGGGCCCGTATTGGGGAAAACATGTGTCAATCCTGTCTGGTTGATGGCTCGCTGGTGCCGGGGCACCGGTTAACGGGTCATCAGCCGGCGATGGGGGGCCGGAACAGGCTTGCAGAGGGCGTCAGCGGGCGGTCCACACATTCGGTGCGGGCCGGCGGACGGTCGGGGGAGAAGTCCAGGGGATGGTCCGAGGACACGAGTGCCAGCGGCGCGGCGCAGGCACCGGCCTCGCAGCTCAGCTGGCATTGCCAGGCATCGGCGGCGGCTTCGGAGGCATCGTCTTCACAACAGGGCATATCGTGGTGCATATCCATCGCCATGTCGGCCCCACCGGCGGGGTTGCCCATACCGTGCATCTCGCCACAGTCATGCCCCCCCGCGACGGCGAGGCTCTGGGCGCTGAACAACAGCAGCAGGAAAATCACGGCTAGACGATGCATGGGAACGGATTCTAGGTGCCCGCGGGGCGCCGGGCAAGCAGCGGCCACTGCGGCCACCGGTCAGGCAGGGCCGGCGAGGCGGGTTTTCCCGCCAGCGCGACTGGCTAAAATCTATGCACTGTGTGCTATAATGCGCCGCCGCGCCCATGCGCGGGGCCCAATAAATCTAACAATTCGCGAGTACCCGATGTCCGCACTTGATGAAGAGCCGCAACCCACCGGCACCCTGACCCTGCAGACCCTGGCCATGCCGCGGGACACCAACCCGCAGGGAGACGTTTTTGCCGGCTGGCTGATGTCACAGATGGACCTGGCCGGTGCCATCCTCGCCCAGAGTATCGCCCGCGGCCGCGTGACCACGGTGGCTACCGGCAATATGGTGTTCCTGCGCCCGGTGCCTGTCGGCTCCACCGTCAGCTGTTACGCCGAACCACTGGAAGTGGGTCGCTCCTCTATCCGCTGCATGGTGGAAGTCTGGCTGACGCGGGTGGATTCCGGGGAACAAGTGAAAGTCACCGAGGGCGAGTTCGTGTTCGTGGCGATCGATGACCGCGGTAATACCCGTCCGCTGCCCCTCTGACCTGTTTCCGGCGCGGCCGCCGTCAGTGGCGGCCCTCCGCTTCGGGCAGCACGACTCCCAGCCGGCCCAGTTCCCTGGCCAGCCGCGGGTCGCCGCTGCGCCGCCAGCGCTGATATAGCTCAAGCACATCGTGGGCGTCGTAGGGATGCTCCTTGGCGCATGCCCGCGCCACCAGTTCCAGCAAGCGGCCGAACATAGCGGCGAGTTCAGAGAACACGT
The DNA here is from genome assembly GCF_044383805.1 of Microbulbifer sp. JSM ZJ756. NCBI lineage: Bacteria > Pseudomonadati > Pseudomonadota > Gammaproteobacteria > Cellvibrionales > Microbulbiferaceae > Microbulbifer > Microbulbifer sp. JSM ZJ756. The sequence continues at coordinate 305,384 of NZ_JBISER010000003.1, read as the reverse complement.
GCCGGTTGTCGCGCGCATTGTCTGCCAGGTAGTCGTAAGCGCCACCGCCCATGCCGATGAAGTAGTCCTGCCGGATGCCGCGCCGGGCGTAGTTATCCGGGAAGAGCCCGCCGAGGAACAGCGCCAGGTCCCCCAACTGTCGCAGTATCTGGCAGCGCTCCCAGTCACTCGCCGCCTCGTGGGCGTCCTTGTAGAGAAGTGCCAGCGGGCGGATGCCCAGCTCCCCCCGGTCGTAGGTGAACAGCTCATCGCTGTCACCGAAACGGGCTAGCATGCTGCCCATATACCAGAGTGTGTCCTCCTGGGGCAGGGGCTCCAGTTCGCGGCCGCACTCTTCCAACCGGTTGCGGAAATAGTCCGCCAGCGTTCTCTCAAAGTCGGGCTGGTTCCGCAGCGACATGGTCCCACCTCCCGTGAATCCTATTGCCCTACTGAAAACTATAAGCCAGATTTCTGCGCTTTCAATTGTTAAAAACCGTTTTTATATAATAAAAAATTATACAAAATCCGCCGCGCGTCCCTCTTGAAAATGCCCCTCGCGCTCCTATTTTGCCGCTGTCGGGGGATGGTCAGCGTCCCAGGACTTCGAATCTTCAACCATTGAATTGCACATGCTTATTGGGAGGAAATCCGATGAGTATCAAACCGCTCTACGACCGGGTGGTTGTCAAACGCCTCGCCGCGGAAACCACGACCGCCAGCGGCATCATCATTCCAGACAAAGCCGCAGAAAAGCCCACCCAGGGCGAGGTAATTGCCATCGGCAATGGTGCGCCGCTGGATAACGGTGAATTGCGCGCGCTGGCCGTCAAGGTGGGTGACCGGGTGCTGTTCGGCCAGTACGCCGGCAGTGAAATCAAACACGACGGCGAGACCTACCTTATCGTCAAGGAGTCCGACATCCTCGCCATCGTTGAACCGACCCAACAGCAGGAGAAAGCCGCATGAGTGCGAAGGCCTTAAAGTTTTCCGATGACGCCCGCGAGCGCATGCTGACCGGCGTAAATATCCTGGCAAATGCCGTCAAAGCCACACTCGGCCCAAAAGGCCGCAACGTGGTACTGAGCAAAAGTTTTGGCGCGCCGCGAGTGACCAAAGACGGCGTTTCCGTGGCGAAGGAGATCGAACTCAAGGACAAGTTCCAGAACATGGGCGCACAGATGGTCAAAGAAGTTGCGTCCAAGACCGCAGATGTCGCCGGCGACGGCACCACCACCGCCACGGTACTGGCCCACGCGCTGCTGCGAGAGGGGCACAAGTCCATCGCCGCGGGTATGAATCCGATGGACCTGAAACGCGGCATCGATACGGCCGTGAAGGCTGCGGTAGAGGAACTCGCCAAACTCTCCAAACCCTGCGACGACACCAAGTCCATCGGCCAGGTGGGCACAGTGTCCGCCAACTGGAACGAGGACATCGGCAGGATTATTGCTGAGGCCATGGAGAAAGTGGGCCGCGACGGCGTAATCACCGTTGAGGAAGGCAAGTCGCTGCACAACGAGCTGGAAGTAGTGGAGGGCATGCAGTTTGATCGCGGCTACCTCTCCCCTTACTTCGTGACCAACCAGGAGAAGATGCAGGCGGAACTCGATAACCCCTTCATCCTGCTGTTCGACAAGAAAATCAGCAATATCCGCGACCTGCTACCGCTACTGGAATCCGTTGCCAAGGCCGGTCGACCACTGGTAGTGATCGCCGAGGATATCGAGGGCGAGGCGCTGGCCACACTGGTAGTCAACAGCCTGCGGGGCATCATCAAGGTGGCAGCGGTCAAGGCGCCCGGCTTTGGCGATCGCCGCAAAGCGATGCTGGAAGACATCGCCACCCTCACCGGCGCCAGGGTGATCTCCGAGGAGGTCGGGCTCACCCTGGAAAAAGCGCAGCTGGAACAGCTGGGAAGCGCCAAGCGCATCGTGATCAGCAAGGACAACACCGTGGTTGTGGATGGTGCCGGGGACAAAGCTGCCATCGATGGCCGGGTAAAACAGATCCGTGCTGAGATCGAGGCATCCACTTCCGATTACGACCGGGAAAAGCTGCAGGAGCGCGTAGCAAAGCTGGCCGGCGGCGTTGCCGTGATCAAGGTCGGTGCCGCTACCGAAGTGGAAATGAAAGAGAAGAAGGACCTGGTGGACGACGCCTTCCATGCAACCCGCGCGGCGGTGGAGGAGGGCATTGTACCCGGTGGTGGCCTGACGCTGGTGCGCGTTGCCGACAGCCTGCGTAAAAGCGGGATCAAAGGCGCCAACGACGACCAGCAGGTGGGGATCAATATCGCGCTGCGGGCGATGGAAGAACCTTTCCGTCAGATCGTTGCCAACGCAGGCGTGGACGGCAGCGTGGTGCTGAACAATGTGCGTGCGCACGATAACCCCAATTTCGGTTACAACGCCCAGACCGCAGACTACGGCGACATGCTGGAATTCGGCATCATCGACCCGGCCAAGGTCACCCGCTCAGCGCTGCAGAATGCGGGCTCCATCGCCGGCCTGATGTTGACTACCGAGGTAATGGTGGCCGATAGAGCAGAAGGCATAAAGCCTGAAACATCTGCAGGTGCTTATGATTACTGATTCATTACGGTAATCAAAAAACGGGGCCACAGGGCCCCGTTTTTTTAATCCGCGCTAATGGCTCTGGTCTGGTAATAAGCCTCTTCGCTGATGCGATGATAGGGGATCACATCGTCCCTGAATTCCTTGAAGGCCTCGTAGACCCGCGCGAACTGGGGGTCCTCGGCTGCGGTCTCCTCCAGGATTTGCCGGTTTACCTTCTTCAGGTGCGCCAGCACCTCGTCCGGCAGGCGCCGCAGTTGCACACCGTGCTCCTTCACCAGTTCCTGTAACGCGCGGTTGTTGCGCGCGGTGTACTCATCGAGCATATCCTGGTTGGCGTCGCGGGCGGCCACGCGCACGATTGCCTGCAGGTCTTTCGGCAGCTTCTGGAACGCGGTCTTGTTGACGATGATCTCGAGGATCGAGCCGGGCTCGTGCCAGCCGGGGTAGTAGTAGTACTCGGCGATCTGGTGGAAACCGAAGGCCAGGTCATTGTAGGGGCCGACCCATTCGGTGGCATCGATGACGCCGGTCTGCAGGGCTGTGTAAAGCTCGCCGCCGGGAATGGTGACGGCGGTACCACCGGCCCGGTTCAGTACCTCGCCCCCGAGGCCCGGGATACGCATCTTGAGGCCCTGCAGGTCCTCTACCGAGTTGATCTCCTTGTTGAACCAGCCCGCCATCTGCACGCCGGTGGAACCCCCGGCCATGGGGATCAGGTCAAACGGCGCATAGAGTTCTTCCCACAGTTCGCGGCCGCCGCCGTAGTGCAGCCAGCCGTTCATCTCCTGGGCATTGAGGCCGAAGGGCACGGCGGTAAAGAACTGTGCCGCCGGCACCTTGCCCTTCCAGTAATAGGCCGCGCCGTGGCCCACCTGGGCAGCGCCCTCGGACACCGCACCGAATACCCCCATCGCCGGCACCAGCTCCCCGGCACCGTATACCTTGATCTTCAGACGCCCGTCGGACATCGCCTCCACCGTGCGGGCAAAGCGCTCCGGCGCACTGCCGAGGCCGGGAAAGTTCTTCGGCCAGGTGGTGACAAGCTTCCACTCGAAAGTCTCGCGACTGCCGTCCTCGGTGAACTGCCGGGCCGGGCCCTGTTCCGAGCGGGAGACCACCAGCGCGCCGAAGGTAATGACCAGCAGGGCCAACAGGCCGAGGATGACGGGGGGATACCAGTTAATTTTTTTCATGTTTTTTATTGTCGGGTTTTCGATCTTCGCCAGTGGGGATACTGGCAAAGTTACGTGCAAGAGTCACCCGGTGCTGCTGTCAAATCCCGGCCCGCGCCGGGATGGCGGGCCGGCTCCCGAAACTACAACGGCTGCAGCTTGGCCATCGCTACCACCAGCCACTTGCTGCCGGCATCGTCAAAATTGACCTGCACCCGGGCCCGCGGACCGCTGCCCTCGAACTGCACCACGGTGCCCTCACCGAACTTGGGATGCTCCACCCGGCCACCCAGGGCCAGCGGCGGCAGGTCGTCGTCGAAATCCGGCGCCGGGTCGGAGAAGCGTCCCACCTTGCCATAATCCGGGTTGAACAGGGGGCGCGAGATCTCGGTCTTGAGGCGCACCTCGTGCACCAGTTCCGGCGGTATCTCGCCGATAAAGCGCGACGGGCTGTTGAAGGTCTCGCTGCCGAACAGGCGCCGGTTCTCGGCGTAGGTGATATAGAGCTTCTGCATCGCACGGGTAATGCCCACGTAACAGAGCCGCCGCTCCTCCTCCATGCGCCCCGGCTCCTGCGCCGACATCTTGTGCGGGAACAGGTTTTCCTCCACCCCGGCCATGAACACCAGCGGGAACTCCAGCCCCTTGGCCGAGTGCAGGGTCATCAGCTGCACCGCTTCCTCGAACTCGTCCGCCTGGCCCTCGCCGGCATCCAGCGCGGCGCTGTCGAGGAACTGGTCGAGCAGGGAGGGCTCCTCCACCTCGACCCCGGACTCGTCCGGCGGCACCTCGATGCCGTCGAAGCTCCGGCAGGCGCTGACCAGCTCCTTGAGGTTTTCCACCCGGGTCTGGCCCTTCTCACCCTTTTCCTTGCCATGGAATTCCAGCAGGCCACTGGTCTCGATCACGTCCTCGGCGATGGCATCCAGCTCCCGGTCCACCGCATCGCCTGCCAGCCGGTTGACCAGCTCCAGGAAGCCCTGCAGGGCATTGGACGCGCGCGCCGCCAGCACCCGCTGGGCCACCATCTGCTGCGCCGCCGCCCACAGGGAGCAACCGTGCTCGCGGGCGAAACCGCGCACGGCGTCGACACTGCGCGCGCCGATGCCGCGGGTGGGGGTATTCACCACACGCTCGAAGGCGGTGTCATCGTGGGGGTTGCTGATCATGCGCATGTAAGACAGCGCGTTCTTGATCTCCAGGCGCTCGTAGAAGCGCTGGCCGCCGTAAATGCGGTAGGGCACCCCTTCCCGCAACAGGGCCTCTTCCAGTACCCGCGACTGGGCATTGGAACGGTACAGGATGGCGACGGAGTCGCGCGGGTTGCCATCGCGCACCCACTGCTCGATGCGCTCGACAATAAAGCGCGCCTCGTCCTGCTCGTTGTAGGCAGAGTAGAGGGAGATGGGCTCGCCTTCCTCGCCCCGGGTCCACAGCTCCTTGCCCAGGCGGCCGGCGTTGTGCTCGATCACCGCGTTGGCGGCCTTGAGGATGGTGCTGGTGGAGCGGTAGTTCTGCTCCAGGCGTACGGTCTGCACATCGCGCATGTCACTGGCGAAATGCTGGATATTCTCGATCTTGGCGCCGCGCCAGCCGTAGATCGACTGGTCGTCATCCCCCACCGCGGTAATGTGGCACTGGTCGCCGGCCAGCAGGCGCAGCCAGGCGTACTGGATGGTGTTGGTGTCCTGGAATTCGTCCACCAGGATATGGGGAAAGCGCTGGCGGTAATGGGCCAGTACGCCGTCGTTGTTCAGCCACAGTTCGTGGGCCCGCAACAGCAGTTCACCGAAATCCACCAGGCCGCCGCGCTGGCAGGCTTCCTCGTAGGCGAAGTAGATGCGCACCATGGTCTGCAGCCAGGGGTCGCCGCCGGCCTGGATGTACTGCGGGCGCAATCCCTCGTCCTTCTGGCCGCCTATCCACCACTGGGTCTCCCGCGGCGGCCACTTGGCCTCGTCCAGCCCCAGGTCGTTCTGCACCCGCTTGATCAGGCGCAGCTGGTCATCGGAATCCAGGATCTGGAAGTTCTGCGGCAGGTTGGCCTCTTTGTAGTGGGCCTTGAGCAGCCGGTGGGCCAGGCCGTGGAAGGTGCCCACCCACATGCCGAAGGTGTTGACCCCCAGCAGTTCCTCGATGCGCGCGCGCATTTCGCGGGCCGCCTTGTTGGTGAAGGTCACGGCGAGGATGGAGTAGGGCGAGGCCCCCTCCACCTGCATCAGCCAGGCGATGCGGTGCACCAGCACGCGGGTTTTGCCGGAGCCAGCGCCGGCCAGTACCAGCTGGTTGCAGGGCGGTGCCGCCACCGCCTCGCGCTGGGCGTCGTTCAGGGGGTCTAGAATCTGGGATACGTCCATGGAGCGGGATTGTACCAGAGCTGGCGCCGGAACCCTGTGTAAATAAACAGGTTTTTGGTCAGTCCCGAAGCCGGGACAGGGTGCCGGCGCTGAACGAAACAGCCCGGGCCCTGCAATCGCTCGCCACAGCCGTGGGCAACCGCTAAACTGCGCGTCTGTAATAAGGAAGGAAGTCCCGTGAAGCCGGCGGAAGTCACGCAGAAAATCAGCGAACAGCTGTCCTCCATGCGCAAGTCCGAGCGCAAGGTGGCGGAGTATATCCTCGCCAACCCGGATGAGATCATCCATATGCGCATCGTGGACCTGGCTACCGAGGCCCAGGTGAGCGAGCCTACCGTGGTGCGCTTCTGCCGCGCCGTGGGTTGCTCAGGTTTCCAGGAGTTCAAGCTCAACCTGGCGCAGCAACTGGCCTCCAGCCCCAGTTTCGGCCAGATCGCGGTCACCGAGACCGACACCATCGCCGAGTACAAGCGCAAGGTGTTCGACTCCACCGTGGACACCCTGCTCAACGTGCGCGACAAGATCGACGCACGGGCGCTGGAGGCGGCCGTCTCCGCCATCGCCGCCGCCAAGCGTGTGGAGTTCTTCGGTTTCGGCGCCTCGGGCGCCGTGGCCAGTGACGCCCAGCACAAGTTCTTCCGCCTGCAGCTGGCCACCGCAGCCCACTCCGACCACCACATGCAGAACATGTCGGCCATGTCGATGGAGCCCGGTGACGTGGTGGTGGCCATCTCCCAGAGCGGCCGTACCAAGGCGCTGCTGCACTCCATGGAAATGGTGAAAGAGCAGGGCGGCACCGTCATCGGCCTGGCGCCCAGTGGCTCGCCGGTAGCCCAGCGCTCCACCATCCCGCTGGAAGTGGACGTGGAGGAGGATATCGAGATCTATACCCCGCTGTCCTCGCGCATCGCCCACCTGGTGGTGATCGATGTGCTCGCCATCGGCGTGGCCCAGCGCAAGGGACCCCAGCTGCAGGAGCACCTGCTGAAGCTGAAAAAGGGGCTGTACACCCTGCGCGAGGACCAGCGCTGAGCCGCTGGCGACCACTGCGCTGGCCGTGACGCCCCCGCGCCGCTAACATGCGCCCGGCCCTGACGGCCCGGGGCGCCGCAAACCGCGACTGCCCTTCACCTGAACCGACTTCGACGCCACCGGCGTGCCGAGAACCTTATGCATCCAACTCCCGCCGGGGAGGAGTCCGCGCCGTCCCGTTCGCTCGCCCTGTGGCTGGCGGCGCTGGTGGCGCTGACACCATTTTCCCTGGACACCTACCTGCCGGCAATCCCGGCCATGGCCGACTCCCTGGGCAGCGGGGTGGCACAGGTGCAACACTCCGTCTCCAGCTTCCTGCTGGGGTTCGCGCTGGGGCAGCTGACCGGCGGGCCCCTTTCCGACCGCTGGGGGCGGCGCACGGTCGGCACCATCGGCCTCACCATCTACCTCGGCTGCACCCTGCTGATCCTGTTCGTCACCAACGTACAGCAGCTGATCGGCCTGCGGTTGCTGCAGGCCTTTGGCGGCGGCTTTGCCACGGTGATCTGTGCCGCAATCGTGCGCGACCTGTACAGCGGCCGGGCGGCAGCCAGGGTGATCTCGATGATCAGCACCATGATGCTGGTGGCGCCACTGATGGCACCTGTGATCGGTTCCGCCCTGCTGGAGGCCGGCGGCTGGCGCGGCATCTTCGTGTTCCTGCTGGCCTATGGCGGCGCGATGATGATCCTGGTGCGCCTGCTGCTGCCGGAAACCGTGTCACGCTTTACCCGCGCCCGCCGCAGCCTGGCGCCCAAGCGCATGCTGGCGCGCAACTACCTGGAGGTGTTGCGCAATCGCCGGGCGCTGGGCTTCCTGGGCGCCCAGGCCTTCGTCAGTGGCTCCATGTTTATCTACATCACCACCGCGCCGTTTGTGTTCATGGAGTATTTCGGCGTGCCTTCCAGCCGCTTCCCGCTGTTCTTTGGCAGCTGCGTGGTGGGGTTGATCGTGATGGTGCAGGTGAATATCCGCCTGCTGAATTTCTTCGAGCCACGGCGCATCCTGCTGGCGGGGATTGGCCTGCAGATCCTCGGCTGCGGCCTGCTGTTTCTGGGCACACTGACCGGTATCCGCGAGCTGTCCCTGTGGATGGTACCGCTGGTGCTGACCATGTCCTGTATCGGCATCACCGGGCCCAACGCAGCGGCCTGCTACCTGGAGTTCTTCCCCCGTATCAGCGGCAGTGCCAACGCCTTCTATGGCGCCAGCCTGTTTATCAGTGGCGGGGTGCTGGGCGGCATCGTCAACGGGCTCCACACCGGCACCCTGGTGCCGATTGCCGGCACCATGTTCGGCTGCGCAATCAGTGCAATGCTGCTGGCCCTGTTCGTGGCCCGGGCACGGCAGCCAATCGAGGTCCGGCAACCGCCCCCCAGGCGTTTCGCCGCCGGCTGACCCGGCAACACGGCTCAGTTGCCCAGCAGGCCCTCTTCACGCAGGGCCCGACGGACACCGGGACGGTTGCGCACCCGCTCCTGGTAGGCCTGCAGGCGCGGCCAGGATTCGGTGTCGATATGCTGGCGCTCGAGCCAGCTGGCGATGGTGAACAGGTAGGCGTCGGCGGCAGTAAAGCTTTCGCCCATCAGGTAGTCCGGCCCCAGCTTGTCCTCGATAAAGTCGAAGCGCTGGTGGATTTTCTCCCGCGCCGACTCTTTTTCCGCATCAGTGCCGTTCCAGAACAGCGGCACAAAGCTCTTGTGCACTTCAGTGGAAATAAAGTTGAGCCATTCCTGCATGTGGTAGCGCTCACGGCTGCCGGCGGGGGGCGCCAGCCCGGCGTCCGGCGCCTGGTCGGCCAGGTACTGCACCACGGCCGGGACCTCGGTCAGGACCTCACCATCATCGATGCGCAGGGCGGGCACATAGCCCTTGGGGTTGATATCGCGGAAGTCATCACCGTCCTCAGTCTTCTTCTTGCGCAGGTCCACCCGGCACAGGTCCAGGTCGATACCCGCCTCGCAAGCGACGATATGCGGCGCCAGCGAACAGGCGCCGGGTGAATAGTAAAGCTTCATGATCGCTCCTGGTTTCTCCTGGTCATGGGCTGGAGTATAGGAAGCGGCGCGGCTGGCGAAGGCTACTCGCCGATGATCTTTACCAGCACCCGCTTGCGCCGGCGGCCGTCGAACTCGCCGTAGAAGATCTGTTCCCAGGGACCGAAGTCCAGCTCACCCCCGGTCACCGCCACCACCACTTCGCGGCCAAACAACTGGCGCTTGATATGGGAGTCGGCATTGTCCTCACCGGTGTCGTTGTGGCGGTACTGGTCGATGGGGCCGTAGGGCACCAGCTGATCCAGGAAGCGGGTAAAGTCCCGGTGCAGCCCGGGCTCGTCGTCGTTGATAAACACCGAGGCGCTGATGTGCATGGCATTGACCAGACACAGTCCCTCACGGATACCGCTCTCCTGCAGTGACTGCTCTACCTGCGGCGTGATGTTAATGAATTCCGTGCGTTTTTTTGTATCAAACCACAGTTCGCGGCGGTAACTGTTCAATTTATCTTCCTCCCGTTTGCAATATGCTGGCGTCTGCAGAGTCGCTGTATTTGAACCAATCAACAGTCAAAAGTCATGGAGGATGACATGTTGCCAAAGACCCTGAACCGCTGGCTCCTTGCCGCCGTTATTTCCTGCGCCACGGGAACCGCTGCCAGCCAGGCTACGGAAGAGAAATCACCACAGGAGGGCGGGGTGCCCCAGGCCCGGGTGGATGCCCAGCGGGCCCTGCTGGAAGAGCAGCGGCAACTGGAGGAAAAACTGGTCGCCGTGCTGGAGGATCCCTCGGGCGCTGCACGCGCCTTCGGGCAACTGCTGTCGGCCGGCGACCGACGGCAACTGCAGGCAGGTTGCTCATCCCTGGCCCGAGACCCGGACAACGCCCGCGCCCGCACACTGTTGCAGGACTTTATCGACCGCTACAGCGAACAGCCGCGCCGGGTGATCGCGCGCTACTGCTTCGGCCCCAGCCTCAACCAGCTGCACCAGGAAGTCCGCGCCACCCGGCGCGCCCTGCAACAGCGCCCCGCCGCCAGCCAGGTGGGTGAATTCGATTTTCGCTTCCAGCGACTGGAGGGCGAGGCGCAGGAGGCGCAGCAACGCTTCACAGCGATTCGCAGGATCATGCTCGCCGGGCAATAGGCGCCGGCCCGCCGGGGGTGCGCTGCCTAGCCGCGCCCGTGCGGCGCCGAATAATCCAGTTCCGGCCCCTTGGGCACGATACCCGTGGGGTTGATGGTGTCGTGGCTGGCGTAGTAGTGGGTCTTGATATGGTGAAAGTCCACCGTACCCGCCACCCCGGGCCACTGGTAGAGCTCGCGCACGTAACCCCAGAGATTCGGGTAATCCGCCAGGCGCTGCTTGTTGCACTTGAAATGCCCGTGGTAAACCGGGTCAAACCGCACCAGGGTGGTGAACAGGCGCCAGTCCGCCTCGGTGATGCGCTCGCCACACAGGTAGCGGTTATTGGCGAGCCGCTGCTCCAGCTGGTCGAGGGTACTGAAGAGGGGGTCGTAGGCTTTTTCGTAAGCTTCCTGCGTCGTGGCGAAGCCCGCACGATAGACGCCGTTGTTCACATTTTCGTAGACAATATCGTTGGTGGCGTCTATATCACCGCGCAGTTCCGCAGGGTAGAAATCGTCCCGGTTACCGGTGATTTCGTCGAATGCACTGTTGAACATGCGGATGATTTCCGCCGACTCATTGCTCACCACACACTCGCGCTGTTTGTCCCACAGCAGGGGCACGGTAACCCGGCCGCTGTAGTCGGCGCGGTTGCGCGTGTATAGCTGGTGCAGGTAGTCGGCACCGTAGAGCCTGTCGCCACTGCTGCCCTCGTCTTGCTTGAAGGTCCAGCCGTGCTCATGCATGTAAGGACTCACTACGGATACATCGATCAGGTCCTCGAGCCCCTTGAGTTTGCGGAAGATCAGGGTCCGGTGCGCCCAGGGGCAGGCGAGGGATACGTACAGGTGGTAGCGCCCCGGCTCCGCCTTGAAGCCCCCCTCGCCACTGGGGCCGGCACTGCCATCGACGGTGATCCAGTTGCGTAGCTGGGCCTGCTCGCGCACGAACTCGCCCTCGCTCTTGTCGGTGTCATACCAGCGGTCCTGCCACTGGCCGTTGACCAGCAATCCCATGGTCGCCTCCTGAAACGGGTCTTTATCGGTTAGCGTATGTTAAGGGCAAAGCCCTGCCGGGCCGGGCACAACAGCGCCCGGCCCGGTGGGGAAAGAACCCGGCAGCCGCCGGGCTCAGCTGCGGGTGCGGCTGAATATATGGTCCACGCTGAAGCGCCCGGCACCGGCGCAGGACAGGATGATGAAGCCGCCGGCGATGGTGATGTTCTTCATAAAGGAGATCATCTGTGCCTGGTCGCCCGGGACGTAGTGAAACAGCAGCGCACTGGCGAAACAGAACAGGGCCAGGCCCAGTGCGGCCCAGCGGGTCAGGAAGCCGAACAGGATGGCCAGGCCGCCGCCGAGCTCCGCCAGGATTACCAGGGGCAGGAGTGCTCCGGGCACACCGGCGGACTCCATATACGCCTGGGTCCCTTCATAGCCGCCGATCTTGCTCCAGCCGGCGACAATAAACATCCACGACATCAGCACCCGGCCCACCAGCTTGGCGCTGTCACAGAGAATCGGGTTGGTCATCGGTCTTCCTCTCTTTTCCTGGCAGTTATTACGGGCGTTGCAGGTTGCCCGTTACTGCCTTCAGTCTAGTTCCAAGAATCAAGAAGAAAACCGCAAAAAATCGCGGGAATCGTTCGAAATTTTAAGAAATCAGTCCAGCGGCGCCAGACCGTTACGCAGAGCCTGGATCAGGAACGCCGCCGCCGGGCCGGTTTTGTCACTGTCGGCGTAGACCAGGTAGACGGTGACCTCGCGCTCCCAGGGCTCCTCCATGGTGAGCGGCAGCATCCGGTCCGCCAGCAACGATTCACGCAGGCGGGTTTCCGGCAGCCAGGCAAAACCCAGGCCCCGCTCGATCAGCTCGATCGAGGTCTGCACGTTGCTGACGGTGATGCGCTGGTCGGAACCCAGCCAGCCGGAATCCTGCCGGTTGCGCACGGCGGAGTCGCGCAATACCACCTGGCGGGAGGCTTTCAGGTCCTTGCGCGCCACCGGCCGGCCCAGGTGGTGCAGGGGATGGTCCGGGTGGGCCACGGGAATAAACCGCACCCGTGAAACCGGCTCTCCCACGAAGCCCTGCGGCACCCGGCCCGAGAGAATAAAATCCGCCTCCTGTTGCAGCAGTAGCTCTTCGGCGCCGGACAACACCGTCTCGCGCAACTCCAGGCGGGTATGGGGAAAGCGACTGGCAGCCTGCTCGATGGCGCTGAACAGGCAGTCGTAATCAAAGATCACATCCACTGCGAGGGTCAGCACGGCTTCCTCGCCGCTGGCCAGGCTGCCGGCCACTGCCTCCAGCGCCTCGGCCTCGTTAAGGAGCCCGCCGGCGCGCGCCAGCAGGATGCGCCCGGCATCGGTGAGCTCGGCCTTGCGCCCGCGCACCTGCAGCAGGTCGACCCCGAGGCTCTCCTGCAGTTTGTGCACAGCGTGGTTGATGGATGACTGGCTCTTGTGGACGGCCTGGGCCGCCTGGGAAAAACCGCCGTGCTCCACCACGGCCTGGAACATGCGCCACTGTTCGAGGGTTACCTTGGCCATCTGCCACTTCTTCCTTGCCGGGGCGCGGCAGCCGGCGCCGCGCCCACACTTGATGATCGGGCCCGGGGCCTCGCGACCATCGGGTAGCGGCGCTGTTGGACCCGGGTTTCTGACGAATAATTCGAACACAACGCGCGATTATTTGCCATTTTTATCCGAATTCATCGGCTTATACTGCGACGATCATCACTGGCAACCAGATCCCACAGGAGGTGCCCATGAGCACATTCGAACTTCGCCCCGGAGCCCGGCCACTGGTCCGCGGCGTTGCCAGCCAGGCATCCGCAGATGGCGCGGGCGTGAAAATCCAGCGGGTGGCGGGCTTCGAGAGCCCCGATTTCAGCCCATTCCTGATGCTGGACGAAATACGCTCGGAGAACCAGGACGACTATATCGCCGGTTTCCCGCCCCACCCGCATCGTGGGATCGAGACCCTCACCTATATGCTGCACGGCGAGTTCGAGCACCAGGACCACCTGGGCAATCGCGGCGCGGTGTCCTCCGGCGGCGCCCAGTGGATGCGCGCCGGGCGCGGCATCATCCACTCGGAAATGCCCGCGCAACCGGAGGGTGGCGACACCGGCATGCACGGCTTCCAGCTGTGGATCAACATGGCCGCCGCCGACAAGATGGGTGCGCCCACCTGGCGCGATATCCAGGCGACGGAAATGCCGGAACTGGCACTGGACGACAGTGGCTCCTCCATCCGCCTGGTCGCCGGCCGCTGGACCATCAATGGCGAGGCTATGGAGGCGCCGCTGACCGAGGCCGCCGCCGACGCTGCCGTGGCGGATGCCCGCCTGGCGGCGGATGCGGAGGCCGACCTGCCGCTGCCACAGGACCACAGCGTGCTGGTTTTTGTCTACCGGGGTGCGCTGCTCACCGAGCGGGGCCGGGTCGGTCGCGGCAACTTGTTGTTGTACGGTGCCGGTGAGTCGCTACAATTGCGCGCCGATGGGCAGGGCGCCGGCCTGCTGTGCCTGCATGGCCGCCCGCTCGAGGAGCCCGTGGTGCATTACGGCCCGTTCGTGATGAACAGCCGCGAGGAAATCGAGCAGGCGCTGCGGGACTACAATAACGGCACCCTGGCTGGTTGATTCCCGGCCAGGCAACGCCCGGCCGCCGCGCGCTCTCGCGTGCGGCAATGCCCTTTTCCCGCAACCAGTACCTGCAGGCAGTGGAGAGCCCCGGCGGCATGGAAGTCTATTACACCTTTTGTTTCCTGGCCGCGGTGTCGGTATTCCTGGGGTTCCTCAACCAGTATGTGCTGCGCGCGCAGAGCACCATCGCGATCACTGCCGGTGCGCTGGCCCTGTCGCTGGCGGTGATCGGGCTGGGCAAACTGGGAGTGCTGGACCTGCGGGACTGGGCCGACCAGTTGCTGCCCCTGCTGAACCTGGAAGATCTGCTGCTCAAGGGCGTGCTGGGGTTCCTGCTGTTCGCCGGCAGCCTGCATATCGACCTGCTGGCGCTGCGCAACCAGCGCGTCGAGATCGCCATGCTGGCAATCGTGGGCACACTCATCTCCACTTTTGTGGTTGCGGGCCTCCTGTACTGGCTGTTGCCGATGCTGGGTATGCAGGTGGCCTTCGTCTACTGCCTGCTGTTCGGCGCCCTGATCTCACCCACCGATCCCATCGCGGTACTGGCGATCATCAAGAGCCTGCATGCCCCGGAGCAAGTCTCCATCCAGGTGGAAGGGGAGTCGCTGTTCAATGACGGCTTTGGCATCGTGCTGTTCACGGTGATCTTTGCCGTGGCATTCGAGGGTGGTGAGCCCACTGTTGCCGCCGTATCAGAACTGTTCGTGATGGAGGCGTTTGGCGGGATCGCCATGGGGCTCTTCATTGGCGGGCTGTTCCACTGGCTGATCTGCGCCACCAATGACCACAGCCTGGAACTGCTGCTGACCCTGTGTATCCCCACCGCCGGCTTTGCCTTCGCCAATATCGTCGGCGTCTCCGGTGCCCTGACCATGGTGGTGAGCGGTATCATCATCGGCAACTTCACCCGCGAGCGCGGGTTTTCCCGGGTGAGCCAGCACGAGCTGGACAACTTCTGGAACATCACCGAGGAGTTCCTCAACGGTATTCTGTTCCTGCTGGTGGGGCTGTTCCTGATCACCATCGACCTGGGCCCGTTCGAATTCATGCTGATGGGGGCGGCGATTGTCATCGTCCTGCTGGCCCGGGTGGCGGCGGTCACTGTACCGTTCACGGTGCTGAAACGCTTCCGCCGCTACCACCCGTACAGCGAGCGCATCCTTATCTGGGGCGGCCTGCGCGGCGGGCTGGCGCTGGCCCTGGCGATGTCCATCCCCGCCGGCCACCTGCTGGTGCAGGGAGAGGACCTGCGCCACCTGTGGGTGGTGATGACCTACGGCGTGGTAGTCTTTTCCATTGTGGTGCAGGGTTCCACCATTGCGCCGCTGATCCGGCGCAGCCGCGGTATCCGCGAACCCGAGGCGATGGCGGCCGCGGATACCTGACCCGACTCCCGATAACGACAATACAGAATCATTTCCATGGAACACGGCGGATTTCTCGTACAGGCAGTCATCTACCTGGCAGCTGCAGTGGTCGCGGTGCCGCTGGCCACGCGGCTGGGGCTGGGCTCGGTGCTCGGTTACCTGCTGGCCGGTGTCGCCATCGGTCCCCATGCCCTGGGCCTGGTGGGCGATACCACCGAGGAGCTGCATATCGCCGAGTTCGGTGTGGCGCTGATGCTATTCCTGATCGGCCTGGAACTGCAGCCGCGCAAGCTGTGGCAGATGCGCGGGGCCATCTTCGGCACCGGCAGCGCCCAGCTGGCACTGACCGCCGTGGCGGTGGCCCTGATCGCAATGCTGATGTACGAGGAGAGCTGGCGCGCGGCGCTGGCCATCGGCCTGATCCTGGGCCTGTCCTCCACCGCCATCGTGCTGCAGTCGCTGACCGAGAAAAAACTGCTGCGCACCGAGGGTGGGCGCGGCGCCTTCGCGGTACTGCTGCTGCAGGACCTGGCGGTGATCCCGATCCTGGCACTGCTGCCGCTGCTGTCGGGCAGCCCCCCGGAGCCGGACCAGGACGGCCTGTCGGGCTGGCGTTACGGCGCCGCGGTAATCGGCACCATGGTGGCCTTCGGCCTGGTGGGCCGCTATGTGCTGGGGCCGCTGCTGCGACTGGTCGCCGGCAGCCAGCTGCGGGAAATGTTTACCGTTACCTCGCTGCTGATTGTCATGGCCTCGGCGGCGGTGATGAGCTGGCTGGAACTGTCACCGGCACTGGGCACTTTCCTGGCCGGGGTGATCCTGGCGGAGAGTGAGTTCCGCCACGAACTGGAGGCGGATATCGAGCCCTTCAAGGGCCTGTTACTGGGGCTGTTCTTTATCGCCGTGGGCGCCAACCTGAATTTCAACCTGGTGGCGGAGTACCCGCTGCTGCTGCTGGGCCTGCTGGCCCTGCTGGTAGCGGTCAAGTTCGCGGTGCTGTTTCTGCTGGCCAGGGTGACCGGCATGTCCCGCGGCGAGGACTGGCTGTTTGCCCTGTCGCTGGCGCAGGCGGGGGAATTCGGCTTTGTGCTGGTGTCCTTCGCGGCCCAGAACCGTGTGCTCGACAGTGTGACCGGCAACCTGCTGATTGCCCTGATCGCCCTGTCCATGGCTATGACGCCGGTGCTGCTGCTGATTTATGAAAAGTGGATACAGCCACGCTACAGCGGGGGCAGCGACAGTGGGCGCGAGTCGGAAGAGGCGGCCCCACAGGATGAGGGCTCCCCGGTGATCATCGTCGGCTATGGCCGCTTCGGCCAGATCGCCGGGCGACTACTGAATGCCTGCGGTTTTGAAACCACGCTGCTGGAGCGCAATGCCGCGCAACTGGACATGGTGCGCCGCTATGGCATCAAGGCCTATTACGGCGATGCCTCGCGCGAGGACCTGCTGCGTGCGGCCGGCGCCAAAAACGCGCGGGTAGTGATCCTGACGCTCAGCGACCAGGCCGCGTCACTGGAGATCGTCACCCAGCTGCAGAAGCATTTCCCGCACCTGACCATCCTGGCGCGGGCGCGCAACCGCATGCATCACTATGCACTGATGGAAGCCGGGGTTAAGTATATTTTCCGCGAAACCGTGGACTCGGCCCTGTCGATTGGCGAAAAAGCCCTGGAGTTGCTGGGCCTGAGCCCGCTGCAGGCACGGCGCGCGGCACGCAAGTTCAAGCAGCACGACCAGCGTATGCTGGAGTCGCTGTTCCCCTACTGGCGCGACGAATCGCAGCATATTGCGCAGACCAAAATCTACCGCGAACAGCTGCTGCAGGCCCTGCGCGAGGACCGCCGCGACCGCGACCTGCACCTGGACCACCACTGGGACCGCGACGAAACTGCTTCCAAGCCGAAGGCCGGTATGTGATCCCTCCGTTGCCGCCACGCAGGCGGTAGTGCACAAAGATATTGCTGAATCTCTCTCTCGAGCGGCAGGGGGCGCCCCGCGGGACAGTCGCGCCCCCTCGTAGAACAGTATCTCCCCAAGTGCCAGCAGCAGGTGGTACCTGCGGCAATTGTGGTCCTCGATCAGTAGTGGCCACGGCTGGTCCACCTCCTGGTCGACATTGATGATCACACTGGCCACATGGGTCCTGCCGCGGTCCCGGTGTGGCTTGAGCACCGCACCGGGGTTGTAACGCCGGATCCCGAACACATGGGTCGACGCCAGTCGGAAGTCACAGTCGGGACCCACCGGCGACATCCTCAGCTGACTTCGCCCGGCTACACATTGCCGGGGTGGCAGGTGTTGTTACTTGCTGATGGTGAGGCTCGCCTCCAGCAGGTCCACTTCCAGTACCAGCTGGCGATGGAGATCATCGTCGATCTTTCCTTCAATGCGCAGGCGATACAGCTGTTCCCGTTCCGCCGACAGTGCTGCCAGGTGGTACTCGCGCTTGTGATTGGCCAGTGCACGGTCCCGCCTGTTTCCGGCCCAGCCTCCCCCTTGCAACCGGCGCCGGTAGTGTTCGAGCAACCTGTCCACTGCTTGCAGGGCGGTGGCTTCCCCGTCTGCACCCAGGGATGCGCGCACTGATTCCAGGCTGGCAATGGCCGCCCGGGTCGCTGCCACGCGCGCCATTCGCTCATCGCCAGTCGTCGGCTGCTCGCGCACCCGCGGTAACCGCCGTACCAGTGGGGGCAGGGCGACACTTGCCAGCAGCAGGGAAAGCAGGATCACTCCCATGGCCAGCACAATCGCCAGGTGCCTGCCCGGGAATGTAGAGCCGTCCGGCAACAGCAGTGGCAGCGACAACACCCCCGCCAGCGTCACAGCACCACGTACACCCGCAACCGCGGTAATCGCTACCAGTAACAGGCGCTCGCGCGCATTACGGATCTCGCGGTGAATGCGCGACAGGTAGATAGAGGCCCAGACCCAGGTGAAACGCAATAGCAGAAGCATGGTGGCGATTGCCGCGACATAGCCCAGTAGGACCCAGTTATCGACGATGGCACTGTGGCGTGCCCCGTCCAGGTCATCGGTCACCACTCGCACCAGCTGTTCACCCAGCAGGATAAAGATTATCCCGTTGAGTATGGCCTGCAGCGTATCCCACACCGCGCCGCGCGCCATACGCGTGGCGGCCAGCTCCGGGCCGTACAGGCTCACGTAATGGGTCGCGATACCGGCGCTCGCCGCAGCCAGGATCCCTGAACCGCCCAGTTGTTCCGATGCCAGGTAGGCGGCAAAAGGCACGAGCAGGCTCACCAGGATCTGCACGCCGGTATCCTCGCCACCCAGGCGGCCCAGCCAGCGCAGTGCATAGCCACAGGCGAATGCAATTCCGGCACCCGTGGCGACACCGGCCACCACCATGCCAATAAAGCCCACCGCGGTCCCGGTCAACGAAAAACTGCCGGTGACCACCGCCGCCACGGCAAAGCGGAAAACATCCAGTCCGGAGGCGTCATTGAGTAAAGCCTCACCTTCGAGGATATGCCTCAGGCGCGGCGGCAGGGGGGTACTTCCCCGTACCGCGACCAGCGCCACCGCGTCGGTGGGCGCGAGAATGGCGGCTACGGCAAAAGCCACCGCCAGGGGTATTGACGGAATCAACCAGTGGATAAACAGGCCTACGCCCACCACTGTGAACAGCACCAGCCCCACTGCAAGCGTCAGTATCGGCCGCAGTTCACCGAAGAAGGTACCCTTGGGGATGCGCCAGCCGTCCAGGAACAGTAGCGGGGGGATAAACAGGAGGAAGAAGATTTCCGGGTCCAGGGGAATCCGCACGCCGGCGACACCGGCAAGCAGCACACCGATGGCAATCTGTACCAGCGGCAGCGGCACGCGCACGGGGCTCAGGCGGACGATGATTCCGCTCAGCGCCACGGCAG
This sequence comes from Microbulbifer sp. JSM ZJ756, assembly GCF_044383805.1. NCBI lineage: Bacteria > Pseudomonadati > Pseudomonadota > Gammaproteobacteria > Cellvibrionales > Microbulbiferaceae > Microbulbifer > Microbulbifer sp. JSM ZJ756. Next base: position 286,229 of record NZ_JBISER010000003.1, on the reverse strand, counting down.
CCAGCAACACCAGGGACAGGACAACGTAATGCATACGGTTGGTCTTGGGACCTGCAGGGGAAGTGGTGATAGCCTGTTTTCGCCGGGCCCGGACGCCGGGCAGAACGCCCCGCACGGGCACATAAGCCGGCGTCAATGCACTGCAGACCGGCGACGGCGCCACAAGTTACCGGAGAGGTGAAAGTATAGAAGGGCGGCGGGAAGGGCGGGGGCTCGACGGGATCGCCACTGCCCCCGGAACCCGCCATGCAGGTCCCGGGGACAATATTATCGGGCGGCCGGTTACTCCACCGTCACAGACTTGGCCAGGTTGCGCGGCTGGTCCACATCGGTGCCCTTGAGCAGGGCCACGTGGTAGGAGAGCAACTGCAATGGCACCGTGTACAGGATCGGCGCCAGGCTGTCCGGGGCATCGGGTACTTCCACCACAGTGACACCCGGTTCGCTGGTAAAGCCCGCATTGGGGCTGGCAAACACAAAAAGCTCGCCGCCGCGGGCGCGCACTTCCTGCAGGTTGGACTTGAGTTTTTCCAGCAGCTCGTCGTTGGGTGCCACCACCACTACCGGCATGTCGCCATCCACCAGCGCCAGCGGCCCGTGCTTCAGCTCACCGGCGGGGTAGGCCTCGGCGTGGATATAGGAAATTTCCTTGAGCTTCAGCGCGCCCTCGAGGGCGATCGGGTATTCGACCCCGCGGCCCAGGAACAGGGTGTGGTGTTTTTCCGCGAAGGCCTCGCTGGTGGCCTGCACCAGCTTGTCGAGGCCGGTGAATTCCTCCATCAGGCCCGGCAGCTGGTGCAGGGCCTGCACCAGTTCGGCCTCGCGCCCGGCAGACAGGCCGTTGACCTTGGCCAGCGCGATACAGAACAGCTGCAGGGCCACCAGCTGGGTGGTGAACGCCTTGGTAGAGGCCACGCCGATCTCCGGCCCTGCCTCGGTCATCAGCGACAGCTCCGATTCCCGTACCAGCGAACTGTTGGGCACATTGCAGATGGTCATCGAGGCCAGGTAACCCAGCTCCTTCGCCTGGCGCAGTGCTGCCAGGGTATCGGCGGTCTCGCCGGACTGGGAGATGGTGACGAACAGGGTGCCCGGGCGCACCGCCGTCTTGCGATAACGGATTTCACTGGCCACCTCTACCGAACAGGGAATACCGGCCCAGTCTTCCAGCCAGTAGCGCGCCACCAGCCCGGCGTGGTAACTGGTGCCGCAGGCGACAATCTGCACCTGCTTTACTTCCGGCAGGATTTCGTTGGCGCGGGTCCCCAGTGCCTCGGCCAGCACCGACTCGCTGCCGATGCGGCCGGCGAGGGTAGCGCGGACCACTTCCGGCTGCTCGAAGATTTCCTTCTGCATAAAGTGGCGATAGCGCCCCTTGTCCGCCACATCGTGGCCACCGTCGAGTTTCTGCACCGGGCGGCTCACTTCCTGGCCGGCGCGATCGAAAATGGCAATACCATCGAGTGTCACCTGGGCCACATCGCCTTCCTCCAGGAATACGAAGCGGTCGGTGACCTGGCGCAGGGCCATGGGATCGGAGGCAATAAAGTTTTCCTCGATGCCCACACCGATCACCAGGGGACTGCCGGCGCGCGCGCAGACCAGGGTCTGTGGTTCCCGGGCACTGATAACCCCCAGGGCATAGGCACCCTCGAGCTCACGGGTGGCGGCGGTCACAGCCTCCAGCAGGCCCAGGCCCTCGCTGGCAAGGGAGTGAACCAGGTGCACCACCACCTCGGTATCGGTATCGGAGGCAAACTCATAGCCCAGGCCCTGCAGGCGGGCCCGCAGGTCGCGGTAGTTCTCGATGATGCCGTTGTGGACCAGGGCGATATCACCGGACACGTGGGGATGGGAATTGAGGTCCGAGGGCACGCCGTGGGTGGCCCAGCGGGTGTGGGCAATGCCCAGCCGACCCGTCGCTGGCTGTGCCGCCAGCCGCGCCTCGAGTTCCGCAACCTTGCCCTCGCTCTTGCGCAGCTGCAGTTGCTGCCCGCCATCCACCAGGCAGACACCGGCGGAGTCGTAGCCCCGGTACTCCAGCCGCCGCAGTCCCTCCAGCAGGATTTCGTTCACATTGCGCTGGGCCAGCGCGCCGACAATGCCACACATAGTAAAACCTCAGTTTCGATTCTTTACCGGCCGGTTTACCCTGGGTAAACCGGCCACAAGTTCTTTTTACCTCAGGCGTGAGTGCCCACTTCGGCACACACCACCCGCACCCCGAGCCGTTCCAGCGCGGCACGCGCCCCATCACCCAGTCCGGCATCAGTCACCAGGGTATTCACCTGGTCCCAGGGCAGTTCCTGGTTGGGAATCCGTCGCCCCACCTTGCTGGACTCGGCCAGGACCACCACCTCGCGGGCCACCTCCGCCATTACCCGGGAGAGGCCGATCTGCTCATTGAATGTGCAGGTACCACGCTCCAGATCAATGCCGTCGGCGCCGATAAAGGCCTGGTCGAAGTCGTAGCCGCGCAGGACCTGTTCCGCCACGCGCCCCTGGAACGCCTCGAAATGCGGGTCCCAGGTCCCCCCGGTCATCAGCAGGGTGGGCTCGTTCTCCAGCTCCCGCAGCGCGTTGGCCACATGCAGGGAGTTGGTCATGACTACCAGGCCGCGCCGGTGGTCGAGCTCGGGAATCATCGCCGCGGTAGTGCGGCCGTAATCGATCACGATGCGGTGGTGATCCGGTATCAATCCGGCCGCGGCGCGGCCGATGGCCCGCTTGACCTCGGAGGGCGCCTCTTCCACCACCAGCTCCCGTGGCACCGGGATGGCGCCGCCATGGCGGCGCAGCAACAGGCCGTGGCCCTCCATGGTGGTGAGGTCCTTGCGAATCGTAACCTCGGAAGTTTCGAATTTCCGTGCAAGCTGTTCCACGCTGGCCTCTCCCGCTTCGTTCAGGAGGGCCATGATCTGGTGCCGGCGTTGCTGGGTGTTGCGCTTTGACATGATGTATCAAGTTTCGTTTCGAAACTTAAAGATAGCAAATCGAAAGGAAAGTTCCCAAGGAAAATTTTCACATCACTGGAAGAAGGCGGAGCAATAGAGCCTGCGAAGCTAGCTGGACAGGGCGTTCACCAGGGCCTGTAAAAAACGCGCCAGCTCGCCGCCGGTCACTGCCCGGTGATCGGCACTGACCGACAGGGGCAGGAGCGGACGGGCCGCGGGCTTTCCATCCACAGCCACTACTCCCTGGTAAGTTCGGCCGGCCCCGACAATCGCCACAGTGGGTGGCATCACTACCGGGGTGGCATAGCGCCCGCCCAGGGCACCGAAGTTCGACAGCAGGATGGTTCCCCCCTGCAGGTCCTCGCGGGCGATACCGGTTTCGCGGGCCTGGTCCTTGTACTCACCTATCTGCTGCTGCAGGTCAGCATCGCTGCAGTTCGCCACGTCCCGCAGCACCGGCACGAACAGGCCGCGGGGAGAGTCCACCGCCAGGCCGATATTGATCGCCGCTGATGGCTGCAGCTGCCCGTCCTCGTAGAGCGCATTGAGGTGCGGCTCTTCCACACACGCCTGCTGTATCGCGCGGACCAGTCGTACCGTGGCGTTCTGTTCGCCCCACCAGGTGGAGATATCCACCTCGTCGCACAGGGTCATCGGTGCCACCTGGTCCCTGGACCGGCTCATGGCCAGTGCCATTGCCCGCCGCGCCGGGGAATCCGCCGGGCCAGCCACGCCCTGTTTGCGCTCGCCTGTTTCCCGCTGTGCCGCCGTGGCGGCAGGTCCTTTCTCGCGATCCCCGGCCAGCCGGCGCACTTCGGCCTCGGTAAACCGTGCATCCCGCGGTTGGTGCCGCTCCAGGTCGACCCCCAGCCGACGCGCCAGGGCACGCACACCCGGGGTCGCCCGGCGTGCCTCCCGCTCTCCCGGCGCCTGTTCACTGCCCAGCATCTCGCTGCCGCCCTGGATACGGCCAACCACGGTGCCGGCATCGGCCGCCGCAGTCTCCTCAGCCTGCGCTGCGGTCTTCTCATCGCTTTCCCGGGTGGCACCAGCCCTGCTGTCGGCAAAGCCCACCAGCGGCTCCCCCACCTCGACCGTGTCACCCTCCGCGGCGTAGAGTTTTTCCACGATACCGCCGCGGGGGGCGGGCACCTCCACCAGGGCCTTGGCCGTCTCGACGGTGACCAGGCTGTCGTGGGCGCCGATGGAATCCCCCTCGGCCACATGCCATTCGCGGATCACCGCATCCGGCAATCCCTCCCCCAGGTCCGGCAGCTTGAACACCTTCATGCCGGGTACTCCAGGGTGCGGCGGACACCGGCCAGGATTCGGTTGACGTCGGGCAGGTAGTGATTCTCCAGCCGATAGTAGGGCATCACCGTGTCATAACCGGTAACCCGGCAAACCGGCGCGTCGAGCAGGTCGAAGGCGTACTCATTGACCTGGGCAATGATCTCCGCTCCCAGGCCTCCAAACCGTGCCGCCTCATGGATAACAACGCAACGGCGGGTCTTCTCCAGTGAGTCGATGATGGTGTGGATATCCAGGGGCTTGAGGGTGGCCGGGTCGATCACCTCTGCCTCCACACCCTCACTGGCGAGCGCCTCGGCCGCCGCGAGGGTCTCCTTCAGTGCGGCACCCCAGGCCACCAGGGTGATATCGGACCCCTCGCGCAGGCGGAAACAATGATCCAGCGGCAACGCCTCGCCATCATCCGGCACTTCCTGGCGGGCGGCGCGATAGATCCGTTTGGGCTCGAGAAATACCACCGGGTCCGGGTCGCGGATGGCGGCCAGCAGCAGGCCGTAGGCGCGTGCAGGTGAAGACGGCACCACCACCCGGAGTCCGGGAATATGGGCGAAGAGTGCCTCGGTACTCTCGGAGTGATGCTCCGGGGCGTGAATCCCGCCGCCGTAGGGGGCGCGATAGACTATGGGGCAGGACAGGCGGCCACGGGTGCGGTTGCGCAACCGGGCGGCATGGTTGAGTACCTGGTCGAACCCGGGATAGATAAAGCCCATAAACTGGAATTCCGCCACCGGCCGCAAGCCCTGGGCCGCCATGCCGATGGCGATGCCGGCAATCATATTCTCTGCCAGCGGTGTATCCAGTACCCGGTCAGTGCCAAATTCGGCCTGCAGCCCGTCGGTGGCGCGGAAGACACCGCCGTTGACGCCCACATCCTGGCCGAACACCACCACCCGCTTGTCCTGGCGCAGTTCGTGGGCCAGGGCGAGTGTCACCGCCTCGACCAGGGTGATGGCGGCCATCAGGTTTCGTCCCCCGCCGGCCGCGCGGTCCCGACCTCGGCGCACTGCTCCAGCAGCGCCTCGGGCAACCCGGCGTATAGATGGTCGAACATGGCGGTAGGAGCATCCGGTTCCCGCTGCCGGTATTCCCGCAGTTCCCGCTCGAGGATTTCCGCCAGTTCACGCTGCAGCTCCTCCTCGCGCCCGTCATCCCAGAGGCCCGCGTGCTCCAGGTAACGCCGCAGCCGCTGCAGTGGTTCGCGAGCACGCGCCTGCTCCAGCTCCTCCGCCGGGCAATAGCGCGAGGCATCATCGGCGGTGGTGTGGTCGCTGAGGCGGTAGCTTACTGCCTCGATCAGCATCGGCCCAGCCCCCTTGCGCGCGCGCTCGATCGCATCGGCCACCGCGGCGCGCACGGCAATCACGTCGTTGCCGTCCACCTGCAGGCAGTTGATGCCGGCGGCCACCGCCTTCTGGGCAATGGTGCAGGCCGCCGTCTGGGCCCGGCGGGAGACCGAGATGGCCCACTGGTTGTTGTTGATCACGAACACCACCGGCAGTTTCCATACCCCGGCCAGGTTGATTGCCTCGTAGAAATCCCCCTTGGAGGTGGCCCCGTCACCGGCGCTGGATACCGCCACCCTGGGTTTTGCCCCCATCTCGCGCTGCTGGTAGGCGAGTGCGAACGCCACCCCGGCGGCGTGCAGTAGCTGCGTGGCGATAGGCACGCACAGGGGGAAATCCTCCCGGGCATGGGCAAAATCCTGGCCGCGCTCATCGCCGCCCCAGATCGCCAGGATCTCGGCAATAGTGACGCCGCGCTCCAGCAGGGCGCCGGTTTCCCGGTAGTAGGGGCAGTAGATGTCGTCCTGGCGCAGGGCGCTGCCGGTGCCGACGCCGATGGCCTCCTGGCCCAGGCTGGAGGGGTAGGTGCCCAGCTGGCCGGTGCGCTGCAGCTTCACGGCACGATCATCCACCAGCCGTGCCAGCGCCATCTGGCGGTAAAGCGCGAGCAGCGTATCCGGGGTAGCGAAGTCGGGCAGTGCCTGGGTCGCGCGTCCCTCCTCGTCGAGATACTGCAGGTGGGCAATATCGAACGAGGCTATCAGGTGCAAGCGGGGTTTGTGCATCGGGTAATTCCCTTTATTCCCGATGCGCAAGTGTAATGGATCAGCCGGTGGATGCCGGCAGGCGGGGAGGGGATAGCCGCCGGTTTTTCAGCCGCTGCGGCCATCCCCCGCTGTTGGAATCAGGATTTCCTGGTGGGGCGCTGCCAGCCGCTGACGTTGCGCTGCTTGCCGCGGGCCACCGCCAGGTCCTCATCCGGCACCTCCCGGGTGATGGTGGAACCGGCGCCCACGGTTGCCCCCGCACCCACCCGGACTGGAGCCACCAGGGCGGTATTGGAGCCGATAAAGGCGCCGTCACCGATTTCAGTCAGTGACTTGTTAACGCCATCGTAATTACAGGTAATGGTGCCGGCGCCGATATTTACCTGCTCACCCACCCGGGCATCGCCCACATAGGACAGGTGATTGACCTTGCTGCCGCGGCCGATGTGGGCCTTCTTGGTCTCGACAAAATTGCCCACCTTGGCCCCGTCCGCCAGCTCGGTACCGGGGCGCAGGCGCGCAAACGGGCCGATGGCGCAGGCTTCGCCGACCTGTGCATCCTCGATTATGGAATTCGCCTCGACCCTTGTGCCTGCAGCCAGCCGGCAGTTTTTCAGCAGGCAGTTGGGGCCCACCTGCACGCCATCGCCCAGGACCACCTCGCCTTCGAAGACACAATTGATATCGATCGAAACATCCGTGCCGCACTCGAGCCTACCCCGCAGGTCAAAGCGGGCCGGGTCCAGTAAAGTAACCCCCGCATTCATCAGCGCCAGCGCGCGACCGTGCTGCAGGGCACGCTCCATCTGTGCCTGCTGGGCGCGGCTGTTGACGCCGGCGACTTCCAACGGGTCGCTGGCGCGCACGCCGGTTACCCCAATATTCTCGCTGACAGAGCGCGCGATAACGTCGGTGAGGTAATACTCACCCTGGGCATTGTCGCTGGAGAGCTCCGGCAGCCACTGCTTCAGCAGGTCCGCCGGTGCCGCCAGGATACCGGTGTTCACCTCGCGGATCGCCAGGGTATCGGCGTCGGCATCCTTTTCCTCGACGATGGCCTGTACCCGGCCGCTGTCGTCCCGCACGATACGGCCATAGCCGGCCGGGTTCGCCATTTCCACCGACAGCAACGCCGGCCCCCGGTCGGAGGAGGAGAGCAGCGATTGCAGGGTGCCCGCCTTGACCAGCGGCACGTCACCGTAGAGGACCAGTACGGTGGCACCGGCACGGAAGTTGGGAATCGCCTGGGCCACTGCGTGGCCGGTGCCCAGTTGTTCCGCCTGCTCGACGAACTTCACTCCGCTGCCGGCATACTGCTCCCGCACCAACTCGGCGCCGTGACCCACCACCACGGTAATTTCCACATCCCCCAGCTGCTGCGCGGTTTCGATCACCCGACCCAGCATGGGTACGCCACCGATCGGGTGCAGGACCTTGGGCAGGTCAGAGCGCATCCGGGTGCCTTTGCCCGCAGCGAGAATAACGATATCAGTGGCCATGGAACCTCTTTCTGACTCAACGGTAAGACTAGGGCGGCAATTGTGGCCAGTTCCACCAGCGATCACAAGCGCAGGGCCATCTTGCGGCACCTAGACTATTGCACACGTGCAAAAGCGCGCGGGCAGGAGAGGGGACGTGGAACGGAAGGGCTTGTGGCTATCCATACTCGGCTGCCTGGCGATGGCGGCACTGGCGTTCCTTTTTACTTCCCTTTCCGGGTCGGCTGCGATTTTCCTGGATGGTGTCTTTTCACTGGTGAACTTTGTCATGTCGCTGGTAATGCTGCGGGTATCACAGCTGCTGCACCGCGCACCGGACCGGCGTTTCCACTTCGGCTATGCCAGTTTCGAACCCGCATTCAATGTCCTGCAAAGCCTGGTGAACCTGGGCGTCATGCTGATGGCCCTGTCATCCGCGGTGTTTGCGCTGTACCGGGGCGGCCGCGCTGTGGAAAGCGGTCCGGCGGTGCTTTATGCGGCGGTGGCAATGCTCGGTTGCCTGGTAATCTACATAGTGCTTCGCCGGATTGGGCGGATCTCCGGCTCCACCCTGATCCAGGTGGACGCCTTCAGCTGGTTGATTGACTGCTTCCTCAGCGGTGTTGTGCTGGTGGCATTTTCGGTGGTATGGATCTGGGGCGCGCGGCTGGGTCCGTGGTTACCCTATGTGGATTCCTGGCTGGTGATCGCAATGGTGGTGGTGATGCTGCCGATTCCGGCCCGCATCCTGTACCGGAACCTGATGGAAGTGCTGTTGGCGGCCCCGTCGGCGGAGCTGCAACTGGATATACACCGCGCCTTTACCCGGGCCATCCGGGATATCCCGGCCCGGGACTGGTCTCTCAGTATCAACAAGGCCGGGCGCAGCATTTACCTCCACGCCCGTATCCTGGTGGAGGAAAACCAGGAGCAGTGCCCGATCTCCCAAGCCGATACCTGGCGGGAGGTTCTGGTGGAGCGAATGGCTGACCTGGTAGAAGAACAGGAATTCGACGTGATGTTTACCTCCGACGCCGATTACCTCTGAGATCGCCGGGGCCAGGGCTTTTCAGACTTTTCTTCTTGTGCTGCCTTGTCGCTGCTGACATAGCCATACTTCAGCATCCCCACGAATACGCTGCCACCGACGGTATTACCAATGGTGGCCCAGGCGATATAACCCAGCATTTCGCTGGTATCGATCGCACCGGCATTGCCCAGCCAACCGCTGAACATGGCGACGGATCCCGCCACACAGTGGGCCAGGCCGCCAACCCCGATCACAAAGGTGATCAGGATAATCAGCACCACACGGCCGATCGTATCCTGCGATGAAGTGGCGACCCAGCCCAACAGGCCCATCAGCCAGCCTGCCAGCACGGCCCCCAGGAATATCCCGGAGCCGGACTGCTCAAGGCTTTTTACGCCATAGTGTGAAAGTGCCTGCGGATCAATATAGGGGCTCACTTCCTCATACTGGGCCAGCAGCAGGCCGAACATCAGGGCACCAAGCAGGTTTCCGCTGTAGATCACCCCCCAGACACGGCCCAGAGCCCAGACACTTCTGCGACGATCGAGGACCGGAAGTATCGCCAGGGTAGTGTGCTCGGTGAACAGGTCGGTCCGGCCGATAATTACCATTACGAAACCGATGGGATAGCTGGCGGCCAGCAACAGGTGCAGCTGGCTCTTCCCCAGGTCTTCATTGAACAGGGTGTAGAGCACTGCCATAAGGAAGAAACTGAAGCCAATTTCCAGGCCCGCAGCGGTTGCGGACATAAACAGCGAGGAGGAATTGCGACGGTACTCATGCAGGCTGGCGGCCATCTGCTCCTGCAGTATTTCGCGGTCGCTTTTGGGTTTGTCAGAATCACCGTTGGTTGCCATGCACCGGCCCTGGTTTCCAGCAGCTACCACGAAGTGTGGCGCACTTGTGCAGGCTTTTAGCTTAGACCATCCGGGATTATGGGCCTGCGCAAAGCCGCTGGCTGGCACCACCAGGCGGAAGGCACGGGATATTTCGACTCGAGCTGACGCAAGTTTCCGGAACCACCATTTCAGCCTTGGCGACTATGGCAAAATTGAACACTGGTGTGACCATCTGGCCCAATAAGCAGGGAGGGCTTACCGTCGATGCACGGTGGGTGTGTTCTCAGTTTTCCTGGTTTATGATCACTTCATATGCAGGGACGCATATTCAGTTTTCAGGTGAGGACCGTCACCAAAGTGGATGGACCACATCCCAATCCCCTGCCTGTTTCCGGTTAACCGATAAACCCGGGTTCAAACCTGCGTAGCCCTGCAATTGGGTTACCGGCACTGTTTTGCCGCTGACATTCCGACAAGCCATGAAAAACACTGTGAAAAAGGTTCTCCTGATTACCCCGCAAGCTTCCGAGGCCTTTGGTGGTGAGGCAATGCTCCCTGTGCAATATTTCCGCCATTTGCCCGCTGCCGGGATAGAAGTTGCCATGATTGTGCATGAACGGGCCCGGCGTGAACTGGAAGGGCTGTTCCCCGGGCGCCAGGACCAGATCCACTTTGTGAAGGATTCATGGCTACACCGGTTGCTCTATCGCTGCGGGCGCCTGCTACCCCAGCGAATCGCCAGCTTCACCACCGTATTCGCTGTCGACCTCCTGACCGAAAGGGCACAGAAGCGGATTGCCCTTCAGCTCATCCGCAAGGAGCGTATAGACCTGGTACATGTCCCGATCCGGGTTTCACCCAGACTCCCATCCAGTATCCACAACCTGGGACGGCCTGTGGTATTTGGTCCGCTCAACGGTGGCATGACCTTTCCCGATGGCTTTGTCCACCAGCAGGCCTGGCTGGAAAAGGCATTTATGGATGCGGGACGCACATTGTCACACCTGGCCAACCGATTCATACCGGGCAAGCCTCGGGCCACCACAGTGGTCGTCGCGAATGCCCGGACGAGAAAGGCGCTTCCTGTGACGACAGGAATGAAGATCGTGGAGCTGGTGGAGAATGGGGTAGACCTCTCACTCTTCCAGGCAAGACCGGCGCGAAAGAGGCAAGCCTCCGATTCCTGCCGTTTCGTATTCCTGGGTCGGTTGGTGGACTGGAAATGTGTCGACATGTTGCTCGAGGCCATGGCCCGCCTGAATTCAGCTGGTCTTGCTCCGGAACTGGAGATCATCGGTGACGGTCCAGAAAGGCCTGCACTTGAGCGTCTTTCCAACACTCTCGGCCTCAGCCAGCAGGTACGCTTTCGTGGCTTTGTCCCGCAGCGGGACTGCCCGGCACAGCTGGCCCAATGTGATTGCCTGGTGTTACCCAGCATGTATGAATGCGGCGGTGCTGTGGTACTGGAAGCCATGGCTATGGGTCGGCCGGTGATAGCCACCAATTGGGGGGGGCCGGCGGACTACCTGGACGCCGCATGCGGCATGCTTGTCGATCCCGGTAATGGCCGCCGGGATTTTATCGTGCGGCTGGCAGAGGCGATGCGCGCAATCATTGCCGACCCCGCCGGGGCTGAAGCCATGGGGGCAGCGGGGCGCGCCAAGGTGACGCGCCAGTTTGACTGGTCGAAAAAGGCCGGGAAAATGGTCGAGGTTTACGCCGCCACACTAAAGGCAGGCCAGTCCCCGCGTTGCAAGGTGCCGCTGCCGGAAAAAGCCATAACGCGGTGTGGTTAAGCAGTGCCCCTCAGGCGTCGCTGGTTTCCGCCGCCAGGGCTTCATCCAGTTCGGTAGCCCGGCGGAAAGCCTTGCGGTCACTCACCCGGGCAAAATAATCGATAAATTCCTGTCGTTTTTCGATAGTCCCGAACTGTAGTCCCCAGCCAACCTGGGCACCGACATACACATCCGCAGCGGTGAATCGCTTGCCGGCGATATAGGGGTTGTCCGTTACCCCACGGGAGAGGGCATCCAGTGCCAGCCCATAATTGCCGTAGCCAGCCATGCGCTGCTTTTCGGGTGCGGGATCACCACCAAAAATGCTCCGGTTGGTCAGAGCCGCCTCAATGGGCCCCGCGGTAAAGAACAGCCAGCGATAGTAAGCGGCCCGTTCCTCCCGGGTAGGTGCGAGACCTGCTTCCGGATATGCCTCTGCCAGATATGCACAGATGGCAGCGGTCTCAGTCACCACCTGGCCATTGTGAACAACAACGGGCACCTTGCCCATCGGGTTGATGGCATGGAACGTGGCGGATTTCATCCCTGCGCCGTACTCGACCACCTCCACCTCATACGGCTGGCCGATTTCCTCGAGCATCCAGCGGACAATGCGTCCGCGAGACTGGGGGTTGGTATAGAAAACCAGTTGATCAGTCATTTGGCTAAGTCCTCTGTGGAAAACACTGGAGAGTCTATTCCGGTTGCTGCAGTCCAGACGAGTGATACGCGCGACAGCGCCGGGAAATCACAAATAATTCACAAACGCCCAGCAGGTACAGATGTACCGCTCCGGGATAAAGTCGGTATTCAGGATCCAGCGGTTACTGAAGGGGAGGCGGGGATTCCGCGCTGCTGTGCCCACATTACCGCCGCCTCGATGGCATCACCCCATTCATTCACGAGCTCACGGGCGAACTGTATTTCCCTGTCCAGGGAAAATTCCTGGCCCTGCGGATCCTTGGCGTGTTTGGGGGCGATGCTTTCCCATGCCTGGGCCAGCTCCAGCGTCGATAACCCGAGTTCCAGTTGCCGGTTGGCCCGGGACAGGCTTTCGACGGGATCCGCGCGCAATGATTCCAGCGTTAACGGTGCGGTCTCGGTCGCCCCCGTTCCGCCCGCCACGGACGACATGGCGGTGGCCTGGGCTGCATAGGCACAGGCAAGCAGGCAACAGATGCTGGTCATGGAACCGGGATAAGATTGTGCCTCGCTCACTAGACTGGGGGGAACTGAACCCACCTGGCGAAGCCTTTCAAGTAGTTCGAGGGTTTGCCTGATCCGGGGCTTGCCGCCACGGAATATTGCAACGATATAGGCGCGGAGATCACAGGTCATCGACAGTATCCGGTAATTTCCGTTTTTTGCACCGCCGGTCGCCAGCAGGATATTGTCCCAGTTGGACAGCTTGATCGCAGGCCTGGCATAAGGCGCCATTGAGAAGCACAGTCGCGCCACAGTGCGATCAAATAACTTCTGTGTCTCGCTAAGGTGGGCCGGATCAACCAGTCCCGGCAAGCAGGCGTTGGATAACCGGGTAATTGCCCGCGGCTCCCGCAGTACAAAGGATTTGCCCGGAACTGACAGTACGCGGCTCAACAGGGTGGAACCACAGAAACCAGAATGGATAATCAAGGTGCCGGTCACTTCCCCGGGCGCGGGGTCGCTACGCCATCCGCGCAGCCTCTCTGCCGTTATTGCAACCAGGTCATTGGTGGCAGCCAGCGGGTGCCGGCCATCATGGAAGGGCATTGTCTCGATATGATCTATCGACACCTGTGCGAAATGGAATTCATCTGTCTCTGCATCGTAGTCAACCGGTAACCAGCTGGAATCGTCAAGAATCTCAGTGGTGCTCTCCATGGATAACGCCCGTCCGGGACGGCAAATTCCAGTTGCACTCATGACTACTTACTCTCCCGAGTCCACACCAGCAGTGATGCGATTTTTTGTTCATTTTTCTTGTGCTGGCATCACGTGATCGATATACCGACGGGTATATCTGCAGGTATCCGCCGTACACACAAAGTGACGGATGGTGAGTCATGGGTCAATTCGTCTGGTCGCTGTGGGGACTGGACCCGTCGCAAACGCACTGCGTCCTGTCGCAGCAACGCACGCGGGCAAGTCCTGTGATATGGAAAGGTGCTGCTTACAGTAGCGGAAAAATTCTACTGCCTGCTACTCGAGCAGGCCGGTGAATACGACGGCAGGGGAAAAGAGGCTGGCGAGGCGCGGGAGTTTATCCGCAAACAGCAGCGACTGACGGAGCCTGCAATCTGAACCAGGTGTTGGCTCCGATAGTGATGTCACCAGATTACCGTTACCACGCCCCGATTCCCCGAACGACGGGATTTCCCGGTTTGGGCACTACGGCTCCAGGTTTGCCGGCACCACGTCCTCAATCCAGGTTTTTACCCGTTCGACCTCGGCCCTGCCTGCCGCCACCGCCTCGGCGGCCCGGGAAAATTCCATGCTTCCAATGCCACCGACCTTGGGGATGATCATGATGTCCGGGGGGGAGCCTGCGAGCCGGGAGCGCTTGTGACGTCGCTCAAGAATCTCCATGGAGGTCGACATGGTTTCCAGCATTCCGGGAGCATACGGCGTGGTCCTGGTGAATCGGTCTCCTATCTGCGCCAGCTGTTGCCGGCCCTGCGTCAGTAGCTTCTCCAGGGACACCCCCGCGGAAACTTCCTTATTCACGCGCTGCAGGGGGGCAGGCGTCTCGGGTGCTTCACTGTTGTCGCCATCGCTGGCCAGGGTTTCCACTTCCCCCTGCCGATGTTCCCACATTGAGACCCCGTCCTCGGTAACATCGACCGCAATTACGCAGGTAGCGCCCATCGCGCGACAGACATCAATCGGCACAGGGTTTACGACCGCCCCATCTACAAGCCAACGCCCCGCAACCTGCTTCGGGGACAGCAACCCGGGAATGGAGCAGGAGGCACTCACCGCGTCGCTGAGGTTGCCTTCCTGCAGCCAGATTTCCTGGCCGCTGTTCAGGTCAGTTGCCACCGCGGTAAATGGGACAGGCAACTCCTCGATATTCTCGTAGGCAAAGCCTTCAAAAAAGGCCTGGAACGGTTTCTTGCCGCCAATCAGTCCGCCACTGAATGTCCAGTTGATATCCAGCAGGGAGAACACCCGCCAGTTATCCAGCATGTTCACCCATTCTTCGAGTTTATCCAGGCAGCCGGCAGCATAGGCTGAACCAACGAATGCCCCCATGGAAGAGCCCGCGATCACCTGGGGGCGAATGCCCATTTCATCCAGCGCACTCAGCACGCCGATGTGGGCAAAGCCTTTCGCAGCGCCACTGCCAAGGGCAATACCGATACAAGGCTTCGATGAGGATGCCATGGGAATCTCCTGGAACTTTTAGCTGATCCTATTCACACCTGATGGAACATTCGGTGATTTTCCCGCGATTCATACCCGGGCCGGTATGGATCGCGACACGGCGGGCAAGCGGGCATAAAAAAAGCAGCCGAAGCTGCTTTTTTAATCGCCTGCAAACAGGTTCCTACCGGGAGTAGGAGGGGCTGCTTACTTGCCGGCGGCCTTGCGGATGGCCTGCATGGTGCGCAGGCGCGCCTCGGCCTCGGCCAGCTGGGCGGAAATGCGGGCGTAGTCGACCTCGGAAGGAGCCTGGTGCAGGGCGTGGGCCGCTTCTTCGCGGGCCTTCTGCGCAGCTTCTTCGTCGATCTCGCGCTCGGCGACATCGGCCAGGATGGTGACCATGTTGGGCTGTACCTCGGCGTAACCGCCGCTCACATACAGCACTTCCTCTTCACCACCCTGCTTGATGATACGTACCGGGCCCGGCTTGAGCGCTGTCAGCAGCTGGGCATGGCCATAGGAGATACCCAGTTCACCCTCGACACCGGTGACGATAACCATCTCCACCAGTCCGGAGAACAGGGATTCCTCAGCGCTCACGATATCGCAATGTACAGTCATAGCCATAAGGCTACCTCATTCTCTGCAGTTTGCCTTGCGAATTCCCGCCACCGTGCCCGGACGGGCAGGGCGGCGGGGAGTTCCGCGCTTACTTGGCCTTGTTGGCTTTCTCGACCGCTTCGTCGATGGTGCCGACCATGTAGAAGGCCTGTTCCGGCAGGTTGTCGTACTCGCCGTCGAGGATGCCCTGGAAGCCACGGATGGTTTCCTTCAGGGACACGTATTTGCCCGGTGCACCGGTAAATACCTCGGCCACGTGGAACGGCTGGGACAGGAAGCGCTCGATCTTACGGGCACGGGCCACGATCTGCTTGTCTTCCTCGGACAGCTCGTCCATACCCAGGATGGCGATGATGTCCTTCAGCTCCTTGTAACGCTGCAGTACGGACTGCACGCCGCGGGCCACTTCATAGTGCTCCTGGCCGATTACCAGCGGGTCCAGCTGGCGGGAGGTGGAGTCCAGCGGATCCACGGCCGGGTAGATACCCTTGGCAGCGATGTCGCGGCTCAGTACCACGGTGGAGTCCAGGTGGGCGAAGGTGGTGGCCGGGGACGGGTCGGTAAGGTCGTCCGCCGGTACGTATACCGCCTGGATGGAGGTAATGGAACCGGTCTTGGTGGAGGTAATGCGCTCCTGCAGGACGCCCATCTCTTCCGCCAGGGTCGGCTGGTAACCTACCGCGGACGGCATACGGCCGAGCAGGGCGGATACTTCGGTACCGGCCAGGGTGTAACGGTAGATGTTGTCGACGAACAGCAGTACGTCGCGACCTTCGTCACGGAACTTCTCGGCCATGGTCAGGCCGGTCAGGGCCACACGCAGGCGGTTCCCGGGCGGCTCATTCATCTGGCCGTAAACCATCGCTACCTTGGACTCGGAGAAGTTCTCGACGTTTACAACGCCGGCTTCCTGCATCTCGTAGTAGAAGTCGTTACCTTCACGGGTACGCTCACCCACACCGGCGAATACGGACAGGCCGCTGTGCTCGGTGGCGATGTTGTTGATGAGCTCCATCATGTTTACGGTCTTGCCCACGCCGGCGCCGCCGAACAGGCCAACCTTACCGCCCTTGGCGAAGGGGCATACCAGGTCGATTACCTTGATGCCGGTTTCCAGCAGCTCGGTGGAGCTGGACTGCTCTTCGTAGGTGGGGGCAGCGCGGTGGATGGAAGCGCGCTCTACTTCAGCGCCCTCGCCACCGATGGGGCCACACTCATCGATCGGGTTGCCCAGCACGTCCATGATACGGCCCAGGGTGTCTGTGCCCACCGGCACGGAAACCGGCGCACCGGTGTTCTTCACTGCCAGGCCGCGGGAGATACCCTCGGATGAACCCATGGCAATGGCGCGTACCACGCCGTCACCCAGCTGCTGCTGCACTTCCATGGTGAGGTTCTTGTCCTCAACCAGCAGTGCGTCGTATACCTTCGGCACGGAGTCACGCGGGAATTCCACGTCGATTACCGCCCCGATAACTTGCACAATTTGCCCGTTACTCATTTCCGGATCCTCAAATCAAAATTCGTTCAGCCGCTTAAACCGCTGCGGCGCCGCCCACGATCTCGGACAGCTCCTGGGTAATCGCTGCCTGGCGCGCCTTGTTGTAAACAAGCTGCAGCGCATCGATCAGCTCGCCGGCGTTGTCGGTGGCGCTCTTCATGGCAATCATGCGCGCCGCCTGTTCGCAGGCCTTGTTCTCTACCACGGCCTGGTACACCTGAGACTCGATGTAGCGGGCCAGCAGCCCGTCCAGCAGGTCCACCGGCTCCGGCTCGTACAGGTAGTCCCAGTCGTGCTTGAGCTGGTCGTTGTCTTCTTTCGGCAGCGGCAGCAACTGCTCCACACGCGGCTTCTGCGACATGGTGTTGACGAACTCGTTGGACACGAGGAACAGGCGGTCGATTTCGCCCTCCGCAAAACGGTCCATCATGACCTTCACCGAACCGATCAGCTTGTTCGCCTGCGGGTTGTCACCCACATCGCGCAGGGCCGCCACCACCTTGCCACCAATGGTGTTGAAGAAGCTGGCCGCCTTGTTGCCCACAGCGCAGATCTCGACATCGACGCCGCGCTCGGACCAGGCCTGCATATCGCGAATAGCCGCCTTGAACATATTGATGTTCAGGCCACCACAGAGACCGCGGTCAGTGGATACCAGGATAAAACCGACCCGCTTGGCTTCGCGCTCCTGCAGGTAGATATGCTGGTATTCGGCCGATGCGTTGGCGACGTGGCCGATCACTGCGCGTATGCGCTGGGCGTAGGGACGCCCCAGTGCCATGCGATCCTGAGCCTTGCGCATCTTACTCGCCGCGACCATTTCCATCGCGGAGGTAATTTTCTGCGTGCTCTTGATGCTGGCAATTTTTGTGCGTACTTCTTTTCCGCCTGCCATAGTGATTTACCTTGTTCGCTGGATTTCTCAGAACCGCAGGAGCTCGCCCGAAACCGGACAGGCCCCTGCAGGCCTCCAGGGTGCTTACCAGCTACCGGTAGCGACAAACTTCTCGATGCCGGCCTTGAAGGCGGCGTCGATCTCGTCGTCGTACTTGCCGGTGCTGTTCACTTTCTCCATCAGCTCTGCATGTTCGCTGTTCATGTAAGCGAGCAGGGCGGATTCGAAGTCCAGCACTTTGTTGACTTCAACGTCGTTCAGGTAACCCTTGTCGGCAGCGTAAACAGACACAGCCATTTCCGCGATGGACAGCGGGCTGTACTGCTTCTGCTTCATCAGCTCGGTAACACGCTCACCGTGGTCCAGCTGCGCCTTGGTGGCCTCGTCCAGGTCGGAAGCGAACTGGGAGAAGGCCGCCAGTTCACGGTACTGGGCCAGCGCGGTACGGATACCACCGGAGAGTTTCTTGATCACCTTGGTCTGCGCGGAACCACCAACGCGGGATACGGAGATACCCGGGTTGATGGCAGGGCGGATACCGGCGTTGAACAGATCGGTCTCGAGGAAGATCTGGCCGTCGGTAATGGAGATCACGTTGGTCGGTACGAACGCGGAAACGTCACCGGCCTGAGTCTCGATGATCGGCAGGGCGGTCAGGGAGCCGGTCTTGCCTTTCACTTCGCCGTTGGTGAACTTCTCCACGTAGTCGGCGTTTACACGCGCGGCGCGCTCCAGCAGGCGGGAGTGCAGGTAGAAAACGTCACCGGGGTAAGCTTCACGGCCCGGGGGACGCTTCAGCAGCAGGGAGATCTGGCGGTAGGCCCAGGCCTGCTTGGTGAGGTCATCATAAATGATCAGGGCGTCTTCACCGCGGTCGCGGAAGTACTCGCCCATGGTGCAGCCCACGTAGGGAGCCAGGAACTGCATGGAGGCCGGGTCGGCCGCGCCGGCAGCGACCACGATGGTGTGGTCCATGGCGCCATGCTCTTCCAGCTTGCGCACCACGTTGGCAATAGAGGACTGCTTCTGGCCCACGGCAACGTAGATACACTTAATGCCGGTGCCTTTCTGGTTGATGATCGTATCGATCGCAACGGCAGACTTACCGATCTGGCGGTCACCAATGATCAGCTCCCGCTGGCCGCGGCCGATCGGGATCATGGTGTCGATCGCCTTCAGGCCGGTCTGGACCGGCTGGTCTACGGACTGGCGGTCGATAACGCCGGGCGCTACCTTCTCCACGGCGTCGGTCAGGCTGGTATTCAGCGGACCCTTGCCGTCGATCGGGTTACCCAGGGCGTCAACCACGCGACCCAGGAGCTCCGGACCCACCGGGGTTTCCAGGATGCGGCCGGTGCAACGACACTTCTGGCCTTCGGCCAGGGATTTGTAGTCGCCCAGGATTACGGCACCGACGGAGTCGCGCTCCAGGTTCAGCGCCATACCGAAGATGCCGCCATCGAACTCGATCATCTCACCGAACATTACGTCGGCAAGGCCGTGGATACGGACAATACCGTCGGACACGGAAACGATGGTGCCCTCGGTGCGGGCCTGTGTGTCCACATCGAGACTCTCGATGCGGCTCTTGATAATTTCACTGATCTCAGAGGGATTCAGTTGCTGCATGCTCTGTTCCTCAAGTTCCCAAGATGCCAGAGATGACATCCGGGAAAGTTGTTTAGGAGTTCATCGCCTCGGCGAGTTTGGCCAACCGGCCGCGCACTGTGCCATCGATGACCGTATCGCCGGCGCGAATGATCGCGCCGCCCAGGAGACTCTCGTCGACGGAGCCGTGCAGGTGCACCTCGCGCTCGAACTTCTTGCTGAGTGCCTGGGTCAGTTGCTGCGCCTGCGCTTCGCTGAGCGGGCGCGCTGAGACGACTTCCACCTCCAGGGAGGCTTCGGCCTGTGCCTTGAGCTCTTCAAACAGCTCGTAGATTTCCGGCAACAGCGGCAGGCGGTGGTTCTCCGCCAGCAGCCGGATAAAGTTCTTGCCGGATTCACTGAGGTCATCTGAACAGATGGACAGGAATTTGTCTGCGCGTTCATCGCTGGTGAGCTGCGGGTTCTCCAGCATCTCACCAACTTTCTCGCTTTGGCTGACCGCGGCCGCCGTTGCCAGCGCAGTACTCCAGCCGCCGAGATCGGAGGCTTCCTGCGCGTAGGCAAACGCCGCTTTGGCGTAGGGCCGGGCCAGTGTGCTGAGTTCCGCCATGGGGTTCCTCGCTTACAGCTCGGCTGCCAGTTTGTCGATCAGATCATCGTGCGCCTTGGCATCGATATTAACCGAGAGGATCTTCTCAGCGCCGGCCACGGACAGGGCGGCAACGCGGCTGCGCAGCTGCTCCTTGGCACGGTTCACTTCCTGCTCGATCTCGGCCTTGGCCGCGGCTTTCAGGCGATCACCTTCCTCGACTGCGGCCTGCTTGGCCTCGTCGAGAATCTGGTTGGCGCGCTTGTTGGCACCATCGATGATATCCGCAGCCTGCGCTTTGGCTTCCTTCAGCTGATCAGCGGCCTTGCGCTGGGCCAGCTCCAGATCCTTACCAGCACGCTCGGCCTCTTCGAGACCAGTGGCGATCTTCTGCTCACGTTCCTGCATGACACCCAGCAGGGCGGGCCATACATACTTCCAGCAGAACCATACGAAGACCAGGAATGTAATCGACTGGCCTATTAGAGTCAGGTTGATATTCACACCGACACCTCTTGCTCTTTGCTCTTTATAAAAAGAACGGGGGGGTTAAGGGCAATTGGAACGATGGAATTAACCAGCCAGACCAGGAGCGACAGCGAAGATCAGGTACATGGCGATACCAACACCGATCATCGGTACGGCGTCGAGCAGACCTGCCATCAGGAACATTTTGCCCTGCAGAGCCGGAGCCTGTTCCGGCTGACGCGCAGAACCTTCCAGCAGCTTGCCGCCCAGGGTGCCGAAACCGATAGCAGTACCCAGTGCGCCCAGACCAATCAGCAGTGCGCTCGCGATGTAAACCAGACCAAGTGCTTCCATTGTATTCTCCATCAAAGTTGAGAGTTTAAGAGTTGTGGAAATAAGTTCTCTGGGGCCGCGCCCCAATCCAATCAGTGATCAGTTGTGTGCTCATCCTCACGGTCATGGGCCATGGACATGTAAACCGTGGTCAGGACCATGAACACGAAGGCCTGCAGGGTGATCACCAGGATGTGGAAGATCGCCCAGCCCAGCTGCAGGAACGCTGCACCGATAAAGCCCAGTACGCCGACGCCGAAGACGATGGCAATCAGGATAAAGATCATCTCGCCGGCGTACAGGTTACCGAAGAGACGCAGGCCGAGAGAGACCGGCTTCGCAATCAGGGAAACCAGTTCCAGCAGCAGGTTGAACGGAATCAGGAAAATGTCCACGTACCACTTGCCGGAGTGGAACGGGTGCAGGGTCAGCTCCTTGATAAAGCCAAGGGCACCTTTTTCGCGGATGCTGAAGAAGATCATCAGGGCAAATACTGCCAGAGCCATACCCAGGGTGACGTTCAGGTCGGTGGTGGGTACGACCTTGAAGAACAGGTGATCATTGCCCGCGGCCGTCGCCGCAGCCATGGGCAGCCAGTCCACCGGAACCAGGTCCATCAGGTTCATCAGGAAGACCCAGACGAAAATCGTCAGCGCCATCGGCGCCACCATGCTGTTGCGGTGCTGGAAGGTATCTTTCACCAGCTTGTCGACGAAATCGACGGTCAGCTCGACGAAGCTCTGGAAACCACTCGGCACACCGGCGGTAGCCTTCTTGGCGGCGCGGGCAAACAGGAAGCAGAACAGCAGGCCCAGGCCGATGGCCCAGCCGAGGCTGTCCAGGTGAATTGCCCAGAAGCCCATGTCCGCAGCTTCCCGGGAGGAGTGGGCCATGGTCCAGGTGCTCTCACTCAGAACAGTGCCGTCAGCGCGGGTGTAACCCGCCGGCAGCTTGCCGTAGGCCATGTTCTGCAGGTGGTGTTGGATATAATCCGTCGCGGTTTGAGCTTCGCCTGCCATAGTTCCTCAGCACTCGATCAATAGAATTAGTCTTCTGCGCCGGTCAGCGGACCATGCGCGCCACCATCAGCCACTGCAGGACAACGCAGCAGCCGTAGCTGATAAACAGCGCGGCCGCATCGAGCGGCCTTACCACGGCAAACACTGCCGCGAACCCCGTCAGGGTCAGGATGAACTTGCCCGTCTCCGCGCGGTAGAAAGATGCCACCACCCGGTCGGCGGACCGCGCGCCGCGATGGCGGAAAGCGCGGAAGCCAAAATAGGCATTGGGCAGCGCACACAGCGCACCACCGATAAAAACCGACAGCGCCGTCACCGGCCGGCCGTAAAAATGCAATACCGCTCCCGCCAGCGATACCAGCACCAGCTGTACCGCGGCGACCAACAACACCGGGGGTCTGTACATAGGCGGGACTTGGCCGACCAGGTTAGCGCTTTCCGCCCAAAATTTGGGCGAGCGAATTATAGGAGTAACCGCATTCCCGGTTCAACTGCAAAATCTGGCCAAGTTATTTAATTTTCAGTGTTTTTTCGTTGCAAATTGCCAGAGCGGTGAGTATTCACTAACCAGGCTCTCCGAAAGTACCGTGCGCCATTTTGGGGCGCACGATTCTACCGGGTTATTCCTCGCGGTACCCCAGGTGGGCAAGGATACCGTCCAGCTCATCGAGGCTGTTGTACTTCAGCACCAGCTTGCCGACACCGCGGTCGTTGTGATCGATATTGACCGGCACCCCGACTTTCTCCGACAACCTCTCACTGAGGCGGCGGATATTCGGGTCCTGCTTCGGCTTGGCCGGCGCCGGGTTCTGCGCCTGCTGCACAATACGGCGCACCAGCGCCTCGGTCTGGCGGACCGTCAGGCCCTTGTCCACCACCTGGCGCGCAGCGGCGCGCTGGGCTTCGCCGGCCAGGCCCAGCAGGGCCTTGGCATGCCCCAGCTCCAGGTCGCCGCGCTCGAGGAAGGTACGCACATCCTCGGTGAGGCTCAGCAGTCGCAACAGGTTGGTCACCGCGGTACGGGACTTGCCCACCGCCTCGGCCACCTGCTGCTGGGTCAGCTCGAATTCGTCCTGCAGGCGCTTCAGCGCCAGCGCTTCCTCCACCGGGTTGAGGTCTTCCCGCTGGATATTCTCGATCAGCGCCATGGCGATGGCGGCTTCATCCGGCACGTCGCGCACCAGCGCCGGTACCCGGTCCAGCTCGGCCAGCTGGGCAGCACGCCAGCGCCGCTCACCGGCGATGATCTCGAAGGACTGCTCGCCCACGGGCCGCACAACGATGGGTTGCATGATGCCCTGGGCGCGGATGGAATCCGCCAGTTCCTGCATGGACTCCTGCGGGAAATCGCGGCGCGGCTGGTAGCGCCCCCGCTGCAGAAATTCGATCGGCAGCTCGCGCAGCTCGCCGTCGACGGCGTCCTTACTGTCGCTGCCGGTCGCCATGGCGATGGCCTGGCTGGCCTCACCACTGATCAAATGGGACAGGTTCTTGCCCAGCCCCTTGCGCCTGGTGGCCATATGTTTCTTACCTCTGGATTAAACGGCTTCCGCCACCGGGCGGCTCGGGTTCTGGTGGGACGCGTGGCGGCGGGTCATCTCGCCAGCCAGCGCCAGGTAGGCAATGGCGCCCTTGGAATGCTTGTCGTAGTCCAGCGCCGGCTTGCCGTAGCTGGGGGCTTCGGCCAGGCGTACATTGCGCGGGATACAGGTGCGGTAGAGGCGCTCACCGAAGTATTCGGAAAGCTGCTCGGAAACATCGCTGGTGAGGCTGTTGCGCGGGTCGTACATGGTGCGCAGGATGCCCTCGATCTTCAGCTCCGGGTTGGCGGCACGCTGGATCTGGGTAATGGTATCGATCAGTGCCGACAGGCCCTCGAGTGCATAGTACTCGCACTGCATCGGGATCAGCACGCCGTTGGCCGCACAGAGGGCGTTGACCGTGAGCATGTTCAGCGACGGCGGGCAGTCCACCACGATGTAGTCGTAATCTTCCGCGATCGGGCGCAGCGCCCGGCGCAGGCGCGACTCGCGCCCGTCCATATCCAGCAATTCAACTTCCGCTGCCGACAGGTCACCGTTGGCGGGCAGCAGGGCGAACCCGCTCTCGGTGGACACTACCGCGTCACGCGCTGCCGCTTCCCCGGCCAGCACATCGTAGGAGGAGAGAGCCAGCTGGCTCTTGTCCACACCGCTGCCCATGGTGGCATTGCCCTGGGGATCCAGGTCGATCAGCAGGACCCGGCGGCGGCTGGCGACGAGGGAGGCGGCCAGGTTGACGCAGGTGGTGGTCTTGCCCACACCGCCTTTCTGGTTGGCTACGGCGAATATCTTGCTCAAGGTTCTTGTCCTTTGTTCTCCCGGGGACGCCCTCCCTGAAGTCGCCCGGGTCGCACGGCAGCAGCCGGCGTCAGCAGTCGCGGCCCGTTGTCCGGGCGCGCGCAGGTCTCGGAAATCTGTTATTAAAACTGGTTCTTTTCAGCGCGGGATAGTCGCCAGGCCGCCGCTTTCAAGCGCGGCGGAGGACGATGAGGTGGCGATCCGCATCGCAACCCGGTACCGACAGGGGGTGCACCTGCTCGACCTTAATCCCTTTTGCAAGTGTGCTCAACTCATCTTCCGGCCACTTGCCCTTCATAGCGTAAAACCTGCCGTCATCGGTTAGCAAGTGCTCACACCAGGCCGCCATGTCGGACACGGAGGCAAACGCCCGCGAAACCACTCCGGCAAAGCGCTGGGCGGGGCGATAGGCCTCGACCCGCTCATTGACTACCGTGACATTGGGCAATGGCAACTGGGTGGCGACCTGGAACAGGAAGCGGGTTTTCTTGCCGTTGCTGTCGAGCAGGGTGATCGGCCGGTCGGGGAACATGATCGCCAGCGGGATGCCGGGCAGCCCACCGCCACTACCCACATCGATCAATGGCTCATCCGCCCCGCCACAGAGCTTCACCACGCTCAGGCTGTCGATGACATGGCGCTCGAGCATCTGGGCCGGGTCCCGCACGGCGGACAGGTTGTATGCCGAATTCCAGCGCGCGAACAGCTCCAGGTACTGCAACAGCTTGTCCTGCTGTGCCGATGTGAGCTCGAGCCCCATGGACGCTGCGGCCTCGGTCAGGCGCGGGCGGTACTCTTCCATCTGCAGAGAAATGGTCGGATCTCCCCTGTTAACCCCGAGGGGCACAATCTCATGCGCGGGCGTCGCCCGTCGCGGCACACTGCCGGTCAACCGGCCTTTTTGCGGGTCAGCAGCCCGCGCTTTTTCAACTGGATCAGCAGCAGTGACACCGCCGCCGGCGTTACGCCGGGAATGCGCGACGCACGTGCCAGGGTGTCCGGCCGGGTCTCCTCGAGCTTCTGCTTCACCTCACTGGAGAGGCCGGACACCGAACCGTAATCAAAATCCGCCGGCAGCGGCGTGTCCTCGTAGGCCTGCAGGCGCTCGATCTCCTCCCGCTGGCGGTCGATATAGCCGGCGTACTTGGCTGAGATTTCCACCTGCTCGGCGACACGCTCGTCCCCGACTGGCTCGCCCTTGAGGTGAGCCACCTCGCCATAACCGAGCTCCGGGCGACGCAGCAGCTCGATCAGGCTGTATTCACGGGCCAGCGGCTGCGGCAGGCGCGATTCGACGGCGGCAGCCTGGGGGGTCTTCGGGTGAATCCAGGTCTCGCGCAGCCGCTGGGTTTCCCGCTCGATGGCCTCGCGCTTGTCGCTGAAGGCCTGCCAGCGCACATCGTCCACCAGTCCCAGCTCCCGGCCGGTTTCGGTCAGGCGCAGGTCGGCGTTGTCCTCGCGCAGCATCAGCCGGTACTCGGCGCGGCTGGTGAACATGCGGTAGGGCTCCTTGGTGCCGCTGGTGATCAGGTCATCCACCAGTACGCCCAGGTAGGCCTCGTCCCGGCGCGGGCACCAGGCGTCGCGGTCGCCCGCACGCAGGGCGGCATTGGCCCCGGCCAGAAGCCCCTGGGCGGCGGCTTCCTCGTAGCCGGTGGTGCCGTTGATCTGCCCGGCAAAGAACAGGCCCTGGATAAACTTGGTCTCCAGGGACGGTTTCAGGTCGCGTGGATCGAAGAAATCGTACTCGATGGCATAGCCGGGGCGGGTGATATGGGCCCGCTCGAAGCCGCGGATGGACTGCACCAGCTCCAGCTGTACATCGAATGGCAGGCTGGTGGAGATGCCATTGGGGTAGAGCTCGTTGGTGGTCAGCCCCTCGGGTTCGACAAAGATCTGGTGGCTGTCCTTGTCCGCAAAGCGGTGCACCTTGTCCTCGATCGACGGACAGTAGCGCGGCCCGACGCCCTCAATCACCCCGGAGAACATCGGTGAGCGGTCGAGACCGCCGCGGATGACATCGTGGGTACGGGTGTTGGTGTGGGTAATCCAGCAGCAGGCCTGGCGGGGATGTTGCGCGCGACTGCCCAGGTAGGACATCACTGGCGTGGGGGTATCTCCCCACTGCTCCTCCATCACCGAGAAATCCACCGAGCGTGCATCGATGCGCGGCGGGGTCCCGGTCTTGAGGCGCTCGACCCGGAAAGGGAGCTCGCGCAAACGTTCAGCCAGGGCGATGGAGGGCGGGTCACCGGCACGGCCGCCGGAGAGCGAGTCCATACCGATATGGATGCGGCCGCCCAGGAAGGTGCCGGCGGTGATGACCACATTCTGCGCCCGGAACCGCAGTCCGGCATTGGTTACCACGCCAGCGACCCGGTCCCCCTCGACGATCAGGTCATCGGCGGCCTGCTGGAATATCTCCAGGTGCGGCTGGGATTCCAGCACTTCACGGATTGCACTCCGGTACAGGACGCGGTCGGCCTGGGCGCGTGTGGCGCGCACTGCGGGTCCCTTGCGGGCATTGAGCACGCGGAACTGGATGCCTGCGTGGTCAGTGGCGTGCGCCATGGCGCCTCCCAGGGCGTCCACTTCCTTGACCAGGTGGCTCTTGCCGATACCGCCGATTGCCGGGTTACAGGACATCTGGCCCAGGGTCTCGATGTTGTGGGTCAGCAGCAGGGTGGAGGCACCCATGCGTGCGGCCGCGAGGGCTGCCTCGGTACCGGCATGTCCACCGCCGATCACAATCACGTCGAAGCGTTTGGGAAATTCCATAACCTCTGCCAGGGGGAGTTAAAAAGGGCGCACATTTTATAGCCAGTACCCGTTGACAGCAAATGCCGATTTCAAGGGAAGCGGCGTCTGCTGAAAGCATTGTAGGGTCGCCACGCCAAAGGTAATCCCCAAGTGGACGACAGGCTCTCCTGATCGGCAGGCAGAGATATTGAATTATTAAACTTATACATATGTATGTAGAAAGATTGTTTTGTATTTGTTGTAACTATTGGGGACGCCTTTTTCCGGTATAAACAAGAAAAATACATATAAATCAATGGGTTGGGAGAAGTGCAACCATGCCAACAACCCCTTGGCCGGGGCAGGGGCAAGCGCGGTACATGGTTGTGGACAGACGGGATAACTTTGGTGTCTATCGCCGGACGCTGAACTTATGCCCGGGTTCCTCCGCAGGTTGCGGCGGTTTTATCCTCCTTTTTATGCACAGGCTTGTGGTGGCGGGAGCTTCCTGTTGATAACTGGCGGCATAAGCTGTCCCGCTCCTGTGTGTGGTCCGCGTCTTCTGGATAACCCTGTGGTCAGATGTGCGCAACTGTTGTGGTCAAGGCGTTGACTTCCGCTGCATAGTCCCGGCGGCCGGGCGACAGGCATTTGTACGGGTAGTTATACAGGCACAGGTGCGGCCAATGCGCCCGGGGCGGTATTGCCCGTTTTTGCGGTGCGGCGACAACCGGGAGGAGCGGGTCAAGAGCGACGGGGGGAGGAAAGGGGCAGGGCGGGTAGCCCTGCGCGGGGGTTATTTGCCGATACAGAAGCTGCCAAAGATCTTGCCCAGCAGCTCATCGGCGGTCATGGTGCCGGTGATTTCCCCCAGTGCCTGCTGGGCCTGCCGCAGGTCCTCGGCCAGCAGCTCGCCGGCACCGCTGTCATGCAGCTGGCTGGCGCCCTGCTCGATAAAGGCCCGCGCCCGGGCGAGGGCATCCAGGTGGCGCCGCCGGGCGCTGAAGTTCCCCTCGGCAGCGCCGCTGAAGCCCATGCATTGCTTGAGGTGCTGTTTCAGGGCGTCGAGCCCGGCCCCCGTCCTGGCGCTGATGGCGATCACCGGCACACCGTCGGTGTGCGCCTGGAGGCCGGCACCATACTCGGTCAGGTCGATCTTGTTCAGTACCAGGGTGAGCCTGTCCGGGTCCGGCAGGCGGGCGGTGAACTCCGGCCACACCTGTTCCGGGTCGAGTGAGTGTGCCTGGTCCGCGTCGACCACCAGCAATACACGATCCGCCTGGTGGATTTCATCCCAGGCCCGCTGGATACCGATCTGCTCCACCTGGTCCGGTGAATCGCGCAGGCCGGCAGTGTCGGCGAACTGCAGGGGCATGCCATCGATGTCCACGTACTCGCGCAGGATGTCCCGCGTGGTGCCGGCGATATCGGTGACGATCGCCGCCTCGTGACCTGCCAGTGCGTTCAGCAGGCTGGACTTGCCTGCGTTGGGGCGGCCGGCAATCGCCACCTGCATGCCCTCGCGCATGATGCTGCCCTGGCGTGCCTGGGTCTCGACCGCCGCCAGTTGCGTCAGGAGCTGTTCCAGGTCGGCTGCCACCTTGCCGTCGGCAAGAAAATCGATTTCCTCTTCCGGAAAATCGATCGAAGCTTCGACATATATACGCAGATGGGTCAGTGAGTCGCTTAATTCTTCGATTTTTTCGGAAAATGCGCCCTGCAGGGAGCGCATGGCATTCCGGGCGGCCTGGGCGCTGCCGGCCTCAATCAGGTCCGCGATGGCCTCAGCCTGCGCCAGGTCGATCTTGTCGTTGAGGAACGCGCGCTCGGAAAACTCCCCGGGGCGGGCCTGGCGGGCGCCCTCGTGGATACAGGCCTGCAACAGCTGGTCGAGAATCACAGGTCCGCCGTGCCCCTGCAGCTCCACCACGTCCTCGCCGGTGAAGGAGTTGGGGCCGGGAAAGAATAGGGCGATGCCCTGGTCGAGTAATTCTCCCCGGTGGCTGAAGTCCCGGTAGTGGGCACGGCGCGGCTGCAGGGGGGATTCCCCGGCGATGGCAGCGGCGATTTGTGCGGCGCGGGGACCGGACAGGCGAATCACGCCGATACCGCCGCGCCCAGGTGCTGTGGCGACGGCGGCGATGGTGTCCCGCTGCCGGTTGGGATTTTGCTCTGACATGGGAAAAGTTTATCCGACTGGGAGATTTCTGCGCTATGACGAAACAGGGCCGCATAAAGCGGCCCTGTTTCGTTGGACGGTAAGCAGTGACCGGCGGTTACTTGCCCTCGGTCTCGATCTGCTTGTTGAGGTACCAGGTCTGGGCGATGGTGATCAGGTTGTTGGCAATCCAGTAGATCACCAGCCCGGCCGGGAACCAAAGGAAGAAGAAGGTCATCATCACCGGCATCAGCTGCATGATCCGCGCCTGGGTGGGGTCCGTGGGCTGCGGCTGGAGTTTCTGCATCAGCCACATGCTGGCGCCCATGATCACCGGCAGGATGAAGTAGGGATCCTTCACTGACAGGTCGTGGATCCACAGGATCCATGGCGCATGGCGCAGTTCCACGGTTTCCATCAGCATCCAGTAGAGTCCGATAAACACCGGCATCTGCAGCAGGATGGGGAAACAGCCCCCCATGGGATTGATCTTCTCCCGCCGGTAGAGCTTCATGGTCTCCTCGGCGAGTTTCTGGCGGTTGTCCTTGTATTGCTCCTGCAGTTTCTTCATTTGCGGGGCAAACTTGCGCATGCGCGCCATGGACTTGATCCCCGCCGCGCTGAGCGGGTAGAGCAGGGCCTTGATAAATACCGTCAGCAGGATAATCGCCCAGCCCCAGTTGTCGACGATATGCTCGTGGATAAAGTTCAGCACCCGGAACAGCGGCTTGGCGATCCACCACAGCCAGCCGTAGTCGACGGTCAGGTCCAGGTAGGGCGAGATCTCTTCCAGGCGGTAGACGTCCTTGGGACCAGCATAGAAGGAAGCGCGCAATTCACCCCCGGTGCCCGGTTCCACCTGCACCGGCGGCGATACGAAGCGCATTACGTAAAGGCCACCCTTGAGCTGGCGCATCTCGAAGGTGTTGCGCACGTCCTGTTCCGGGATCCAGGCACCCAGGAAGTAGTGCTGCACCATGGCGATCCAGCCGCCCTCGATGGTGGCGGTGGTGGGCTTCTCGGCCATCTCCTCGAAGTCCTGCTTGAAATAGTTTTCCTCCGGGGTGCGCATGGCACCGCCGAGGAAGGGCGACATGCCGATGCCGGCGTCGCTCGGCGGTACGTGGGCATCGCGCTTGAGCTGGCCGTAGAGGGCGGCGGACCAGGGCGCGGAGCCGCTGTTCTGCACCTGGTAGGTCACGTCCACCAGGTAGTCGCCGCGGCGGAAAGTAAAGCGCTTGGTGATTTCCGCATCGCCCTGTTTCAGTGTCAGGTCGACGGTAAGGGTGTCCTGCCCCTCGGCCAGGGCGAAGGAGGTATCTCCGGCGCGGAACAGGGGACGGCCCTTGGCGCTGTCGGTACCGTTCGGGCCGATCAACCCGCTCTGGGAAATATAAGTGCTATCCCGTGTCTGCTTGAGCAGCAGCAGGGGCTCATCCGGGGTTTCCCGCTCCTGGGCGTGCTGGCGCAGGGCCACCTTGACGATATCTCCGCCGCGGGGATTGATCAGCAGCTCGAACACGTCAGTGGTCACGCTGATCAGCTTGCCATCGGCGGCGGGAGCCGGCGCTTCAGTGCCCGGTTGTTGTAGCTGGGGAACATCTCCGGTATCGGTATCCGTCTGGGTGGGGACGGTGCCGGCCTGCCCGGTGTTGACGATCTCGCGGTCGATTTCCGGGGCGCGCCGCTCCTGGAATGCGTTCCACTGGAAAATAAGGGCCAGTAAAACTGCGGCGATTCCGCCCAGCAGCGCGTAACGTTGCCAATCCATCTTATATCCTGGGGTGTCTTCTAGAGGTTTGCTAATGGTCTTGTTCGTCGGAAGCGGGTGGAACCGGATCCAGGCCGCCGGGGTGCCAAGGGTGGCATTTTATAAGGCGACGTCCGGTTAAATAACCCCCCTTTAGGAATCCGTGTGCTTTTAATGCCTCCTCCGCATAATGGGAGCAGGTGGGATAGAAGCGGCACTGGTTGCCCACCCAGGGACTGAGCAGGTAGCGATAGACGTGAATCAGCCTGATCGCCAGCCAGGTCATCGTTTCTTCTCTTCGGATTCCTGTACCCGGCGGGCCAGCTTGCGCCACTGTTTGTCGAACAGTTTTGCCAGTGCGGGCCGGTCGAGGTCGCCGATTCCCGGGCGCGCGATTACCACGACGTCCACGGCCGGCAGGCGGTGCTGGCGCAGGCGGAAGCTCTCGCGGGCAATTCGCTTGATTCGATTGCGGTCAGTGGCGTTGCGGACGTGTTTTTTGGCCACCACGAGGCCCAGGCGCGGGTGCCCGAGATCATTGGGGACAGCGAGGATCAGGAGGTTGGGGTGCGCGGCGCGTACCTGGGTGCCGGAAAATACGGCGCGGTACTGTGCCGCGTTAAGCAGGCGCAGCGGCTTGGCAAATCCGAAGTCGCTGCGTTCCTGTTGCATATATAAGGAAGGACGTCCCGCGGGGCGGGGCGAACTTATGCAGACAGGACCTTGCGACCCTTGGCGCGGCGACGGGCCAGTACCTTGCGACCGTTTTTGGTGGCCATACGGGCACGGAAGCCGTGGTTGCGCTTGCGCTTCAAGTTGCTGGGCTGGAATGTACGTTTCATGGTCTTGCTACCTGAGACTTTGTATTCGGATATTCATGGGGCGAACCCCGGCCGCTGGCTCTGCTACCGGCCCCTTGTGGGCGGAACTGTGCGCTGCGAAGGCGGCGGATTGTATAGAAAGGCAGCAGTGAAAGCAACGCAGGGGAGGGTGAATTCATTGGAAATTGCCCTTCGCCCGTTTAATTCTAGACCCACCGCGGGGGTGACCGATCGGACGCTCCTGGCGGGGCCATGTGCCCACCGGTTGATACCAAGATATTCACAGGTTGATGTGGATAAAATTCCATCTCCTTTTGTTTGGGGTGGTTATATATTGTTCAAACCCTTGAAAGTAGGGCATTTTTTTGCCGATGTTTTTTAATAAAAAGCTTTCCTGTTGTGGATAACCAGCGCCGCGGGGGGGTATAATCTCTGCTCTTTTGCGCGGCCCCACAGGCTCTTTCCCGGGCTACCGGCTCTGCCGCGACATTCATATACAGTTTTTCTGGGGTTTTTGGGGGGTTCCTTGTCTGAGTCCGTTTGGAAGCAGTGCGCGGCCTGTTTGCAGGATGAATTGCCGTCACAGCAGTTCAACACCTGGATCCGGCCGCTGCGGGTAACTTCCGCCCATGCCGCTGAGCTCCGCCTGCAGGCCCCTAACCGGTTCGTCCTTGATTGGGTCAACGGGAAATTCCTCAACCGTATCCGGGAACTGGTGGCCCATTACAGTGGTGGGCAGGCCCCGGAGATTGTCCTGGAGTCCGCCGCCCGTGGGACTGCGCCGCGCTTTACGCGCGGTCGCCGGGGAGCCGCGGCAGCATCAACGGATCGGCCCGAGGCCCGTGCGCCAGCAACCCTGGCCGAGGAGGCTGGGGCTCCCCAGGCGGTAGCGGCTGAAGAGGCCACTGCAGACCAGGTGAGTAGCGGTGAGTTGGCGCTTACTGACCCGCGCCCACCCGTTGCCTCAGCGCCGCCATCACCTCCGCCGACGCCGGTAGGGGGCAACCCCACTGGGCGGGTGTCCAGCGATGGCGGGCGCAACGTCGAGGTGGAGGGCGCCATCAAGCACGGTAGCTCCCTCAACAGGAACTTTACCTTTACCTCCTTTGTAGAGGGTAAGTCCAACCAGCTTGGCCTGGCTGCGGCACAACAGATCGCCGATAACCCTGGTGGGGCCTATAACCCTCTGTTTATTTACGGTGGTGTGGGCCTGGGCAAGACCCACCTGATGCACGCAGTGGGCAACGCGCTTCTGGACCGCAATCCGAATGCCAAGGTGGTCTACCTGCATTCCGAGCGGTTTGTGGCGGATATGGTGAAGGCCCTGCAGCTGAACGCGATCAGCGATTTCAAGCGCTACTATCGCTCGGTGGACGCGCTGTTGATTGACGATATCCAGTTCTTTGCCGGCAAGGAGCGCTCCCAGGAAGAGTTCTTCCACACCTTCAATGCCCTGCTGGAAGGTGGGCAGCAAATCATCCTGACCTGCGATCGTTACCCGAAAGAGATCGATGGGCTGGAGGAGCGCCTCAAGTCCCGTTTTGGCTGGGGCCTGACTGTGGCGGTGGAGCCGCCAGAGCTGGAGACGCGGGTCGCGATCCTGATGAAGAAGGCGGACCAGGTGGGCGTGGACCTGCCCCACGACTCGGCTTTCTTCATCGCCCAGCGGATCCGCAGCAATGTGCGCGAGCTTGAGGGCGCGCTGCGGCGCGTTGTCGCCAACGCGCAGTTTACCGGCAGGCCGATCGATGACGTGCTCGTGCGCGAGGCACTGAAGGACCTGCTGGCACTGCAGGACCGGCTGGTGAGTATCGACAATATCCAGCGGGTGGTCGCGGAATACTACAAGATCAAGGTGGCAGACCTGCTCTCCAAGCGCCGCAGCCGCTCGGTGGCACGGCCCAGGCAGGTGGCGATGTCCCTGGCCAAGGAGCTGACCAACCACAGCCTGCCCGAGATAGGTGACGCATTTGGTGGCAGGGATCACACGACGGTGCTGCACGCCTGCCGTAAAATCCGTGAGTTACAGGAATCCGACGCAGATATTCGCGAGGATGTGAAACTGCTGACTCGCTCCCTGACGACCTGACCCAATAAACGACAACACAAGGCGATAAGACCCATGAAATTCAATGTGAGCCGGGACGCCCTGCTGAAACCGCTGCAACTGGTTGCCGGCGTGGTAGAAAAGCGCCAGACATTGCCGGTACTGGCAAATGTGCTGATGCAGTTGCGCGGGCAGGAGTTGTCCCTCACCGGTACGGACCTGGAGGTGGAGATTGTTGGCCGCCTGCCGGTAGATGCCGTTGAACTGGAGGGTGAGGTGACGGTTCCGGCGCGCAAACTGCTGGATATCTGTCGCTCCCTGCCGGATGGCGCCGAACTGAAGTTCGAGCGCGATGGCGAGCGCCTGATCCTGCGCAGTGGCCGCAGCCGCTTCCAGCTGTCCACGCTGCCGGCTACGGATTTCCCCAACCAGGAGGAAACCAGTGCGCAGACCCGCTTCTCAATTTCCCAGCGCGAAATCCGCCGCCTGATCGAGGCCACCGGTTTTGCCATGGCGCAGCAGGACGTCCGCTATTACCTCAATGGCCTGTTGCTCGAGTGTCGCCCGCAGCAGCTGCGTGCGGTGGCCACCGATGGGCACCGCCTGGCCCTGTGTGACCGCGATGCGCCGGGCCTCAATGTGGAAGGCCCGCTGCAGGCAATCCTGCCGCGCAAGGGTGTGCTGGAGCTGGGTAGGCTGCTGGAAGATACCGACGCGACTGCCGAGGTAGTGCTGGGTAACAACCATATCCGGGTGATCAGCGGCCAGTTCACTTTTACCTCCAAGCTGGTGGATGGCAAGTTCCCGGACTACGAGCGGGTGTTGCCGCGCGCAACCGGCAACGAGATTTACGCCGACCGCCAGGCACTGCGCCAGGCATTCTCCCGTGCGGCAATCCTCTCCAACGAGAAGTACCGCGGTGTACGCCTGCAGATTTCTGAGGGGATCCTGCAGATCGTAGCGAACAACCCGGAGCAGGAGGAGGCCGAAGAGCAGGTGGTGGTGGACTACGTCGGCGAGCCGCTGGAGATTGGTTTCAATGTCAGCTACCTGCTGGATGTGACCGCCGCCATCCATAGCGACCAGATTCGCATCGGCCTCGCGGATGCCAACAGCAGTGCGCTGCTGCAGCAGCCGGAAGAGGGCGATGCACTCTACGTTATTATGCCGATGCGGCTGTAAGCGACTTTAGTGACTGACAGCCGTATCCCACTCCCACTCTTCTGCGCCGGGGTCTTCCGGAGCCCGGCGTACCCCCTTCCGTCCCCTTTGCCAGCGCCTGTTGATTCCGTGTCGCTGGGCCCGGAGTCGCTGCGGTGACCCTGCGCCGCCTTGCCCTGACTAATTTCCGCAATATCCCCCATGCAGACCTTGTGCTTGGGCCGGGGGTTAACCTGTTCTGTGGCATGAACGGCTCGGGCAAGACCTCCCTGCTGGAGGCAGTGCATATGCTGGCCAGTGGGCGGTCTTTCCGCACGCGGCAGCACCAGTCCGTGATCCGTGAGGGGGCTGACCAGTTGACCGTGTTCGGGCAGCTGGAGCGGGGTGACTCGCTCGGGATCGAGCGGTTGCGTGCCGGGGGAGGGCGTATCCGTGTAAACCAGGAGAATGCAGGGTCGAGCTCGCAGCTCGCCGCATTGTTGCCCCTGCAGGTGATCAATAGTGAGAGTTTTTCGGCACTGGATGGTGGCCCGGGGGTGCGCAGGCGCCTGCTGGACTGGACGGTGTTCCACGTGGAACATTCCTTTATCGAGGTCTGGAAAAGCTACCAAATCGCGCTGAGACAGCGAAATGCACTGCTCCGTCGTGGTAAAATCGGGAGTGATGATATCGGCATCTGGGAGCAGAGGCTGGCGGTTACCGGCGATACGGTAGACCGCCTCCGGCGCGAAGCGTTTGTTGCCCTGGAGGCCGCATTCTTCCAGTTCCTGGATGATATTCCTGATTCCCCCGTGCGGCGGGTGGAGTTCTCCTATCGCCGGGGCTGGCGAAAGGATGCCGATCTACTCGAGGCGCTGGCGGCGTCCAGGGAGGCGGACCTTGCGCAGGGGTATACCCGGATTGGTCCGCAGCGAGCAGACCTGCGGTTCAGCGTAGCCGGCGAGCCGGCACACCAGATCCTATCCCGGGGCCAGCAGAAGATGCTGGTGTGCGCGCTCAGGGCCGCCATGGCAGAGGTGGTCATGCGGCGCGGAGAGCGCCCGGTCTTTCTTGTGGATGACCTGCCTTCGGAGCTGGACCCGGAAAATCAGTTGCAGTTCGCCCGCTGGGTGAGCAGGGTGGCCGGCCTGGTGCTGGTAACCGGTATTGATCCAGAGATTACGAGCCGGCCCTGGCGGAAGCTGGGCCAGCCATGGAATACCCCGACCATGTTCCACGTGGAACATGGAACAATCAGAGCTGTCCCGCTGACAGCCGATAATAGTTGAATGGAGTAATTCAATGTCAGAGCAGAACAGCTATGACTCCAGTAGTATCAAGGTGCTGAAAGGCCTGGATGCGGTGCGCAAGCGTCCGGGGATGTATATCGGCGATACGGATGATGGTACCGGTCTCCACCATATGGTTTTTGAGGTGGTGGACAACTCCATCGACGAGGCTCTGGCGGGACACTGTGATGAGATCCGGGTTGTCATTCACCCGGATGAGTCTGTATCCATTTCCGATAACGGCCGTGGTATCCCCACTGAAATGCACGAGGAGGAGGGGGTTTCTGCCGCCGAGGTCATTATGACCGTGCTGCATGCCGGCGGTAAGTTCGATGACAACACCTACAAGGTGTCCGGTGGCCTGCATGGAGTGGGTGTATCGGTGGTAAATGCGCTTTCAGCAGAGCTGAAGCTCACCATTCGCCGCGGTGGCAAGATCCACGAGCAGGTCTACCATCATGGCGTGCCCCAGGGGCCGCTGGCCGTTGTCGGTGAGACGGATACCTCCGGTACCGCAGTGCATTTCAAGCCGTCTGACGAGACCTTCAGCAATATCCAGTTCCACTTCGACCAGCTGGCCAAGCGCCTGCGGGAACTGTCTTTCCTCAACTCCGGCGTGCGCATCGTGCTGAAGGATGAGCGTTCCGGCAAGGAAGAGGTATACGAAT
Source organism: Microbulbifer sp. JSM ZJ756 (assembly GCF_044383805.1). NCBI lineage: Bacteria > Pseudomonadati > Pseudomonadota > Gammaproteobacteria > Cellvibrionales > Microbulbiferaceae > Microbulbifer > Microbulbifer sp. JSM ZJ756. The sequence continues at coordinate 249,462 of NZ_JBISER010000003.1, read as the reverse complement.
ACGAGGGCGGCCTGCGGGCTTTCGTGGAGTTCCTGAACCACGCCAAGACCCCGATCAACAAGGTCCTGCATTTCCAGAGCCAGCGGGAAGACGGCATCGGTGTGGAAGTGGCCCTGCAGTGGAACGACAGCTTCCAGGAAAACCTCTTCTGTTACACCAATAATATTCCCCAGCGGGACGGCGGCACCCACCTGGCGGGTTTCCGTGCCGCGCTGACCCGCGGGCTGAACAATTACATTGAAAAAGAAGGACTGGGCAAGAAGGACAAGGTCCACACCACCGGCGATGATGCCCGTGAGGGCCTGACCGCCATCATCTCGGTCAAGGTGCCGGACCCCAAGTTCTCGTCCCAGACCAAGGACAAGCTGGTGTCCTCTGAGGTGAAGCCGGCTGTCGAGCAGGAAATGGCCCAGTATTTCAGTGAATACCTGCTGGAGAACCCACAGGAGGCCAAGTCTGTTGTCACCAAGATGATCGACGCGGCCAAGGCCCGAGAGGCCGCCCGCAAGGCGCGGGAGATGACTCGCCGCAAGGGCGCGCTGGATATCGCCGGCCTGCCCGGCAAGCTGGCGGATTGCCAGCAGAAGGATCCGGCGCTGTCAGAGATCTACCTGGTGGAGGGTGATTCTGCCGGCGGCTCCGCCAAGCAGGGTAGGGACCGTCGCACCCAGGCGATCCTGCCGCTCAAGGGCAAGATCCTCAATGTGGAGAAGGCACGCTTCGACAAGATGCTTTCCAGTGCCGAGGTCGGCACCCTGATTACCGCCCTGGGTTGCGGTATCGGCAAGAGCGAGTTTGACCCGGACAAGCTGCGTTACCACTCCATCATCATCATGACGGATGCTGACGTGGATGGCGCGCACATCCGAACCCTGCTTCTGACCTTCTTCTTCCGCCAGATGCCGGAGCTGATCGAGCGGGGCCATATCTTTATCGCCCAGCCACCGCTGTACAAGATCGCCAAGGGCAAGCAGGAGCAGTACCTGAAGGATGAGGGTGCCCTGACCCAGTTCCTCACCAATGCCGCCCTGGACAGCGCCACCCTGTATGTAAATCCCGAGGCTCCGGGCCTATCCGGCGAGTCCCTGGAAAACCTGGTGGGCGAGTACCGAGCAGTGCTGAATACGATCGACCGGCTTTCCCGGGTTTACCCGGAAGAAGTGCTGCGCAGTATGATCTACCAGCCCAGCCTGACACCCGAGGACCTGCAGTCCCGGGAAAAGATGGAAGCCTGGTGCGAGAAGCTGCAGGAGCAGCTGCTGGAGGAAGCCAATGGCGGCGGCCGTCGCCACGAACTGACGGTCCAGGAGAACACCGAGCGGGGTCTCTTCCTGCCGCATGTACACATTGTTGCCCATGGTGTCAGCAGCGATTACCTGATCAACCACGAGTTCTTCGAATCGGCGGAATACCGCTCGATACGTACTCTCGGGGAAAAGATGGTGGGCCTGATGGAAGAGGGCGCCTTTGTACAGCGCGGTGACAAGCAGCAGCCGGTCAGCAGCTTCCCGGAAGCCCTGGAGTGGCTGATGAATGAGAGCCGCCGCGGCTATAGCATCCAGCGTTACAAGGGCCTGGGCGAGATGAACCCGGACCAGTTGTGGGACACCACCATGAACCCGGAAACCCGTCGTATGCTGCAGGTAACCGTGGAGGATGCCATTGCCGCGGACCAGATCTTCACCACCCTGATGGGCGACCAGGTGGAGCCGCGCCGGGACTTTATCGAGAGCAATGCGCTGGCGGTAGAGAACCTGGACGTCTGATGTGCGGGCGGATTGTGTGATGAAAACATGCGGCCGAAGAGTCGGCCGCAACATATCCCGTAGCTAAAACCGTAATTTGCAAATAGCTCATGAGACAATGTGAGTTGAGTTTCAGGTCAATTACGAGTTCTCAATGGAGAGCTTGTGCCAGCGCGTTTAGTTTGTCGAACTTTTCATGATCTCTCGTGATGGTGTCGAATACGTGGATGCTGAAAAGTTTTGTATCCGTATAGAACCTTACAGTAGTCGCGCCTCCACCCGCCTTTTTATATTTAACTGGCGCAAGCGTTGCAGGCTTGCCATTTACCAATATATTTCCAGAGGCCTCTCTTACTCGTAGACGAGTCACGTCTGGATCAGTAAGAAAGCTATACTCAGTTAAGAACACGATACCCAAAATCGGATGCTGAAACTGGTATGTGAGAGAATGTATGGCTCCATCAGAAGACGGGTCTCCCCCAAGTCTCACTAACTCAGCCCGATCAAACTCGCTTCCTTCGAGATTAATTGGTGAGAAGCCAAGTTGCCCAAGCTGTTGAAAATTACTCACCTTTGTACGAGCCGTTAAGCGCGCACGTAAATCACGCCCTTCAGGTCGGTCAACGGTAATGTAACCATTGGCATTGAGCTCGCTATCCCACTGCTTCGCTTGTTCCGACATAATCTTAAGTTCCTCGTCAGCAGCAGTAACTGAACGGGGGTCAGAAGATTTATCTATCAAAATGTGCATCTTGAACTGATCTTGAGATGCGCCGGCAAGTGCCAAACTAGGGATAAGAGTGAGAATAAAGAGGATTAAATATTTCATACCTCACACTCCTTTCTGGCGCTGGATCCTTCAGCTTTCTCAATAATGGCACCACCTTGCTCAGGGTCACAAAATAGGTAGGTGTGAGTGGCCTGTACATTGAATTCATTAAGGGTATAGCCAGCTACTTCGGGCTCATCATGATTGCCGGTGGCAAAGGAAGACTGATTGCTTGTCGAAAATGGCGCAGGAGCATAGTGCTGATTGGCTACATAGCCTCCAGGTAGTAACTTGGTGAAGTGCTGGGCGTGAATGATTAGTTTATGCATTGTTGCCGAGGCAACGGATGTGGAGCTTACATCCCCCCCCCGGATGAATCACATAAAACATTGCTAGAAGAGCTAGTTGTTGGAAAGGCTGAATAACTATCTGCTGAGCAAAAAAGGCCAAAAACACAAAAGAGAAATCTATTCTTCATAATCAGGTCTCCAGCTAGAAAAATCCCGATTACGCTAAGAGCTACATCCAATCAGATCCAATGGTTATTTTGAATACAAATAAGAGCCACTATCGCAAAGTGTAATTAAGTAAAGTTCTGCAGGGGCAGTGTCCGGCCAGAATCCCGCACACTAATCCCTCGCCTATTTTTCCAGTAACAGCCCACACTCCCGGTGTTCCTCGCCCTTGGTGGGATCGAAGTAGACATCATTGTCCGGGAGCCCGTTTTCGTACACGTACTCTTCCACGTCCAGTTCGGTCAGGTGGAACATGGGCGCCACCCGGATGGTGCCGTGGTTACCCTTGGTGAAGATATCCAGGTTCTTGCGATGCGCGTTCTGGTCGTGGCGGATGCCATTCAGCCACACATCCGGCTTCAACTCCTGCATCGCCCGATTGAACGGCTCGAGCTTGACCGTGCGGGAGAAGAAGTCGTGCTCCGGCGTGTCCAGTGGTGGGATACCGCCGTAGACCGCGTTGTAATGCGCCGCGGACATCTTCGGGGAATAGGTGTACAGGTTCAGGTCGAGTTCCTTGATCAGGCGCTCGATATGCCGGTAGGTCTCAGGCGTGTTGTAGCCGTGGTCGACCCAGATCACGGGAATGTCCGGCCTGGCGCGGGTGACCAGGTGCAGGAACGCGACTGCCAGCGGCCTGAAATTGGTGAAAACCACCGGGTTCTCCGCGTGCTCCATGGTAAAGCCCATGATCTCGCTGGGCTTGGCTGCCCGGAACTGTTCGTTCATGGCCTGCAGGTCGGCACCATGTTGAAAGGTACGGTGTACAGAGAGAGGCTGGGCGATGGCGCTGGTCGTTCTGCTTTCCACGTCAGGATTTCCCGGTCGGACTTCTGGATTGGAGTCCGCATGCTACTGTGTCCAGGGTTGACTGAAAAATACTAAAAAAGAGTCAATATAGACTGATCAGTTATATAGGACATCGGTGGCCGAGACCCGTCTTGCCTGCTCAGGCGCTGCGTCGCTGCTGCTGCCGACGTTCCATCAGTAGCTCCTGCTGTCCGGCCACCGGGTTGCTATTGCGGTCGACTTCAACAAAGCCGTGCCGTTGCAGGAAAAAGCGACCACCCAGGTTTTCCTCCAGGATCCTGGCCCGGCTCACGTGACCTTCCTCCAACAGGTGTTCCAACAGCAGGCTGCCGGCACCGCTGCCCTGCGCGGCGCGGGCCACAAACAAGCAGCAGAGCTCGCCATCACGATTTACCGCAATCAGCCCATCGGCCCGCTCCAGGCCCCGCATTGAGAAGACATGCACAGCATCGGCACCCAGCGAATCCCGAAATACCACCAGTCGGGCCTCCCAGAACCGCCGCGGCAAGGACGGGTGTGCCTGGCTGAACGTATCAATCCAGAGGCGCTCAAGGCGTTGTCGATCGGCAGGTACCAGAGGTCGAATCATCGATGCACCGTAAGTAAGTACTCGCCGACGAATCTTAATCCGGCATCCCCGCGCTTCCTAACAGGCAGCCGACGGATAAGTACCTCAGGGCAATCTCTCACTAATAAGTGTGGCGCACTCGTAAAACTGATAGTAAAATGGAATCATTCTCATTAACAAATTCAATTCAATAACGCGTTACCGTCCATGGAGGATGCATGACCCGCTTTGTCCTGTCGCCACTGGCATTGGCCCTGGCTACTTCTCTCTCTGTACCTGCCCTTGCTGAGGAGGGCGCACCCACCCTTGAAACCCTGTCGGTGATTGGCGACAGCGAGTCGGCCAAGACCCTGCCCGGTTCCGCCCACCTGGTGGACGCAGAAGAACTGGCGAAGTTTGAGTTTGTGGATATCAACCGCATCGTGCGCGGCGTGCCCGGTGTCTACCTGCGCGAGGAAGACGGCTACGGCCTGCGCCCCAACCTGGGTATCCGCGGTTCCGGCAGTGGCCGCTCGGGCAAGATCTCGCTGATGGAAGACGGTGTACTGGCGGCCCCGGCCCCCTACGCGGCGCCTTCCGCCTATTACTTTCCCACCGCCGGCCGACTCAACGGCATTGAGGTCCTGAAGGGCCCGGGCACCCTCAAGTACGGTCCCTTCACCGTGGGTGGCGCGGTGAACATGCTCAGCACCCCGATTCCCGAGGCCACCACCGGCGTCGTCAAAGTTGAAGCCGGTGAGAACGGCGAAAACCGCCTGCATACCTATTACGGAAGCAGCACCGACACCACCGGTTTCCTGGTGGAGACCCACCAGCAATACGCCGATGGCTTCCGCGAAATCGATCGCGCCGGTTCCGCGGATATCCAGAAAGAGGATTACCTGGTGAAGGGCCGTATCAAGTCCGACGCCAGTGCCGCCTACCAGCAGCAGCTGGATATCAAGCTGCAGTACTCGGAAGAACTGTCAGGCATGAGTTACGTGGGCCTGACCGACGCAGATTTTGCCGCGGACCCCAACCGCCGCTACGGCCTCACCGCCCTGGATGAGATGCAGAACCGCCACAGCACGGTACAGCTGAATCACAGCATCGCGCTGAACGAGAGCTTCACTGTCCACACGCAGGCTTACTACAACAAATTCAAGCGCGACTGGTTCAAGGCCGACAACGCCGGTGACCTGATCGACGCTGCCAACGGTGGTGATACCCTGGCGCAGGCCATCCTGGATGGCGACGCCGATTTCGATGGACTGGAGGTCAAGCACAACAACCGCAAGTATGACTCCCGCGGGTTGCAAGTAAGTGCTAACTGGCAGCTGACCACAGGCGCCATCGCCCACGACCTGGACTTCGGGGTGCGCCGTCACTGGGACGAGGTGGACCGTTTCCAGCCCGTGGAGCTCTACAACCAGGTGAATGGCAACCTGTCCTTTGTGGAGAAAGAACTCCCCACAGGCGGTAATAACCGGGTGGAAGAAGCCGACGCGACCTCTCTCTTTATTTATGACGACATCGCCCTGGCGGAAGACCTGACCCTCACCGCGGCCCTGCGTTACGAGGACATCAGCACCGAACAGCAGCGCTACGATGATGTCGAGCGCAACCTCGAGGGCGGCTATCGCTCCAACGAGGTGGACGAGTGGCTGCCGGGCGTGGGCCTGGTTTACGACGTCAATCAGCAGTGGAGCCTGCTGGCCGGTGTCCATCGCGGTTTCGCCCCTCCCGGTGCCGGTTCGAAGGACGGCGTGGGTGCCGAGCTGTCTACTAACTACGAGTGGGGCGCGCGTTTCGATAACGGCAACCTGAACGGTGAGCTGATTGCCTTCTACAGCGATTATGAGAACACCGTGCAGAACTGCTCCGTGGCGGTACCCTGCCCGGATGGCGCCGACAGCGGTACCTTCAGCCTGGGCGAAGCGGAGATTCAGGGCCTCGAGGCCGCCATTGGCAGTGAGTGGGCACTTGCTAACGGCTGGATTGTCCCGCTGCGCGCGACCTATACCTACACCGATGCCGAGACTACCGAGGACAGCGACGATGGCGCCATCCTCGCCGGAGACAACCTGGCCTACCTGCCGGAAAATGTCTTTGCCCTCAGTACCGGTATCGACAGTGGCGCCAACTGGCGGGTGAACCTGACCGCGGCATTCCAGGATGAAATGTGCGTGAACAGCGACTGCAACCGTGGTGGTACCAATCAATACGATTACACTGGTTCCCTCTGGGTGCTGGACGCAGCGGCACATTACGACTTCAGCCAGGACCTGAGCGGCTACCTGAAAGTCGATAACCTGCTGGACGAGCAGGAGATCATCAGCCGCAGCCCGGATGGTGCCCGCGCCAACAAACCGCGCACCGCGATCGTGGGTGTGAAGTACGTGTTCTGATCCCGGGGAGGAGAGCACGACTGAGGAAAGGCCGCGATATTCTCGCGGCCTTTTTTTGTCCCGGGAAAAGCCTGCCCACATGTTGCTTTCCGCCAGCTTGAACAATCCGCTGGCGCTACCAGATCACCCCGGGAGAACCTACATTGTAAATACCGATTCCGGAGGAACTGACCATGCGAGCCACATTCGCTATTGCCGGACTGGCTGTGCTCCTGCTGCAGGTAGCCATTGCCCGCGCCGAACAGCCCAATGAACCTGCTGACGAAGCTGGCCAGCAGGCAATCGCTATCGCTGCTGGTCACCTGGATGTCCGTGCTGACCGCCTTGCGGTTCTTTCCGTCGAGGCACGGACCTGGACCGATTCCAGCCTCGGCTGCCCCAAACCCGGGCGCCGCTACCTGCCCGGTACCTTCGATGGCTTTGTCGTTACGGTGGCCCATGGCAGTGAACGTTATAGGGTTCACCTGGGTGACGATCGCGGGCTGGTCTGTGAGGGTGTGCTGCGGGAAGGGCCCTGATAAATACTCAGATACCTGGTATCGGGTCGGCTACGCAGTATCGAAACGGCCAAAAATATCCATAACCATTTCGATACTTGCAGATAAAGGCGAGCGGGAAAGGTTTCTGATCGATGTGCCGTGTCCAGCTCGTGGGCAAGGCGCAGCAGAGTGCACGGCCAGGAAATACTACTGCAGCAAGAAATCGGCAAATTGTGCCAGGTTCTCGAACAGGATGGTTTCCACCAGTCCTTCATCGGGATTGCTCACCAGTTGCTGCAGTGTTTCCTCACCACAGCCGGTGCGCACCAAGACCGGTTTGCATCCTTTGCCCACGGCGGCCTGCAGGTCACGCAGCCGGTCCCCGACGAAGTAGCAGTCGTGCAGGCTGGTATCGAACTCCGCCTCGATCACATCCAGCAGGCCAGTGGCGGGCTTGCGACAGCGGCAGCTGTCGGCATCGTCATGGGGGCAGTAAAAGATAGCCGCCACCTCGCCGCCGGCATCCTCCACCAGTGCGCGCATTTTTGCGTGCATGGCCTCCAGGTCATCCAGGTCAAACCAGCCGCGGGCCAGGCCGGGCTGGTTGGTGGCGATGGCGAGCTGGTAACCGGCCCGGGAGAGTTCGGCCATTGCTTCGATGCTGCCGGGCAGGGGTGTCCAGTCGTGGGCACTGCGGCAGCCACCTTCCACTTCCCGGTTAATCACCCCGTCCCGGTCGAGTACGATGATGGTCATAGTCCAGATCCGGTTGCGCCACCGGGGGCGCCTGCCTACTGGCGGGCGCCCCTGGTTTGCGGGCCAGAGTTATTTGGCCTGGGTTATTTGGCCGGTGCCAGCAGGGAAATATCGGCAACTTCCAGGAACAGCGCGCGCAACTGCGCCAGCAGTGCCAGTCGGTTGTCCCGCAGCTGCTCGTCTTCCGCCATTACCATGACGTTGTCGAAGAAGCTGTCGACCGTTTCCCGCAGGCCGGACAGTCCGGCCAGGCCATCGGTAAACATGGCTGCAGCGTACAGCGGTTGCACCTGTTCCTGGGCGTCCCGGACCGCTGCGTAGAGGGCTTTTTCCGCATCTTCCTGCAGCAGCTCCTCGTTCACGGAGGCGGGCACCGGGCCATCCAGCTTGGCGAGTATATTGGATACCCGCTTGTTGGCCGCGGCGAGAGCAGCGGCTTCCGGCAACTGGCTGAAGGTGTGCACCGCGTGCACCCGGTTGTCGATATCGAGCGGACGGGACAGTTTGCGCGCGGCTACCGCCATAAAGACCTCGGCGGGAATCCCCTGGTCCTCATAGCGGGCGCGGAAGCGCTCGAGCATATAGGCGAGGGCCTGTTCCACCACCGTGTTGTATTCGCCCAGGGCAGTGCGCGGATAATTGTCGCGGGCCAGCTCCAGCAGGGTACGCAGGTCCAGGTCCAGTTTCTTCTCCACCAGCAGGCGAATCACCCCGAGGCTGGCACGGCGCAGGGCGAAGGGATCGCGGGAACCACTGGGCGGTTGGCCAATGCCGAAAATACCCACCAGGGTATCCAGGCGGTCTGCCAGGGCCAGCACAGTCCCGGTTTCACTCTTGGGCAGCTCGTCGCCGGCGAACTTGGGCATGTACTGTTCATACATGGACTTGGCCACGTCCAGTGGCTCGCCATCGTTCTCGGCATAGTAGTAGCCCGCCACACCCTGCAGGTCGGCAAACTCGAATACCATCTCGGTGACCAGGTCCGACTTGCACAACTTGGCGGCGCGCTCGGCCTGGCTCTCGTCGGCGCCGATGGCGGCGGCGATTTTCGGCGCGAGTACGGCAAGTCGCTCGGTCTTGTCATAGATGGTGCCCAGCTTCTGCTGGAAGATCACCTGCTTGAGTTTTTCGCGGCGGGCCTCGAGGCTGGTCTTCTTGTCGGTATCGAAGAAGAAGGCGGCATCGGACAGGCGCGGGCGGATCACCCGCTCGTTACCCTCGATGACCTGCTTCGGGTCCTGGCTCTCGATATTGGCCACGGTGACGAAGAACGGCAGCAACTGGCCATCACCGTCCACCACGTGGAAGTATTTCTGGTGTTCCTTCATGGAGGAAATCAGGGCTTCCGCCGGAACGTCCAGGAAGCGTTCCTCGAAGCGGCCAGTGAGCGCCACCGGCCATTCCACCAGCGCGGTGACTTCATCCAGCAGGTCGTCGTCGATCACCGCCTCACCGTTGACGTTATGGGCCTCGGCGGTGACCTGGTCGCGGATCATCTCGCGGCGCTCGGCGAAATCCACCACCACGTGCCCGGGGTCGCGCAACTGCTGGACATAATCCTGCGGGGAGTGCACTTCCAGCTCGCGATCGCAGTGGAAACGGTGGCCTCGGCTGGTATTGCCGGCCCTGAGGCCGAGCACTTCGCCTTCAACCACGGCGTTGCCGAACAGCATCAGCAGCCAGTGAACCGGGCGCACAAACTCCTCGCGGCGGGCACCCCAGCGCATCCGCTTGGGAATCGGCAGCTGGGCCAGCGATTTCTCGACGATGCCGGGCAGCAGGCTCACGGTGTCGGCCCCTTTCTGTTCGCTGACAAAGGCCAGGCGCTCGCCCTTGTCGGTGTCCTTGCGGGACAGCTGGTCCACGGTGACGCCATTGCTGCGGGCGAAGCCCTCGGCGGCCTTGCTGGGCTTGCCATCCTTGTCGAAGGCGGCTTTCACTGCCGGGCCCAGCTTCTCGATCTGCTTGTCCCGCTGGCGCCCGGCCAGGCCGGTGACGGACACGGCCAGCCGGCGCGGTGCGGCGTAGGCCTTCACTTCGCCGAACTCCAATTCGGCACCCTCAAGGCCCTGTTTAATCCCTGCGGCAAAAGCCTCCATCAGGGTGTGCAGTGCGGTCGGCGGCAGTTCCTCGGTGCCCAGCTCTACCAGAAAATCCTGCGCCATTACTGCTTCTCCTCTTGTTCGGACTGCTGTTCCGGCTGCTCCGCCAGAATCTCTTTGCGAATGGCTTCCGCGGCCAGCGGAAAGCCCAGTGCGCGGCGCGCATCGTAATACGCCTGCGCCACGGCGCGGGCCAGGGTGCGCACGCGCAGGATGTAGCGCTGGCGCTCGGTTACCGAGATGGCGTGACGCGCATCCAGCAGGTTGAAGGCGTGGGATGCCTTCATCACCTGTTCATAGGCAGGCAGCGGCAGGCCCAGCTCGATCATGCGTTGGCTCTCGCGCTCGCAGTGATCGAAGGTGTTGAACAGGAACTCCACATCCGCGTGCTCGAAGTTGTAGTGGGACATCTCCACTTCGTTCTGGTGGAACACATCGCCATAGGTCACCGGGCTGCCGTCCGGGTTGCGGGTCCACACCAGGTCGTAGATGGACTCGACGTTCTGCAGGTACATGGCGATGCGCTCGAGGCCATAGGTGATCTCGCCAGTTACCGGGTAGCACTCCAGGCCGCCCACCTGCTGGAAATAGGTGAACTGGGTCACTTCCATACCGTTCAGCCACACCTCCCAGCCCAGGCCCCAGGCACCCAGGGTGGGGGATTCCCAGTTATCCTCGACAAAGCGGATATCGTGGATGGCCGGGTCCACACCCATGGCGCGCAGGCTGTCCAGGTACAGCTCCTGGATATTGTCCGGGGACGGCTTCATCACCACCTGGTACTGGTAGTAGTGTTGCAGGCGGTTGGGGTTGTCCCCATAGCGACCGTCGGTGGGGCGGCGGCAGGGCTGCACGTAGGCGGCATTCCAGGTTTCAGGGCCGATAGCGCGCAGGAAAGTGGCCGGGTGGAAGGTGCCCGCACCCACTTCCATATCCAGAGGCTGTAGAATGACGCACCCCTGGCGCGCCCAGTAATCCTGCAGGGCAAAGATCAGCCCCTGGAAAGTGCTTAGGTCGTATTGCTTGGACACCGCTATCTCCGGATATGTGTTATGTGCGGCCCGCGTGGCGGCCCCGCACTGGGGCCCGGCCGCGAGCGCGGGCAAAGGGTCGCAATTATAGCGGTAGCGGGGAGCGCACTAAACCCGTGGGGCAGGGTGCGCGGCCCCGGCACCGCAATCAATCACCATAATGGAGGGACAGGGCCGCGGGCCCGCGGTTCCATGTTCGTGTAACTGGCAGAGGAAGTTGTTGTCTTGGATATCAAGGGCCGGTTGGCGCTATTCACCCTGAAGCTGGTTGGCCGTCTGCCGTTGCGCTGGTCGCGCCGGCTCGGCCGTGTGGTGGGCTGGCTCGCGGTTTTGACCCGCGGCGAGACACTGCGCCTGACCCGTATCAACCTGGAGCGCTGTTACCCGGCCATGGACGCCCGTGAGCGCGAGCGGCTGGCGCGGCAGAGCGTGGTACACACCGCCATGACCGGTTTCGAGGTGGCCACGGTCTGGCAGCAGCCCTGGAGCCGCAGCGAGGACCAGATTATCCGGGTGCGCAACCAGCAGCTCCTTACCGACGAGGTGGATGAGGAACGCGGCGTACTGGTGCTGATCCCGCATATCGGCAACTGGGAGATCTTCGGCATGTACCTGGCAACCCTGGGGCCGGCCACCGCCCTGTATGCCCCGCCCAAGCTGGCTGCCCTGGACCCGGTGATTCGCGGCGCCCGCGAGGCCACCGGTGCGAGGCTGATGCCGACGGATATCCGCGGCGTGCGGGCGCTGCTCAAGGCCTTGAAGGCCGGTGAAATTGTGATGGTGCTGCCGGACCAGGAGCCCGACAGTGGCGGCGACTTCGCCCCCTTCTTTGGACGCCCGGCCCTCACCATGACCCTGGCCCACAACCTGCTGCAGCGCACCGGTTGCCGCTGTGTGTTCGGTTTCGGCAAGCGGGTGGATGACGGCTTTGAGCTGGTATTGCTGCCCGCAGAGCAGGCCATTTACAGCGACGAACAGAAGGTCTCACTGGCGGCAATGAATCGTGGTGTGGAGGCCTGTATTGGCGAGGCACCCGAGCAGTACCAGTGGGAGTACAAGCGCTTTCGCCGCCAGCCCGAGGGAAAGAGCGCCATCTATCGCAAGCCCTGAGGCCCACTGCGCCCGACTGGCTGCATAACCCGCTATGCTGGTGCTCCCGACTGACAAGAGTGCCGCCAGCCATGACTGAAGACTCCTCCCGCAAACTGCTTCTGGCGCAGATGGCCCTGCTGTCGGCGCTGGGGCTGGTGGTCGCCACTGTGGCCGCCCTTGTCTGGGGCCTGCTGCCCGGTATCAACCCCCTGTTCCAGTGGATGCTCGCCGACCTGGCCGGCACTGCCTGGTTCTATCCCCTGGTCGGGTTGCAGGACCTGGTGATCAATATGCTGCTCTGGTCGCCGGTGGCACTATTGATAGTGCGTATGCCTGCGGGCAATACCCCCCTGTTGCTGGGGGCGGCGCTGGTCCCGGCACTGCTGGGGATGAGCTGGCCGCTGTGGCACCTGGCCGGGGCAACCGGGCTGGGGCTGCGCGAGGTGTTGGCACTGCTGGTGCAGCTGGCGGCCCTGCCGCTGGTGTGGTTGCTGCTTTCACGCCGGCGCGCGGGCAAGCCGGCATCCAGCGCCCCGTCAGCCGCCGTGTAGCAGTCCCACCACCGTACCCGTCATGCAGGTGGCCAGCAGGCCGGCGAACAGAGCCCGGGTGGCCAGGTAGGCCACCTCCGCGGTACGCCCGGGCACGATGGTGGAAATGGTACCCACCACCAGGCCCAGGCTGGCAAAATTGGCAAAACCGCAGATGGCGTATACCAGCACCAGGTAGCTGTGTGGCGACAGGGCGCCGGGACCCAGCTCGGCGATGCGCTGGTAGGCAACAAACTCATTGAAGATCAGTTTGATGCTCATCAGCTCCGCTGCCTGGCCCAGGTCGGCACTGTCCACACCCATCAGCCACACGATCGGGTGGAACAGGAAGGAAGCCAGGTACTCGAGCGTGACCCCCTCACCGAACAGCGCACCCAGCAGCGCATTGACCAGGTAGATCAGTGCAAACAGCACCATAATCATACCGATGATATTCAGCAGCAGCCTGACGCCGTCCTCGGTGCCGCGCACCAGCGCGTCGAGGGTGCTCTGGGCCTCGCTGCGCACCGGGGGGATATGGTGCTGCTCGCGGTCGGCGGGTGGGACCCACAGCTGCGCGAACAGTACAGCCGCGGGCATGCTGACCAGCGATGCCACCAGGATATGCCCGGCCGGGTTGGCGATGATCCCATCCAGCTGGCTGGCGTATAACACCATGACGGTCCCCGCGACCGTGGACATGGCGGCGGTAATCAGCAGGAACAGGGTGGAGCGGGACATGGATTCGAAATAGGGGCGTACCAGCAGAGGCGCCTCGACGATACCGAAGAAGACGCTGGCGGCCACGCTGAAAGTCTGCAGGCCATCCAGGCGCAGGGCCTTCTGCAGCAGGAAGCCGAGCCCGCCGATGATTTTCTGTAAAATGCCCCAGTAGAACAGGATGGCGGAGAGGGCGCTCATCAGCAGCACAATGGGCAATACCTGGAAGGCGATGATGAAAGAGGTGCCGGGGCCGTCGGCCTCGAACGGCAGCTCCGCACCACCCAGGTAACCGAACATGTAACTGCTGCCGGCCAGTGCCGCCTGCTCCAGCACCTTGACCGCACTGTTGAGGCCCAGCAGCAGCTCCTGTACCCAGGTGACCCGCAGCATCACCCAGGCGATGGCGAACTGCAGCGCCAGGCAGGCGAGAATCATGCGCGGCGAGATCGCGCGGCGATTTTCACTCAGTAAAATCGGGATCGCGGTAAAGACCAGGATCCCCAGCAAACCTTGCCACATAAACAACATTTCCCCCCGCGCAAGGCGGCGCGATTACTAAACCATGACAGAGACACCAGCAACGACTCCCTGGCGCCATGTGCCCAATCTTCTCTCCGCCCTGCGCATCCTGTTGATTCCGGTCATTATCTGGTTGTCACTGAACCAATATGCCGAGGCTGCACTGGCGGCCTTTATGGTTGGTGCCCTGACCGATTTACTGGACGGCCAGTTAGCCCGGCGCTGTGGCTGGCATTCCCATCTTGGGGCAATGCTGGACCCGGTAGCGGACAAACTTTTTGTGCTCTGCCTGATGCCACTGATCTGGCAACTGAGTTCCGTGCTGGCCCTGTTCGTGTGGCTGGTGATTATCCGTTACACCCTTCAACTCAGTGTTTTCCCGGTATTGATGGGCTGGCTAAAGCGGCCGTTCAAGGTTGCCCCCAGGCTGGTACCCAAGGTGGCAACCCTGGTTGCCTTCCTGGTACTCGGCCTGGGCTTCGCCCAGCCGGTGGCACTGGAGTGGACGCCGCACTATACCCACACCGGAAACTTCTTTGGCCGCTCTATCCAGGCTGCGAGTGCCTTCGGTTGCCTGCTGGAAGCCTGGGTGCTGGTCACCTTCCTGCCCCGTTACGCACAGATTATCGTCGGTACCCACGATACTTTCGAATAGCGACGGTAACCGAATCACGGCCACGGGCCTGGTAATTGTCGCGGCCGCAGCGGAACTATTACCCGGGCCGGGCGCAACGTTGTGTCAGTGACGCCAGAAAGCCGGGGTCAGTAATACCAGCAGGGTAAAGATTTCCAGCCGGCCCATCAGCATTGCCAGGATCAGGAACCACTTGGCCACCTCATTGACCGACCCATAGTGCGCGGCTGCATCCCCCAGTGCCGGGCCGATATTGCTGAGGCAGGAGGCCACGGTTGAAAAAGAGGTGACAAAATTCTCACCGGTGGCCATCACGATAATTGTCAGCACAAAAAACGACAGGATATAAACCGCAAAAAATCCCCACACGGCATCGGTCACCCGGTCCGGTACGATCTTGCCGTTGACCTTGATCGGCACCACCGCGTTGGCGTGTACCAGCCGGTTCAGTTCGCGCATACCCGATTTCATGATCAGCATACCGCGTACCGCCTTGATGCCCCCGCAGGTGGAGCCGGCACAGGCGCCGAGAATCCCCAGCATCAATAACACATAGGGCAGGAAGGCCGGCCAGGCGGAGAAGTTTTCCGAGGCGAAACCGGCCGTGGTACCAATGGAAACCACCTGGAAGAAACCGTGCAGGAAGCTGCTGCCGGGAGAAAAAATCCCCAGCCAATAGAGGTAAAGGCTGATCAACACCGCGGAGCAGAGGGTCAGGGTCACCCAGAAGCGAAACTCGGAATCCCGCCAGTAATGGCCCAGAGTGCGATTGCGGAAGGCGAAGAAGTGCAGGCCGAAGTTGATTGCCGCGGTGAACATGAAAAAGATACAGATCGCCATGATGGCATGGTTGTTGGCGTAGAAGCCCATGCTGGCGTCGTGGGTGGAGAAACCGCCGTTGGCCACGGTGGAAAACGCATGGCCCACCGCATCAAACACCGTCATGCCGGCCCACCAGTAGCCGAGGCCGCAGAGCACGGTGAGGATAATGTAAATCACAAACAGCGCCCGTGCCGTCTCGGCGATCCGTGGCGTCAGCTTGGTATCCTTGACCGGTCCGGGTGTCTCCGCCTTATACAGCTGCATGCCGCCGATACCCAGCATCGGCAGGATCGCCAGTGCGATCACAATCACCCCGATACCGCCAAACCACTGCAGTTGTTGCCGGTAGTAGAGGATCGCTGGCGGCAGGCTGTCCAGCCCGGTGATCACCGTGGCGCCGGTGGTGGTGAGCCCGGACAGCGACTCGAAAATTGAGTCGGTGATACCCAGGTTGGGTTGCGGGCTGATAATCAGGGGCAGGGAACCGAAGCTGCCCAGTACCAGCCAGAAAAGCGAGGTCACCACAAAGCCGTCACGGGTGCGCATCTCCTGGCGCAGGTCGTGTACCGGCAGCCACATGAACAGGCCGGTAATCAGCGTGATGGCGAAGGCGATACTGAAGGCGGTATGGGTGCCGTCTTCATACCACAGGGACACGCCGATGGGCGGCAACAGCGTCAGGCTGAATACCGTCAGCAGGATCCCGAAAACTCGCGCAATTACTGCAATTCGCATCGGCGCCTATCAGCCTGTTATTGAATATGTTTTGGTAGGAGCGGCCCATGGCCGCGAAAAGCGCAGGGCGATGGCGCCCCTGATCGCGGCCATGGGCCGCTCCTACAAAATAAAAACCTAGAAAAAACTGAATCCCACCTGGAACAACTGCTCCACATGGCGCGTGTGGCGACGGTCCACCAGGAAAACGATGACGTGGTCATCGGTCTCCACCACCACGTCGTCATGGGCAATCAGCACCTCGCTGCCGTGATCCCGCTCACGCACGATGGCGCCGATGGCGGCCCCCTCCGGCAGGTCGATGTCCTCGATCTTGCGGCCCACCACCTTGGAGGTGCGCTTGTCGCCGTGGGCGATCACCTCGATGGCCTCGGCGGCGCCACGGCGCAGAGAATGCACGTTGACCATATCGCCCCGGCGCACATGGGTCAGCAGGCTGCCGATGGTGTTCTGCTGCGGCGAGATGGCGATATCGATCTCACCGCCCTGCACCAGCTCGACATAGGCGCGGTTGTTGATCAGGGTCATTACCTTGCGCGCCCCCAGTCGCTTGGCCAGCAGCGACGACATGATATTGGCCTCGTCATCGTTGGTGAGCGCGAGGAAAACATCCGTGTCCTCGATATTTTCCTCCAGCAACAGGTCCTGGTCCGAGGCGCTGCCGTGCAGGATGATACTGTTGGAGAGCTCTTCCGACAGGTAGATGCAGCGCTCGTGGCTCTGCTCGATGATCTTGACCGTGTACCGGTTCTCCAGCTTGTGCGCCAGGCGCAGGCCGATATTGCCGCCGCCGGCAATGGTTACGCGCTTGTAACCGTGCTCGAGGCGCCGCAGCTCACTCATCACCGCGCGAATGTCGGCGCGGGCGGCAATAAAGAACACCTCGTCACCGGCCTCGATGACGGTGTCACCCTGGGGAATGATGGGGCTGTTGCGGCGGTAGATGGCCGCCACGCGGGTATCCACCTTGGGCATATGCTGGCGCAGGTAGCGCAGCTGGTGGCCCACCAGCGGCCCGCCCTGGATCGCCCGTACCGCCACCAGCTGTACGCGGCCACCGGCGAAATCCAGCACCTGCAGCGCACCGGGGTGCTCCATCAGCCGGGCAATATACTCGGATACCAGTTGCTCGGGGCTGATCAGCACGTCGATGGGAATCGACTGGGGGTCGAACAGTTGCGGGTACTGCAGGTAGGCGGCGGCGCGCACCCGGGCAATCTTGGTGGGCACGCGGAACAGCGAGTGGGCAATCTGGCACGCGGCCATATTGGTTTCGTCGTTGTTGGTGACCGCCACCAGGATGTCGGCATCCTCGATTCCGGCTTCCTGCAGGATATCGGGATGCGAGGCGTGGCCGGCGACAATGCCGATATCGATGCGGTCGCGTAACTCGCGCAGGGTTTTCTCGTCGCTGTCCACCAGCACAATATCGTTGCGTTCGGAAGCCAGGCTTTCCGCCAGTGAGCCTCCCACCTGGCCGGCGCCGAGAATGACAATTTTCATATTATTGAGTTTGGCTCGCGGCCGCGGCCGCCCTGACTGTTATTGTCCGGCCCCGCGCCGGTTATGCCGCGGGTATCACTGCGGGGCCTTGCGGAGGAGGGCATAGAAAAATCCGTCGCCACCACCGGCGTCGGGAAAGACCTGCATCCCCGCTGCCTGCGGCTCGCCCCATGGCACCCCGCCAAGCATCTGTGGTGTATTGTCGCTCGCATCCCCTGTCTCCGCAATGAAGCGGGCGACTACCGCGCTGTTTTCCTCCGGCAGGATCGAGCAGGTGGCGTACAGCAGGCTGCCACCGGGGCGCAGCAGTTGCCACTGGGCCCGCAGAATGCGCGCCTGCAGTTCCGCCAGGGCGTCAATATCCTCTTCGCGCCGCACCAGCTTGATGTCCGGGTTGCGGCGGATCACGCCGGTGGCAGAGCAGGGGGCGTCCAGCAGGATGCGGTCGTAGGGCTCGCCATCCCACCAGTCGCGGGTCTCCGCGGCGTCGGCACACAGCAGCTCGGCGCTGGCACCCATGCGCTCGAGGTTCTCCGCCACGCGGTCGAGTCGCTCTTCATCGATGTCCAGGCATGCCAGCTGGATAGTGGGCTGCAGTTCCAGCAGGTGACAGCTCTTGCCACCGGGGGCGGCGCAGGCATCCAGTACCCGCTCACCCGCGGCCGGCGCCAGCAGCAGCGCCGCCAGCTGGGCCGATTCATCCTGCACGCTGACATCCCCATCGGCGAAGCCCGGCAGGTCGCTCACCGCCTGCGCCTCCTCCAGCACCACGCCCACCGGTGAAACGGCGGTGGCGCGGGCGGCGATGCCGGCGCCGGCCAGCTGCTCCAGGTAGGCCTCGCGGGAGACCCGGGCCGTATTGACGCGCAGGATCATGGGCGGGGCGGTATTGTTGGCGCGGAAGATTTCTGCCGCACGGACGTCCCAGGCGGCCTTGATGCGCCGCTGCAACCAGGCCGGGTGCATGGAACTGAATTGCGGGTTGCCGGACAGCTTGCGCTGCAACTGCTCGCGGTTGCGCTGGGCATTGCGCAGCACGCCGTTGATCAGCCCGGTGGAGCGCTCCAGCTTGAGCGCGCGCGCCGCCTCCACGGTGGCAGAAATTGCGGCGTGATCGGGGATGCGGGTGTACTCCAGCTGGTACAGGCCAAGCAGCAGCAGTGCCTGCACGCGTGTGTCGCCCGGGACACGGCGCACCAGCTTGTCCGCCAGCAGTTGCAGTCGCGGGGCAGTGCGGGCACAGCCGTAACAGAGTTCGCGCAGCAGGCTGCGATCGCGCTCCGCCACGGATTGCTCGGCCCGTGGCAACAGGCGCGCCAGGGAGCCCTGGCCCTCGAGCAGGGTGGCGACCACCCCGGCCGCCGCGGCGCGGGTATCAGTGGTCATTGTCTGTGACTCCGCCGAGCTGCTGGCCCGGTGTAAAGAGGTCCGGGTAGCCCCGGAGGATTTCCTCCGCGGCCAGTGCCTTCTTGCCCGGCAGTTGCAGTAATTGCAGGCGCAGCGCCTCGCGGCCGCAGGCCACCAGGATGCCCTCGTCATCGGCGCCGAGGATAGTGCCCGGCGCATCACTGTGGCAGCCCCGCTCCAGCTGGGCGCGGTAGATCCGCAGCCGCTGTTCGCCGCGGGCATCGGAATAGGTGCTCCAGCACACCGGGAACGGGTTGAAGGCGCGGATCTGGCGCTCGATTTCCGCCGCCGGGCGCTGCCAGTCGATACGCGCCTCTTCCTTGCTGATCTTGGCGGCGTAGTTGGCCTGGCTGTCGTCCTGGGGCCGGGGCCGTGCCGTGCCGTCCGCCAGCTGTGCCAGCGCCTCGAGCAGGGCCGGGCCACCGATTTCGGCGAGCTTGTCGTGCAGGCTGCCGCCGGTATCCGCCGCGGTAACCGGGCAGCGGCTTTCCACCAGCACGGGGCCGGTATCCAGGCCGGCCTCCATCTGCATGATGGCGACGCCGCTTTCCGGGTCACCGGCCTCAATGGCGCGCTGGATCGGCGCCGCGCCGCGCCAGCGCGGCAGCAGTGATGCATGTACGTTGACGCAGCCCAGGCGCGGTGTATCCAGCACCACCTGCGGCAGGATCAGGCCGTAGGCCACCACCACCATTACATCGGCACCGAGCGCCGCCAGTTCCGCCTGGGCGGTTGCATCGCGCAGGCTCAGGGGCTGGTAGACGGGGATTTCGTGGCTCTGCGCCAGCTGTTTGACCGGGCTGGCGAGCAGCTTCTTGCCGCGCCCCGCGGGGCGGTCGGGCTGGGTGTAGGCGGCGACTACGCTGTGCTCGCTGTCGAGCAGCGCCTGCAGGTGCACGGCGGCAAAGTCCGGAGTGCCGGCAAAAACAATCTTCAGGCTCATAACATCAATGTTCTGGAATGGCGGGAATCGGGTTGGCCAGCGGCAATTGCCAATAGTGTAGCGAGCCGCTGGCTGGAGGCGTGCGCCGGAGCACGGGCGCCGGCACTGTGACTGTGAGGCAGCCGGTCAGGCGCGCTTGCGCTGGGCTTTTTCCAGCTTGGAGCGGATGCGGTTGCGCTTCAGGGGCGAGATGTAGTCAACGAACAGCTTGCCGTCCAGGTGGTCCAGCTCGTGCTGGATACACACCGCCAGCAGGCCCTCGGCCTCCATGGCGAAGGCCTCGCCGTCGCGGTCCAGGGCCTTCACGCGCACGCGGCGCGGCCGCTCCACCGTCTCATAGAAGCCGGGCACCGACAGGCAGCCCTCGTCGTACTGGTGGATCTCCGGGTCCAGCACTTCCACTTCGGGGTTGATAAAGACCAGCGGCTCGCTCTGGTCTTCGGATACATCCATCACCACGATGCGCTGGTGCACATTTACCTGGGTGGCGGCCAGGCCCACCCCGGGGGCCTCGTACATGGTCTCGAACATGTCGTCCAGCAGGGTGCGCAGCTCGTCGGTAACGGTTTCGACGGGCTTGGCGACCTGACGGAGGCGGGGATCGGGGAATTCTAGGATCTCGAGCTTGGCCATATCACCTGTGACAAACTTCTAGTAAACATGGAACTTGCGCTGATAACATAATGATCGCGCTCGATATTTGCCGCAAGGAGCTGCTGCAGGCCGTGCCTGCCGGATGCTGTTAACAATGCTCCCGCCACCTCGGCTGTGGCCCGGCGCTGAGAATTATAGCGATAAAGAGCATAGGAATGCTTCCATGAAAAAAATTATTCTGGCCGCCGGCCTCCTGCTGGCCGCCGCGTTCGGCATCCAGGCGGCCGACGTGCGCCTCAATCCGGACCACCCGGACGAGTATGTGGTCCAGAAGGGCGACACCCTCTGGGACATCTCCGGCACGTTCCTTTCCCAGCCATGGTACTGGCCGGAAATATGGCAGGTGAACCCCCAGGTCGAAAACCCCCACCTAATCTACCCCGGTGACCGCCTGCGCCTGGTGTATGTCGAGGGCCAGCCGCGCCTGCAACTGGAGCGCGGGCCGCGCCCGTACCGCCTGTCTCCGGGCGCCGACCGGCTCGAGCCGCAGGTGCGCCGCGAGGCGGTGGGCGAGGCCATCCCCGCCATCCCGCTGGACGCGATCAACGCCTTCCTGTCCCGCACCCGCATCGTCGAGCCCAATGCCTTCGAGGGTACTCCGTACGTGATTTCCGGTGAGGACCAGCGGATCCTGATGGGTGCCGGCGAGCGCATCTATGCCCGCGGCGACTTCCGCGCGCCGCTGGCCTCCTACGGTATCTACCGCCCGGGCGAGCTCTACACCGACCCCTACACCGGTGAAGTCCTGGGGATGCAGGCGCTGGACGTGGGCGATGTGGACCTTTACCAGCTGGATCCGGACCAGCGCCGCGATTTCTCCGTGGCCACCATGGAAGTGACCCGCACTTCCCGCGAGATTCGCCTCGAGGACCGCCTGCTGCCGGTGGAGGAGCGCTCCATTGCCGCACTGTTCCAGCCGGGCGCGCCGGCCACCCCGGTGGAGGGCGTGATCCTGGGCGTGGAAGAAGGCGTCACCCAGATCGGTAAGTACGACGTGGTTGCCATCAACCAGGGCGAGCGCGAGGGCCTGCAGCCGGGCCACGTACTGGCGATCTACAAGCGCGGTGCCGTGGTGCGCGACCGCATCGAGCGCGAAAATGTGAAGCTGCCCGACGAGCGCGCCGGCCTGTTGATGGTTTTCCGCACTTTCGACAAGATGAGCCTGGGCCTGGTGCTCGAGGCCGACCGGGCCCTGGAAGTCCTGGACCTGGTCCGCAACCCCTGATCGATCGCGGGGCGCCGGTCGCCCCGGTCCCGCTGGCCGCCCAGCCAAACGGGCGCGCCACCTGACAAAACTCCGGAAGACGCATGGATGCGCTGACTCCCACCATGGCCCTGCTGCGCCTGGAGGGCCTGGGCCCCGCCCGTTACTGGCAACTGCTGGACCGTTACGGCTCCGCTGCCGCGGCCCTTGATTCCCTGCCCCAGTCACTGCTCGACAGGCTCCCCCCGCGGGCGCGCCAGCAATGGCGTGAATATCGCCAGCGCGGTAGTGACTGTGCACTGCTGCAATGGGTGCGGGAGGAGCAGGCGCGCTGTCGTGACCGCGGCATACAGCCCCTGGAACACTCCCACGAGGACTACCCGGCCCTGCTGCGGGAGATTTCCCGGCCACCACCTGTCCTCTACCTCAAGGGCAATGTTGCCGCCCTGCACCTGCCGCAGGTGGCGGTGGTGGGTGCCCGCCGCGCCTCGCGCGCCGGGCTGGACAATGCCCACGCCTTTGCCCGGGAACTGGCCGCCGGGGGTTTTGCCATTACCTCGGGACTTGCGCTGGGCGTGGATGCCGCTGCGCACCGCGGTGCGCTCGATGCCGGCGGTGCCACGCTGGCAGTGCTCGGCAGCGGCATCGACCGGATCTACCCCCGTCGCCACGATGCGCTGGCCGCAGAAATCATCGATCGCGGCGGTGCGGTGCTGAGTGAGCAGCCGCTCGGCAGCGCCGCCGAGGCCGCCAACTTCCCGCGCCGCAACCGTATCATCAGTGGCCTCGCCCGGGGGGTATTGTTGGTGGAGGCGGCGGTCCGCTCGGGTTCCCTGATCACCGCGCGCCTGGCGCTGGAGCAGAACCGCGAGGTATTCGCCATCCCCGGTTCCATCCACAACCCGCTGGCCCGCGGCTGCCATGAAATGATCAAACAGGGCGCGGCGCTGGTGGAGACCGCGTCGGATATCGTTACCCAGCTGGGGGGGATACATGTACCGGCGACGGCACCGCCGGCCACCCTCGAGGCGCTGCCGGTGGAAGAGGGACGGCTGGTGGTAGCGCTGGGCGGGGACCCGCGCAGCCTGGAGCAACTGGCGGCCGATACCGGCGCCGCGGCAGGCGAATTGATGGCGATACTGCTGCGCATGGAACTGGCCGGGCTGGTGGAGCAGGTGCCCGGTGGCTTCCAGCTGACGGCGCGGGGCGCCACCCACCTGCAGGCGCAGCTGACTGCTGCAGACTGATATGGCAGTGAAAGCGGCGCCGACCCGGCACATCCTTGGTGTGGTGGCGCCGGAAACACCCCACGCCGCCGCGATTTGCGCTTTATTGTTGGAAGCTCCCCCCGCGCGCGGCCGGCCCGAAACAAGGGGCGGTGACCACAGCCCAGGCGAGACCCCGGGGCGGAACTTGTTTTGCGCAGGCCAATCCGCTAGATTGCCGCGTCTTTACCGCATCGACTGTGTTGAGAGAGCTGAAATGAGCAAGCCTTTTGTCGCCATCCTGATGGGTTCTGATTCCGACCTTCCAGTAATGGAAGCCGCCTTTGGCGTGCTGGAGAAGTTCGACATTCCCTTTGAAGTGAAAGTCACTTCCGCCCACCGCACCCCGGAAAACACCCACAAGTACGTTACCGATGCCGACCAGCGCGGCTGTGCGGCCTTTATCTGTGCCGCCGGCATGGCCGCCCACCTGGCCGGTGCGGTATCCGCTACTACCCTGAAGCCGGTGATCGGTGTACCGATCAATGCTTCCCTGGACGGCCTGGACGCCCTGCTGTCCACCGTGCAGATGCCCGGTGGTATCCCGGTGGCGACCGTGGCGATCGGCAAGGCCGGTGCCAAGAACGCCGCCTACCTGGCCGCGCAGATCATCGGCTCCTCCGACAAGGAGATGCACCAGAAGCTGGTGGATGAGCGTCGTGCCAACGCCGAGGCGATCATCGCCAAGGACGAGCAGCTGCAGAAAAACCTCGAGCAGCGCAAGTCCAAGTAAGCGGATCCGATCATGGCGGTATCGCCACTGGATGTCCGCTTCGCCGCCCGCGTCCTCGCCGCGGGCGGCGTGATTGCGCATCCCACCGAATCGGTGTGGGGGCTCGCCTGCGACCCGCATAACCGGGACGCGGTCGAGCGCCTGCTGCGCCTGAAGAATCGCCCGCTGGCCAAGGGCCTGATCCTGGTCTCCGGTGACGAGGACGATTTCTCCCCCCTGCTGGACAACCTCACCGGCAACCAGCTGCAGCAGCTACACCGCACCTGGCCCGGGCCTGTCACCTGGCTGGTACCCCACTTCGGCCGCGTGCCTCCCTGGATCAGCGGCGCCCATCACTCCGTGGCCCTGCGCTGCACAGCGCATCCATTCACGGCGGCTTTATGCCGGGAGTTCGGCGGTGCTATCGTGTCCACATCCGCCAACCCGGGGGGCGCGCAACCGCCGCGCCACAAGTACCAGGTATTGCGTTACTTCGGCGGTGCGCTGGATTTTGTCGGCGGCGGTGCCACCGGCGGACGGGCAACCCCCAGCGAGATCCGCGACCTGATCAGCGGCGATGTCCTGCGACCGGGCCGCTGAACCATTCCCCAGAAAGCGAACTTCTGACCATGAGCGATGCAAATTCCACCGCACTGGCTATCGCGGCGGTGAAAAATTACCTGCTCGAACTGCAGGACCAGATCTGCCAGGCCCTGGCGGCCGAGGATGGCAGCACTTTCCGCGAAGACAGCTGGGAACGCCCCGGCGGTGGCGGCGGCCGCTCCCGTGTGCTGGAGGGCGGCAGCGTGATCGAAAAAGGCGGGGTGAATTTCTCCCATGTGTTCGGCGATGGCCTGCCGCCCTCGGCCACGGCCAACCGGCCGGAGCTGGCAGGCCGTTCCTTCGAGGCCATGGGCGTGTCGCTGGTGATCCACCCGCGCAACCCCCATGTGCCCACCAGCCATGCCAATGTGCGCCTGTTCGTGGCGCAGAAGCCCGGTGCCGAGCCGGTCTGGTGGTTCGGCGGCGGCTATGACCTGACGCCCTATTACGGGGTGGAAGAGGATGTGGTGCACTGGCACCAGACGGCAAAGAAAGCCTGCCAGCCTTTCGGGGAGGAGGTCTACCCGCGCTTCAAGCAGTGGTGCGACGATTATTTCTACCTCAGGCACCGGGATGAGGCCCGGGGTGTCGGCGGGCTGTTTTTCGACGACTTCAACGACGGCGGCTTCGACAACGCCTTCGCCCTGATGCGCGCGGTGGGGGACAGCTACCTGGACGCCTACCTGCCGATTGTGCAGCGGCGCAAGGACACCGCCTACGGCGAGCGCGAGCGGGACTTCCAGCTCTACCGGCGCGGTCGCTATGTGGAATTCAACCTGGTCTACGACCGGGGGACGCTGTTTGGCCTGCAGAGTGGTGGCCGTACGGAGTCCATCCTTATGTCGCTGCCGCCACTGGTGCGCTGGGAGTACGACTGGCATCCCGAGCCCGGTTCTGCCGAGGCGCGGCTGTATTCCGACTTCCTGCCGGCCCGTGACTGGGTCTGATACAGCGGCTCGATTTACTCAGGGGGACAGGACATTGGACCAGGCGCGCGAACAGGCCATCAACCGATTGTTTGTGGAGTACCGACGCACCTTCGAGAGCGGGGATGCCGAGCAGGTCGCGGATTTCTACCGCTTCCCGCTGCACTATTACAGTGAGCGTGGCGGCAAGGCCGCGGTGAACCGGAACGACTTTGTCGTCCTGGTGGCGCGGCTGCTGGCGATATACCGGCGCCTCGGCGTCGACCAGATTGTCGGCGCTGTCTCCGATATCACCGAGTTGAATGAAAACAGTGCCCAGGTGTCACTGAACTGGGTGTTGCTGCGCCGGGAAAACAACAGCAGCGCGGAAGTCTACAGCGCCACCACCCGCTACCTGGTTAGTGATTTCGAGGGCACACTGAAGATCGATGGCCTGGTCGCCGTGGATGAAACCCGCCGGATTCGCGAAGCGCTGCGCCGGCGTTGATACGCCGGCCAACCTGCCAGCGGACGGAAACACAGATGAGAGATCAATATGCCGTGGTCGGCAACCCGATCGCGCACTCCAGGTCACCGCAGATTCATCGCGCCTTTGCCGAGCAGACCGGTGAGCAGTTGGACTACGGCCGTGAACTGGTGGAGCGGGACGATTTTGCCCGCTTCGCGCGGGAATTCTTTACCGGGGGCGGTTGCGGCCTCAATGTCACCGTACCCTTCAAGCTCGATGCCTGCGCCTTTGCCGATACCCTGACGCCCCGGGCGCAGGCGGCCGGGGCGGTCAATACGCTCAAGCGCGAGGAAGATGGCTCTATCCTCGGGGACAATACCGACGGTGCCGGGCTGGTGGCCGACCTGGTGCGGCTGGGCTGGACCCCCCGCGGCCAGCGGATCCTGTTGCTGGGGGCCGGCGGCGCGGCGCGGGGCGCGCTGCTGCCACTGTTGCAGGAAAAACCGGCCGCACTGCATATTGCCAACCGCACCGCGGCCAGGGCCCTGCAGCTGGCCGAGACCTTTGCCGGTATTGGCCCGCTGAGCGGCGGCGGCCTGGAGGATATCCCCGGTGAGTACGACCTGGTGATCAACGCCAGCTCTGCCAGCCTCAGTGACCAGGCGCCACCGATCGCGGACAGCGTGCTGGCCCCGGGTTGCCGCGCCTACGACATGGTCTATGGTGCGGAGCCAACCGCCTTTATGCGCTGGGCCGCCGATCAGGGCGCGGAGTCCGCTGACGGCCTGGGAATGCTGGTGGGGCAGGCGGCGGAGTCCTTCTACCTCTGGCGCGGTGTCTATCCCGAAGTAGAGCCGGTGTTGCAACGCCTGCGAGTCGCGCTCTAGCGTCTTCGCTGTCTGGAAAAACAATAAACGACGTTGATTTGAGGTAAAACGTGCGCGAATTCCTGAGAAACCTTTCCTTCTGTTTTGCTGCCGGTGCATTCGGTGGGCTGTGCTACGCCCTGGGGCTGTGGGCCATGGGGTACCACGGATTCACCCGCTGGGTCGGTGTCGATATCGCCCCCTACCTGTCCAATGCCTACCTCTACCAGCGAATTGTCTGGGGCGGTATCTGCGGGTTGATTTTCCTGTTGCCCTGGCAGCGGTCGTGGGTGGAGCGGGGCTTTTTCCTGTCGCTGATTCCCGCCGGCATCATGCTGTTCCTGCTGTTGCCCATGCGTGGTTATGGCTTCGGTGCCATGCACCTGGGGGCGCTGACGCCGCTGGTGATTGTCATGGCCTGTGCGGCCGGCGGGATCGGGGCGTCCGGCCTGATGCGGGCCCAGGGCAAGTAAGCGGAAGGGAAAAAACAAGTAAAAAAGGCGGCCAATGGCCGCCTTTTTTGTTGTGGATCCTGGGCGCTGTTATCCCGGCTTGCGAGCCAGCGGCTGGCACATGCAGTGAACGCCGCCACCGCCGGCGGTGATCATGGAGATATCCGGATCGATCACTTCCAGGCCGCGGGCGCGACACTTTTCCTTCAGCTCGGTGTTGTCGGCCGGCAGCATCACCCGGTCGTTGCCCAGTGCGACGACATTGACGCCCAGCTCCATCACCTGCGGGTAGGAGATATCGATGATCTCGAAGTTGCGCGACCTGAACCACTGCACCAGTTCCGGCTCCACGGCGTCGACGCACACCGCCACCAGCTTCTCCGCCAATGCCGCCACCAGTACATCGATATGCAGGAAGTAGGGGTCGAATTCATAGCCCCTGACCTCCCAGCCCTCTTTTTCGATCCAGTTTTTCATCTGCTGGAAGCCCTGGGGTGAAGTGCGCTCGCCACTGTAGCCGCACAGGATCACGCCCGGTTCCAGCACCATGAAATCGCCACCCTCGAGACTGCCGGCGGTGATGATGTCGTAAATGGGGATATCGAGCTTTTCGTAAGTCTTTACCACGTCGACCCACTCGCCGCGGCGCCAGGGGCTGTACATCTGCGTCACGATCGGGCCCCAGGGGGTCATTACGGAGGAGTCGCGGGCGTACAGCTGG
Source organism: Microbulbifer sp. JSM ZJ756 (assembly GCF_044383805.1). NCBI lineage: Bacteria > Pseudomonadati > Pseudomonadota > Gammaproteobacteria > Cellvibrionales > Microbulbiferaceae > Microbulbifer > Microbulbifer sp. JSM ZJ756. The sequence continues at coordinate 221,541 of NZ_JBISER010000003.1, read as the reverse complement.
TAGGGGAGGTTCTCATCCGCCGGCAGCAGGTGAGTGTTCACTCCGGCATGTCTGTAGGCGTCGAGCATCTCCTGATACTGGCGCTTTGCCACGGCGGCATCGAACTGGCGTCCCAGGCGCAACGAGCGGCGCGAGGCGGCGTTGCCGGTCTGCCAGGTGTAGTGGTCGATAGGGCCGACGAGCAGGTCGGTGAGCACGCCGTGCTCGGAATCGATGCCCCAGCGACCAAGCGCCGCAGTGTTGCCGTTGTCGTTGCGGTGTTTGTAGGTGAATTCGGTCATTGCTGCCTCGGGTTCTTGAAAATCTTTCGGGCACCGGGGCCCGGTGGCCTTGATTCCCCTCCAGGGCGACCCCGACACCGGGGTCTTCATTTCAGGTGAAGGGGTTTGTTTTTACCGCTGCTCAGTCGTTCGCCATCTTCAGCATGGCGTGCAGCAGTACATTGGCGCCGGCTTCCAGGTCTGCCGGCTCCGCGTTCTCGGCCTCGTTGTGGGACAGGCCCTTTTCGCAGGGCACGAAGATCATGCCGGTGGGGGCCACGCGGGAGACATAGACGGAGTCGTGGCCGGCACCGGAGACCATTTCCTTGTTGCTGTAGCCGAGCTCGGCTACGGCGGCGCGCACGGCCTCCACGCAGGGTGGCGCGAAGGCCACCGCCGGTGAGCGCCATTCATCACGAATTTCGGCCTCTACACCGGTATCGGCCGCAATCTCCGCAGTAATTTCGCGGAAGCGACGGTCGATTTCGTCCAGCACTTCCTGCTCCGGGTGGCGCAGGTCCACCGCCAGCACCAGTTTCTCCGGCACGGTGTTGCGGCTGCCGGGCTCGGCGCGGATATCGCCGAAAGTGACACGGGCCCAGGGGGCGAACTCTTCCGCCAGCCGGTAAAGGCGGTCGAGCACGCGGTGCAGGGCCATAAACGGGTCGCGGCGTCCCTCCATCGGGCTGGGTCCCGCGTGGCATGGCTGGCCGGTGAGGGTCAGGTCGTACCAGTACATGCCCTGCACACCGGACAGCACACCGATCTGCTTTTCCTCGGCCTCGAGGATCGGGCCCTGCTCGATATGCACCTCGAAGGCGGCGGTGAGCGGGCGCGCCCTTGCCGGTGTGGGTCCCCGGTAGCCGATACGTTGCAGCTCGTCGCCGAAGGCCTTGCCTTCCTTGTCGGTGCGGGCGTAGGCGTAGTCCTGCTCGAAGTTGCCGCTCCAGACCCCGGAGCCGATCATGGCCGGGGAGAAGCGCGCGCCCTCCTCGTTGGTCCACACCGCCACTTCCAGCGGCGCCGCGGTTCCGATGCCGGCGTCGTTCAGGGCGCGCATCACCTCAAGTCCCGCCAGCACGCCGTAAACCCCGTCGAACTTGCCCCCGGTAGGCTGGGTGTCCAGGTGAGAGCCGGTAAGCACCGGCGGCAGGTCCGGGTTGCTGCCGGGCCGGCGGGCGAAAATATTGCCCATGCTGTCGATGTCGACGCTGCAGCCGGCGTCGCGGCACCACTGTACGAAGAGGTCGCGGCCCTGTTTGTCCAGGTCGGTGAGCGCCTGGCGGTTGCAGCCGCCCTTATCCGTGGCACCGATGGCCGCCATTGCCATCAGCGAATCCCACAGGCGTTGGCCGTCCACGCGGATCTTGCTGTTATCGGTCATAAGGGGGAATCCCGGTCGTTAAACTTATTCTGTCGGCGCCCGGGGCTGTCCAGGGAGGCGTGCGGGAGCCGTGCACACCAGTCTATGGTTTGCATTTATCGACACAATTAACTTTTAATTGCCGTTATGGTGTCTTTAAGGCACCAGAAGTGACAGTCCAACTCCGGATAACCCGATGCCCACCGCGCTCAGGAACCTCTCCCTCACCTCCCTGCGAAGCTTCCACGCCGTGGGGCGCCACTGCCATATGCGCCGCGCCGCGGACGAACTGCATGTTTCCCACCCGGCACTCAGCCGCCAGATCCGGGATCTCGAGGACCGGCTCGGCACGTCGCTGTTCCTGCGCACCGGCAACCGGCTGGAACTCACCGCGGCCGGGCGGCGGTTGCACCGGGTGGTCAGCGACGCCTTCGGGCGGCTGGAGAAGGGACTGCTGTACCTGGACCCGGACAGCCTCAGCGGGGAAGTGGTGATTGCCTCGACAGCCACGATTGCGGTGCGCTGGCTGATGCGGATTCTGCGCGAGGTGCAGGCCCGCTACCCGGAAATCCGGCTGCGCCTGGTCACCATCGAGCCGCGCGCGACACGCCTTGCCAGTGAAGTGGACATCGCTATCTGCCTCGGGGAACCGCAGGCGCCGGGGCGGGAAGTGTGCCCGCTGTACCAGGAACACTACCTGCCGGTGGCGAGCCCCCAGTTGCTGCAGGCGGCGGGTGGGGCCGGCAAGCTGGCCCGGCCCCGCGACCTCCTGGCCCTGCCACTGCTGCACGATCGCCAGCAGCAGTGGCCCGGCTGGTTCACCGCCCAGGGAGTCGAGTATGCGCCGCTCGCCAATGCCGTATCCGTGGACTATGCCTACCAGGCGATAGAGGCCGCGCGGCTGGGAATGGGGGTGGCCCTTGCGGACCGCCTGGAGGTCAGCGAGGACCTGAAGAGCGGACGCCTGGCCACGGTAATCGAGCGCCCGTTTACCATCGGCCAGTCGCTCTACCTGGTCAGCGACCGCAGCGATCGGTTGAACAGCCGCACCAGCCTGGTACTGGGGCTGGTATTCCAGTGGCTGGAAAGCCGCGGCGCGCCGCTGGCGCCCCCGGCCCGCGTCCTGCAACAGACCCTTGCCCAGCCCGCGGAGGGCCCGCGCCCCGGGGCATAAGCCACGCCGCGCACCAGCTTCCATCCTGCCAATCCCGCCACTATCACCTGAACAGGTGATAGTGGCCGCCCTGTTGATCACGCATACTGAATAATAATTCGAAAAAGATTAACGATTGCGCAGATTGTTTGTTTGGTAGACGATAGCTCCGGTTCCCGGACAGTCGAAAATGGCGCCAATTGCCGGCAGCGTGCCCGGATCGCCACTCCACGCACAGCAGTAGAAAAGCCGAAGAAGATGCAAAACCATAACAAGATCTATATCGATGGCCGGTGGGTGGAGTCCGCTTCCCCCGACTGGCTGGAAGTCACCAATCCCGCCACCGGCGCGCTGGTTAGCCGCGTGCCCGCCGGTACCCCGGCGGATGTGGACCGTGCCGTGCAGGCCGCTGTCCGTGCCTTCGACGGCTGGGCCATCACTCCCGCCGATCAGCGACGCGCACTGTTGCTGCGGGTCGCCGACCTGATGGAGGCCCGGAAGGAAGCTCTTGTCGACGCTGTTTCCACCAGCATGGGTTGTCCCCGCCATATCAGCGGCTGGCTGCACGTGGAGGGCCCGATCGAGGCCATGCGGCTGTTTGCCGACCACGCCGCCATAACCGGGGAAACCGCCGAACACGGTCACTCGCTGGTATGGCGCGAACCAGTAGGAGTGTGCGGTTTTATCAACCCGTGGAATTATCCCCTGCACCAGTTTGTCGGCAAGGTGGGCGCTGCGCTGGCGGCAGGCTGCACCATGGTGACCAAGCCCTCGGAGCAGACGCCACTGCAGGATTACCTGATGGCGGAAATCCTTCATCAGGCCGGCCTGCCCGCCGGTGTATTTAACCTGGTGCCGGGTCGCGGCCCCGAGGTGGGCCAGGCCCTCTGCGAGCACACGCAGGTGGACATGCTCTCGTTTACTGGCTCGACCCGCGCCGGCATCGAGATTGCCCGGGCCTGTGCGCCCACGGTAAAGCGGGTGACCCAGGAACTGGGTGGCAAGTCCCCGTTCATCATCACCGACGACTGTGATTTCACCGCCGCAGTCCGCTATGGCGTGGACGATGTGATGCTCAACAGCGGCCAGACCTGCACCGCACTCACCCGCATGCTGGTGCCTGCCAGTCGCCACGACGAGGCCCTGGAGATTATTCGCACACGGGTGGCCGAGATCGAGGTGGGGACGGGGCCGAATGCCTTTATGGGGCCGCTCTCGTCAGAGCGCCAGTGGCAGCAGGTGCAGGACTACATCCAGGTCGGCCTCGATGAGGGTGCCAGCCTGGTCTGCGGCGGCCCGGGTAAACCGGATGGCCTGCCCCAGGGCTTCTTTGCCCGGCCCACGGTTTTTGCCGGGGTCAGCAACGACATGCGCATCGCCCGCGAGGAAATCTTTGGACCGGTGCTGTGCGTGATTGCCTACGACGACCTCGACCAGGCCGTAAGTATTGCCAACGATACACCCTATGGCCTGTCCTCCGGTGTATACGCCCGGAACCACGAGGAAGCCCTGGCGATTGCGCGCCGGATTCGCGCCGGCCTGTGTTTTGTCAATGGCGGCGAGTTCAATTACCGCGCTCCGTTTGGCGGTTACAAACAGAGTGGTAATGGTCGCGAGTTTTCCCACCACGGCGTGGAGGAGTTTACCGAGCTCAAATCGGCACAGCTGGGTGCCCCCGCGGCATAAACCGCATGGCCACCGGCTGATAATAATAATCACTGAAATAACGCGGGAGTCTTACCGTGACGGACGTTGTAGTTAAAAAGAACCTTGGCAAGCGGGATATGATCCTGTTTACCGTCTCTGCCATCCTGCTGGTGGATACGCTGGCCGCTACCGCGGCCATCGGTACTTCCAGTATTTTCTGGTGGTTGTTCCTGGGGCTGTTTTTCTTTGTGCCCTTTGCGCTGGTATCGGCAGAGCTGGGCTGTGCCTACCCGGAAAAAGGCGGCATTTATGCCTGGGTACGAGATGCCTTCGGCGGTCGCTGGGGATCGCGTATCAGCTGGAGTTACTGGGTTAATGTAGCCATCTGGATGCCGGCCATTTTCATTCTCTTTGCCGGTGTCGCCAAACAGCTGTTCTGGCCGCAGATGGGGGTGGCGGGGCAGATCGGCCTCGGCATTGTGCTGACCTGGGTCGCGGTGGCTGCCAACGTGGTTACACTGAATGTCGGCAAGTGGGTGCCAAACATCGGCGCTATCCTCAAGATCATAATTTTCGGTGCGATTATTGTCGGAGCGATTTTCCATGCCGCGGACAACGGACTTGCCAACCCGATTACTTTTGACAGTATTAAGCCGAACCTGGGCGACAGCCTGCAGTATATCCCCGCTATTATCTACGGCATGCTCGGCTTCGAATTGATCAGTGCCAGCAGCGAGGAAATGCGCAACCCGCAGCGGGATGTCCCGCGTTCAATCCTGGTCTCGGGTGTCATTATCCTCGCGCTCTACACACTGGGCACAACCGCAATCCTGGCAGCAATCCCGGCACAGGACATCGACCTGGTCGAGGGCCTGGTGGATACCCTGGAAATGTTTTTTGCCCAGCTGCCATATGGTGGCCTGCTGGTGATGGCCCTGGGCCTGGCCGCGCTTTATACCTTCTTCTCCAACGGTGTGACCTGGGCCATCGGCGGTAACCGCGCTGCCGCCGAGGCGGCGGAGGAAGGTGAGCTGCCTCAGGTTTTTGCGATCAAGAGCCGCAGCCGCAATACCCCGGTAGGCGCGGCCGTACTGATGGGCATACTGAGTACCTTTATCCTGGTCCTGTACGGCTTTCTGGTGAATTCCAATGAAGACCTGTTCTGGTCCCTGTTTGCCTTCAGCGGGGTGATTTTCCTGCTCCCCTACGTGGGCATGTTCCTGGCATTCCTGAAAATGCGCCGCACTGACGCATCGCGTTCGCGTCCCTTCCGTGTGCCCGGCGGTAATCTCGGGGCACTGGTACTGACATCGCTGTGTGTCCTGGTACTGGTGGGCAGTATCTTCCTGTTTGTGTATACCCCGGGCGAGGGCATCCAGTGGCCGGTGCTGGTGGGCTCGATAATTACCCTGTTGCTGGGCGAGCTGGCAATTCTCTGGGCGGAGAAGCAGGGTAGGGGAAAAATTACCGGGGCCAGTGGAATGCCTGTTACTGCTACATGACCTGACTAGCTACCGGGCAGCGTAATCCGGCCCGGTTCCGGCCGGCAGCGCCGCAGGCGCTGCAGCGCCATCCTGTTTGACCCGCACCCGCGGGTTTTTTTGTTCCCCGGAAAAATAAAGCGAAACCCGCCTTACTCACCCATTGGGGTGATACCCGAATTTCTATTCGGTTTTTATAGTGGATCCCACGATAAAACAGATAACTGTGTCCAGAGGGATCTCTATGCTTTCACCTGTCAGTGCCACCAGCGGTGGCTACCCGAAAAACTCACTTGCCTTCGCCATTGCCGGTGTTCTGGTTTCCGGTATCGCCCTGTCCTCCACCGCTGCCGCGCGGCAGATCGAGGAAGTCAGTGTTACGGCGCAGAAGCGCGAACAGTCCGTCAACGATATTGGCGTGTCTGCCAGTGCCCTCAGCGGTGAAATGATGGAAAGCATGGGCGTCGACAGTGCTGTCGACCTGGGTGCACACACGCCGGGCCTGGTTACCGTGAACTCCACCTCGGGTGGCACCCCGGTGTTCGCCATCCGCGGTATCGGCCTGGATGATTTCAGTCCCAATAACAGCAGCGGGGTAGGTATTTACACCGACGAGGTGTTTGCCAGCAACCCGGCATTCCTCGGTGGCCAGCTGTTCGACATCGAGCGGGTGGAAGTGCTCAAGGGGCCGCAGGGAACCCTCTACGGAAAAAATACCACCGGTGGTGCGATCAATTTTATCAGTCGCAAGCCCACCAGTGAGTTTGAGTCCTTTGTCGAGGCGGGCCTGGGTAACTACAACGCGACGGAACTGACAGGCGTTGTCAGCGGTGAGATCAGCGGCGAGGTGCTGGGCCGCCTGAGCCTGAATGTGTCAAGGGCCGACGGCTGGCAGGAGGACGCCATTACCGGCCGGGAATATGGCAGCGTCGATCGTGCCGCAGGTCGCGGCCAGGTCCTGTTCCCCTTTGCCGGTAATGGCGAGGCACTGGCAAAGGTTTACTTCAGCTCAGACAGGTCCACGCCGGTTTCGCCCCAGGTGAGCGGCCTCGGAGAAGCCTTCGGTGACCCGTCCTTCGATATGCTGAACAGCATTGCCGACCCGACCCGGGTCAATGTCGGCAACCTGGACGTCAGCCGCGATGAATCCGGCTACGGCGCGTCCCTGAACCTGAATTACGGCTTTGAGTTTTTTGACCTGGTTTCCATCAGTGCTTTGGATAACTACGAGCGCGCCGTCGTCGACAATTATGGAGGTGCGTCGGCGGCGATCCTCGATCTGTTCCAGGACAACGAGATCAGCCAGTGGTCGCAGGAATTCCGCCTGGTGAGCAACGGTGCCGAGGCCGTCTCCTGGGTGGCCGGTGTCAACATTTCCGAAGATACCGTGACGGTGACAGATACCTTCGATGATTCATTCTTCGTCACCGATTCCGTCGCCAGCACCTTTGTGCTGGACCCGGCGGATGTCCCGGTCCAGGGCTGGGACCTGCTGACGGCAAGCTATGAGCAGGTGACAGGCTCGTGGGGGGCCTACCTGCACACGGAAACCGCGCTCAATGACACCCTCAACCTGGTCGCCGGTATTCGCTACAGCGCGGATGATCGCAGCTTCGACGGTATCTCCAATAACCACGACGATATTTATTCTTTCAATGACGTGATCACTGCGCTGGATGACAGCGCCAGCGAGAGCGCGGTTACGGGTAAGCTCGGACTGGACTGGCAGCTGACCGACGACCTGCTGCTGTACGGCAATGTGGCCAACAGCTACAAGGCCGGCGCTTACTACGGTGCCGCGATCCTCGATGATATCAGCTGGGCCTACGTGGAACCCGAAGAGGTGATTTCTTACGAGGCCGGCTTCAAGGCGACGCTGTTCGATGCCGCGCTTCAGCTGAACGGTGCGATCTTTAGTCTTGATTACACGGATCGCCAGTCCCTGGTCACCATTATCGTTGACGATTTCAGTAATTTCCTCGAATTCCCCGTGGCCGATACCACCCTCGTCAACGTCCCCGAGTCCACCACCAACGGTTTTGAGATGGACCTGCACTGGTTGCCAACTGACAACCTCACATTGATGGCGGGCGTTGCCTATCTCGACAGCGAAGTTACGCGTGCACCGGGCACCGCCGAGATGCGCGGTATCGAGGCGAATGCGGCGGTCAATGGCGCGGCCGATGGTGTGAACCAGCTGTTTGTCGATGCCCTGGCGGCACCACTGCCGGAAGGCGCCGCGCTGTCACAGTCCCCGGAGTGGAGTTACAACAGCCTGGTGGCCTACGACCTGCCGGTGGCCGACTACAACCTGCGGCTGCAGACCAGTTACACCTACAGCGGCGAAATGACCGCCCAGCTTGCGGATGCCAATGCGCTCTCCGGTCCCGTGCATTCCTGGGATGCTGAAGCAACCCTGTCCGATTTTGACGGTCGCTGGGAGCTCGGCGCCTGGGTCAAGAACATCGAGGACAGCAGCGCGGAAACTTACGCCTTTTCCAGTTTTGCAGGCCGTTCCTACTATCGCCAGGCACCCACCACCTTCGGGATGTCGGTTCGCTACAACCTCTATTAATCCTGCGCTGGCGATACCGCGATGATGAGAGACCAACAATGACAGATGAACAGACCCGGGCGGATGCCCTGGCGGCGCTACAGCACACTACCTTCTTTCCCTACTGGCTGGACAACTCCCAGCGTCCACGGGAGGAGCCGGCCCTGCAGGAAAACCTTTCCTGTGACCTGCTGATTGTGGGCGGGGGCTTCACCGGCCTGTGGGCAGCGGTGCAGGCCAAGGAGGCCAACCCGGCCCGGGAAGTGATCCTGATCGAGGCCAGCAGCATTGCCATTGGCGCTTCCGGGCGCCCGGCGGCGATCCTCTCAACTTCGGTAATGCACGGACTCCAGAATGCCCAGCGACTGTACCCGGATGATATGGAGGAGCTGGAGCGACTGGGCAAGGAAAACCTCGACGGGTTCCGCGAGACGATCGAGCGCTATGGAATCGACTGCGACCTGGAGTGGGGCGGTGAGCTGACCGTAGCCATCGGCGACGAAGGACTGGCTGATATCGCAAAGGAGCATGAACTCTATTGCCACTACGGCCACGATGCCCACCTGCTGGATGCCGAAAGCGTACGGCGCGAAGTCCGGTCGCCGCTGTTCAGTGGCGGCCTCTGGTCGAAGAAGCGCAGTGGTACCGTGCACCCGGCAAAACTGGCCTGGGGCCTCAAGCGGGTAGCGCTGGAACTGGGAGTGCAGATTTACGAAAACACACCCATGGTCAGCAACCGGAAAAAAAGCGGCGGCGTTGAAGTGACAACTCCCTGTGGCCGTGTGCTGGCCAACCGCGTGCTGCTGGCTACCAACGCCTTTGCTGCAGGCAACCGCAAAATTCGCAAACGGGTTGCCGCCATTCGCGATCGCATCGTCGTCACCGAGCCGTTGAGCGAGGAGCAGATGGCAGCCATTGGCTGGCACAACCGCCAGGGTATCTACGATACCCGCACCCAGCTTAACTATATGCGACTGACGGCGGATAACCGGATCCTGTTTGGCGGCCGCCTGGATTATTTCTTTGGCAACAATACCGACCCTGCAGAGGACAGGACGCCGGATCCCTATCTGCGACTGATCGACAATTTTTACCGCACCTTTCCCATGCTGCGGGGTGTGCGCTTCACCCATGCATGGAGCGGCCCCATTGCCCTGACAACCCGCATGGCGGTGCACTACCAGCATTACCATGGCGGCCGGATGTTGTATGCGGGCGGCTATTCCGGTTTCGGCGTTACCGCAACACGCTTCGGGGCCCGGGTGGCACTGGCAATTCTGGATGACAGGAAGGTACCGGAGCGTGCGTTGAAATTTGCGCGCTCGCAGCCGGCATATATTCCCCCGGAACCCTTCCGCTGGATCGGCGCCAAGATCACCATGTACGCACTGGATACGCTGGATGAAAAGGGAGGGTGGCGAGTGCCCTGGGTGCGGATGGTAGAGCGCATGGGCTTTCCGGTAACGCAGAAATAGCGACTCAGTAACGTTTGTAAGCGAGTGGTTCCAGGTACCGGGAACCGTTGCCCGCGCGTCGCCCCCCTATTGGTTAGCGGGGCTGGCGGTGCGGGCGTTTTTATTTCCGCAACAGATATTCCGGGATTACCTATCCAGGCTTGAGAGCGGGTCTGGGTCCGCCCCGCTGTGGTGACGCAGGGCGCTGATAAAGAGGTAGAACAGTTCCGACTGCGAGGTGACATCCAGCTTGGTATAGATGTGCTTGCGGTGGGTCTTGATCGTGTCGACGCTGGCATCGAGCTTTTCCGCCATGGACTTGATCGAATGGCCGCGCATGGTCATGTGCAGTACCTCGCACTCCCGTGGGGTGAGTGTTGAGCTGCCAAAGTTGCGCAGGGCATTGTCGAGTCGTTTGCCGAAGCTCTCCCCGGTGCCCCGGGGACGGACGCGATTATTGATCCATTTCCTCAGTACACTTTCCACCAGCGGCCACAGGGCGTGCAGTAGATCCACTTCCTGCCGTGAAAACCGCCCGCCACCGAGATCCGAAGCGCGGCCGATCGACAGGCTGGCGATAATGCCACTGTCCCCGACTACCAGGTAACAGGCCTCGTCGGTCAGGTTGGCCTCGCGATAGTACATGCGGAAATATTCTGTCTCCCCGAACGCATCGGGGGCCACTTCGCGCAGCAGGAACAGTCCCTGGCGATTATCGTCCACCGCGGCACGATAAAAAGGATCGAGCAGGTAGGCTCCATCGACATAGCGGTCTACCTGGGTGCTGGGCTTCTCGTTGGCAAGCAGGCGATGGTGGGTGATTTCGGGGGCGCTGTCGGAAGGGTAAATGATTGCCATGCTGCTGTTGCCCTTGACCAGGGCCTCGGCGCCTTTCAGCAGTTCGTAGATGCGCTGTGAATCTGACTCACAGTCGAGCAGGGTGGCAATACACTGGTGCCACTGGCTGAGGTCTGGTGCAGTCGTCATAAAACATCCCCGTTGCAGCGGATATTACCAAAGAACGGGACCCCGCGGCGCCTGCGCGGGGCTCATGAAGGCGTGTTTTTGCGACCCGGGCCGGTGTGCCGTCCACACTGTGCCCGGCCACCGCTGGTGGCCATGCTGCGAATCAGAACTGCTCGTGCTCGGTCAGGTACTGGTTCTTCAGTTTGACGTAATTGGCGGCCGAATAGCGGAAAAACTCCTTTTCCTTTTCTGTCAGTGGCCGCGCCTGCTTGCAGGGGGCGCCGACATAGAGGTAGCCGCTCTCGAGCTTCTTTCCCGGCGGTACCAGGGCCCCGGCGGCCAGTACCACCTCGTCGCCGATCACGGCGCCGTCCAGCACAATTGCACCGATCCCGATCAGTACACGGCTGCCTACGGTGCAGCCGTGCAGGCAGGCCTTGTGGCCGATGGTGACATCCTCGCCGATCTCCAGTGGCCAGCCCGCTTCATTGAAAGGCCCGGCATGGGTGATATGCAGAACCGCGCCGTCCTGCACACTGGTGCGGGCGCCAATCCGGATCCGGTGCATATCGCCGCGGACCACCGCCATGGGCCAGACGGAGCAGTCATCCCCGAATGTGACATCGCCGATCACCGCCGATTGCGGGTCGATATAAACACCGTTCCCGAGCTGTGGTGACTTTTCCGCCTCGCCGTCACCGTGGGGGCGCAATGGGGACATACCTCTCCTCCTGTACAATGGGTCCGCTATCATAGCAGGCTGGGGCTACCGCGAACCTGCCGGCGCCGCAGCCGTGGCCTCGCCCAACCAATTGTTGCACCGATGTAAGAGAACAGGGTCCCACATGTCCAATCCGCTGTCAGAAAACGCCCTCCTGCCGCCCTTTGACCGTCTTCACCCGGAGCACGCTGAGCCCGCAATAGGGGAGCTGATAGATGCGTGCCGGGAAGTGCTGCGGGAGGGCCTGCGCCAGCCGGGCTGGGACACGACCCTGGCCCCCCTGGAGGAGGCCGAGGATCGCCTGAGCCGGGCATTTTCCCCGGTCAGCCACCTGAACAGCGTGCTCAGCGGTGACTGGCGCGCCCCCTACGAAGCGACCCTGGCGGAAGTGACCGCTTACTCCACTGAGCAGGGCCAGAACCGCGAGCTGTTCGAGGTCTACCGGGATATCGCCGACAGCGACGAATTTGCCCAATGGCCCCAGGCCCGTCGCCAGATGATCGAGCTGGGCCTGCGGGACTTTCGCCTCGGCGGTGTCGCCCTGGACGGCGAGGAGCGCGAGCGATTTGCCGCCAACAAGCGGCGGCTGGCGGAGCTGTCCAGCCGCTTCGCCAATAACGTACTCGATGCCACCAACGCCTGGACCCACCACACCCGCGATGTGGAAGAACTCGCCGGCCTGCCCGCCACCGCGCTGGCCGCGGCGGAAGAGGCCGCCCGCAACCGCGACCAGGAGGGCTGGACCATCACCCTCGATGGACCCTGTTACCTGGCGGTGATGACCCACGCCGACAACCGCGACCTGCGCGAAATGGTCTATCGCGCCTTCGTCAGTCGCGCCTCTGACGTGGGCCCCCAGGCCGGCGCCTTCGATAATTCCGCGGTAATGGAAGAGATCCTCACACTGCGGGCGGAGCAGGCGCAGCTGCTGGGTTTCGCCAGTTACGCCGAGCTGTCCGTGGCCCGCAAGATGGCGACGGATGCCGCCACCGTAACCCGCTTCCTCGAAGACCTGGCGGCCCGCGCCCGGCCCGCCGCCGAGCGTGAGTTTGCCGAACTGCAGGCGTTCGCGCGGGAAACACTGGACCTGGACCACCTGCATCCGTGGGACATCCCCTGGGCCGCGGAAAAACTCAAGCAGGCTCGCTACGCCGTCAGCCAGGAAGCGCTGCGGCCCTATTTCCCGTTTCCGCGGGTGCTGGAAGGGTTGTTCGCGGTAGTGGAAAAACTGTTCGCGGTCACCGTGGAGGAAGACACTTCCGTGCCGGTCTGGCACGAGGACGTGCAGTTCTTCTGGCTGTCGCGGGACGGTGAGCGCATCGCCGGCTTCTACCTGGACCCGTTTGCCCGCGAGCGCAAGCGCGGCGGAGCCTGGATGGATACGGTCACCACCCGCCGGCAGGGGGCAGGCGGCCTGCAGCTGCCGGTGGCCTACCTGGTGTGTAACTTCAGCGCGGCGACCGGCGATACGCCCTCCCTGCTGACCCACAATGAGGTCACCACCCTGTTTCACGAGTTCGGGCACGGCTTGCACCATATGCTGACCCGCGTGGATGTGGCCGCGGTTTCAGGGATCAACGGTGTGGCCTGGGATGCAGTCGAACTGCCCAGCCAGTTCCTGGAGAACTGGTGCTGGGAACCCGAGGCCATCGCCATGATTTCCGGGCACTACAAAACCGGCGCGGCGTTGCCGCAGGCGCTGCAGGAAAAAATGCTGGCGGCGCGCAATTTCCAGTCAGCCATGTTTACCGTGCGCCAGCTGGAGTTCGCTCTGTTCGACTTCCTGCTGCACAGCCGCCCTGGCGGCGCCACGGCACAGGAGATCCAGCAATTGCTGGACGAAGTGCGGGCGCGGGTCGCGGTGGTGCCGGTGATTGCCGACAACCGTTTCCAGCACAGCTTCAGCCATATTTTTGCCGGCGGCTATGCAGCGGGTTATTACAGCTACAAGTGGGCCGAGGTTCTGTCGGCGGACGCCTTCTCCCTGTTCGAGGAGCAGGGTATCTTCGATCGTGACACTGGCCAGCATTTCCTCCACTGTATCCTCGAGCAGGGCGGGAGTCGCGATGCACTGGACCTGTTCACTGAATTCCGCGGCCGCGAGCCTAAAATAGATGCGCTGCTGCGCCATTCGGGCATTGACTCCACCGCCGAAACCGCGTGATGCCACCACCAGTAAACATCCAACCGAAGCAAAGGCAGTATCGGGAAAATTGATATGAGTACAGAAGATGGCGGCAAGCAGACTGGCAAGAAGCGTTTTATTGCCGGGGCGGTCTGCCCGCGCTGTAGCGCGATGGACCGAATCGTCAACTTTCGCGAGGGGGATCGCAATTACCGCGAGTGTGTAGAGTGCGGTTTCAAGGACGAAATTCGCCTGCAGTCCACGCCCCGCATCCCGGACACGCGGGTACAGCGGACGCCGGATGCAGAGCATGAGGCACCGGTGAAAATCATCCAGCCACCTAAAAAGAATAACCAGGACTGATAACAACCTGTGAAGAAAATCCTTGCCTGCGGCGGGCTGCTGCTCGCCGGCATCATTGCTTTTACCTTTATTGGCCACTACCGGGAAGTACGCGAAGAGCAGCGCGAACAGACGGCACAGCTACTGGCGCGCTGTGTCAATGAGAGCCTGCTGTCACTGTTCCGGCTGCAGGCAAATGAGTGGCGTGATCGGCCGGACTTATACCGGGACGAGGCAGCGCGGCTGAGTAAAAATGTCGCCGCGCTGCCGCAGCGACTGTCGTCCGGAGAAGACTACCCGGAATGGCGGGAAGCGGTGCTTATCTGTGAACAGTTTACGGAGCATACCAACGCACAGCACCGCACGATATTCCGTCCGCTGGCTGCCTTTGCCGAATTGCCGGTGGGAGACAACCGCCTGTTAGGTGACCGGCGCGAATTGCGGCAGCTCCGTCGCCGCCTGGCATCAGTAGAGGTGTCGGCGCGTGCGGCGGACCGATACCTGCAGGATATGCAGCGGGATATCGCCCAACTGGTCAATGATTCAGGTCTCTCTGCGGCGACCCGGCAAGCAGCCGAACAACAGATCAACAGCGAGGTCCTGGACCGCTACCGGCGCGGAGCCTTCTCCCTGAAGCAGGTGCTGGCGCATACGGGACGAGTGCACCACTATTATAAATTGCTTGCCGGGAATCCGCGCGGCTGGACGCTGCGTGCCGGGGGATTGTACTTCCATGATCGTGCACTGCGCAGTGAAGTTGACCAGTTGAACAGTGCGGTATTCCAGGGTGAGGGGCAGTTCTATGCTAACTGGAAACAGGTTCTACAGCGCCAGCAATAACCGGGCCGGCCGGGGGATAATCCGGTTGGAAAAGCGGGATGTATGCGGACTGTGAAGTGGGTGTAAAAAATAATGAGCAGGCACAGCCATTATTATTCGACCTGCTCCATGCTTCCATCCTGGAAAGATATTTTTATTGGGAATCCTCTATAACTGGCAAAACAGCCAGTAAACAAACCTGTAATCAATTCGAAAAATAACCCTTCAGACCGATATACGTCAGGTTGCCCTGGCTAGTGCACCGTATCATTGCTGATTACCGCACCCGGGGTCAGCAACCCGAACTCCAGGCTGTGGGCCAGGTCCGGCCACTCGCCGGGATCGTGGCTAAAACGCTGGCGACAGAGAATCAGGGCCACCGTCATCTCGCTGTCGAGCTTCAGGTCCATGAAAGCCCGCCCCAGGCGGGCACTCTCGGAATCCATCTCCTCACAGTGCTTTTCATTCAGTAGCCCGCGAATGACCAGGTTCGCGCGCATGGGGTCCATGGGCAGTAGCGGTGCGCCACAAAGTGGTTGCAGCCGGTCGTTGATTTCTTCCATTACCCGGTGCGACAGGTAGGCTTCCGGGACCAGGGTGTGCAGCTGTGGACGCTCTCCAGCAATGCCGGACATCCGCTCCAGGCACTGGTCAATCATCACCTGCACCGGGTTAAAGTCGATGTCGGCCGCCGCCAGCTGGTGGTGCAGCTGGTGTAACCAGGGCGGCACACTCCGTACATAGCGTATCGCAAAGCAGGTCAGGTGCAGTGCACTGTCGCCCTCGGGTAACTGGATGCTGCGGTGCAGCGCAGGTAATTGCCGGTGGACGTGCCGGCGAAAATCGCCCTGCTCGCGCTCTCGCATAACAGCGAGATCGATCGTCCGCTGCATCTGGCGGTATTGGTTGTACATCGGAACCCGCTTTGCTGTGTAGTTAAATATTTTTTAATTTGTCTGATATATAGCAACGGAGATCGGATAGTGCAAAAAAGATCTGCTATTGATTGCTGTCGGGGATCCACGAGTTGCTTTGAGTGTAGTAGTGGTAATAAAGCAGTAGACTGAAAGATCGTGCGCTGATCCACAAAAACAGGCTGAACCAAACGCCATGGTTGTCCCACGGACGTGTCAGCCACCATGCGGGAAAGAAAACCAGCACGGTTGCAATAAACATGGTGTCCCGCATTTCCCGGCTGCGTCCCGCACCGATAAATACCCCATCGAGCAGAAAGCACCACACTGCCAGCAGTGGCAGGGCGCACAGCCAGGGGTAGACCGACCGCGCTTCCACCAACACTGATTCCAGGTCGGTAAACAGCGGCAGTATCCATTCCCTGCCCGGTACCAGGATGGCAGTGACCAGCAGCGCGCTGCCCAGTGCCCAGCGGCCCGCGCTGCGGACAGTTGCGCGGAACGCGGGTTGTGAGCGCCGTGCTATCGCGTCACCCACCAGGGACTCGGTGGCATGGGCGAACCCATCCAGTGCATAAGAGGTCATCATCAGTAATTGCAGCAGGATAGCGTTGGCTGCGAGTACTGCGTCGCCCTGCGCAGCACCCTGGGCCGTAAAAAAAGTGAGCGTTAAGAGCAGCAGGCAGGTGCGCACAAACAGGTCGCTGTTGATGCGCAACAGCTCCCGCCATGGACTGCTATCCGCCCAGGGATACAGGCGCGGGTCCCGGAGCCGCCGGGCAATTTGCCGGTAAATATCGCTACCGATCCCCCGCAGCAGGAAAATACCGCAGCCGAATGCGCAGATATCGGCGCATACCGTTGCCAGCGCTGCCCCGCGGGCACCCCATCCCAGGCCAATGATAAAGACCACATCCAGCAGGATATTGAGCAGGTTGGCAGCGAGCAGAATCAGCAGTGGCGCGCGGCTGTCCTGGCGGCCGATAAAGAACCCCAGCAGTGCGAAGTTGGCCAGTACCAGGGGGGCGCTGAACAGCCGGATCTGCAGGTACGCCTCAGCCTGGGGCGCGGCCGCGGCACTCGCATTCATCCATTGCACAATGGTGCCGAGTAAGGGGGACGCGATCGCCAGCAGTGCCAGCCCCAGCACCGCGGCCAGGCACAGCGCCCGCAGCAGCCAGCCGATACCGCCATCGGAACTGCCGGCGGCCCGGGCCACCAGCCCGGTGGTGCCCATGCGGAGGAAGCCGAAGGCCCACAACAGCATCGACATCACGCTTGCACCCACGGCCACCCCGGACAGGTAGGTGGGGGAGGGCAGGTGGCCGAGGATTGCGGTATCCACCGCGCCCAGTAGCGGCACGGAGATATTGCTGAGGATCATCGGCCAGGCCAGCTTCCAGACGCGCTGGCCGGGATCTTCCAGGAGTTGTGACTGCTTCATTCACCCGAGACTTAAGTTGGCGGATTCATTGACTTTTTGCCAGCGATGTGTTCCTTTTGTTGTCGTGCTGCCCCTCTGTGAAGAGGCCGCACCGGCTCTTCCCGGGGGCGGTCCACAGGGCCACACCGGCAGGCCGGAAAAAAGATGTACTGAGACAGTAATTGCAACAAAAAGAGACGCAGGTTGTTGGTTGTACCTTCCGGACGACGACATCTGAAGTAAAAAATCTTTGGGAAAAGAATAACAAGTTGCACTGAAGCAGTATCGCGGAGCAGGTTTTTCCCCTGCTGCGCCCAGTGTAAGTAGTCTTGTGTTACTACGCGATGTCCACAATTTTTGTGTGGAATTACCCGGAAACCGTGCCCGGCGAGCGCCCGGCCGGCAATGGGGAATCCAGTTATCCGTGAATGCAGCCGATGGCTGATATAAAAACAAACACACGGAGATCTGTAGGCGATGTTGAAAGGCTTCGATCGGCTGTTCGCCTTGCTGGCAACTTCGCTGCCGGCCTACTCCGCTTTTGCGGAAGTCGAGGGGGCGGAGCGCTGGGGGGTCAATATGACCCAGGGCGTTACCGAAGTTTCCCGTACCACTTACGACCTGCACATGCTGATCTTCTGGATCTGTGTGGCAATCGGCGTGGTCGTCTTCGGGGTGATGTTCTACAGCATGTGGCGTCACCGCAAAAGCAAGGGCTACCGGGCAGCACAGTTCCATGAGAGCACCGCAGTGGAGCTGGTGTGGACCATTATCCCCACCCTCATCCTGGTGCTGATGGCAATACCCGCCACCAAGACCCTCTACGATATTTACGATACCGGCGAAGCCGACCTCGATATCATGGTCACCGGTTACCAGTGGAAGTGGAAATACGACTACCTGGGTACCGATGTTTCCTTCTTCTCCAACCTCTCCACACCGCGTTCCCAGGTCGACAACCAGTTGCCCAAGGGTGAAAACTACCTGCTCGAGGTAGACGAGCCTGTAGTGGTGCCGGTGGGCAAGAAAATCCGCTTCCTGTTTACTGCCAATGACGTGATTCACGCCTGGTGGGTACCGGACCTGGCGGTGAAGAAGGATGCAATCCCCGGCTTTATCAACGATGCCTGGACCCGCATCGACGAACCCGGTATCTATCGGGGCCAGTGCGCTGAACTCTGCGGCAAGGACCACGGCTTTATGCCGATTGTGGTCAAGGCGGTACCCCAGCAGGAGTACGATAACTGGCTGAATGAGCGCGCTGCCACAGCTGCGAAGATGCGCGAGCTCACCGAGAAGACTTTCGACTTCGACGAGCTCTTCGCCATGGGCGAGAAGGTCTATAACCGCAACTGTGCCGCCTGCCACCAGCCCGACGGCCAGGGCGTACCCGGCACCTTCCCGGCCATTGCCGGCTCGCAGATCGCCACCGGCCCGCTGACCGAGCACCTGAGTATGGTGGTGAACGGTTCGCCCAGTAACCCAGCCATGCAGGCATTCGGCCCGCAGTTGTCGGAGGTCGACCTGGCCGCGGTGATCACGTACCAGCGCAATGCCTTTGGCAATGAAATGGGCGATACCGTCCAGCCCGTCGACATCCTCAATTTTAAGAATAAACAGTAAGCGGGAGCCGAAAGGAGCATAAGTATGGCACACGGTCCTCAACCCGGATTCTCCCGGTGGCTCTACACCACCAACCACAAAGACATCGGCAGCATGTACCTCTGGTTCAGCTTTGCCATGTTCCTGCTGGGCGGCTGCATGGCGCTGGTCATCCGCGCCGAGCTGTTCGAGCCCGGCCTGCAAATCGTGCAGCCGGAATTCTTCAACCAGATGACCACCATGCACGGCCTGATCATGGTCTTCGGTGCGGTGATGCCGGCCTTCGTGGGGCTTGCCAACTGGATGATCCCGATGATGATCGGGGCACCGGACATGGCCCTGCCGCGCATGAACAACTGGAGCTTCTGGATCCTGCCGTTCGCGTTCGCGATGTTGGCTTCCACGCTGTTCATGGATGGTGGCGCACCCAACTTCGGCTGGACTTTCTACGCCCCGCTGTCCACCGAGTACGCACCACCGAGTACCACCTTCTTTATTTTCTCGATCCATATCATGGGTGCGTCTTCGATCATGGGGGCAATCAATATCATCGCCACCATCCTCAATATGCGCGCACCGGGTATGACCCTGATGAAGATGCCGCTGTTCGTGTGGACCTGGTTGATTACCGCCTACCTGCTGATCGCGGTAATGCCGGTACTGGCGGGCGTGGTCACCATGATGCTGATGGATATTCACTTCGGTACCAGCTTCTTCAGCGCAGCCGGCGGTGGCGATCCGGTGCTGTTCCAGCATGTGTTCTGGTTCTTCGGCCATCCCGAGGTGTACATCATGATCCTGCCGGCTTTCGGTATCGTGTCGGCGATCATCCCCACCTTCGCGCGCAAGCCACTGTTCGGTTACAGCTCCATGGTGTACGCCACCGCATCAATTGCCTTCCTGAGCTTTATCGTGTGGGCGCACCACATGTTTACCGTGGGAATGCCGATTGCCGGTGAGTTGTTCTTCATGTACGCCACCATGCTGATCGCGGTGCCCACCGGGGTGAAGGTGTTCAACTGGGTGACCACCATGTTCCGTGGCTCCATGACCTTCGAAACGCCGATGCTGTTCGCGATTGCCTTCGTGATCCTGTTTACCATCGGTGGCTTCTCCGGCCTGATGCTGGCGATCGCACCGGCGGACTTCCAGTATCACGATACCTACTTTGTGGTGGCCCACTTCCACTATGTGCTGGTGCCCGGTGCGATCTTCTCGATCACCGCCGGCGTCTACTACTGGCTGCCAAAGTGGACCGGCAACATGTACAACGAAACCATGGGCAAGGTGCATTTCTGGCTCGCTTTCGTCGGCCTGAACGTGACCTTCTTCCCCATGCACTTCGTCGGCCTGGCCGGCATGCCGCGGCGGATTCCTGACTACGCGCTACAGTTTGCCGATTTCAACCAGATTGCCAGCGTGGGTGCCTTCCTGTTCGGTGCGGCGCAGATCGTGTTCCTGTTCAACGTGGTACGCACGGTAATGGGTGGCAAGAAGGCGACCGACGAGGTGTGGGACGATCCGGAAGGCCTGGAGTGGACCGTGGCCTCCCCGGCACCCTACCACACCTTCAGCACGCCGCCGGCGGTGCGCTGAAACACGGAGTGGCGCGGTGATGCAACTGAGTGAAAACGCAAAACTCACAGCCAAGCTGCTGGCCCTGGCCGGCAGCATGCTGGTGTTTGCCATCTTTATCATGCCGCCACTCTACGACGCCTTCTGTGAAATCACCGGGTTGAATGGCAAGACTGGCAGCCGTTACGAGGCGGTCCCGGCTGCAGTGCAGACTGACCGTACGGTAAAAGTGCAGTTTGTCGCCAGCCACAACGAGAGCATGCCCTGGGATTTCCGCCCGTCTGTGGTCTCCATGACGGTGCATCCGGGCGAGGCAGTGGACACGGTTTTCCTGGCCCGCAATCCCACCGGCCGCGATATGGTGGGGCAGGCGATACCGAGCCTGGTGCCATTCAAGGCGGCCGAATATTTTCACAAGACGGAATGCTTCTGTTTTAACCAGCAGACCCTGAAGGCGGGGGAGAGCGCTGAACTGCCGTTGCGCTTTATTGTCGACCCGGACCTGCCAGCAGGGGTCAACACCATTACACTTTCCTACACGCTGTTCGATGTCACGGAAAAATTTACCCGGAACCTGGATAACAAAAATGCCGACTCCGAGCGAGAGGGATAAAAATTATGGCCAGTGAAAGCAGCTACTATGTGCCCGAGCAGTCCCGGCTGCCAATTTTTGCGACCATCGGTCTGTTCCTGACCGCGTTTGGAGCCGCCAACTGGATCAACGGCGGCTCCTCCTATATTTTCTTTATCGGTGCTCTGGCGATGGCCGGCGTACTGTGGTTCTGGTTTGCCGCAGTGATCCGCGAGAACATGGCTGGGCTGAACAGTGACCAGCTGAAGCGCTCCTACGTCTGGGGCATGGGCTGGTTCATCTTTTCCGAGGTGATGTTCTTTGCCGCCTTCTTCGGTGCGCTCTATTACATCCGCACCTTTGCGCTGCCCTGGCTGGGCGGGGAAGGTGACCGGGGCGAGTCCAATATGCTGTGGCAGGGTTTCGAGAACACCTGGCCGCTGATGGTAACCCCGGATGCCGCGGTGCATGGCGATGCCGCCAAGGTGGTCGGGCCCAACGACATCATCGACCCCTGGCACCTGCCGCTACTGAACACCGTGATCCTGCTCACTTCCAGTGTCACAGTGCATATCGCCCATGTATTCCTGAAGAAGGGCAAGCGCAACGCCTTTAACCTGTGGCTGGGACTGACCGTGTTGCTGGGGGCACTGTTCCTGTTCTTCCAGGTGGAGGAATACTATGAGGCCTATGTCCACCTGGGGCTGACACTCGAGTCCGGTATTTACGGCACGACCTTCTTTATGCTGACAGGCTTCCACGGTGCGCACGTGACCCTGGGCACCATCATGCTGTTGATCATGTTGCTGCGCTCGGTCATCGCCCATCACTTCAAGCCGGACGATCACTTTGGCTTCGAGGCTTCCAGCTGGTACTGGCACTTCGTGGATGTAGTCTGGGTAGGCCTGTTTATTTTTGTATACGTACTCGGCTCCTGAGGACTAATGGCGGCCCGCAATGCGGGCCCCGAAAGAGCGGTATCAGTATTTATTGGCCCAGGGAGCAGTATTGGAGAGCATGCCGCTGTCAAAGCCATACCAGATGGCAAGCAGCAGCAGGGCAGCCAGGGAAATACGGATACCCAGGGCGTAAAGGGTGCGCTTCGATTCTGGGGCGCCCATATCGCGCAAGAGGAAAAACAGCGCGCTGGACAGGCTGGCCAGCACAGCTAAAAACAGAAAGACAATAACGACCTTCAGCCACATTTGTATTCGCCATTTGTTGTAGGGGCCTGTTCGCAGGCTGGAATCGGCATGACAGTAGAGACCCATCCAGTGCGACCCCGGAAACCTTCCGAGAGGGCCAGTGTAGCACTGATTTCCAATTGGCCCGTGACCGTGTTCAGCGCACTGTTGTTGCCGGTCCTGGTGGGCCTGGGGCTTTGGCAGCTGGATCGGGTAGCGGAAAAGCGGGCCCTGGTTACTGCCGTTGACAGTCGCCTCGCCGCCCAGCCGCAGGACCCCAGCCAACTCGCGGACCTGCAGCGCTATATCCCGGTTCGCCTGCTGGGTTACTTCACCGACGAGTACTTTTACCTGGACAATCGCACGCGTAGCGGTCGCGTGGGTTACGAAATCCTCCAGATTTTTGTGTCCGGTGACCGACGCTGGCTGGTCAACCGGGGCTGGTTACCGGCGGAACGCAAGCGCTCAGCGCTACCGGAAGTGACCTGGCCCCGGGCGGCGAAAGTGATCACTGGCTTTCTCTACCCGGTAGCGCTGGCCGAGGATGAGGCTGCTGCGTCGGCTGTCGCCGGCACAGCGCGAATCCAGGCGGTGGATTCCCGGCTGGCCGACACACTTGACCTGGCGCAGCCGCAATGGACGATCAGGCTGAGTGCGGACTCGGATACCGCACTGGTCACTGACTGGCACCTGGTCAGCAGCTCGCCGGCACGCCACCTGGCCTATGCGTGGCAGTGGTTTGCGATGGCGATGGCACTGGTGATTCTGTGGCTGCTGGCGGCCACACGGCTCCCGGCCAGGCTCCGTGGAATTGATCGCCGGCGGCAAAGAGATTAACCGGCTCGAGAATAATGAAAACAGACAAGAGGTAACCTAGCCGTGACCCAGAGCAACGACACCCACCGTGAAATCAGCGAAGATGCCCCGCCCCGGTCCCGCCGGTTGCAGGCCCTGTCCGTGGTAGCCTCGGTAGTGCTGCCTATTGCGGCCGCCTACATCGTCTTCTACACCGGCGTGGGTATGCCCGATGCCACCGTGAACGAGGGCAGCCTGCTGGAGCCGCCGCGCAATATCCAGTCACTGCCGCTGATGGAGCAGGGCCGGGCCCCGCTGCAACTGGAGGCGGAAGAGCCCAAGTGGCGCTACCTGATTGTGCCGGGGCAGGATTGCGATAACGCCTGTGAGGAGCTGCTGTACACCAGCCGCCAGGTTCACGTCCGGCTCGGGGAGAAGGCCCGCCGGGTCGAGCGCCTGCTGGTCAACACTGCACCGCTCAGCCCGGAGCGCCGCGAGCAGCTGGCAGAAAAACACCCGCGCCTGCGATTCGTGACGCTGCCTGCGGCGCAGCTGGACAGCCTGCTGCAGGGTACCAGTCACAGCACCATCGATTATCCCAGTGCGCTGCTGGTGGACCAGCAGGGTTACGCAATGATGGTTTACAACAATGAACACAGCGGCAACCAGCTGCTGAAAGATATCAAGCGACTGCTGAAGTACTCCTACGAGCAGTAAGCCGGAGAATTGCATGCGCCAATACCAACCCGACCCGGACTATAACCCACGCAATGACTGGCGACTGCGGGTCGCCATGGCCGGTACCCTGCTGGCAGTGGTGGTGGTGGTCCTGGGTGCATTCACGCGGCTGGTGGATGCCGGTCTGGGCTGTCCTGACTGGCCTGGCTGTTACGGCCACCTGACCTGGCCGGACGAAGTGCACGAGATCGAGAGTGCCAATGCCGCCTTCCCGGATAGCCCGGTGGCCACGGACAAGACCTGGCCGGAAATGGTGCACCGCTATTTTGCCGGGGCACTACTGCTGCTGGTTGCAGGGCTGACCGTGATGGCCTGGCGCCGGCGGGGGCAGCGGGGTTTCCTGCATACCCATTTCCTGCTTGGCCTGATCATCCTGCAGGCCGCGTTCGGTATGTGGACAGTGACGCTCAAGCTCTGGCCCCAGGTGGTCACCGCCCACTTGCTCGGGGGTATGGCGACCCTGTCCTTGCTGTGGCTGTTGGTTGAACGCCTGCGTTACCGCAAGCGACTGATTCCGGTACATGAGTTCCGGCGGTTGCAGAAAATCCGGCCGCTGGCGATTGTCGCCGTGGTGGCAGTTTCATTACAGATTGCGCTCGGGGGCTGGACCAGCTCCAACTATGCCGCGCTGGCGTGTGCCGACTTCCCCACCTGCCATGGCGAGTGGTGGCCGGCGATGGATTTCAGCCAGGGTTTTAACGTGGCGCAGCACATCGGTCCCAATTACCTGGGGGGTGCCCTGGAGAGCGATGCCCGCACCGCAATCCATATTACCCACCGCCTGGGTGCGCTGGTTGTCAGCGCGATAGTCCTGTTGCTGGCGGCACTGGCATGGCGGGCAGGTTCGCGGCGCTGGGCTGTAGGCCTGGCCGGGGTGCTGCTGCTGCAGGTATCACTGGGTATAGCCAATGTGGTGATGTCACTGCCACTGCCGGTGGCCGTGGCGCACAATGCCGGTGCCGCGTTACTGCTACTCGGGCTGCTCACCTTCTGTTACCGTATCCAGACGGCCCAGCCGCGAATGAAAAAATAATAACGAAGTACAAAGAGGTGAAACCATGAGCACCCAAGCCGCCGCCCTGACGCACGCCACCTGGCGCGACTACTACGAGTTGACCAAGCCGCGGGTGGTCATGCTGATGATCCTCACCTCGGTGATTGGCATGCTGCTGGCAGTGCCGGGGATGGTGCCTCTCGACGTGCTGGTGCTGGGGAACCTGGGTATTGCGTTGTGTGCCGGCAGTGCCGCAGCGGTCAATCACCTGGTGGATCGCCATATCGATATCAAGATGGCCCGCACCAGCAATCGTCCTATTGCGCGTGGTCGGGTGGAGCCCCGCCGGGCGCTGGCATTCGCCCTGGCCCTGGGTGTGGCGGGCATGGCCGTGCTCCTCGCATTCGTCAATGCGCTCACGGCATGGCTGACCCTTTTCTCACTGCTGGGCTATGCGGTGGTCTACACAATGTTCCTGAAGCGCGCCACGCCGCAGAATATTGTAATCGGCGGGATCGCCGGGGCCGCACCACCACTGCTTGGCTGGACCGCGGTAACCGGGGAACTGCACGGACATGCGCTGCTGCTGGTGCTGATTATCTTTGCCTGGACTCCCCCGCATTTCTGGGCCCTGGCGGTTCACCGCCGCGAGGATTACGCCAAGGCCGACATCCCCATGCTGCCGGTGACCCACGGCGTGGCTTACACCAGGCTGCATATCCTGCTTTACACCTTTATCCTCTTCGCTGTCAGCCTGCTGCCGTTTGCAACCGCCATGCTGGGCTGGCTCTACCTGCTTGGCGCTGTGGTGCTGGGTCTGGGTTTTGTCTACTGGGCAGTGGAAATGCTGCGTGACCGGAACCCGAATGCGGGCATGGAAACCTTCAAGTATTCCATTATTTACCTGATGGCACTGTTCTGCATCATGCTGATTGATCACTACCTGGTAGCAGTGTGATAAATGGGTGAGGAAAAATGAGCAAAAATACTGCTGGTGATCCAGGCCTGAACAGCCAGGACAAGAGCCCGGAACAGCAGCGCGGCGTGCTGATTACAGTTGCCGTCTGTGTCTTTTTTATGTTGGCAGTGCTGGCCGGTTTCCTGAATAAAATGGGCCAGCCGAGGGTGCTGACCGAGGCTGAAATGCGGGCCAATGGGACCGTGGAGCTGGAACGCCCGCGGATACTGGATAATTTTACGCTGGTAGCGGACAGCGGCGACAACTGGGAAACCGGAGAGCTGGCCGGTCGCTGGACGCTGGTGTTCTTTGGGTTTACCCACTGCCCGGATATATGCCCCACCACCATGTCGACCCTGAACAGCTTCTACCAGATGCTGGATCCGGAAACCCGTGCAGATACGGATATCCTGCTGGTCTCCGTGGATCCCAAGCGAGATACCGCTGATAAGCTGCGCCAGTACGTGGACTATTTCAATCCGGAATTTGCCGGTGTCACCGGTGAGTTTCTCAACCTCAAGCGCTTTGCCAACCAGCTCAATGTGCCCTTTAACAAGGTACCGCTGGAAGACGGCGAGTACACGGTGGACCATGGGTCGCAGGTGGTCTTGATCAACCCCCGCGGACATTACCACGCCTTTTTCAAGGCGCCGCTGGATCCGGCGAAAATGAAACTGACCTACCGCTCCCTGCGCGCAACCTACAACGGCTGAATGCCGACGGGCCGGTAATACAGGGTAGGCCTGTGGGCCCGCCACCTTACGAAAGGCCGGCCAGTTAACCTGGACTGATATCCCCGATATGGACATCGAACAGCGCAGTGCCAGCCCGGTACTGCCATTGCAAACCAGAGCGCTTTATATTCCGCTGGCGCTGGCTTTATGTGTGCTGCCGTTTGGCTGGGTCGGTTTGGCGGCGCCCCTGATCTGGCTGGCCCTGAATGGAATAGAGCGCAGCTCGGGCTGGTCCCGTGGACTGCTATTTGTTGTCGCGGCGATCGCCATGCTCGCCGCGGCGCTGGGTTTGCTGCCGGCGGTCCCCCGGATCGAGTTGCTGCCGCCATACGCAGACAATGCCGGAAACATGATTGTTAGCAGTTTCAACCCGGGCAAGGCCACCATTGCGGTTGCAGTGATTGCCTTTATGTTCGGGCGTAACCAGTGGCCCGCAAGGCGGGACTTGCCGTTGCTGATCTTCGCCGCAGTACTGCCGGTGGCACTTGCACTGCCGCTCACCGGCCTCTCAGCCAAGTTTTCCGTAACCATTCTGCTCGCACTGGTGATCAACCTGGTTGTCGTATGCGTGAGCGAAGAGGCGTTTTTCCGCTGGATCCTGCAGCGTGGCAGCGAGCAGCTGCTGGGGCGGTGGCGCTGGCTGGCGGTGCCCCTGGTGGTGGCGATATTCACCCTGTTGCATACCGGCTGGGCGGCGAGTCCACAGGTTGTCACGCTGGTGGCACTGGCGGGGTTTGGCTATGCACAACTCTGGTACCTGCGGGAAAAATTCTGGGTTTGCGTCCTGGCGCACTGGGGTGTGAATAGCCTGCATATGCTTCTGTTACCCTATCCACTGCAATAACCATGAAAACATATGCCGCGACGTCGGTGCAGTAATAGCTAATTACCACCGTCCAGCGTGCACACTCCCCTGGCTCACCGGAATACAGTAAACAATGGGAATTAGTACTGAAGTCATACTCTCACTGGTCATATACAAAGTCGTTTCGCTGCTGGTGGGTAGCCTGTTCGGCTATCTGGGCTACAGGCTTTTCATATCCGGCGTCTGGGGTGGCGCCGGTGAGCTGCAAGCCGCATTTCGTGATAACCGCCTGGTCCTGAAAGAGGCCGCACCGGGCACCTTTTTTGCCATCTGTGGCGTGGTTATTATTGCCGTTACCTTATATAAAGGCCTGGAGTTTGAGGACTACCACAGGGGCAATACGAATTACGTGGAAATCGCGGAAGAAGGGGGCGATGACCTGGCGGCCCAGCCGAAAGAGTGAAGGACAGTCCGGTGGCCCAACCGGAGAGAGCTATATCATCTTTCCCTCTCAAGGGAACAATAAGGTCATTGCGCATCCAGCGTGCCCAATCCTTCTCAGTAATTGAGGCAGTTCCCCACTTGGGTTATCCAGTCGGCCGGCACAGCGTCGCGGGGGATCACATGGAATACGCAACCGCTGGTTGATGGACAGCACCGGATGCTGTTCAGATAATGCGGAATAAAGTTTGCAGAATTGCATTGCAAGGGAAGCGCCGTCATGGAAAGAGCCGTCGTCGTTCATGAGGACCGGCCGGAAAATACTGAGGGCCTGGTGCTGGCAGTAGAAAGTATTCTCCGGCACACGAATTCCACCGACATTATTGTCAGTCACCGATTTCCTGACCCCGTTTTTCGTGCCTGGCTCAAAGCGCAGCCGGTGCGTGAGGCCCAGCTGGATACTACAGGTTTTAGTGGTTGGAATATCAAGGCGCGAATTATCCAGCAACTACTGCAACAGGGGTATCCCGAGGTGATCTGGATCGATGCGGATATCCTTGTCTGCGGAAACTTCCTGGAAAAGTTTACGGACTTTTCACCCTCAACAGTGATTGCCACAGAAGAGACGGCTTTTGGGCAGCGCCAGGGTGGCAGCCACCGGACAGTAAGCTGGGGATTGAAGCCCGGCCGTCGCCTGGCCCGCACCATTAACACGGGCGTGTTGCGTGTGACGTGTGAACACACCGAGCTCATCGACACCTGGTGCAACATGCTCTCCCATCCGGTTTATCGTCAATCCCAGAGGTTGCGCTGGTTCGAGCGGCCGCTGCATATGGTGGGGGATCAGGAGGCATTCACTGCCTTGGTGTGTGCGGATGAGTTTGCCCACATTCCTGTATACCAGTTACGCAGCGGTGTGGAAATTGCCCAGTGCTTTGGCCCTGCCGGCTTTACACCCGCTGAGCGCGTAAAGGCCTGGTTGCGCAGGCGCCGGCCGCTCTTCGTGCATGCCATGGGTACCAAACCCTGGGCGCGCGGGCCACTGGAGAAGGTGCGTGGGCTACGCGCCCTGTATAACTACATTCACCTTGAGACTTGCCCCTATACCCTGATCGCATCGATCGATTACGGAAGTCGCCGGTACCCACTGGACTGGACGAGACCCCGACACCGGGTATCGCGGTTGTTTCGCCGCCTGTCCGGCGATCATTACCTCTTTTGCCAGTTACCCCTCGCGCTGTTTGACAGTGCTACGCGGCTATTGCGCAGGGTGCTTGGGATCGGTCGCTACCAGGCCAACGCCCGCTTTACTCTCGAAGCGCAGGACTTTCGTCGTAGCACCGTGACCACCTCAACACCGGGATCCTGACCGTGGCCTGAGGGCCAGCTTTTCAGGGCTGGCGGGTCCATTGTGGGCTCACCCGGCCTGTGATGCGCGGCGGGGGTAGGCAGTGCTGTCGGTATGGCCCCGGAGCAGCCTGTCACTGACAGCCACCAGGACCAGCGCCGCGAATGCTGCGATGAAAGGCACAGTGGGAAGGTGATAGCGATCCTGGGAGGCTATCAATGCATGAATACCCGCATTGGCTCCCCAGCTCAGGATGAATGGGTGGGTCAGTGCCCTGGCAAGCCCGGCCTGGTACAGGGTTAGCGCGAGGCCGCCGAGGCCTGCTGCCAGCAAAAGGAGCCAGTATCCCTGGGCCAGGATTTTCAGCGGTAGTAGCGCGCCTTCACCAAAGCGCGTCCTGATCCCCTCTGCGTTCCAGGTTATCCCAATGGTTTCATAACTGTGAAAGCGAAACAGTTTTATGAAAGTGCGCTGTACAAATGCTACCGGTTCTTCCGCAATATACTCCAGGGCGCGGGCCCTCAGAACCCGGCTCATTTCGTAAGTAGAATTCGTATTTGCAATCACGTCGGGCGGGATTTCGGCATAACCTCCATTGGTACCCGGTGAATTCCCCATCCAGAATACGGCTCCGCCGTTAGAGGACATGGGCACAAAATCATCGTATAGCTGGTAATTCCGGTAAGCCCAGGGCGCGACCATCAGTGCGAGTATCAGGAAGCAGCAGCCGGTGCGAAGAACCACTGCCAGAGGGCGTTGCCGCAAATACGCGAAGCAGGCAATCGCAAAAATGATTATCGAAACGGTAATCAGTGGCCGCACATAATACGCAGCGCCCAGCAACAGGCCCGCAAAGACCACTCGGCCCTTTGCCCCCTTGTCAGCGGTCACAAAACAATAAAGCCCGGCGACTGAAAAAAACATAAACAACAGTTCGCTCGCGAGTACGGTCACGTAAAAAATACCGGTCGGCCAGAGTGCAAGCAGTAAAAGGCTGAGCCTGGCAACCCGCGTATCGCTGAAAAAGATCTGGCACAGACGTCCAGTAAAGAAGAGGATTCCCACAGACAGGCAGATGTTTAGTGCTACGATCGGCCAGTATGCATGGCCAAACAGCAGGTACAGGGCTGCGTAGATCGCCGAGGTGCCCACTGCCCAGTAGCTGCCGGGCTCATCGGGTTGCCAGCCGTAAGTCCCGTGCTGCCAGATATTCACGGCAAAGGTATCGTAGGCGGCACTGTCGGAAACCGGCATCACCGGCACCAGCAGGGCCCATAGCAGGCGCAGGCCAATGGCGAGCAGGTAGATTCCGGGCGTCGCCACCAGCAGGCGCATCAATCGATCCATGATTATCGCTCCATAAGCTTTTGCAAAGCGGCAAGGATTATACGGATAGCGCCCGGGCGGCGACAGCTGTTGTGATTCGTTGTAACACCCTCTTCCGGATTCCGGTTTTTACCGCCTGGACGGGATGGTGCGAACCTTGCAAGCACTATGCCTGCCCGGCCTGTGTATTACTGTAATCGCGCCGGGGTTGCATTTGTGCCGAAATAACGAAAAGATCCCGTGCTCGTCCCGCACTAGAAGCGGACGCGGGTTTTAGCTCGCCTGGTACATTTGTTCAAGAAGGTAGGTGCCGGGAATTTACTGGAACGAGTCACGGATAATGAGAGCACTTGCCTGTAAAGGGTAAATGCCAATGAACGCCCCATGGAACCGGGGAGCAGAATCGCTTAAGGAGAGAGCGCAGTGTCCCATCACGAGTCCCCGTTGATTGTCGACCTGGATGGCAGCCTGATCCGTACCGACTTACTCTATGAGTCATTCGTGCGTACCCTGTTTACCCGCCCCTGGGCACTGGCTTTCCTGCCCCTATGGCTGTTCCGCGGTATTGCCTACCTGAAATATCGCCTGGCCCAGGCCATCGATATCGACGTCAGTGCATTGCCTTATAACAGCAGCCTGCTGGAGTTCCTGCGGGAGCAGAAGGCACAGGGCCGCAGCCTGGTTTTATGCACCGGTGCCAATGAAGGCCTCGCACGGGAGGTAATGGATCACCTGGGTATTTTTGATGAAATCTACGCCACCGGAATTACCCACAACCTGACCGGCGAGAGGAAAGCGCAGTTCCTGCGCGAGCGTTACGGCGAGCGTGGCTTCTCCTATGTGGGTAATGAGAACCGGGACCTGCGCGTCTGGCGCTTTGCCAGGTCTGCCGTGGTGGTTGGGTCAAGCCGGGCCCTGGCGGAAAACGCAGCACAGGTCTGCCAGCTGGAAAACAGCTTTCCAACAGCGGCACCGACTTTGTCAATTTATCTGCGGCAGGTCCGTATCCACCAGTGGGTCAAAAACCTGCTGTTGTTTGTGCCGCTGGTGACGTCACATCAATTCCTCGACGCGGAAGCTGTAACGGCAGCATTGCTGGCGTTCGTCTGCTTTGGCCTGTGTGCCTCGGCCACCTACATCATCAATGATATTGCGGACCTGGATTCTGACCGGGCGCACCAGAAAAAGCGCTGGCGACCATTGGCCTCGGGGATGTTGTCCATCCGCGCGGGCCTGCTGCTGTGTTGCCTCCTGCTGCTCGCCTCGGGTGTGCTGGTTACTTTCCTGCCACCGTGGTTTGGTGCCGTGCTGTTCCTGTACCTGGTTACCACGCTCGGTTACAGCTTCCTGCTCAAGCGGCTGCAGACCGTTGATACAGTGGTTCTGGCGGGGCTGTACACCACCCGTATCCTGGCTGGGGCTGCCGCCATTGGCGTCTACCCCTCCTACTGGCTGCTGGCATTCTCGATGTTTGTGTTCCTGTGCCTGGCGCTGGTCAAGCGAATTTCAGAAATCTACCGCAAGCAGGGGGCAGACGAGACGTCCTTGCAGATCCGTGGTCGCGGTTATTTCACCTCCGACCTGCCGGTTCTCACCAGCCTGGCGTCAGCCGCGGGTATGGTTTCGATCCTGGTGTTTGCCATGTACGTAAACAGTGCGGAGGTGATGGGCATGTACCGTTCACCGATGATCCTGTGGCTGGCCTGCCCGCTGTTTGCCTACTGGATTATCCGCATGCTGGTTATGGCTTCCCGCGGTGAAATTGATGAGGACCCGATTGCGTTTGCGATCAAGGACAAGCGCAGCTGGATAACCGGCCTGGTTCTCGGCCTGGTCCTGGCAGCTGCCTCCACCATGACGATTCAGGGATAAGAAATGAATGTGCTCAACCTCTCCGTCATATTGTTGACGGTGTTCCTGTCCGCCTGCGCGCAACTATTGCTGAAGCTGGGTATGCAAAGGGCCGGTGAGGATTACCTGGCTGACGGCGTTGGAGGTATGGTGCGTGTACTCTTCAGTCCCCACGTCTTTTCCGGGATATTCGTATACGCAGTCAGCGTACTGGTATGGCTCTGGGTGCTGTCGCGGGTGGACCTCAGTATCGCCTATCCGTTTGTTGGGCTGAGTTTCATTTTTACGCTGTTGTTTGGCTATGCGTTTCTCGGTGAGCCGGTCAATGCCATGCGCGTTGGCGGATCCATGCTGATTGCCGCCGGCTGTATCTTCGTGGCGCGCTCCTGATCCTTCCATTAACGAACCCTAGTGCTGTGTATCCGCTGGTGGCAGCCGGCTTGCTTGCACAGTGCTATTCATCGTGTACGCTCAGGGTAAGATTGGCGCTGCCGAGAGGCCCCAGGCGACAGGGTTCGTGCATTGAAAAACCTGTTCGATAAGTTTTCGCACTCGCGCAGGGTCTGCCGTGCCCTGGGTTGGCTGGGGCTTTGCCTGGTAGTACCCGTTGTGCTGTGGGCGGCGCTCGGCGGGCTGGGCCTGGTCCCCTCCCTGGTGGAGGTGTTCACTGTGCCGGGCCTCAGGATTCCGGCATCAATCGCCATTACCGGGCTGTTGATGGCCGCTGTTGGTTTCTGGGATTACGACTGATCTTCCGGGCACAGCCCGGTATTGCTGGAGGCAGCCATGTTCAAGCTATCGGACCTGTTCATCATGATCGCAGTGGGGATCTCTTTTGTGCTGTCGGGATACCTGTGGTTCAACGGGTATCGGGAACAGGGGATCTTCACAGCGCTGTGGGTGCCGAGCATTCTCGCTTTCGGCATTTACTTCAAGGTTTCCGCGCTGCTGGCACGGAGGCAATAACCATGTCGGATACGATGCTCCTGGTCATTGCCATCGGCGTATTCGTCATGCTGGTGATCGGTATTGCGCTGACCATTTACGAGTTCCGCCAGGCCGGTGAGGAACCGGCAGAAAACTCGCATTCCAAGGGCGACCATCCGGGGCGCTAAGCCG
The DNA here is from genome assembly GCF_044383805.1 of Microbulbifer sp. JSM ZJ756. Classification (NCBI taxonomy): domain Bacteria; kingdom Pseudomonadati; phylum Pseudomonadota; class Gammaproteobacteria; order Cellvibrionales; family Microbulbiferaceae; genus Microbulbifer; species Microbulbifer sp. JSM ZJ756. Next base: position 188,278 of record NZ_JBISER010000003.1, on the reverse strand, counting down.
CGCGGACGGGGATGCCTCAGGTTGCGGGCCCGGTTCGCAACTGGGCCAGCAGGAATAACAGCGCTGCCGCCAATACAATCGAGGGCCCGGCCGGGGTATCCCAGAGGATGGATGCCAGCAGCCCAAGGATGACCGCCACTGCGCCGATCAGGGAGGCGAGCAGTGCCATGCGTTCGGGCGTGTCGGCCAGGCGCCGCGCTCCGGCCGCCGGAATGATCAGCAGGGCGGTAATCAGCAGGATGCCCACCACTTTCATGGCAATGGCGATCAGCAGTGCCAGCATCAGCATCAGGGCGAGCCTGACCCGTTCCACCGGCACTCCCTCCGCGGCGGCCAGTTCCTCATTCAGGGTGAATGCCAGCAACCTGTCCCACAGGAAAAACAGCAGGCCGCCGATAGCCGCAACTGCCGCCGCCATCAGCACCACATCCTGGTTACTGACGGCCAGCAGGTCGCCGAGCAGCAGCGCCAGCAGGTCGACGCGGATCCCGAACAGGCTCACCGTGACAATACCCAGCGCCAGCATGGAGTGCGACAGGATCCCAAGCAGGGTGTCTACCGACAGGGTCTGTCGGCGCTGCAGGTAAACCAGCAATACTGCCAGCACGCAACAGGTGGCGCCCACAGCGAGGGTTGGTTGTAACTGCAGGAGGAAACCCAGGGTCACACCGAGCAGGGCGGAGTGCGCCAGGGTATCGCCGAAATACGCCATGCGCCGCCAGACGGCAAAGCAGCCCAGTGGACCGCTGACCGATGCCACCAGCAGGCCCGCGGCCAGGGCGAACCACAGGAACTGGCTGCTGAACAATGCACTGACATCCATTACGCGGTCTCACTCCCGTTACCGTTGTCCCGGTGGCTGCAGCCTTGGTCGTGCACGATGTCGCCCCCCAGGTCGTGTTCATGGTTATGCTGGTGGGTATAAGGTGCCACCTTGTCGCCGAATAATTCGATAAAGGCCGGGTCGCGACTCACCTGCTCGGGATGGCCGTGACAGCAGATATGCTGGTTGATGCACAGCACCCGGTCGGTAGCCGCCATCACCACGTGCAGGTCGTGGGAAACCAGCAACACACCGCAGTTCAGTTCGTCCCGCAGGCTGGCGATCAACTGGTAGACCTCGCCCTGGCCCCCCACGTCCACGCCCTGGGTGGGTTCGTCCAGCACCAGCAGCTGTGGCCGGCGGGCGGCTGCCCGTGCCAGCAGCACCCGCTGCATCTCTCCCCCGGACAGGTCTGCCAGGCTGGCCCGCGCCAGGCGCGCCGCGCCGACCCGGGCCAGTGCTTCGTGCGCCGCGGGCGCATCGACGCGCTCGTTACCCAGTTGCAGGAAGCGCAAGACCGACATGGGCATGGACGGGTCAACCTGCATACGCTGCGGCATGTACCCGAGGCGCAGTCCCGGCTGGCGCCATACATTGCCGTGGGTAGGGCGGGTGAGTCCCAATAACAGGCGCAGCAGGGTGGTCTTGCCGGCGCCGTTGGGACCGATGACGGTGACGATCTCATCGCGCCGCAGTTCCAGCGTGATGTCGTGCAGCAACTGGCGGCCGGCCACCTCGAGGCCCAGCCCGTTTGCTGTGATGAGAGGGTCAGTTTGGCTCAGGGTGAAGTCTCCGCGACCGCGTGGGGATGCCAGGGGCTCTGTCGGCGCCGATGCTGTGTGTCGGCCCGGCAGGCGTTTGAAAGTGGCGCGCCCGGACTGGCGGGCTGGCGCCGGCTGTGATTATATCGCAGTTTACGCCCGACCCGATGGCCCGCGAATCCCGGATCCTGATGAATTTCCCGCAGTACCCAGTAAAGTATCTCCTGCTGTTCCCCCTGTTCCTGATGCTCGCCGCCTGTGCCCGGGAAGCGTCGGAACCGGCGCCGGACAATAAGGCGCTGGTCGTCAGTGTGCGCCCACTGGCGCTGATCGTGCGGGAAGTTGCGGAGCCGGATACGCCGGTGCAGGTACTCGCGGCAAACGGCGACCCCCATCACTATGCTCCCGGGGTATCCGACCGGGCGGCGCTGGAATCGGCGCGGTTGGTGATATGGCTGGGGCCGCAGATGGAAAGCGCCCTGGCGCGGCAGCTGTCACTGTTGCCGCAGGGACGCCAGCTGCAATTGCTGGAGCAGGACGGGTACGAATTCGGCGGGGCCTCGGCGGAGGATTTTCACCTGTGGCTGCGCCCTCGCAATGCCGCCGTGATGGCCGCCCATATTGCCGCGCGCCTGGCAGAGATGGATCCCCGGCGGGCCGACGCATACCGGCAGCGGGCACGGGACTTTTCCCGCCGCATGGCAAACCTGCAGAAAGTGCTAGACCGGGCCCTGTGGGCATACCGGGATGTGCCCATTGTGGTTACCCACGATGCCTACGGGCATTTTTTCGGTCCCGCCGGTGTCGAGACGCAGGCTCTGGCCGATTCGGCCCATGGCGGGCATGGGGCCCGGGCAATGCTGGAGTTGCGTGACGGACTGGGGGAGTCGGCCGCCGGCAGCGGCTGCCTGTTTGGTGAGGTGCCGGAAAATGCCCGCGACCGGCAGACGGCGGAGAACCTTGGCCTCCGCTACGCGACGCTCGACCCGCTGGGGACACAGTTGCCGGCCGGTGCTGATTACGAGAGCCTGGTGCAGGCGTGGCTGGCCCAGGCTCGCAGTTGCCTGGCCGAGGTGCCCGATCGCAGCGACCGCGGTTGATCCCGCCCGCTCAGGAAGCCTCCTCCCCCGGTTCGTCCGCCTGGAGAGCCTCGCGTTCCCTCTGTAGCCTTTCCTGTTGTTGCTGGCGGGCCGCCTCTTGCTGCTCGGATTCACCGCGCTGTTGCACCTGCAGTTGCTGCAGGCGCTGACGGAATGATTCCATCTGTTGCCGATGTCGCACGAGCAGCGAGCCCAGTTGCTCACGCTTGCCCTGGTGTTCCAGTGCCCGTTCCTGAGCCTCGCGCTGGCGCGCTGCCTCCCTCTCTGCCCCGGTAACATCCAGTTCGTCGGTCACTTCCAGGTACTCCATCGGCCCGGGCTTCTGCGCCGGCCGCCCCACCGAGTCAGCGGATACGGCCCCGGTCGCCAGTACAGCGGCCAGGAACACACTGGAAATAAACTCTCGCCTCATGGTCATATCCCTCTCTCGAGCATCTCGCCGATAGCGGCAGGCCGGCGGCAGAATGGGCACTGCCGTTCAACTAAAGCCTAGAAGCCCGGGAGAAAACTGGCGGTGACACTGCGATGACCGCCACGGATGCGGCGCCGGGGCGAGCGAAAAAAAACGATCGCGGTTATCCTGTCGCGCAATCCCAGACATCCACGATGAAATTCCAGCTTTCCGGATACTTATGAGTAACAACAAGCCCAGTGCCGCTCCCCTGATCCTGGTGGACGGTTCTTCCTACCTCTACCGCGCCTTCCACGCGCTGCCGCCGCTCGTGACCAGTGAAGGGCAGCCCACCGGGGCCGTGCGCGGTGTGATCAGCATGCTGCGCCGCCACCTGAAGGAACATCCGGACAGCACGGTTGCAGTTGTATTCGATGCCAAGGGCAAGACCTTTCGCGACGAACTGTTCGCCGACTACAAGTCCCACCGGCCGCCCATGCCCGACGACCTGCGGGAGCAGATCCAGCCCATCCACGACATCATCGACGCCATGGGCCTGCCGCGGCTGGTAATCGACGGGGTCGAGGCCGATGACGTGATCGGCACGCTCGCCCTGCAGGCGCAGGAACAGGGCCAGGAAGTGATCATCTCCACCGGCGACAAGGACATGGCCCAGCTGGTGCGCCCGGGTATCACCCTGGTGAACACCATGAGCAACACGGAAATGGATACCGACGGTGTGCGCGAGAAGTTCGGTGTCGGGCCCGAGCTGATCATCGATTTTCTCGCCCTGATGGGCGACAAGTCCGACAATATCCCCGGAGTTCCCGGCGTGGGCCAGAAAACCGCCCTGGCCCTGCTGCAGAACCTGGGCAGCCTGGAGGACATCTACGCCGACCTGGATGCCATCGCGCCCCTGGGTTTTCGCGGCAGCAAGACCCTGGGCAAGAAAATGGCCGAGCACCGCGAGGCGGCCGATCTCTCTTACCAGCTGGCCACCATCAAGACCGATGTGGACATGCCTTATAAGCCCGCCGACCTCCACCACGGTGAACCGGATAAGGCGAAACTGGCGGAGCTGTTCAGCGCACTCGAATTCCGCAGCTGGCTGGAGGAGCTGAGCGGTGATGACGAGGCCCAGGCAGCGATGGCCGAGGCCATCGAGCGGGATTACCGCGTAGTTACCGAGCGCGGCGAGTTCGACGCCTGGCTGGAAAAGCTGAAAGCCGCCGAAATTTTCGCCTTTGATACCGAGACCACCAGCCTCAATTACATGCAGGCGAAGCTGGTGGGGGTGTCCTTTGCCGTGGAACCCGGGGAGGCGGCCTATGTGCCGCTGGCCCATGACTATATGGGGGCGCCGGAACAGCTGCCCTACGACGAGGTGATGGCCGCCCTCAAGCCGCTGCTGGAGGATCCGGAGCAGAAGAAAGTGGGCCAGAACCTGAAATACGACAGCCATATCCTCGCCAACTGCGGCATCGAGCTGCGCGGCATCGCCCGCGACACCATGCTCGAGTCCTATGTGCTGGACAGCACCGCCAGCCGCCACGACATGGACAGCCTGGCGCAGAAATACCTGGGTGAGCAGACCGTCCACTACGAGGATATTGCCGGCAAGGGTGCCAAGCAGCTCACCTTCAACCAGATCGAGCTGGAGCAGGCCGGCCCCTATGCCGCCGAGGATGCGGACATCACCCTGCGCCTGCACCGCGAGCTGGGCGGGCGCCTGGCGGAAATCCCGCCGCTGGAGAAGGTGCTGGACGAGATCGAGATGCCGCTGTTGCCGGTACTGGTGCATATGGAGCGCAATGGTGCCTACATCGACGCCGAGATGCTGGCAAAGCAGGGCGCCGAGCTGGAAAAGAAAATGCGCGACACCGAGCAGCAGGCATTCGAGGTGGCTGGCGAGGAGTTCAACCTGGGTTCCACCAAGCAGCTGGGCGCTATCCTGTTTGAGAAGCTGGAGATCCCGGTAATCAAGAAAACCCCCAAGGGGGCACCCTCCACCGCCGAGCCGGTGCTGCAGGAGCTGGCCCACAGCCACGAACTGCCGGCACTGATCATGCAGTACCGCGGCCTGGCCAAGCTCAAGAACACCTACACCGACAAGCTGCCGCAGATGATCGACCCGGGCACCGGCCGGGTGCACACCTCCTACCACCAGGCTGTGGCCGCCACCGGGCGCCTGTCGTCCAGCGATCCCAACCTGCAGAACATCCCCATCCGCAGCGAGGAAGGGCGCCGCATCCGCAAGGCGTTTGTGGCTGACCCGCGCATCGACGGCGGCAGCGTGATCATTGCTGCCGACTACTCACAGATCGAGCTGCGCATCATGGCCCACCTGTCCGGCGACGAGGGCCTGGTAAAGGCTTTTGCCAATGGTGAGGACATTCACCGCGCCACCGCCGCGGAGGTGTTCGAGGTGAGCCCGGAAGAGGTGGACGACGAGCAGCGCCGCCGCGCCAAGGCGATCAACTTCGGCCTGATTTACGGTATGTCGGCCTTCGGCCTGGCGCGCCAGCTGGGGATTCCGCGGGGCGATGCGCAGACCTATATCGATCGCTATTTCGAGCGCTACCCGGGGGTACTCGCCTACATGGAGAACACCCGCAAGCATGCCGCCGAGAAGGGCTACGTGGAGACCCTGTTCGGCCGCCGCCTGTACCTGCCGGAGATCAACTCCCGCAATGGCGCGCGCCGCCAGGCCGCCGAGCGCACCGCGATCAATGCGCCCATGCAGGGGACTGCGGCGGATATCATCAAGCGCGCCATGGTAGAGGTGGATGCCTGGCTGGGACGGGAAAAAATGGCCAGCCGCCTGATCATGCAGGTACACGATGAGCTGATCCTCGAGGTGCCGGCGGCGGAGGTGGAGCAAGTACGGGACAACCTGACCCGGCTGATGCAGGATGCCGCCGAGCTGGATGTGCCGCTGATCGTCGATGTGGGGCAGGGCGCCAGCTGGGAAGAGGCCCACTGAGCCGGGCAGTATGGCCATGAGAACGACATGACCGGGGAGACAGGGCAAGTGAAGGGAATTGCGGTGAAAGATTGGCTGCTCCGGTTCGCGCGGATGTTCGCCATCGTGCTGGCAGTACTGCTGCCGGTGGAACTGTTCAAGGGGGCGACACTGGCCGGCGCCCTCCGCTACGGCCTGTTCTGGGCCGGGGCCAGCAGCCTGGTTTATTGCCTGGTGCTGGCCTACCGGCTGCGGCGCGAGCGCGCCTACGTGGAGGAGGTGACGCGGGCGGCATCACAGGAGCGGCAAGACTGAGGGAAAGCGGCGCCAATGATTAACACTTTTTAACCTGCCTGCGGGAACCGTCGCAAAAATGGCGGCTCTAAACAGGCAAGATCGTTGGAATGCGTCATCCCCCCCAAGGAAGTCAGATGTTGCTCGCCCCGGTGCTCCCCCAGCCCGGGGATTTTTTTTGCCTGCGGGAAAAGTGATCAGGCGGCATGGGCCCCGGCGCGCCGGCCGTAGTGGCGCGCTGCGTCCAGGTAGCGGCTGGTCTTGTCGCGCCATTTCTGTGGCTCGGCCACCACACCATCCTGCAGGTGCGCCGCCGCCAGTTGTGCCCTGACCAGCGCCCGGTAAGCCTTGTAAAAGTATTCCAGCAGGGCCGGGGCGGGGTCGGCGCAGGCACGCCGATAGCTGGCGAGGATACCGTCCCCCAGGTCCCGCCGGCCCAGCAGTTCGCACTCCAGTGCCAGGTAGCCCAGTTCGTCCAGGGGGTCGATGCTGCGCAGGTCGCGATTGAACTCCAGGCAGTCGATAATCTGTGGCGGCTCGGTCAGGAAGCAGTGTTCGGGCCGCAGGTCACCGTGGCCCTCGACGATGCGGCCGTCCACCGCCCGCTGCGCCAGCAGTGGGGCCTCGCGCCGGGTGAAAGTGACGAGGAAGTCGGCCAGCGCGTGAATACCGGCCGCCGGCAGCCCCAGTTCCGGTGCCAGCAGGGCCGTCCGTCGCAGCTCCACATGCTCACGCAGGTCGGTGACGTAGGCCACCGGGTCCACCGCCAATGGCGGCGCGGACCGGTAAAAATCGCACAGGCGCCGCACCAGTGGCGCCAGTTCCTCCCCCGTGACCTCCCGGCCCCGCGCCGCCAGGTTCTGCGCCTCCGGCAGGCGCCGCATTTTCACCAGCCATTCCACCACCTCGCCGTGGCCGCCACTATCGGCCAGTTGCAATTGGCCATCAGGCCGCTGGCACAGCGGCACCACCGCCAGATAGACCCCGGTGGTCAGGCGCCGGTTGAGCCGCAGCTCCTCCCGGCAGTCGGCCTCGCGCAGGGCCAGGGTGCTGAAGTCCAGGAATGCCGTCTGTACCGGCTTTTTCATCTTGTAGGCATGGCGATCGGTCAGGAACACCCGCGCCATATGGGTTTCCACCAGTTCCACCGCTGTCGTGTCCCCGGCATAGCTGCCCGGCGCCAGCAGGAAGCGGGTCTTGGTATCCAGGTCAGGGGGTGCCGGTTTGGGATCGCGCTGGTCACTCATATTCAGATTGCCGGGAGGGTCTGTTTGCTAGTCTAGTTTTATCGGCATTACCTGCGGAGATCCCAGTGGTAACCCCCTTCAAGGACCGTGTAGCGGCAGGCCGTGAGCTGGCCGCCAGCCTGCGGGATTACGTCGATCAGCGGCGCCGCTCGGGCCGCGATGACATCATCATCCTCGCGCTGCCCCGGGGCGGCGTACCGGTGGGCCTGGAGCTGGCGCGCGCCCTGCATGCACCGCTGGACCTGATGCTGGTGCGCAAGCTGGGCGTGCCCGGTCACGAGGAACTGGCGATGGGCGCCATCACCGCGCAGGCGCGGGTCCTGAACCAGGATGTGATTCTCGGGGCCGGCATCACCGATGAAATGCTCGAGCGCGAGACGGAAGCCGAGCGGCGCGAGCTGGAGCGCCGGGCACAGCGTTATCGTGGCGACCGGCCCTGGCCGGAACTGCGGGATCACTGCGTGATCCTGGTGGACGACGGGATCGCCACGGGGGCCACCATGGAGGCGGCGGCCCGTGCGGTGCGCGCCCAGCACCCGGCCGAGATCGTGCTGGCGGTGCCGGTGGCGCCGACGGATGCACCGCGGCGCTTCGAACCGCTGGTGGACCGCTTCGAGTGCCTGGCGATGCCGGCGGCCTTCTGGGCCATCGGCGCCTGGTACGAGGACTTCTCCCAGCTCTCCGACGACCAGGTGATCGACATGATGCGCGAGGCGGACCGCCTCCGGGAAAGCGGGCAATGAGCGGTGGCGATGTACTGATCGATGCGGCGGGAGCGCGGCTGGAGGGCATCCTGCAACTGCCGGAGGATCCCTGCGGCCTGGTCCTGTTTGCCCACGGCAGCGGCAGCAGCCGCTTCAGCCCCCGCAACCAGATGGTGGCCGGCCAGCTCAACCGCGCCGGCATCGGCACGCTGCTGTTTGACCTGCTCACGGCAGAGGAGCACCGCGAGGACGAGATTACCCGCGAGTACCGCTTTGATATCGCCCTGCTGTCCGATCGCCTGATCGCGGCGCTCGACTGGGCGCACGGTATGGAAGAGACCCGCGACCTGAAGCTGGGCCTGTTCGGTTCCAGCACCGGCGCGGCGGCGGCCCTGATTGCCGCCGCCGAGCGCCCGGCACTGGCGGCGGCGGTGGTCTCCCGCGGCGGCCGGCCGGACCTGGCCGGTGAGATGCTGCCGCTGGTACGCGCACCCACTCTGCTGATCATCGGCGGGGAGGACGATGTGGTCATCGAACTCAACCGCGAGGCGGCGGCCCGCATGAGCAATGACCCGGCGATGGAAATCGTCCCCGGTGCCACCCACCTGTTCGAGGAGCCGGGCACACTCGAGGCAGTGATCCAGCTGGCGATTGACTGGTTCCGGCGCCACCTGGCGGGCACGGGCGGCCATGGGCCGGATTAAGCTGTTCAGCCTTGAGGCCGGCGCCGACCTGGCGCAGCGGGTCGCGGGCTTGCTGGGCGAGCCGCTGGCGGCCCACGAGGAGCGCGACTTTACCGACGGCGAGCACAAGCTGCGCCCGCTTGACGATGTGGAGGCGGCGGACGTCTACCTGCTGCAGTCGCTCTACACCGACCGGCCCGGGGGCACCGGCGGCAGCGTGGATGACAAACTGGTGCGCCTGCTGTTTTTCCTCGCTGCGCTCAGGGATGCCGGCGCCGCCCGCGTCACTGCGGTGATCCCCTACCTCTGCTACGCACGCAAGGACCGCCGCACCAAGCTCCACGACCCCCTGTCGAGCCGCTACCTGGCCAGCCTGCTGGAGGCCATGGGCTGTGACTGCGTGGTGACCGTGGATGTCCACAACCTGGCCGCATTTGAGAACGCCTTCCGCTGCCGGACCCTGCACCTCCCGGCACGGCCGTTGTTTGTCGACTTCGCTGCCCGGCTGCTGGCGGGGGAATCCCGCCAGCTGGTGGTGGTGTCACCGGATGTGGGTGGGGTGAAGCGGGCCGAGGCGTTTCGCGCGGACCTGGCGCAGCGGCTGGGGCGGGACGTGGGGCAGGCGTTTGTGGAGAAATATCGCAGCGGCGGCGAGCTCAGTGGCGGCACCCTGGTGGGGCGGGTCGAGGATTGCTGCGCGCTGGTCATTGACGACCTGATCGCCGGGGGTGGCACCACCGGGCGCGCGGCGGCGGCACTGGATCGTGCCGGCGCCGCGCGAATCCTCGCCCTGGCCAGCCATGGGCAGTTTGCCGGCGATGCCCTCGAGCAGCTGGGGCGGGCGCCACTGGAACTGGTTGCGGTAACCGATACCCTCCCGCAGCTTGATGCTGACCGCCTGCACGTGATCGAGTGCGCGCCGCTGCTGGCAGAAGCGATCCGGCGGCTCCACGAGGGCGGGCCGGCAACCGAGCTGGGCCTCTGACATGCCTGCCGGTGATGCAACGGGCCGGGACCCGTTCACGGCCGATATTTCCCGTTTTGTCTGGCAAACCAAATACCGGCAGCAGGCTCGCGGCCGGCCTGTGGATAACTCTATCGAGGATACCTGGCGCCGGGTGGCCGGTGCACTGGCCAGTGTCGAGCCCGGCGGCCAGCACCGCTGGGCGGCACGCTTCTACCGCAACCTGGAGGGCTTCCGCTTCTTGCCCGGCGGTCGCATTCTCGCGGGCGCCGGCACTGCCCGCGACGTCACCCTGTTCAACTGCTTTGTGATGGGGTCCATCGAGGACTCCATCGAGGCCATCTTCGAGCGGCTCAAGGAATCTGCCCTGACCATGCAGCAGGGCGGCGGGATCGGCTGCGACTTCTCCACCCTGCGGCCCGCGGGAACTATTGCCCGGCATACCGGCACCATTGCCTCGGGACCGGTTTCCTTTATGCGTATCTGGGACAGTATGTGCGCGACCCTGCTTTCCACCGGCAGCCGCCGGGGCGCAATGATGGCCACCCTGCGCTGCGACCACCCGGATATCGAGCAGTTCGTGGACGCCAAGCGCGATCCACGGGAATTGCGGCACTTCAATGTATCGGTGCTGGCCAGCGATGAATTCATGCAGGCGGTGGAGAACGACAGCGACTGGCCACTGGTATTCCCCCGGGCACAGCTGGATGACGGCGCGGGCGAGACGGTCATGCGCCAGTGGAGCGGCACCGCCGGCCCGGTTCCTTGCCGGGTCCTCAGGTCCGTGAACGCACGAGGGCTGTGGCAACGGATCATGCGCGCCACCTACGACTGTGCCGAGCCGGGGGTATTGTTCGTCGACAGGATCAATGGCGACAACAACCTGTATTACCGCGAACAGATCAACGCCACCAACCCCTGTGGGGAAATTCCGTTGCCCGCTTTCGGCGCCTGCGACCTGGGCTCGGTAAACCTGCTGGCGTTCGTGCAGAACCCCCTGACACCCAATGCCCAACTGGACTGGCAGGGCATTGCCGATTGCGCAACCGTGGGGGTGCGGATGCTGGATAACGTAATAGACCTCTCCCGCTACCCGCTGCCGGCGCTGGAGCAGCAGGCCAGGGGCAGCCGGCGTATCGGCCTGGGTATTACCGGGCTGGCCGATGCCCTGATCGCGCTGGGCCTGCACTACGACAGCGATGACGCCCGCGAACTGGCGGGAAGGGTGATGTGCCTGTTGCGGGACAGCGCCTACAGGGCCTCGGTGGCCCTGGCGGAGGATAAGGGCCAGTTCCCGTTTTTCGATGCCGCCGCCTATAGCCGGGCCAAGTTTGTGCGCGGGTTGCCTGTGGGACTGCAGGAAGAGATTGGTGAGCGTTATATCCGCAACAGCCACCTGCTGGCGATTGCACCGACGGGAACAATCAGCCTGCTGGCCAACGGCGTCTCCAGCGGGGTGGAGCCGGTGTTCGATTTCCGCCACCGGCGCAAGGTACTGACGGCGAGCGGCGATTACCGCGAATTTGAGATCTGTGACCCGGTCTACCGCCTGTGGCTCGACCGCCATGGTGGGCACGGGGAGTCGGCTGCGCTGCCGCCGGAGTTTGTTCCTGCCCACAAGCTCTCGCCGGCCGCCCACCTGGCGATGGAGGCGGTGCTGCAGCCTTATGTGGACAACGCCATTTCCAAGACGGTGAATGTCCCGGCCAGCTATCCCTTTGCCCGGTTCGAATCCCTCTACTGGGAGGCGTTCCGGCTGGGGCTGAAGGGCTGCACCACCTACCGCCCCAACGAAATTACCGGCGGCGTCCTGAGCACAACTACTGGCGACGGCGGCGGACCCCATTGCTGCAGCATCGAGCGGGAAGGTGAGTAGTCGGAAAGGTAAAATTTCTCTGTTTTAAGGGAACCTACAGCAGTCAGGTGCGTCTCAAGAGACAGTATTGTTCCCACCCCGTGAGGTTGAACAATCTTCCCTATGCCCCGATACCTCCCCCAAGGTCGGGGCTTTTTTTCACCGGCAGTATGCATTTGCCCGCACAGAGGCACCGGAGGAGAACGATTTCCCGGTATTCAGGGAACAGGGAAACAGGATATGCAGGGGGCGCAGCGGATTATGCTGGCACCAATATGGTGTGGGAAATCCGTTGTTGCGAGCTTACCGTACATATAGAGGTCAGTGAGTAGCTGACGGCGTCGAGACCCCCAAGCGACGCCGGGTGAGAACCCATAGGCGTACCCGTCCCCCTGGGTGCGTCTAGTAAGATGCCCATCCCCAAGGGCATCGACCCCTGGCCGGCAGTCCCCATCTGCCGGCTTTTTTTTGCCTGCCGAACCGGTTTTCCCCACAGGCCTCTTCAGTTTAGCGGATTCTCCGCCACTGCATTGCAAATGATAATTATTATCGTTAAGGTTGGACGTGGTTTTTTGCGAATACAGGGAGGCTCCGTGAAGTATCGTTTTCTATGTGCCGGCCACCGCGCCTGGCTGATGTCGGATTGCCAGCGCGCCGAAAGGTCCATGCTGGGTTGGCTGGAGGAGGGGCAGGGACTGCTGGCCCAGGGAAGCCCGGAGCGGGCTTTGGCGTATTTTGGCTGTGCGTTCGAGCTGGCTGGTTTCCTGCTGCGCGGGGAGCGGCACGGGAGCGTGCGGCACTTCAGTGAATGTGCCCGTTGCCTGCTGGCCGCCGGCTGGCAGCTGGGCGAGCGGGAACTCTGCGGCTGGGTTACCACTGTTACCCGCATGCGGCTGTTGCGGGGCCTTCCCACAGGAGGTGGCAGCCAGGCAGCAGTATCAGGGAGGGACACTGCCGCCAGTGGCGGCGACAGCGGGGGAACGCCAGATGGACTCCTGCACTAGCCCCGCGGACGCGCCGGGATTCCTGGAGCTCCAGGTACGTGAAAAGACCCTGCTGGAGCTGCTGGCCGGGCGCCGGCTGGTAGCGGAAGACCTGCGGGCCCAGACGCCGGGCGCCCGTCGCCAGTTGCGCCGCCTGCTGCTGCAATCGCTGCGCCGCGGACCCGCCGGCAATCCCTAGGCGCCTGCCGGCGGGACCTCTTCTTCCAGTGCCAGCCACTCGGCGAGCTTGCGCTCGAGCTTGTCCAGCCCGGTCTTCTTGGTGCTGGAAAAGATCTGTACCGACACCCCGGTATCCAGGCCCTGTTCCCGCAGGGCCTTCTCCACGGCAAAACGGGTGTTGTTGGCCGGCCCGTTCTTCAGTTTGTCGGCCTTGGTGAGCAGGATGTGGGCTGGCAGGCCGCCGCTTACCGCCCAGGTGAGCATCTGCTGGTCGAACTCTTTCAGCGGCTGGCGGATATCCATCAGCAATACCAGCCCGCGCAGGCACTCCCGGTGCTCGAGGTAAAACGCCAGGTGCCGCTGCCACTCGTCTTTCATCGAGCGGGCGACTTTGGCATAGCCATAACCCGGCAGGTCCACCAGGCGCTGCTGGTCACTGATGCGGAAGAAGTTGATCAGCTGGGTGCGGCCGGGGGTCTTGGAGGTGCGGGCCAGCTTTTTGTTGCCGGTCAGGGCATTGATGGCGCTGGACTTGCCGGCATTGGAGCGCCCGGCAAAGGCGACCTCGGCACCACTGTCCTCGGGACACTCGTCGAGGGTCGGGGCGCTGGTTAAAAATTGAACGTTGCGAAAGTTGATTCGCTCGGGATTGCTGTCAGACATGATTGATCTACCAGATTCGGTACACTCGCTTGGCGCGCAAGTATATAATGCCGCGGTTTACGCGTCGCAGGATTGACTGGGGGCGGCGCGGGGTTCGGTGAAAGCCGGGCCAAATGGCATATTTCAGCGCGCAATGGGACGACGTATGAACAGCATTGTAAAGAACTCCGCCCTGGCCCTGGGGCTTATTCTCGCCGCACCGTTCGTCGCGGCCGAAGGTGACCCGGCCGCGGGCAAGACCAAGGCCGCGCAGTGCGCCGCCTGCCACGGCCCCGACGGCAACAGCCCGGCGTCGGCTTTTCCCAAGATCGCCGGCCTGGGAGAGAAGTACATCCTCAAGCAGCTGATGGACGTGAAGAGCGGTGAGCGCGAGATTCCGCAGATGATCGGCCAGCTGGACAACTTCGACCAGCAGGACCTCGAGGACCTGGCGGCCTACTTCGCCTCCCAGCAGATGCAGCTGTCCGGCGCCGAGCCGGTCTCCGTGATGCTGAACAATGGTGAGAATGTCGACGGCCTGATGCTGGGACGCAAGATTTTCCGCGCCGGCAACCCGCAGACTGGTGTGCCGGCCTGCATGGGCTGTCACTCCCCCACCGGCCAGGGCAACGCGCCGGCGGGATACCCGCGACTGTCCGGTCAGTGGTCTGACTATATCGAGACCCAGCTCAAGGCCTTCCGTTCCGGCGAGCGCGCCAACGATGGCGAGACCCGGGTCATGCGCTCCGTGGCGAGCCAGCTGTCCGATGCCGAGATCACGGCGGTGGCCCACTACCTGGCGGGCCTGACCGACGGCAACTGATCTGTCGCAACAATCATCCAAAAAGGCCGGGTTTATCCCGGCCTTTTTGCGTTTGGTCCCGTGGATCTTGCACCGGCGCGCCGGAACTTCAATAATCGGGGCTGATCAAAGTTTTACCACCGGCGCTTGCCGGGAGAATAATGATGGAGAACGCCATGCGAGCAGTTGCCGCCCCCTTTACCCTGATCCTGACACTGTTGCTCAGCCTGTCGGCTTGTGCCCAGGACAACGGCCAGTTCAAGGCCGGCCAGCACTACCAGGTACTGCCCCAGGCGGTGCCGCAGAGCGATGAAGACAAGATCCAGGTGACCGAGCTGTTCTGGTATGGCTGCGGCCACTGCTACCACTTCGAGCCGATCCTCAACAAGTGGAAGTCGGACATGCCGGCAGACGTGGCGCTGGACAAGATCCCGGCCATCTGGCAACCGGTGATGGAGGTGCATGCGCGCCTGTACTATGTGGCTGACGCCATGGGTGTGCTGGACAAGATGCACCAGCCGATTTTCAATGCCATCAACAACCAGCGCCAGATGTTCGCCAACCGCGATGGCCGCGAGTGGAATCCCGACATGGACGCCATCGAGGAGCTGTTCAATGAGCACGGCGCCGACGGTGCCAAGGCGGTCAAGCTGATGAACTCCTTCGCCATCAACAGCAAGGTCAAGCAGGGCATGGCCAACCAGCGGGCCTACCAGCTGAGCGGCACCCCGGAAGTTGTGGTCGCGGGCAAGTACCGCATCAGCTCCTCCCTGCCGGGTTTCAAGGGCAAGAGCAATGGCCAGCAGCTGATGCTGGAAGTAGCGGATTACCTGATCGAGAAAGAGCGCGCCAATCGCGGCTGATCGAAGACAATCGCTGAAAAACCCCGCCAAGTGCGGGGTTTTTTTTATGGGTTCCCCCCCGTCCACTCCCTGTCGCCTCCCGCGCCACTCCCCCCAGTTGCCCCACACCCGACCTGTCGGGTGGACTACAGCGAGCACCGCTGGTGGCGGTGAAATGAATATTTTTGATGCTTCCCCTGCCACTGTTGGTTTTTACGTCTAGCCTTGAGTGAAAGGGACGTGAAAAAGCGCGCAGATGCACTTTTTCATGCCGGCGGAACCAACACCAGCGCCGGCCAGGAAAACCGGCAGCTGGCGGACCCGATTGCCCCACTGCCAGACATTGGTCAGCAGTAGTCGAGTTGCGCATGAAGTTGTTGCGTCACCTTTTGCCCGCGAATCCTCTTTCCCACTTCCTTCCAGCCTGCGCGATGACAATGGCGCTGGCGTTCCTCCTGTCCTTCCCGGCCGTCTCATCCGCGGAGGTCTCCCAGCGCGAGTGGGCCGGTAACTGGCTGGTGGTCGGCGAGGGCGATGCCCAGCTGGTCTGGCAGCTGCACGCCGACGGCTCCGGTTATGCCTACGGTTTCCAGCCCGGCGGGGAGCTCTCCCATGGCTTCGCCATCAGCTGGACACTCCAGGGCGACCGGGTGCGGGTGCGAACCGGTGCGGCGGTACGCTGCAGTGGCGGTGTGGTGGATGTGGCCTTTACCGGCTGGAGCCCCGTGACCCTAGACTTCGCAGTACTGGATGGACGCCATTGGCGCCAGCATGGCGGCGGGTTGCTGAGCTTCCAGCGCCGCCTGCAGGACTGGGAGACCCCCACGGCCGGCAACGAGTGCCCCAGGCTGAATAGCTAGGGGCATCCAGCAGGACCGGTGCGGCAGAGCCCGCCGGTCCCCTCCTCAGGGATGAGTAAAGCGACTGACTGGAGAACAGCTGTAATGCAGCGGCGCTTTATTCCCGCAGTAGCCCTGGCTCTCTTGGCCGGGTGGACCGTGTCCGGGGTCGCCCGGGCACAGCCGGAATCAGATGAAGCCCCCGACGGGGACGGCTGGGGCTGGGACGTAGAATCCCGGCTCGAGGCGGACCAGTGGGTGGGCGACTGGCTGATTTCCCGCGACGGCGAGGCACGCCATGTATGGAGCCTGCAAGCCGATGGCACGGGTCGCTCCTACGCCTTTGTCCAGCGCAGCAACGGCGATATGCGGTTCGCCTACGGCTACGACATCCAGTGGTATTTCGACCCGTTCACGCAGATGGCCAACATTCGCACCGAGCGGCGTATCGTCTGCCGTGGTGGCAAGCTGTATCCCTACTTCCTCACCCTCAAATCCTACGAAAGCGATTACGCGGTGCGCGGCAAGTACGCGTGGCAGACCACCTGGACCGAGGCCAGTATCGGCGAAAACAACCTGCACAAATCCCTCATCGTGTTTGTTACCCCGCTGTCGGGCTGGCACAACCCGCGGAAGGACGCGCCCTGCCCGGACTTTCCCAGCATCGAGCTGGAACAGGATATCGACCGGGCACTGGACCGCTGGGCCAGGGATGCGGAGCGGGCCCGGGTGAGTGCCGAGAGCGCAGAGGATGTCACGCCATCCGCGGACGAGCCGGATATAGAGGGGGAATCATTCAGCAACTGATGGCCGCCCCAACGATGGCGGCCGCCATACCAACCAGACCGGGAGTGACTCGATGTATGAACGCCACCATAGGGCTGGAAAAGCTGCTGCGCAGCTGTGAACCGCAGTTGCACGGCAGCGACTGTGTCTTCTGTACCCTGAGCGCGGAGCAGCTGCCCCTGCTGGCCGGCCAGTGCCTGTTACTGGTCAGTGAGCGGGACGGCTACAGCGCGATACTGCCGCGGGAACTCGCCGAGCGCGAGGGTATCCCGGTGGACGCACCCCTGTGCCAGATCACCCTGCGCCAGCGAGGCGGGCCGGTGTTGCCGGGACTGCTGGCTGCCCTTGCCGGTGAGCTGGACGGTGCGCGCATCAGCGCCCGTATCACCTCGACACCGCGGGGCCATCACCTGTTTGTCCCGCAGGCGCAGGCCCAGGACACACTCATGCTGTTGCGGGGAATCGGCAACCGGGCACACTACTGTTAGCGCTTGCCCGGTTCGCCGGCCGGCTATGCAGATTGACTATCCGCTGGTGCAACCCCACGGCGAAATCCGCCGGCTGTTACCGGATATTTTTTATATTCCCGGGACGGCCCAGCTGGCGCCCGCCACTGCCGTGAATCGCAACATGGCCATTGTCCGTTGCGGCGATGAGCTGGTGCTGGTCAACCCGGTGCGCCTGCGCCCCGCGCAGGAGGAAAAACTCGAGGACCTGGGCCATATCCGCCATGCGGTGCGCCTGGGCTATTTCCACGGCTGTGACGACCTCTACTATCGCGACCGTTTCAACCTGACCTTCTGGTGCCAGCCGCACTCGGACTACTATCCCGCACCCGCCGCAGACGCGCTGGTGGAGGAGGGTGGCGAGTGCCCGGTGCCGGGTGGGCAGTTCTTCGAGTTTACCCGCGGCCGCCATCCCGAGGCGGCGTTGCTGGTACCGGGCTGTGGCGGCCTGTTGCTGACCTGCGATGCGCTGCAGTACTGGACATCCTGGTGTGGTTGCAACTGGTGCGGCCGCAACCTGCTTCGACTGGCCGGCTTCCGCCAGGGCATGCAGGTGGCGCCCACCTGGTGCCGCCGCATGGCGCCCGAGGGCATGGATCCGGTGCGCTGGTTGCGGGCGGATTTCGAACGCCTGCTGGAGCTGCCATTCCTCCACTTTATTGCCGCCCACGGCGATTTCTGTCCCGATAATGCCCACGAGGAGGTGGCCGCTGCAGTGGACAGGCGGTTTGCCCGGCACTGACCCCGGCGACGAGTCGCCGAATTATTTTCCCGGTATGTGCGTCAATACGCTGCGATGACCCGGAACCGGTTGGCAATACCGCCGGAATGGATCGTGGTAACCTTGCTGGCGTATAAGAACTCATTCCGCCGGTGCCCGGTGCGCCATGGTTACTGCTGGCGGGCACCTTTCAACGCTGGACAAGAACCTGACGATGAGACTCACCAACCTGCTCGGTGCCCTGGCTGTGGGCGCCCTTGCTGCCTGCGCCACCACCCCACCACCGCTGCCGCAGGCGGATGTGGAGCATATCCGCCAACAACTGGAATACCTGGCTGCGGATGAGCTGGCCGGGCGCGAGACCGGCACGCCGGGCTATCGCCAGTCGGCGGAATATGTCGCCGGTCAATTCCGCGCCCTCGGGCTGCAGCCGGCCGGGGGAGAGGACTTCCTGCAGGAGGTGCCGTTCCGCCGGGCCAGCTGGGACGGCCGCGAGCCGACCCTGGTACTGCAGGGCCGCGACGGCGACATCACTTTCAGGTTCGGTGAGGATTTTGTGGCCTCGCCGCCCACGACCGCCGAGAGTACCGCCATCGCTGCCGGGCTGGTGTTCGTGGGCTTTGGTATCGACGCACCGGAGTACGGTATCGATGATTACGCCGGCCTGGATGTGAGCGGCAAGATCGTGGTGATCCTGTCCGGCCGCCCCTCCAGCCTGCCCAGCGAAGTGGGTGCCCACTACGCGTCTTCCCGCACCAAGCGCCAGACCGCCGCGCGCCACGGCGCCGTGGGTTACATGACCCTCAATACGCCACAGCGGGAAAAGCGCTCACCCTTCGCCCGTGCGGTAGAGCACCGGGAGGATGCCAGCTTTGACTGGATCGGCGCCGATGATATGCCCGGCAATGCCATTCCCGGCCTGCACCCCGGCGTCTACCTGGATATGCCCGCTGGCCGCCAGCTGTTTATGGGCGCCGAGCGCAGCCTGGATACCGTATTTACTGAGGTTGCCAATGGCCTGGCGCCGCGTGGCTTCCCATTGCCCTACCGCGCCTCCCTGACCAGTGGCGCGCGCCACGAGCAGGTTCTCAGTCCCAATGTGGTGGCGGTGCTGCCGGGCAGCGATCCCGAGCTGAAGGACGAGTATGTGGTGTTTTCCGCGCACCTGGATCACCTGGGTAAAGACGCGGAGGGGCGTGTGGTCAACGGTGCACAGGACAATGCCGCCGGCATCGCCATCATGCTGGAGACGGCGCGACTGTTTGTCGAATCCGGCCGTGCGCCCCGGCGTTCGCTGATGTTTGTGGCGGTGACCGCCGAGGAAAAAGGCCTGCTGGGTTCCGACTACTTTGCCCAGCACCCGCCGGTGCCGCCGCGCGCCATGGTGGCGAATATCAACCTTGATATGCCGATGCTGCTGTACCCGTTCCGGGACATCATCGCCTTCGGCGCCGAGCATTCCTCACTGGGCCAGACCACTGCGCGCGCCGCGGCCCGCGCGGGCCTCAGGCTGAGCCCGGACCCGATGCCGGAACAGGTGATTTTCGTGCGCAGCGATCATTACAGTTTCGTGCGCCAGGGGGTTCCCGCCATCTACCTGATCACCGGGCGCGAGGCACAGGATCCGGCAGCCGACGGCACTGCAATGCAGAACCGGTTCCTGCGCGAGCGTTACCACAAGCACACCGATGAGGCCGACGCCCAGGTGGATTACGTGGCCGCGCAGCAGTTCGCCCGGGTCAATTACGCCATTGCCCGCGAGGTGGCCGACGCGGACCGCAAACCGCGCTGGTACGAGGGGGATTTCTTCGGCGAGTTGTTCGCCCCCGGGGGTTGAACCACGCTGCAGATCAACTGCGCACTACCACCGCGGTGCGCAGTCGCTCCCTTCCAAACACGGACATGCGGGCAAAATCCTCGCGGGCAATGGGCAGGTAACTGCTATCCAGCTGGTCCCAGAGCTCATCACAGTCGGGATCGTGCACGTACAGGCACTGTTCATCCATACCCACCAGCGTTACCCAGTGGGGCACCTTTTTGCCGTCGAGCCGATAGGTGCTGACCAGCATTAACACCAGTGCACCTGCTTCCAGCCACTGCTGCAGCTGGTCCTGGGTGAATTCCTCCGGTACCACCTGCATGCCGGCGGCAGTCGCTGCCGCGCGGAAATCCGCATCCACCTGGCTGATCACTTTCTTTTTCCCGGGCGCTCGCACACTGTCGATAAACAGCGGACCCTCCCGGTTCAGGTACACAGAGGCGTCGAAGCCCCGCGCGCGCAGTGCCAGCCCCAGGCCCACCGGGTGGCAGCCACCGTGGCCGGAGGTCATGAAAATGGTGGTGGCCTCCCGCCACAGGGCCAGTTCCTCGCTGACAGAGGGGTCATAGCTGCTGTCCAGGGCTGCCATGGCCATCATGGCGGCAGCCGGGCCACAGGTGAAATCCGTCGTCTGCCGGTACCAGGGCACTGCCAGCCGATGCAGGTTTTCCGGATGGTAGTGGATGCGTTTCTGCATGCGCAGGGCATGGCTGTCATCCTGGTAATAGTTGCGGTAGCGGCCGAAGGCGCGGTAACCCAGTGCCTGGTACAGCGCGATCGCGGCCTGGTTATGTTCGGCAACTTCCAGGCGCATGAAAAAGCGACCACTGTCACTGGCAGCCTTTTCCACCGCTGATACCAGGTGGCTGCCAATACCCTGGCCGCGGGCGCTACTGGCTACTGCCAGCGAATAGAGCCGTGCCAGCCGGGTACCGCGACGCAAAATGACCAGCGCGTAGCCGAGCAGAGACGTGTCCCGTTCCGCCAGCAGGAACACACAATTGTCGGCCATTACCCAGTGACGCAGGCGTCGCCGGCTGAGTCGGTCGCGGGCAAAGGCGGCCTGCTCGAGGTCGTGCAGGGCCGCCACGTCGGCGGGCATCGCGGGCCGGATGACAAGGCCGGTTTTTTCCGGGGCGGGCATAGGGGGGCCTGTCGGCAAGAAGCCGTCAATACCGCGACATTGCGGCTGCGCAACAGTAGCAGAAGCGTCCCGGAAGGGAAGATTCCCCGGTGAAAAAACGCATAAAAAAACCTGTAGGCCGAACTCCGGTTTTCCTCTATCTTTCGCCTGCTGTCCGGCGTCCGCCGGACCCGATCCTGCGAGGCTTTCCTGCCGATGTCCCGGGTACTTATTGTTATCGACCAGCCCAGTGACTGGGCCCCCTATTATCCCAGCGAGCGCGTCATCACTTTTGCCGATTACCTGGCACTAGCTTCCCCCCAGCAGCGGGTTCGGGTGATTAACCTGTGTGGTGACTACCAATACCGCAGTGAGGGCTATTACTGCTCCCTGCTGGCGGAGGCGCGCAGCCACCACGTGCTGCCCAGCGTGCGCAGTCTCAATGACCTGGCGCTGCCGCAACTCTACAAGCTCCAGCTGGGTAGCATCCTGCCGGCGCTGGGCAAGTTGCCGGCACCGGCCGACGGCAGCAGCGAACTGCGGGTCAAGTCGTATTTCGGGCGCTGCCCCGAGCCGGTGTTGCAGCCGCTAGCACGGTTGCTGTTCGATCGTTTTCCCTGTCCGGTGCTGGAAATCCACCTGGTCCGCAACCAGTCCTGGGAAATTGCCGACCTGCACGTCTGTTCCCACCGCGACCTGGACGATGCAGAGGAGACGCTTTTTGCCGAGGCACTGGACGGTTTCAGCAACCAGGTGTGGCGGCCGCGGAAAAAGAGTGAAAGCAGCCGTTATGACCTCGCCATCCTGGTCAACCCGGAGGAATCACTGCCGCCGTCGGATAGCGTTGCCCTGAAGAAATTTGCCAGCGCCGGTCGCGAGCTGGGTTTTGCCGTGGAGATGATTACACCGGCGGACTACATGCGCCTGCCGGAATTCGATGCGCTATTTATCCGCGAGACCACGGCCATCGACCATCACACCTACCGCTTCGCCAAGCGGGCCGAAGCTGAGGGCCTGGTGGTACTCGACGATCCCACCAGCATCCTGCGCTGCACCAACAAAATCTACCTGGCGGACCTGTTCCGCACCCACAGGGTGCCGGCTCCCCGCACCGCTATCCTGCGCCGGGGCGACGAGGCCGGGTTAATGGCGGCAGTGCAGGAGCTGGGCCTGCCTATGGTGATCAAGATCCCGGATGGTTCTTTTTCCCGCGGCGTGGTCAAGGTAAAGAGCGAGGAGGAGCTGCGCGACCGGCTGGGTGAGTTGTTTGCCGAGTCCAGCCTGCTGCTGGCACAGGAGTTCCTGTACACGGAGTTTGACTGGCGTATCGGCGTTCTCAATAACCGGCCGCTGTATGCGTGTCGCTACTATATGGCCAAGAACCACTGGCAGATCTACAACCACGGCGACAAGAAAAACAGCAGTGGCGGCTTCGCCACCCTGCCGACCTTCGAGGTCCCGAAAGCGGTGCTGCAGGCCGCGCTCCGGGCCACCCGCCCGATCGGTAATGGTTTTTACGGCGTCGATGTAAAGGAGTCCGCAGGCAAGGGCTATGTGATCGAGGTCAATGACAATCCCTCGATCGACAGTGGCGTGGAGGACAAGTACCTGGGCAGGGAGTTGTATCGCCAGATCCTGTCGGAGTTTATCCGGCGACTGGAGGCGCGCCGCGTCGGCAGACAGGAAGCCCGGGCCGGACAGGGGATGCCGCTGTAATAAGCTGTAATCCTGTACCAATGAAGCCCATGTTAATCTCCGTGCCGGCTGGCGCTTGTATCAACCAGCCGACCGATAAAAAATACGCTAAAGGACGAAACATGATTAAGAAAATTGCCTTGGGGGCCTCAATCGCTGCACTGACCCTGGCTACTGGCTGTGCCAGCATTCTCAGCGACAGCAAATACCCGGTAACCATCAGCAGCACGCCCACCGGTGCCAACTTCTCTGTGATCAATGAGGCGGGCCTCGATGTGCATTCCGGTGTAACCCCGGACACCATCACGCTGGACGCTTCTGACGGTTTCTTCTCGTCCGCCAACTACACCGTCAGGTACCAGATGGCCGGTTACAATGAGCAGACCTTCCAGATCAAGGCTGGCATGGACGGCTGGTATATCGGCAACATCCTGCTGGGCGGCCTGATCGGCATGCTGATCGTGGATCCGGCCACCGGTGCCATGTGGAAGCTGCCGGAAACGGCCAATGCCACCCTGCAGCCGCAGACTGCCGCTGCCTCCTCCGAGGACCTGACCATTGCCTCTATCGACCAGGTGCCGGAAGAACTGAAATCCCAGCTGGTACGGGTGAAGTAATCCCGTTACTGCCCGCAGGGGTGGGAACAGTTAGCGAAGCCACCCTCCGGGTGGCTTTTTTATTGGCGGGTTACGCGGCCTGCCGGCACAGCTCCAGCCAGCGCTCGATCCCCGTGCTGCGGTATTTCTGCCGGTGCAGGGCGAAATAGAACTCGCGGCGGAAATCCCGCTGGGGTACCGGCAGCTCAACCAGCGAGCCGCGTTTCAGGGCATCGGTAAGGGATACCCGGGACAGGCAGCTAATCCCCAGTCCCGCTTCAACCGCACGCTTGATGGCTTCGGTGTGCTGTAATTCCAGCAGGATATGCAGCTGGGGAAGCAGCCCCGCCAGCGCACGCTCGAAAGTCTGCCGGGTGCCGGAACCCGGCTCGCGCAGTATCCAGGTGGCGCTGCACAGGTCGGCGTCGCCGAGGGCCTGATGGCCTGCCAGTGGATGGTCCGGCGCGCAGAAGACCACCAGCTCGTCGTCGCGCCAGGGCATCATTTCCAGGTCCGGGTGGTTGAGTTCCCCCTCGATCAGCCCCAGGTCCAGTTCAAAGTTCAGCACGCGCTCGGCGATGGCGGCGGTGTTGGCCACGTCCAGCTCCACCCGGGTACCCGGCTGCTCGGCCATGTAGCGCGCCATGATGCCCGCCGCCAGGTAGTTGCCGATGGTGAGGGTGGCGCCGATCTTGAGCCGCCCAAGGTCGCCGTGGGCGGCCAGCGACTGTTCCAGTTCCCGCGCCCGCTCCAGCAGCTCTTCGGCCCGCGGCCACAGCTGGCGTCCCAGCTCGTTGAGGCGTAGCCGCTTGCCGGTGCGCTCGAACAGGCGCAGCTCGAACTGCTGTTCGAGTTCCTTCAGCGCCGTGGAGGCGGCGGACTGGGACATATTCAGGCTGGCGGCGGCGCGGCTGACATTCTCGTGGTGGGCGCAGGCGAGGAAGACTTCCAGCTGGCGCAGGGAGTAGCGCAAGGCATACCTCCGGGTCGGGATTTCAGTTATCTATTAAATAGATAAGGATTATCGAAATATCCCATTTTGCCAATAGGTATTCCGCAGCTAGAATTCAGGCATTAAGAGAATTGAGGAATAACTGGTTCTAATCTTATGTCAAATTTGAATATTGAAAAGGTGCTGGATGTCCATCACTGGAACGACACCCTGTTCAGCTTCAAGACCAGTCGCGACCCGTCATTCCGCTTCGAGAACGGCCACTTTACCATGATCGGCCTGCAGCAGGAGAACGGCCGCCCGCTGCTGCGCGCCTATTCCATCGCCAGTGCCAACTATGAGGATGAGCTGGAGTTCTTCAGCATCAAGGTGCCGGACGGCCCCCTGACCTCCAAGCTGCAGAAGATCCAGCCGGGTGACGAGATCTATGTCAGCCGCAAGCCCACCGGCACCCTGGTGGCGGATCACCTGCTGCCGGGCAAGCGCCTGTGGCTGCTGTCCACCGGCACCGGCCTGGCGCCGTTCCTCAGCATCATCAAGGACCCGGATGTCTACGAGCGCTTCGACCAGGTGATCCTGACCCACGGTGTGCGCTACAAGTCGGAACTCGCCTACCAGGACTTTATCCAGCGGGAACTGCCGGAGCACGAGTACTTCGGTGAGATGATCCGCGAGCAGCTGCTCTACTACCCCACAGTGACCCGCGAGCCCTACGAGAACAATGGCCGCCTGACTGACCTGATGCTGTCCGGCAAGCTGTTCGACGACCTGGGCACGCCGAAACCCAACGTGGAAGAGGACCGCTTTATGCTCTGCGGCAGCCCGGGGATGCTCAAGGACCTGACCAGCATCCTGGATGACTGGGGTTTCCGCGAGACCCGCGCCGGTGTCCCGCACGAATACGTCATTGAACGCGCCTTTGTGGAAAAGTAATTACCACCCGCTTCGACTGTCTGGCCACCCTCGGGTGGCTTTTTTATTTCCGGAACCGGCATTAATGTAATCCCGGCGGCTGCGTCAGGCGTATTGGGCAGTGACATCCGGCTACCCTATAAATAGCCGGTGATGGATTTCCGCTAATGGCTGGCTGAGAGGCGCTACCTTGCGAAAACTTTTGCTGCTGTGTTTTGCATTCCTCTGGGGTTGTACCGGGGTGCCGGAGAATGTGCAGCCGGTTACCGGCTTCGATCTCGACCGCTACCTGGGCCGCTGGTACGAGGTGGCCCGCCTGGACCACTCCTTCGAGCGCGGGCTGAGCCATGTCACCGCCGAGTACAGCCTCAACGACGACGGTACCGTGAAAGTGGTGAATCGCGGTTATTCCCGTGAGAAAGGTGAGTGGCAGGAAGCCGTGGGCCGCGCCCGGTTTGCCGGTGACCCGGATACCGGCCACCTGGAGGTTTCTTTTTTCGGGCCCTTCTACGCCTCCTACGTGGTGGTGGCACTGGACGCGGACTACCGCCACGCGATGGTGACCGGCTACAACCGGGAATACCTGTGGCTGCTGTCCCGTGAACCGGAAATTCCCAAAGCCGAACTGGAGCAGCTGCTGCAGCAGGCGCGGGACCTGGGCTACAACACCGACAACCTGATCTTCGTCGACCACAGCGGTGAGCCCCCCGGCCAGTAGGCCCTGGCGCAGCTCCGGCTGGTTTGCGCCAGGGCTGGAAGTGCCTTCAGCGTTTCAGTTTCCGCTCTCCCCACCAGCTGATTGCCAGCAGGCCCAGTAGCAGCAACGCCAGCCAGTGTCGCGGTAGGGGCCGGTGCGGCGCCGGGGCTTCCCTACCGGGGCCCAGCCTGGCGGTGGCCATCTGCCCGGTGGACTGTGCTTTTAACGTGCGTTGCCAGGCGGGCCAGGCATCGGCGGCGAACACATACAGGCTGAACGGAGCCACCGCCGCTTCCGCCGTGGCTTCCAATTCATACCAGCCGTGCTCGCGGGGCCAGAAGGCATAACAGCCGTCAGTGGACTGCGTTCCCGCCAGGCGCTGCTCGCCGGCAACGGCCGACAGTAGCGGTGCCGCACCGGTGAAGCCGCGACTGCACAGGGTTACCCGGTGGCCCGCCCGCGGCAATGCCTGGCGCACCGTCACCGGTGCGCCACTGCCCCGGTAGGCCAGTTGCGGTTCCAGCACCGCCTGCCACAGGCGGGCGAAAGCCTGGCCATAGCCGGCGGTGATCCAGCGGTAGCTGTTGCGAAAAAACACAAACCCCAGTGCCCCGTCCGCATCCCCACGACCCCAGTAGAGCGCGGTATCCCTGCCATCGACTGGACCCGCGGGAGCCCCCCGCAGCACCCGGTCGGTGGCCTGCACGGCAACGGGCCGGAAACCGGTCGTGCCCAGGGCCGGCGTTTCGCGGTCGCCGAAGGGCGCCCGCAGTTCAGCGGACCTGTCGCGCTCCAGCGTCATGCCGTTGGCGCGGGCATAGTCGATAAAGCCCTCCGGCGCCTCGTCGCCCACCAGCCACAGCACCGATGCCTGTTGCCGCAGCTGCTGTCGCTGGCGCCGGTCCAGCTGCGGCCACAGCTGGCTGTCGAGGATCAGCAGGTCGAAGCCATTGGCGGGGTCCAGTGGTGCGCGATTGCCGCCGTCAAAACCGTTCAGGTTGCGGCTGCGCTCGATACCCGGTGCCAGCCGGGTAACGGCCCTGGTCGGTACGCCGGACTCCCGCAGCCAACGGGACAGCGCGGCGGACTCGAAGTCCGGCTGCGCCAGCCACAGCAATACCTGTGGCCGTTCGCCCCGGTTTACCTGTACCGGCACGGCTTCGCGCCTCGCCGATGGTCCCTCGCCAATCTGCAACTGGTATTCCCAGCGCCCGGCCAGCCGCGGTGTATCCGCCAGGGTCACCTTGCCGGGGGGGGGGGAGGCGGGGATGGTTGTTTCCGCAACCGCCGTACCGAAGGGATCCAGCAGTTTCACCGGCGTTTCTGCGGGCAGTGTCGCGGGCAACTGCAGCTGCAGGGCAAGCTCCTGCCCCAGGCCCAGCTGGCGCGGCCAGCGCGGCTGCCAGCCATCCGCTGCTGCCGTAGCGGGGGCAGCGTGTTCGTGGCTGGCGCCTGTCACCCGCAGCCGTACCGGCGGCAGGGCGAGCAGGTCCTCCCGGTACAGGCCGGGGCCGCTGACCGCGAGAGCCGGCAGCGCGTCCAGTTCACGGCTTGTAAGCGCCGGTGTTATTGCCTGGCGCGGCCCCGTCGCTGTATGGGCCAGGCCATCGCCGTCTTGCAGGCGTTCGCTATCCAGCAGCGCAGCATCGGGGGCGGGCAGCAGTTGCGGCGGCTGGGACAGGAGCCACGCGGCCAGCCAGATTGCCAGCTGCAGCACTCCGGCAGTGACGCGCCGCTGCGCCGGGGCATGGCGCCGGGCCACCAGTAACAGTGACACCAGCGCACCGGCGATACAGGTTGCCGTTATCCACAGGCTCATGGCATTCCCCCGCTCGGCACCGTCTGTTTACCGTGGGGATTGGCGGCGCGGATCCAGTCGGCGTAGCTGCCCTGGTTAGCGCCACTGGCCGGCAGTGCGGGTGCCGCCTGCGGCGGCGCCAGCAGCTGATACAGCTGTGCCTGCAGTTCCCGCCGACACTGGCTGCACGCCGTGTCCTGGCGGAAACGGCGCAGGGCCTTGCTGACTTCCAGTCGTTTCCCCTGTTGAAGCCCGGATTGCCCGCTGGCAGACATAAGCCCCGGCAGCGCGGCGAGCTCGTCTTCCGTTGGTGTTTCCCCGCTGAGCAGGCTGCGCAGGATGGACTCCAGCCTGGCGCGATCGGGGTCATCGAAGGCGGTGGTAACTTCCGGTGGCGCCACTTCGTCGCGCTCGCCGGTCAGGCGGCGCTCCTCGTCGATGGGCGGGGGCTCGAAGCCCACCCGCTGCAGGTAAATGCGCGAGGCCTGTTGTACCTCCTTGATATAACGCAGTGCGCGATGCTGGTGTGGGAGCGACGCCTGCGGTTCCACGATCGACAGCTCGCGCCAGGAGCTCCACATGGCATTGAGGGCGCTGCGCAGTAGTTCTTTCGTCTGCGGGTCGAACAGGGTCGCGTGCTCGGAGTTGTCGTGCTGGTGGCCCACTGCGGCGACGATGCCGGCGGCGTTGCCAAATTGCGTGGTTTCCCGCTGAATCTCGCCGGCACTTCCGGCCTGTTCCCCCGCGCTTTCCCCGCCATGTTCGTCCCGGTGCTGGCCGCCATCGCCATGTTCCCCGCTGTGTCCGGGTCCATCATCGTGCTGTTCCATGGCCGAGTCCTCCTCGCCCAGGAATTTGCCGTAGCGCATGCGCAGCAGGTTCTGTTCGTAGGCCAGGGATTCGGCGCGGCGGCGGAATTCGCCGGGGGGAATTTCCGGTTGGTCCGCCAGTAACGCCTCGGTATCGATAATCAGCTGCCGCTGGCTGCGGAAATATTCCGGCATCACCTTGATCGCCATGCCCTCGGCATCGCTCAGGCCAAAGATCTCCTCCTGCTGCCAGCGCAGGATAAAGTGCTGGCTGCTGGCCACATTGGGCGCGGGCGCACGGTTGTCGCGGGCCTCCAGGAACCAGTAGAGCTCGTCGCCGGGTTCGATGGTGAACCGGTCCACCGGCACCTGGAACTCAAAGCGCTGGCGCTGCCCGTCGGCGGCAGCCGGTTGCAGGGGAATGCGCTCGTTGCGAAAGCGCACATTCTCACCATTGCCGCTGGCCAGGGTCACCACCAGGGCGGTGTCCTCGATACGGAAGTCGTCTTCCACCGTCACCAGTACCCGCAGTGCCGCGTCGCCGGAGGCCAGCGCGGCACCGACCACCATAAGGCTGTCGCGGGGCAGGCTGAACTGGAATTGCGGTGCCCGGTCCGGGATCACCTCGATATTGTGGATTTCCGGCAACAGGGTCTCACGGCCGTCGCGGGTCAGTGCCAGCTGGTAGAAGTCACTCTCCGCCAGCCGGCGCTGCAGGGTCCAGCGGCTGGCCGGCAATTCCCCCCGGGGCTGGAATTCGAAATCGGCCTCCGCCGCTTGCATCCGCAGCCTCTCCACCGGGGCAGACAAGCTCACAGACCACTCGGCGCGGGCATTTTCCGGCGCACGGACCTGCAGCGCCTGTTGTTGCTCCGGGAGTCCGGTATAGGCCGGCGGCATGACCCGGACCTGTGCGCTGTCGACCTGGATCATTCCCGGCCCGTCAGCTTCCGCCGACCCGGAAGAATTGGCCGCGATGCCGTGTGCAGGCTCCGGGCTGCCGGGCCACAGGGTGGTCACCGGGGCCAGCAGTGCTGCCAGGCATAACACCAGGGTAACGCCAATGGCGGGCCGCCAGCGGCGTGGCCTGAAGTGCAGCAGTGCCCCGCCGGCTACCAGTTGCTCCAGCGCGCTGCGCGTGAGCTGTTGCTGGAGGCGCACCAGCGGCGGCAGGGTTTCCGGCGCCTCCAGCAGCAGGGCACTGCTGTCCTGCAGTTGCGGGAAGCGGTGGTCCAGCAATTGGCACAGGTCCCGGTGGCCGGGGCGCCAGCGCTTATCCAGTAATGCGCCCAGCCCGGCGACTAACGTGGCGGCGATGCCGCTCCACAGCGGCCAGCCCAGCAGGCCGTGGCTCACCTGGCCCAGCAACAGTGAAAGCAGTGCCAGCGCGATATACGGCGCGAGGCCCCATGCGCGCCAGTGGCGCCGGGCGATCCGCAGCGGAGAAGAGAGGCGGTGAGGCCGGTGCTTATCCATGGACCTGCCTCCGTGACAGAGTGAGTGCCCGCTCCGCCAGCAACACCAGTAACAATGCCAGCAGCAGCGGCTGCTGCAACGGTTCCCGGGCCGCGGCTGCCACCTCGCTGTCCGCTACCGGGATGCCCGGTGGCTTGCCCGCCGGCCAGTGTGGCTGCAATTGTGCCTGCAGCGGCCAGTCCTGTTGTGACCACTGCTGCCACAGCAGCGCCGGCAGGTCGGTACGGTGATAGAAAGCCTCGTCCTGCCAGTTGCCCCGGTAGCGCAGCCAGCTGCCGCGCCCCAGCGCGGCCGCTTCGCGAGCGGGCCCGCCGTCACCCCCCAGCGGCACAAAATCCAGTGCCCCGGCAGGGGTGACTGAACTGTCGCTGACCAGCAGCCCGCCGGCGCGCACGAATGCCTGCACCGCTTCCGGCAGGGGGCCGGGACGGTTATAGAGCAGCCACTGGAATTGCTGCGGGTCCAGTTGGCCCGGATCCGCCAGTGCCTGTGGCTCCAGCTGTGCGGTACCGGTTTCCGCCAGCTCCTGCAGGGCAGGGCCCAGCCAGGGTGGGGCTTCGCCCATGATGGCCATGGGTGGCGCCGGCGGGGCCGCTGGTGTGTTCTCGCCGGTGCGGTGCCACTGCCAGTGTGGGCTGTAGCGCAGCGCCCGGTAACCGGCAGCGCTGGCACCGGTGTCGAGCAGGATATGGGCATGGCGGTAGCGGGGCTCTGCCGCCAGTGCTGACAGGCTGTTCCAGCTGTCGCCACTCTCGGGGGAGCTGCTGGCCACCGGCTGTGGTCGCGGCTGCAGCCACAGGACCCGGGCGAATGGTCCCTGTGCCTCGCTAAAAGCGGCAAGCTCAGCGGGTTCCACCGCCGGGTCCACCAGCAGCAGCGCACCCGTGTTTTCCCGTTGCTGCAGCAAAGGTATCGCCAGCAGGGCCGCCAGCAGGGCCAGCAGCAGGAGCCGCAGGCACAGCAACCCGGTGTCGCGCAGCTGCAGGCGTTTCCAGCTCTGTGGCTGGCGCTGTTGCAGCCAGTGGGCCGCGGCGAAGGTAATTTCCCGCGGCGCGCTGCGCTGCAACAGGTGGATCAGCAGCGGGATCAGTAAAGCCAGCAGCAGCCACAGCCACTGCGGGGATTGCCAGCTCCAGGGTAACCACGACATCTCAGCTGTCCCCCCGCATCAGGCAATCCGCGAATGCAGTTGGACGAAACGCTGTACCGCATCCGCCAGCGGCCGCTCGATCTTGACGCTGGTCAGCGGGCTCTCGCGGCCGGCGAAGCCTGCGGCCAGGGACTGCTGTGCGCGGGCAAATGCCTCCAAGTACTGCGCCCGCTGGCTGCGTGCGTCCATTTCCCGCACGGGTGAACTGCCGAAACCGGCCTCCGGGTCGCGCACGCGCAGTTCGCCCTTGAACGGGAAAGTCTCTTCCGCCTCCACCAGCAGTTGCAGGGGCAGGCAGGGACGGCCGGCGGCATGCAGCCGCGCGGCAAAATCACTGATTTCCTGCCCACGCTCGAAAAAGTCGCTGACCAGCACTACCTGGCAGTTGCTGTCGAACTGCGACCAGAGCGGCTGCAGCTGGGTGCCATCCGGCCAGTGACCGGTGGCACGGCTGCGCTGCAGTTCCAGTGCAATGCGGTGGTGGTGGGCTTCGCCCTGGCCGGCGGGGACGCGGCGCAGGTCCGCGTCGTTCAGCACCAGCAGGGAGCAGCGGTCGCCCTGTGCCTGCAGCAGCCAGCACAGGGCGGCGATCCAGCATTTGCCGAACTGCAGCTTGGTGAGTTCCGGCACGGCAAAGCTGGGCTGGGCCATGGAGGCGCTGGCATCGAGCACAAAGCAGACGTGCATCTGGCTCTCCTGTTCCGCCTCGCGCACGTAGTATCGGTCGGAGCGGGCGAAGAGTTTCCAGTCGATATGGTTGATGGCGTCGCCCGGCTGGTAGCTGCGGTACTGCTGGAATTCCAGCCCGGCACCGCGGCGCCGGCTGTGTTGCGCGCCCAGCATTACGCCCGCGGCAATATGCCGCGACAACCATGCCAGGTCGCGGGTGCGGGCCAGTGTCAGCGGGTCCAGCAAGTCCACCGGGTCAGTCCTGCCCCGGCTCCGGGCAGGCCCGCAGCAGTTCATCGATCACGCGCGCGATACCGACCCCGTCGGCCTGGGCGTGGAAGCTCAGCAGGATGCGGTGACGGAGTACCGGCAGCAGCAGGGCGCGGATGTCCGCGCGGGTGACCGCCAGTCGCCGGTTCAGCAGCGCGCGTGCCTTGGCCGCCAGTACCAGTGCCTGGCCGGCGCGGGGCCCGGCGCCCCACTGGATCCACCGGGCCAGGGGTGAGTCCTCACTCCCGTTCGCTTCCCCGGTGGGGCGGGTGGCGCGCACCAGCCGGGCGATATAACCGTACAGGTCATCGCTGATGTGTACCTCGCGCACCAGCCGCTGCATCTCGATGATGGTGTCGCCGTCGAGGCAGGGTGAGGGTGGCGCGGTATCGCCGCCGGTGGTACCGCGCAGGATGGCGATTTCGTCTTCCTCGCCCGGGTAGTCGATATGGATATTGAGCAGGAAGCGGTCCAGCTGTGCTTCCGGCAGCGGGTAGGTGCCGGCCTGCTCAATCGGGTTCTGGGTGGCCAGCACGAAATAGGGCCGCGGCAGGGCCATGGTCTCGCCGGCCATGGTGACGGCGTATTCCTGCATCGACTCCAGCAGCGCTGCCTGGGTCTTGGGCGGGGTGCGGTTGATCTCGTCCGCCAGCAGGATATTGGTAAAGATCGGGCCGCGCTGGAACTTGAAGAAACGCTTGCCGGTGCTGTGGTCCTCCTCCAGGATCTCGGTGCCGAGGATATCCCCCGGCATCAGGTCCGGGGTGAATTGCACCCGCTTGAAATCCAGCTCGGTGGCCTCCGCCAGGGTTTTTACCAGCAGCGTCTTGCCCAGGCCGGGCACCCCCTCCAGCAGGGCGTGGCCGCGGGCCAGCAGGCAGATCAGCAGCTGGTCCACCACCTCGCGCTGGCCGACAATCACGCGGCCGATCTCAGCGCGCAGTTGTTCCAGCGCCGACAGGGTTTGCTCGATGCCGCTCTCGGTGGCGGTGCGGGTTTCAGTTTCCATGTTGTTTCACGTGGTTAATGCGTAGATAACGATATTGACGGCGAACTTTGTATTGTCGATCGCCAGCCAGCGTTTGTTGCGGTAGTCGTAATCCCACTCGCAACCGAAATCCTTGTTGCTGTAGAGCACCGCGATACGGCCGTCCACGACGATGGCCTTGAGGTAATCGTGTACCAGGTCATCGCCCCAGCCATTCAGCTCAAAGCTGGTCACCGGGAGCTCGTCGAACTCGAAAAAGCACCGGTAGATTTCGTGATCGGCTGGCAGCTTCTGCAGGCAGTCCTCGCCGAACAGCTCCACCATCTGCGCCTCGAAGGATTTGGCGAACAGGCCGTCGATATCGTGGTTGCAGTCGTCCACGAATACGAAGCCGCCGCGATTGACATAGTCGCGGAAATTGCGCTTCTCGGCCGGGGTAAACTCCCCCAGCTTGTGCCCGGCCAGGTAGCAGAAGGGCGCCAGCAGCATGGCCGGGTCCGCCAGCGGCACAATGCGTTCCTTCGGGTCGACCTTCAGGTTCGTATATTCGACCAGGGAATTCAGCACATTCGATGGCATGCGCTGGTCCACGTCCCAGTCGCCGGATTCGTACATCAGGCGGGTAAAGTAGAAATCGTAATACTCCCCGGGTTGCGCACGCAGGCCTGCCGGCAGCGCGAGAGCGCCGCTGGTGAGCAACAGGTGGCTTAGGAAATGCCTGCGGGAGAGGGACACGGTTACTGCTCTGTGATCGACTGAAAATCGTGCTTGTAGTTACGCAGTGCCGGTAATGCACTACTGCCCTGCCATCCATGGCGCAACCAAAGGCGTTTATCCCGGCTTCAGCCCCGCCATCCATGGCGGGGCTGAAGCCGGGCGCAAAGCATCGCCCGGCTTAGCCCAACTTGCGCTTGGTGTTGATCACATTGACCCCGTCGAAGCGCGCCGTGGAGCTGCCGTGGGACACGGTGCTGATCTGGCTCGGTTGGCCCTTGCCGTCGAAGAAGGAGCCGCCCAGGCGGTAGTCGCGCTTGTCGCAGATCTGCGAGCAGGAATTCCAGAATTCCTGGGTGTTGGACTGATAGGCCACATCCTCCACCATGCCGGTGATCTTGCCGTCCTCGATCTCGTAAAACAGCTGGCCACCGAACTGGAAGTTATAGCGCTGCTGGTCGATGGAGAAAGAGCCGGCACCGACGATGTAGATGCCCTTTTCCACGTCCTTGATCATGTCGTCCAGGCCCAGTTCATCCTGGCCTGGCAGCAGTGACACGTTCGGCATGCGCTGGAACTGCACACTGGACCAGTCGTCGGCGTAGGAACAGCCGTGGGATTTCTCCTGGCCGAGCATGTGCACCTGGTCGCGGGTGGCCTGGTAGTTCACCAGGATGCCATCCTTCACCAGGTCCCACTTGCCGGTCTCCACGCCCTCGTCGTCGTAACCGACCGCACCCAGTGACCCGGGCTGCACCTTGTCGGCGAACAGGTTCACCTTGTCACTGCCGTACTGGAATTTGCCGCTGCGCCACTTGTCGAGGGTGGCGAAGGAAGTGCCGGCGTAGTTGGCCTCGTAGCCCAGTACGCGATCCAGTTCCAGCGGGTGGCCGACGGACTCGTGGATGGTCAGCCACAGGTGGCTGGGGTCGAGCACCAGGTCGTACTTGCCGGGCTTGACGGACTTCGCCGTGAGTTTCTCTTTTGCCTGCTGCGCCGCCAGCCGGGCGTCCTCGACCATGTCGTAGGAATCGCGATACAGCACGGTCTGCGACTGCACCTTGTCCTCGGCGCGGCCATCCAGGTACTCGAAGCCGCGCCCTACCGGCTGGCTCAGGCCGTTGCGGGTGCGGAAGCCGCCGGTCTTCTTGTCTACGGCGGTCACCTGCATCGGCGCCCACAGGCGATGTACGTCCTGGTCGATATAGGAGCCATCGGTAGAGGCAAAGTACTTCTGCTCGTTCACCACGTAGAGGCTGGAGTTGATAAAGCTGGCCCCGGCGCCGAGGGCGGCCTCGTTGACTGCCATCAACAGGTCGACTTTTTCCGCCAGCGGGATCTGCATGGCGTTTTTCTGGATCGGTGTCTTCCAGCTTACCTCGCCGTAGCCTTTCTGCTCGGCCAGCTGCACCGGCTCGCTCTGGTACCTGGAGTTGGCCTTGGCGGTGGCCACGGCCTTGCGGGTAGCCCTGGCGATCCCGTCGCTGGTCATATCGTTGGTGGCGGCGAAGCCCCAGGTGCCGTTGGCGATCACGCGCACGCCCATACCGATGGACTCGGTATTGACTACGTTCTGCAGCTGCATTTCACGGGTGATCACATACTGGTTCAGGTAGCGGCCGATGCGCACGTCGGCATAGGTGGCCCCCAGCTTGGTGGCGGTATTCAGGGCGGCGTCGGCCAGCTCCTTCTTGACGGAGAGGTCGATACCGCTGGTGGTCAGCTTGCTCTCGGCCACCAGGTTGCCGGACAGCGGCAACATGGAAACGCCCATGCCGGCGCCGGTCAGCTGTAAAAATTTTCTTCTGTCCATGTCAGGTCCTCGTTTTGGCTGCCGGGCTTAAACCGCGTCGGAAAGGCTGCTGAAGGTGAAGTCGCGCACTTTCAGTGCGGGGACCATGGCGGGGAAGCCCATCATGTTGACGCGCTTGGCCTGTCCCATTTCCTCGATGTTGTTCAGCATGATCACCGGGCTCTCGTTGAAGCGGAAGTTCTTTACCGGGTACTTGATCTTGCCGTTCTCGATATAGAAAGTGCCGTCGCGGGTCAGGCCGGTCAGCAGCAGTGACTGCGGGTCCACCATGCGGATGTACCAGGTGCGGGTCACCAGGATGCCGCGGCGGGTGTTCTTGATCAGTTCCTCGGTGGACTTGTCGCCGCCGATCATGATCAGGTTGCCCGGTGTCGGTACCGCTTCCTCTTCAGTCTTTTCGGCCCAGTAGCGGCTGCGGAACATATTCTGTGCGACACCGCCCTTGACCCAGTCGATGCGCTGCAGGGGCATGTGGTCGTCCTCGGCCCAGGGAGTCGCAGGTACCTGCGGGTCGGTGGGGTCGGAGTAGATGTGCACGCGCTTGTCGAACATCTTCTCGCCCAGGCGGTTGCCGCCGCCCTTCTTGCTCATGAAGCTGCGGCCTTCGTCGGCGTTGCGCGCATCGTAGCTGTACATCATGTAGCCCAGCAGGCCGGAGACGGCGTTGGGCTCCAGGATCACGGTGTACTTGCCCGGCTCCAGCGCGCGGGCCTCCTGGGACTGTACCGCCTTGTCGATGGCAATGCCCGAGGTGGCGGCTGTGCTCATGTTGTCAAAGTCGGTCACGTCGCTCTCGGCCCAGCCCGAGCCCAGGCCATTTTCGGTGCGCATGGTCACGGTGAAATTGGCCGAGGTGGAGACGTGGTAGCCGAACAGTCCCCTGGTGTTGGCCACGGCGGCGAAGGAGCGCGCATCCTCCAGGTAGCCGGCAGCCACGACCTTGTTTTTCTTGGCTGCCATGATGGAGTCGGCGGCGGCCTTGGCGCGCTGCTCCGGGGTGATGTTGGCGGTGGCCTTGGCGAAACCGTTTACGTCCAGGTATTTCTGCGGGCCCAGCAGCGGCATGGCCTCGGGATTGTCCGGGGAGAGTTTTGCCAGCTCCTCGGCGCGGCGCATGACTTTCTCCAGGGCCGCGTCGCTGAACTCATTGATGGTGGCCACGCCGGACTTCTTGCCGAAACGTGCCTCGACCGCCAGCGAGATATCGTCGACGATACCGCTGGTGGAAACACTGTTGCGCGCGTAGCGGATGTTGCCGGTCTCGGCACCGGTCAGCTGTGCGCTGGCTCCATCGGCACGGCTGTATTCCAGCACCTTGTCGAGAATGCGCTTTGCTTCACTTCTGGTCAGGATTGCCATTATTTTTTCTCCGGTTACTTATTCTTGTGTCGGCACCGCCCTGGGGGCGGTGCCGCGCTGTCAGTACGGGGCAGTTGCCCCAGCAGTGTCTTACGAAATCTTGCGCTTGGTATTGATTACATTGATCTTGTCGAAGCGGGTGGTGGAACAACCGTGGGACACCGCGCTCACCTGGCTGGGCTGGCCCTTGCCATCGAAGAAGGTGCCGCCCAGGCGGTAATCGCTCTCGTCACAGATGGCCGAGCAGGAATTCCAGAATTCCTGGGTGTTCGACTGGTAGGCGACATCTTCGACCTGGCCGACAATCTCGCCGTCCCTGATTTCGTAGAACAGCTGGCCGCCAAACTGGAAGTTGTGGCGCTGCTGGTCGATGGAATAGGAGCCGCGGCCAAGGATATAGATACCCTTCTCCACGTCCCGGATCATGTCCTTCACGGAGTACTTTTCCTTGCCCGGCGCCAGTGACACGTTCGGCATGCGCTGGAATTGCACGCTGTCCCAGCTGTCGGCATAGGAGCAGCCGTGGGATTCGTCCTGATCGATCATGTGCACCTGGTCGCGGGTGGCCTGGTAGTTCACCAGGATGCCGTCCTTTACCAGGTCCCAGCGCCTGGCCTTCACGCCTTCGTCGTCATAGCCGACGGCGCCGAGGGACCCGGGCTGGGTGCGGTCGGCAAAGAAGTTGACCTTGTCGCTGCCGTACTGGAATTTGCCGCTGCGCCACTTGTCCAGGGTGGCAAAGGAGGTGCCGGCGTAGTTGGCCTCGTATCCCAGCACGCGGTCCAGTTCCAGCGGGTGGCCGACGGACTCGTGGATGGTCAGGCGCAGGTGCAGGGGCTCCAGCACCAGGTCGTACTTGCCCGGGTCGATGGACTTGGCCGACAGCTTGGCCTTCGCCTGCTCGGTAGCGAGGATCGCGTCCTCGGCCATATCGTAGGAATCCCCGTAGAGGGTGGTGTGGCCGTGGATCTTGTCCTCCTCGCGGCCGTCCAGGTACTCGTAGCCGAGCCCCACCGGGGTGCTGAGGCCGTCGCGGGTCTTGAACACACCGGTGTCCTTGTCCACGGCGGTCACCTGCATGGGCGCCCACAGGCGGTGGATGTCCTGGTCGATATAGGAGCCGTCGCTGGAGGCGAAGTACTTCTGCTCGTTGACCAGGTAGAGGGAGGAGTTGATGAAGCTGGCCCCGGCCTTCAGTGCGCTGTTATTGACCTCCATCAGGTAGTCCACCTTCTCGCTGATGGGCACCTCGAAGGCATTCTTCTGGATGGGGGTCTGCCAGGACACCTCGCCCACGCCCTTGACCGGCGCCAGCTGTACCGGCTCGACCTGGTACCTGGAATTCGCCCTGGCGATGGCCACCGCACGGCGCGCGGCAGTCGCGATGCCGTCGTCGGTCAGGTCATTGGTGGCGGCGAAGCCCCAGGTGCCGTTGGCGATCACGCGGATGCCGGCACCGAAGGACTCGGTGTTGATGATGTTCTCGACGCGGGTCTCGCGGGTGACCAGGAACTGGTTCAGGTAGCGGCCGATGCGCACATCGGTATAGCTGGCGCCGGCCTTGCGGGTGGTGTTCAGCACTATGTCCGCCAGCGCTTTCTTGCGCCGCACGTCCATACCATTTTGGGTCAGTTCCGCGGCGCTGACGCGGGTGCCGTAGACCGGCAGCAGGATACCGCCAGCCCCGACACCGGCCATCTTCAGGAATTCTCGTCTCTGCATGGTCCTCCCCAGCCCGGTACACCGCAGGGCGGTAGCGCCGGGAGTATTGGTTATTGTTCTCTGGTCGCAGGGCCCGGTGTCCCGGCTGACCGGTGTATCCAACCTATCACAATGGTGATGGCCGGTCAGGACATCCCGCGGCAGGTGCCCGGAATGCAAAAAAATTGACCAATGATCAGGATCTTCCGGTCGCGGGGGGCTTGTAAAGCGGCGGTCGTTAAACGGAGGGCAGGGGCGGATGAATTGAAGCGGGCTCGGGGAGGTGGTGCGCCCCGGGGCGCCCAGCGGATCGACAGTGAACCGTTCGCCGGTTGTGGGCGATAGTCAGATCTCGGCCCGGCGGCGCACCTCCGCGAAGGTAGTCTCGCGCAGCAGCCGGCCATCGCGGAACACCGGTCGCAGCAGGTTGGTGCGCTCGCCCAGTTCCTCCAGGCGCACTGTCTGCATTTCCCCGGCATCGTCCCGCACCAGCGCCAGCCGGCCGCGCATGGACTTCTTCTCGGGGCCCGTGACCGGGTCCTTCCAGACATCCTGCCACTCGCCGTCGATACAGATGGCACTGGCCTTCATGGCAAAGCTCATCAGGTCGCGGTCGAGTTTCTGCAGCAGGGCGCCGCCCATGCCGAAGGTCAGGTTATCGGCGGACAGGCCCCGGTCCTGCATCGCCTGCAGTATCTCGGGGATGGAGTGGCGGTCGACGCCATCCCCCTGGATCACGCGGATGAAATCCGGCAGGACCCGGTAGCCCTTGCTGTTGGTGGTGGAACCGAAGATGCGCATCAGGCGCTCCAGGCTCTCGCACACGATCTCCACCGGGTCGCCGGAGTCCGGCCGCACAACTAAAGTGCCGCCACTGTTGATTACCCGCTCTTTCAGCTCCCCGCCCCAGATATTCTCGATCGCGTGCCAGAGGTCCCAGCTGTCGCTGACCACGGCCACGATCTTGCCGGGGCCGGCGAACTGGTCGAGCATATTGGCGTAGGCATCCGCCTCGCGCTCACGGCCCCAGGCGGTCATGGTGCTGTGCTCGGCGGCGGGAATGGATACCCCGGCCATGGGCTCGTCATAGTAGCGCCGGGCCCCCACCAGCCCGGACACGGTATCGGTGCCGTGGAAGTTCACCAGGTGCGACATGCCGCCCAGCATGGCGCTCTCCAGGCTGCTGGCGCCGCGGCCGCCGAAGTCGTGCAGCTTGAGCGGCAGCCCGTCCAGGGAATCCGCCGTCTCGCGCAGGTAGCCGGCGATGATTTTCTTGATCAGGCGGCTCTGGGTGGACACGGTCACCGGGTACCAGATGGCGCGCACCAGCCCGGTCTCGATATAGCTGGTGAGCCAGAAACAGGCCGGGCAGGTATTGACCACCTGCAGCATCACATTGTGCAGCGGCACCAGCGTGCCCTCCGGTACCGCCGAGATCTCCAGTGGCAGCAGCCCGCCGTGCTCCTCCAGGATGTGCTCCCAGCCGGCGCGGTGGAACGGCAGGCCATGGCTGTGGAGCATTTCCTCGGCCTCATCGATATCGCCCATATGAATGGGGGTGAGCAGGTACTCGCGGATGTACGCCTGCAGGCCGAAGAACACCGCCTCGGGGAAGTCGCCGCCACGGCACTCGATGTAACTGCTCACATACTCCGCCCCCGGCGGGTACTGCAGGTAGTGGCTGGCCTTGTAGCTGTCGACGTTGAGGATCAGGTTATGTGCAGTCATAGGTGGCTGGGCAGCGCGCAATCAGGGTTTTATTTCAATAACGTGCCATGGAACTTTACCTATCTCCATCGCTGTAAAGCCGATGTATTGATTTGGGGGCAGTGTAATTAAAGCAGGCAGGGCCCAGGCTACAGATTGCTCATCAGTTCTTTGAGGGACAGGGTCGGTTGTATCCGGATCTCTGCATCGAGGGCCGCAAAAAGTACCTCATTGTATTCCATGAGTTTGGCCTGGTTTGTTTCCTCGAAAACAAAAACCGCGTCACGCTTGCCTTCCCATAGGTGGAAATAGGCCGCTTCCGGGTTGGCAGACTCAATGAAGGCTTTTAATACCTCAGCCATCGACCCATCTGCTTTACTGTCGTTGCCCTTCTCCACAGGAATACGCACTTCCATGAATAGCCGCACAGCTACCTCCTGATCACTAAAGTTATGTAACGGGATTGTCCGTCTCCGATTAACAATAGAGTGACCATGAGCGTCCATGAGGCAACAGGGGCCAAATACGGCGCACGGCCGGGATTTCTTTCTATGATTGCTAGCGAGGCGACTCGTATCGGACGCAAACGATACTCGGCGGGACGTAGTGCTGGCTAAAGGTGTTTGTTGCCTGATAAGGGAAGCCTGATCGCAGTCGCCCACCGCTCAATAGCGCAATTGTTCGCGCATGATTGCCAGGGTTTCCCGGGCTCGGAGTAAATGAAGCGACATGGAGTACAGGGACTACTACCAGATCCTGGGCCTGGAGCGGGATGCCAGCCAGGACGAGATCAAGCGTGCCTATCGCAAACTGGCACGCAAATACCATCCGGATATCAGCAAGGAGGCCGATGCCGAGGACCGCTTCAAGGAGGTGGGCGAGGCCTATGAAGTACTGAAAGACCCGGAAAAGCGCGCAGCCTATGACCAGGTCGGCAGTGGTTATCACGCGGGCCAGGACTTCCGCCCGCCGCCCAACTGGGATGAGGGTTTTGAGTTCCACGGCGGCGGTTACACCGAAGCGGATGCGGGCGCCTTCAGTGACTTCTTCGAGAGCCTGTTCGGGCGCGGTGGCTTCAGCCACGGCTATGGCGGGGCGCGCCAGCAGCAGTTTCACGCCCGGGGCGAAAATACCTATGCCAAGATCGCCATCGACCTGGAGGACAGCTATCACGGCGGTAGTCGGCAGATAGCGCTCAAGCACTCCGAGCTGGGGCCCGACGGGCGGCCGCACCTCAAGGAGCGCAAGCTCAACGTCAAGATCCCCAGGGGAGTGACCGAGGGGCAACAGATCCGCCTCGCCGGACAGGGCGAGCCCGGCTTCGGCGAGGGCAAGCCCGGTGATCTTTACCTGGAAATCAGCTTCAACCCCCATCCCCTGTACTCGGTGGAGGGCAAGACCGTGTACCTGGACCTGCCGGTGGCGCCCTGGGAGGCGGCTCTGGGCGCGAAGGTGAAGGTACCGACCCCGGCGGGGGAGATCCAGCTGACCGTCCCCCCCAACAGTCGCGGCGGTAGCAAACTGCGGCTCAAGGGGCGCGGTATACCGGCCGCTGAACCCGGTGACCTGTATGTGGTGCTGCAGGTAGTGACCCCACCGGCCAGCAGTGAGGCAGAGAAGGAGGCGTACAGCGAGTTCAGTCGCGCCTTCAGTTTCGACCCGCGCAGTAACCTGGGCAGCTGAAAGGAGAGGGCCAATGCAAGGTGATAATCACAGGGAAATCAGCGGCGCGCTGCTCGATGAAGAGAGTGAGCTGACCCTGGGTGAGCTGTGCCGGGCCTGCGGTATTCCCGCGGAGGCAGTGCTGGCGCTGGTGGAGGAGGGGGTAATCGAGCCCCGCGGACGCGGGCGCACCCGCTGGCGCTTCAGTGGGATCTGTGTCCGTCGCGTGCGCCGGGTTTATAGTATTGAGCGCGACCTGGGGGTGAACCTGGCCGGGGCCGCGCTGGCGATCGACTTGCTGGAGGAGATCGAGCGGCTGCAGGCGCGGCTGGCGCGCCTGGAACACGGAAAGAATAAGTAGTGGGAGTTGTTTAAGCTCCCGCAACCCGGGTAATGGTCATTACCAGGTAGGCGTTATAGACCACATAGGCCAGCAGCAGGGCAGCACCCTCGAAGCGGTTGATGCGGCCCTGGCGACCACGGAAACCGTAGCCGAACACGAACAGCGCAACGGTCAGGCCCACCACCATCGGCCAGTCCCGGGACAGCACCTCCGCCGGAACGCTCGACATGGGCGCAATGACGCCGGCGATCCCCACCACCGCCAGCAGGTTGAACATATTGGAGCCCACCACGTTACCGA
This sequence comes from Microbulbifer sp. JSM ZJ756, assembly GCF_044383805.1. Classification (NCBI taxonomy): domain Bacteria; kingdom Pseudomonadati; phylum Pseudomonadota; class Gammaproteobacteria; order Cellvibrionales; family Microbulbiferaceae; genus Microbulbifer; species Microbulbifer sp. JSM ZJ756. The sequence continues at coordinate 145,640 of NZ_JBISER010000003.1, read as the reverse complement.
TGGCGATATCGTGTTCGCCCTTGCGGGCGGCGACCACGGTGGCGGCCAGTTCCGGCAGCGAGGTGCCCAGGGCAACAATGGTAAGGCCGATGATCAGGTCGCTGACACCCAGTGACTCGGCGATGGTGACCGCGCCCCAGACCAGGATGCGGGAACTGATGATCAGCAGTGCCAGGCCGGCCACCACCCAGAAAATCGCCCGGCCCAGTGGCATGGCGTGTTCCTCCAGCTCCTGCGCGATCTCACCCTCGACCGCATCTCCCTTGCCAGTCAATGCGGTGAAGATGGACCAGCCGATCAGGCCGAAGAATCCCGCCAGCAGTACACCGGCCTCCCAGCGCTCCAGGTTGCCGTTCCACAGGAAGGCGCCGGTCAGGCAGCTGATGGCCAGCAGCAGCGGCAATTCCTTGCGCACGATCTTGGAGTGCACCGCCAGGGGGATCATGATCGCGGTCAGGCCCAGGATCAGGCCCGTATTGGCGATGTTGGAGCCATAGGCATTACCCAGGGCCAGGCCCGGGCTGCCATCCAGCGCCGCCATGGCGGATACCACCATTTCCGGGGCCGAGGTGCCGAAGCCGACGATGACCATACCGATCAGCAGGGGCGGCATACCGGCGTGCTGGGCGGTCGCGGCGGCGCCCTCGACAAAGCGATCGGCACTCCAGACCAGCAGGGCAAAACCGGCAATGATGGCGAGGGCGGCGAGAATCATAGGTCGTCCTTCGTGAATAGTTTCAGGCTAGCAGTCCGTCCGGCGCGGTGGAATCGGTTTAACCGGTAACGATGTTGCCAGTAGGGGCTGTGCCCGGGGCCGGGGTACCAGGCGCCGGCCCGGCGGGGGGCCGATTGTACCGGCTCCGCAGAATTGGGAAAGGGCAGGCTGGAATCAAGGCCTTGCTATTGCCCTGGACTCGATGGTCACGGGCGCTCTGCAGATGGGGGTTCCTGTCGGTTCTCATTAAAGTGCTGTTGTACTGGACAGACTTAGCGGGGGCTTCCATGAACAGGAAACTCTTACTGGGCGCCCTGGTGGGTGCCGGCATCTCGATGTTGAACAAGAAACGACGCCAGGCGCCCCAGACCCGGGCGCCGAACATCCCCCCGCCCGACTTCTCCCGGGTACCCCCGCCCACCGGCGGCAGCCTGAACAGGCCCCAGGACAGCGGCCTGGATGACATCTTTGGCCGCCACACCGGCCGGGGCAGTGAGGGCACGGTGCCAGGTGGGGCCCGACGCGGCGGCGACGTATTTGGTGGCTCCACAGCCGGGGCAGGTGCGGCCGGGGCCGGCGGGGCCACGGTATTAATGGATATCGCCCGCCGCATTTTCCAGGAGATGCAGCAGCGCGGGGGCAGCCAGGCAGCGCCCCGCGGCGGCAACCTGACCGATCTGCTGGGGCAGATCTTCGGGCGTACGAATGGCAAGTTCGGCCAGCAGGGCCCACTGGGTCCTGCGGGTGATTCCCGTGCCTGGCAGGGCGCCGGCCAGGGCGAGCTGTTTGGTTTTGCCGCGAATGACAGTGGCGCCGAGGGTGAGGAACAGGCCGAGCTGATGCTGCATGCCATGGTGGCAGCGGCCCAGGCCGATGGGCGTATCGACGAACATGAACAGCGCAATATCCTCAGTTCCCTGGAAGGACAGCTGGATCAGGATGACCTGACGGAGTTGCGAGAGTTAATGACCACACCGGTGAATATTGATCGCCTGGTAGACAGGGTCAATGACCCCGCCACGGCATTTGATATGTACCTTGTTTCCGCGATGACCATCAACGAGGACAACCCGCGCGAACATGAATACATGGATCGACTGGCAGAAAAGCTCGGTATTTCTGAGCAGGCTGCGCAGATGATTGAGCAACAGGTGCCGAAGGCTGCCTGAATCCGCTCCAGGCTCGATAAACCGATTCAACCTGAGTCGCGGCAGGTTGCCGCGACGAGATTTTGCTGGGACGAAATTGTGGGAGGTGTGCCGATGCAGTCTTTGCAAATGATGGTAAGGGTGCTGCTATTGTCGCTGTTGGCGCTCGCGCTCGCCGGGTGCGGCCCGAAACGCGACGGGCAGGAGAATCCCGGGGACGGGGTGAGCGGCCAGGTGGGCTGCTGCCAGGAGGGCCCGGATGCCTGTTCGGCCCCGGCAACAGAGTCGGCATGCCTCGAGACAGATGGCACTTTCCACCGGGGCAAAGCGTGCGATATTGATAGCGGTAAATGCGAGGACGGCCCCGGGCCCTGATCGACTACCCACACTGTTCACCTCGCCACGTTACGGATGCCGGACAACAGCACAGTGGCGCCCCGTCGGAGGGGTAGGGTTTTGCCGGCCAGTTCAGGTGCACCATTACAGTGCTGGTGGCCAGCGGGCTCATCCAGCATGACGGCGGCACGTGCTTCATCATGCTGTGGGCAGGGTAATGAGACTACTGAAATCGCCTTTCCGTGATCGCGCATTCCCAACCTGTGTCCCGGGAAGAAACGCTCTGGCCAACGATACCTAAATTCCGGGGAGGCACTTAATACCTAAGAACTAATTGACTCCACTTATTGGCTGTTTTGTACCACTTGAGGCCCTGTATTTATACGTAAGGTAAAAACTCGAGCGCACCATTTACACTGAAAAAAAATTTATCAATAATCTGTCCCTACTATTTTCGCAGTAACCCGCTGTCGCGGTCACAGGCAGCTGAAGGGGAGCGTGGCTGAGCGATATCCTGGCCAGGATAGAGCCTATACGTATTCCCTGGTCGCCCCGGCGGCGCATGGAAACTGCTTCGTCGGCAGGGCCGGCGAAAAATTCAGGGATGCGGCTTACCTACCAGGGCCGCGATATATGCGCAGGGAGCGCGACAAGATGATTACCTCTCAAATTGCCGGTGGGCCACGGTCGTGGCCCAGCGCTGGCTGTTTTCCTTTTGTGCCCGGCTGTGCGGGTCGAGAAGAAGCTTCCCTCCTGAATACTCTGTCATCGCGATCGGGCACGTGCTGTCAAAAGGCTGCGCAATCACCAGTCGGTATAGATATTGCGTGGCTTGAATACGGTCAAGCATAACCATGAGCCCGGACACCCGGGCGCTTAACTGAATCATATGGCCCGCCCGGCCAGTAATTAAGCTGAAACAGAAAAATGAAAGAGTTTACTTACCAGGACTACCTTCCCAATGAGCAGCTGAAGACGCTGGTGCGGGAGAGCGCAGAGGACTATCGTAGTGCGCTGCCGTTTGCCCATGGGGTATACGATGATGTGTTTTCACCCGAGGTCCTGAATGCGGTACTGGAAGAATTCGAGCGTGGTCAGAAATACTGGCGTGAATTCAATTCAAAGTATGAGAAAAAATTCCAGATGAGTTCGGACCTGAGCATGGGCCCGGTAACCCGGACTTTCATCCATACGCTAAATTCGGCGCCATTCCTTGAATTTCTCGAGCAGCTGACAGGCATCCAGGGACTGATTCCCGATCCCTACCTCCATGGCGCCGGCCTGCACAAAATACCGGCCGGTGGAAAGTTGGGGGTGCATGTGGACTTCAACGGGCATCGCCGTATGAATGTCTACCGCCGTATCAACGTGCTGATTTACCTGAACAAGGACTGGCTGGAAGAGTGGGGGGGAAACTTTGAGCTGTGGTGCGCACGGGAGAAGGTTTGCAAGAAATCCATAGCCCCGATCTTCAACCGTATGGCGATTTTCTCCACCACCGCCAAGAGCTTTCATGGCCATCCACACCCGCTGAGCTGCCCGGAGGATCGCCACCGTGTTTCCCTGGCGCTGTATTACTACACTGCCGGTGAACGGGGCGAGCAGAAAAAGGACCTTCACAGCACAATTTTCCTGCGCGCCGATGGCAAGCAGGAGGAATTATCACGACAGCCAAAGGGCCTGGTCGCGAGGATCCGACGGGCATTGGTGAACAGGCTGGTCAGTAACAACGAGCAGGCCAAGCATGTCGGCTGAGAGGGCACCGGGAAAACTCGGCATTGTGGTTATCGGCCGCAATGAGGGGGAGCGCCTGAAGGCCTGCCTCGACTCCCTGGCGGCGAGTGCATATCCCATTGTCTATGTGGACTCGGGCTCGACCGATGGCAGTGCCGCGCAGGCCGCCGACATGGTCGACTCCGTCGTGCGGCTCGATCCCGCCCGGCCATTTACCGCGGCAAGGGCCCGTAACGAGGGTGCGGCACGCCTGCTCGAACGCTTTCCCGGGCTCACCCTGATCCAGTTTGTGGATGGTGACTGTGTGTTGGACCCGGCCTGGCTTGGCCACGGGATCATGGTGCTCGAGCAGAGTCCGGGCACAGCCGTGGTCTGCGGCCGCCGCCGGGAGCTCCATCCCGATGCTTCCATCTACAACCGACTCTGTGACATGGAGTGGGATACCCCCACTGGTGAGGCCGACTCCAGCGGCGGCGACTTTTTAGTGAGAGTGGCGGCATTCCGGGCAGTAGATGGGTTCAACAGCGACATGATCGCGGGAGAGGAGCCGGAGCTGTGTTACCGGCTTCGTAGTGCGGGCTGGAGGATCCAGCGAATCCCACATGAAATGACCCTGCATGACGCTGATATCAGCCGCTTCTCCCAGTTCTGGCTCCGCGCCAAGCGGGCGGGGCACGCATATGCACAGGGCGCCTACCTGCATTCCGGTGACGGACGCGGTTTTCGCTGGCGGGAAGTCCGCAGCATCATCTTTTACAGTGCATTGCTACCGCTTGCACTACTGTTTTTGAGCCTGTTGCTGGGCCCGTTGTTACTGGCATTACTACCAGTCACTTACCTGGCCCTGGCTGTGCGTGTCTATCTTGGGCGGCGGGTGCGCAAGGAAAGCGAGACCAGGGCTTCAGCAGCTATCTATGCGACCTCCGTAGTCGTGGGGAAGTTTGCACAACTGCTCGGCGTGCTGGAATTTTTCACCAGCCAGTGGGTGAAGAAACCACGTGAATTGATCGAATATAAATAGCGTATCGCGGGAAAGGAGTTCCCTGCATGATCCATCACCAGCGCACAATCGGTGCCTGTCATATCGACCGGATGACCATGGCGTCGGCGCTCGAGAAAATCGTGTCAATGAGTCGGCAGGATACCAATCAATTTGTAGTAACGCCGAATATTGATCACATGCAGCGCCTGGTGACCGGGGAGAAATGTGACCGGCTCCAGGCTGCCTATGATAGCGCCGGGCTTTCACTCTGTGACAGCCGTATCCTCGCCCATATGCTGCGCTTGAAGGGCATCGTGGTGCCCGAGGTAGTCCCCGGCAGCACGCTGACCAAAGCACTGTTTAAGGGAAAGCTAACATCCCGGGATCGTGTCCTGCTGATCGGTGGGGATGAATCAGTCTTTTCCGGCATCAGGTCTCGTTTTCCACACCTCAATCTGGCGCACTACAACCCGAGCATGGGTTTTATCCACAGGGAAGAGGAGGTGAAAACCCTGGTGCAGTTTATCCTGCGACAGAAAGCAGATTATATCTTCCTTGCGTTGGGATCCCCGCAACAGGAATTACTGGCTTACCTGTTCGCACAGGAGCCGGAATCACGAGGAGTGACTCTCTGCGTGGGCGCGTCCCTGCTTTTCCTGTCCGGCCAGCAGCAACGGGCGCCTCGCTGGCTGCAGAAACTGTCACTGGAATGGGTGCACAGAATGCTATCGAATCCGCGTCGGCTTGCGCCCCGCTACTTCAGGAATTTACTTGCGCTCCCGGCAATCTACCGCAGCATCAGGCGAGATCAACGCCAGCCTGTGGTAACGACGGAAAACTAGGCTTGTTACCCATGTTGGCAATCAAAGAAAAACCGTATGTCATCATCTCTCCCTGTCGGGATGAAGAGGAGTATCTCGAGAACACCCTACACAGCGTAATAAACCAGACTGTTCCACCTACGCTGTGGCTGATCGTCGATGATGGTTCGACAGATAGAACACCAGAAATTCTTGAGCGCTACCGGGAGAAATACGACTTTATCCGTGTCCTCCGCCGTGATAACCGGGGCTTTCGTAATGTTGGCCCCGGAGTAGTCGATGCATTTTATGCCGGCCTGGAAGAAGTGCAGTTGGATCGATTTGATTTCATATGCAAGCTGGACCTGGATGTTGAGTTGCCAAGCCGCTATTTCGAAACACTATTGCAGAAAATGACAGCCGACCCGCGACTCGGCTGTGCCAGTGGTAAGCCCTATAATATGCGCGATGGCCGGCTGGTAAGTGAGCGGCGTGGCGATGAAATGTCAGTCGGGATGACCAAGTTTTACCGAATCCAGTGCTTCAGGGAAATTGGCGGGATTGTCCGCGAGGTAATGTGGGATGCCATTGACTGCCATCGTGCGAGGATGCTTGGCTGGCGCGCCCGCAGCTGGGATGAGCCGGATCTCCGTTTTATTCACTTGCGGATCATGGGGTCGAGCCAGCGGGGGATACTAACCGGCAAGATGCGCCACGGTTACGGCCAGTATTTTATGGGCACTGGGTTCCTGTACCTCGCCGCTACGGCTGTCTTCAGAATCGCTGACTACCCCTTTATGGTTGGCAGCATGGCCGTACTCTGGGGTTACCTGCGGAGCTGGCTTTCGCGTAAACCCCGGTTCCCCGACCGTGAATTTATTGATTACCTGCGTGCATTCCAGCTTTATTCACTGGTGGCTGGTAAGCGGCGGGCGATCGAAAAGTATGAGGCTGCAGGGCTTGAGCGCTGGAAGTCGGCGCGACGGGAGAATAACGTCCAGGTTTCCGGCGGGGCACCTGCCAATGCCTGATCCTGTACTTGCCTACATCGCACCGGAAATTCCCGGCCTTTCCAGTACTTTTGTTTACAAGGAAATCTATATCCTTGAAGACCTTAGATTGAAAGTCGAACCATTTTCCATTCATGCCCCGATGGTGACTACGGGAGATAGCCGGCAGGAGGCGTTGGCGAGACGTACAACCAGGGTCTATGGCCAGGGAAAAGCGAAGCTTTTCCGTAGCCACCTGCATTTTTGTTTCAGGAATCCGCTCAGGTACTGGCGTCTGGCTACGACTGTGGTCACAGATGCAATATCGGTGTTGCCTGACCTGAAAACAGCTATCGGCCTTTGTTACAGGGGAGTCATCGCTCCCTGCCTTGCGCGAGAGCTGTCAAGGCGAAAGGTCGATCACTGTCACGTACATTTTGCACACGTGAGCACCGATATTGCGATGTACTCAAGCCTACTGTCCGGTATCCCATTCTCTGTAACCGCCCATGCCAATGACCTGTTCCAGCGTGGCTACCTGCTGCCCCGGAAGGCCAGGCGTGCTGCGTTCATAAGTACCATTTCCCGGTTTAACATTGGCTGGCTACAGGACAAAGGAATACCCGCTGATAAGCTACGGCTGGTTCGTTGTGGCGTGGACAGCCGGGAGTTCAGCGCACGGCAGTACCGGCGTCAGCACGAAGTATTCCGCTTCGGTTTTCTTGCTCGCCTGGTGGAGAAGAAGGGTCTCAATATATTACTGGACGCCTGCCTGTTGCTTAAGCAGCGTGGGATAAAGTTCAAGCTGGAAGTGGCGGGCGATGGGCCACTGTGGGACAAACTGCAGAGCCAGGTATCTACGTTGGGTCTGCAAGCGGAAGTCAGCTTCCTGGGGGCAATCGCCAACACAGAGGTCAGGGCATGGTTGGAGCAGATTGATTGTTTCGTGCTGCCATGCTGTCGCGACAGTGCCGGGGATATGGATGGCATCCCGGTGGCACTGATGGAAGCCATGCTCACTGGTATACCGGTGATATCCACGTCTGTCTCGGGAATCCCCGAGTTGGTCATCGACGGTGAGACAGGCCAGGTGGCGGATCCAACCCCGGACTCTATGGCCAAATGTATGCATTCGTTGATTGGGGTGGAGCCGGAAGAACTCGTGGCGCGAGTAGCCAGGGCCCAAAAGCTGGTGGCCGGCGAATTTGATATCCACCGAAATACCCTGCACCTGCTTGAAGAAATCAAACAATCCCTGGCAGATAAGGCCTCTGGCAACACCGCGCGAGCCGGCCTGAAGGCAACCTGATGATGCCCAACGCAATAGCACAACTGGCATTACTGTTGTGGCCGGCATTGGCGGCGGTGCTTTATGCGCGCCTCAGTGCGCTGACCGCTACTTTTATCACGATCGTTGGTGGTTACCTGTTCCTGCCGGTTAAAGTCGAGTTTGACCTGCCGCTGCTTCCACCCCTGGACCAGGAAAGCATCCCGGTAATCTGCGCAGCAATCGGTTGTCTTGTCGCCCGGGGGACCGGCTTTATCGGTATACCGGTGCGGGGACTGGAACGCATCATTGTAATCGTGCTACTCCTTTCGCCGGTCGCCACGGTAATGACCAATGGGGAACCTTATTTTGACGGGGAGATCTTCATTCGGGGGCTGGCTATCAAAGATAGCCTGACGGCGATTGCCGAGACCTACCTGATGCTGTTGCCGTTTGTCCTGGGCCTGGCATTGGTAAAAACAGACGAAGACCTGATAAAGGTATTCCGTCTGCTGGTTTTCTTTGGATTGGCCTATACACCATTGGTGCTTTATGAAGCCCGTATGAGTCCGCAATTGCATACCATGGTTTATGGGTTTTTCCCCCACAGTTTTGCCCAGCAGGTACGCTTTGGCGGCTTCAGGCCAGTCGTTTTTGTCGGTCACGGCCTGTTGTTGGCTCTCTTTTTTACTGTGCCTTTTCTTGCATCGGCAGTCTTGTCCCGGGCCCGCCAGCGGATTACGGCACTGCCCAACGTGCTGGTGACTCTTTACCTTGCATTGATCCTGGTTGTCTGCAAGTCGGTTGCCGCATGGTTGATCGGTTTTATCGGATTCTGCTCCATAATGTTGATGCCGGAGTTCCTGACCAGGCTGCTGATCCGATTGATCTGTGTCACTGTCATCGCCTATCCCCTGCTTTGTATTATGGACCTCTTCCCCCATCAGGAATTCGTCGAGTTCGCCGCACTATTTGGCGAGGGCAGGGCGCAATCGCTTGATTTCCGCTTTTATCACGAGGAGCGGTTGCTGGAGCATGCGCGGGAAAAGATATTGCTGGGATGGGGCGCTTGGGGACGCAACCGGCTTTCGGACTCCGTTACCGATGGCTTCTGGATTATCCAGCTGGGTTGCTACGGCTTAATCATGTTCGCCGGGCTTTTTGGCCTGATGTCATGTAGTGTTTTTCGCGCGCTGGGAGTAGCCGGAAAGAGCTCGGGGAATGATCGTCGTGCTTTATACACCGGTGCTGCGCTGGTGGCGGCACTTATGATGATGAACCAGTTGCCCAATAGCTCATTGTACTCCTGGCTCTGGTTCCTGTTCGGTTGTATCGGGGGGGTATCTTACAACCGGGTATGGGTGGTTGGTCACCGCGAGCGACAGGTGCCGGGAACTGCGCCTGCTGGCCGTAGCCAGCAGGGAGCCCTCCAGTTGTAGGGGGGCAGGATGTTTACCCGGGCTGGCAGTTGCTGCCAGCCCGGATGGGAGATCTATCCAGTTCAGTCGGTGCCGGGAGCCAGGGGAATGGGATAGTCTTGCTGGATCGGTGTCCCGCAGTCAGTAATATCAGTGAAGATGCTGTCATCGTCCTGCAGCGGCGACCCATCCGGGGGGGTGCTATTGAGGCGGCACTCGGCGTTCACCGGGTTGAATTCGTTGCCGATTGCGACGATGTTGACACCACCGAGGCGTAACTGGGCCTGGTTCTGGTCGACCTGGTCCAGAAGGTACTCGTTATTGAAATAGCCTGAATAGAAATGACCGCCACTGAACTCCGTAAAGGAAGCTGAATCATGCTCAGGGTCCATTTCGGTATCATTGAAAATGCTGTCAAAGACAAAGTTGAAGTGCGGCGTGAAGTGATTGGAAAATGACTTGGGCCGAATATAGTTGGCCGGGTCACTGAAGTCTTCGGGGTTCTTGTTGATATCAACCTCATTGCCTGCGGCAGACTGGCGCAGTGTGAGTCGATGCTTGCCGCCCACGCCACCTATGTGGTTTCCGCGGAACCACACGTTCGATACCACCAGGCCCCAGGCACCCTGGAACCGCGCATTGTGCTCGATGGCTGTGCGGTTATCCACACCGGCTATACCACCATTGATCATCAGGCAGTTGTTCATACAGCCAATATTCACGTTGGGCAGGTTGTCCGGGTGTGCACGCTGGATGGAATCGGTGAAGAAGATTCCATAGGAAAGCGGCACCAGGTCGCAATCGAGTTCATCGGGGTTATTAATGCAGTAATTGGTTGAATCACCGAAAGCAAACAGGCCGGGAAATTCACCACTGCCAGACCAGTCCAGGTCCAGGTCGTGCATGGTCACCAGCGTGGCAGACGTGCCGGTGATCGCGCTGCCAACCTTAAGCCCGGTGACGGTGTTGCCATAGGCCCACCCCTGGGTGATATGACCCTGGTCGTTCCTGGTGAGCATTGGGTATCCGCGGGCCTGGGTTGTACGCGGCACATCCAGGCAGCGATTGACCACACCGACTTGCACCACAGGTACAACAGGGCGTGAACCCTCCCCGTAGCGATCGATAGTGACATCGCGCTCCTGGTAACCGATGCAGATGTCCCCGAAACGTTCACCGGCGTGTAGCAGCACCCGCTTGCCGCTGTATTCACCCGCCAGCGGCACAGAAGTCTTCCGTTCAGCGCCCTGTGGACAGCCCGCGAAATCACTCGAGGGTGATACGCAAATCACATCACTGGTCGCGTAGAAGTTTTCCTGCGCGTGAATCTGGATAGTGACGAAATCGTCTGAGTAGACTCCGTCAGGTGTCTGGACCCTGACTCCCACCCGATACTCGCAGACTCCATCCTGGTATTTGCTGCTCTCTGGTGTGCAGGCAAATGTATGCAGCGCCCGGGGTGACGGACCGACCTGGCTGTTGCGGCTATTGCCCGTTGTCGCAAAGTTGCCCGAGTCGGGGTCGTCGAAGCTGAAGTGATATCGAAACCACTGGCCACTGGCACAGGCATCTGCATCGCTTCCACCGCTGAGGTCAGTACAGGCGGTGTCGGTGGAGTCCTGTGCAGAAAAATAAACTGTTTCCGGGGATATACCCACTGTCCGGGTCAGGGAGCGAAGGCGCGCGGTTACATCATCTGACTGGAGACCACCGTCACCTACCAGGACCGTGCGTTGGCGGGTAGTCTCGATCCCTGCGGAATCCTTGACCGAGTAGCGGACCCAGTATTCACCTGAAGTACTGGTATCGACATTTGAAGTCTGCGAAAGCAGGTTGGTAAGATCCCCGTCCTCTTTATCCTCCGCCATGGCACCTTCATCCTGGTAATCGGTGCCTACCGGAACCACGACCCTCTTGCTGCCCTTGAGTGTTATTGTCGGCGCAGTATTGTCCTCTACCACTACGTCGCGATTTGCCCTGGCAGTGGCGCCGGCGGAGTCCACCACGGTGTAGACCACGGTATAGGTGCCGGGTGCATACTCATCGATATCGTCGCCTTCGGTGGCGACTTGGTCACTGATGTCTCCGTCTTCTTCATCGACGGCAGAGAACCCCGGCTCCTCATAAGGGGTCCCATATGCCAGCGTCACCCGTGAACCTCCGGCAAGCGAAATAGTCGGAGGGGAATTACCACTGCCGGAATCGGGTGGCGGTGCCACAGTTGTTGGTTTTTCGGAAGAATCATCCCCGCCCGACCCCCCGCCACCACAAGCACTGATAGAAGTGATCAACAGCAAGAGAATCGAACGCCTGAACATCATGAATACCTGGAGTTTTATGAAATGGAAATTACAGGAGGCCGTTCCGTGGTGTCACCCATCCAGAACATCTCACTGAAAAAGAATCTTAATAAGCACGGGCAGTTTCAACCGAACTTTTGACCCTGCACCAAACAAGTTCAAAAACAGCAGCACAGGCCAGGTTGAAACATCGTTTTGGGTGTCATTCTGACTTGAAGCTCTCTACTAGTCGCGGGTTCAAAGTCACCCGGGGAGAACCTATTGAGCCCCAGCATTGAATAAAGTTTCCTGAGCCAGCCAGTTAGAACCGGCCACTGCTGGATCACCTTCAGGCCCTGGAACAACGCCAGCAGCAATGAGGGAAATATTATACCCGCCAGGAAAACAATGGTGCGCCCAGAAACCTGACCAAATTCACGAAACGGAAATCCAAGCCTGTACAAATGATTTAACTTGGTACTAAAGGATCGTCTTGAAACCAAATGTGGTACGAAAGTTCTTTCCATAAAAGTAGATCAAAAAGTTATTTTGTGGGCACAGGAAAGAATTCAATTCTTGGCCCGTCCGCCGATGTTAAGCATGCCGGTTTACAGCGGAGCCTGACGTGCTGCCGTTGGGAGGCCGGCCATTTGCGCTGGCGGATACAGTCGCGCGGTTACAACGCGTCTCTGGTGTGCGGCTGCGCAGGAATTGTCCTGGATTTGCGCGGTACAGCAGGGACACAGATGCTCCCGGTGACCAATTACAGTGCGCTGCCAGGCAAGTTGTAATATCATGCATGCTGCGATCTGGGCGTCTCCTGGTTCGTCTGTTCAGTCGCATTTTCGTCTGTCAGGGAGGCTGCTTGGCAGCTTATATTCTGCCCTGGTGAGCCGCCTGGGATATCGAAGCTGACGGGGATGGGCATGGCAGGGACTGTTCTGTTGCTGCCCGGTGGATCGGGACGGCCTGTTAAAATTCCCGGGGGGGAGAGCCAGGCGATGGCCGGATTGACACTGGTCATAAACGATTAAGATGGCATGAGTATTGTATGCTATCTATGCCCTCCGGCCGCTCCGGTTCCTGCAGAAGCGAACAATACTCAAAGGTTGGATCATAAGTTCTTATAGTTAAGAAAATAGGGAGCTGTACCGCGCTCCCATGATAATAGCGAATACCCGTCAATTGGATGACGTAATAAGCAAAGGGATCATCATGTACGCAAAGGGAGCTGCTGTAGAGACCGCCCAGGGAACGGATAATTGCAATCTCAAAAAACCTGTCCGCGAAAGACTGCCAGATTTTTTTGTAATCGGTGCCATGAAGTCAGCTTCGACTTCTCTGTATTTCTACCTTGAGCAGCATCCGGACGTTTTCCTGCCGGCCCGGAAAGAGCCAGAGTATTTTTCCTTTCGCTACGGATCCAGCACTGATTACGCCTGGTACCTGTCGTTGTATGAGGGGGCAAAGCCAGGGCAGGTTTGTGGTGATTGTTCGACCGGATACTCCAGGGGGCTGGATGAACACCATGTCCCCGCTCGCATAGCCCGGCAAGTTCCCCATGCGAAAATAATTTACCTGCTAAGGAATCCGGTAAAACGGGCCTGGTCCCATTACGTCCATCGTATGAATGAGCGTGTTTCAAGCGGAGAGCCAGTACTGGAATTTGCGGAAGCTGTCCGTGAATACCCGGATATTATCGATGCAGGTCGCTATGCGAAGTGCCTGAGGAAGTACCTTGAATACTTCCCGCTGCGCCAGATAAAGGTTTTTATCCTCGATGAATTATTGGCCGATCCAGCCGCACATGGCAGGGAATTGGATGAATTCCTAGAGGTTGAACATGTACCTGAACGGCAGTTTTCCCGCAGTAATGTCGCAGGACAGTGGAACAAGGAAAAAAAGCTGGCTGCCTGGATGGAGCGGCTTGAGGGCAGTACCTTGGGAAAGGTCATGAAAAAGATCCTGCCCCGGTTTATCCGGTCAAGGATCCGTGGTGGCCTTCGTTCCAGTAAATGGGTCAGGGCTATTGCCGAGAAAAGGACAAAGACTGTCGAGTTGCCCAAAGAGCCGCCGCTGGAGTTGCAGGACTGGCTCCGGGGTGCCTACAGGGACGAAATGCGGGCATTGGAGCAGTTACTTGGCAGGCCAATACCATCCAGCTGGCGGGGTGACAGCGAGCATGAGCATCCAAGCGGGGGCGTCAACCCCGGGGAACCATTCTTGCGGGCCAGCTGACAGGAGGCCCGGATTCCCCTGTCGAAAACAGGTTCGCTTTATCCGGACGCGGCCAGTGATAACGATAGCTGGCCGATATAGCCCGGAAGCAGCGTTGCCAGGGGCGTGGTAAAAAGCAGGCCGTCGATCAACAGGACCTTGCGCGTAAAGTAAGGCATTGCCACTAGTATGGTAAGGATGCCTGCCAGGAGTTGGGCGGCTGCGGTAGCGCCTACAACATGGGCACTGTCACCGTACCGGAATGCAAGTAGCATTCCCGCAGCCAGGGTGCCGAATTGTATTAGCCTGACGAGGAAAACTCGCCGAGAATCAGCGTTACCTTTCAATACTGGAAGGTAGAGTGCGGTGACAATGAGCCCACCTGAACCCAACGCAATAACAGAGAGGAAATCCGCAACGGTTTTAAACTCTGGCGTGTAAAGTATTTCCACCAGTATTTCAGAACAGTACACCAACCCAGTGATTACGACGATCGATACCGCGAGGATAGCGGCGCGTATCCTGGCGGACTGGAGCTCGCTGTCATGGTTGCCCTTGTTTCTGCAGTATACCGGGAACAACCATTTCTCACTGAACTCACGTAAAACCATTGCCAGGACAAGACCTATATTCGAGGCAATGGCAAAAAAACCGAGAGCAGTTGGCAGAAGGAAAAAGCTGAGAGCGAGCTTGTAACCATCCCTGATCGCCCAGGTTACGATTGTCGCGGGGAGCATCCACTTGCCATAATCCAGGATTGTCTTTATTGCGCTTCGCTCAAGGCAAATACGATTAGAGATGCCGGGCAGTACCTGGTGTGTAAGGAGTACAGTCAGGCACATGGCGATCGCATTCGCCCATAACACTGAGCCCGCATTGGGCCAGAAATAGCACAGCAGGATTGCCACAAGCAATGCGAAGAGTCTCTCCACGAGCACGATGGCCGCAGGACCCGCGGGTCTTACCAGCTTTTCCTGCTGAAACACTTTTGTGGACGTAAACCCGGTCAGGAGCGCGGTCAGTGCACATATCCTCAGGTAATTATCGATATTCGCAATTGCCGGGTACAGCCGGTGCACGAAAAAAGAAGCTACGAGCAGGGCCATAGCGACCAGCAGGTACTGCGCGATACGTAGTGTCCAGGCCGTATTGACATACTTCGGATCTGCCATGCCGCGATCATTATTAATGATGCTGCCGCGAAGGCCAATTTCGGAGCAGAGCGTAATCAGGCCGGTAATGGTGGAGACGACCAGTATCTCACCAAAAGCCTCTGGAGCCAGGAGGCGGGTAAATATAATAGTAGAAACCAGGCGCAGGAGTATCGACGCTCCCTGGGACGCAAGCACTATGCCGGCGCTGCCTGTGAGCAGGGGGATCGACGCCTGGAGATAGGCAATCCGCCCACGAATCGGTTCTGTCAGCATAAGGACCTGGTAATTCTTTATTGCGGGCCGGTGGCCTGGGTGGTTCCCTTGCCGGGAGGCACTGATTTCGAGGTCATCAGTCGGGATACGACGTAGGGCTTGAACGCAAGTAACGGTCTCTCGATCAAGTGCCAGGAAACGTAAGCAAGGCTGAAGGCCATTAGATACAGGAGGCCGGTATAGAGCATTGTTTCCCGCTGTAGCTCCATGTTTACTTGCAGCAGAAGCCAGGACAATATGTGAGTAGCAAATGCATGATAGATATACAGTCCATAGCTGATTCGTCCTATCAGTCTCAGGTTTCTTGCGCGTAAAAAGTGACTGCCCCTGCTCGCCCCTGGCAAATTCACCAGCAATATAACCACAGTGGCGCAAATGAGAGCGAGTACACTATCGAACAGTGCCAGATAGAGCCGCACAGCGGTATCCTGCCAATACAGGACAAGCAAACCCGATGCCACGATCGCACAGCAAGAGCATGCGGTCCTGATATATTTTTTCATTGGCTGGCGAACCGGCAGCGAGCCTCGCTGGTAGAGTGCTGCCAATGCGCCAAGACACAGCGAATCCATCACACCGGGAAGAAGCATCAGGCCGGTATGTGGGTAACTGGGATCCAGGATAAAGATACAAAATATGCGCCATGCCGGTGCAGCAGCCACCGCGGCGCATAGAACCCAGAAAAGTGTATGCCGGGTCAAAAGTACAGCGAGCAATGGATAGAGCAGGTAAAACTGCTCTTCAATTGCCAGAGACCAGAAATGAGCAGTGGATGGATGGCGTAGTATTGTGCCGGCATCCGTTGTGATATAGCGAACGCCATCCAGGTTGGAAAGATATGCGAAGTGCCAGCCGGAAACATCCCGGAATCCCTGAAAATCGATCAGGTAGAGAAGTATGATTGTCAGGTAGTAAATAGGAAAGATGCGCAGGGTGCGGCTGGCGTAGAATTTATAGAATACCTTTGAGGGAGAGATCCCCCCGGTACTGGCTTTATCCAGATCCAGCAGTAACACGCTGGTGATCAGGAAACCGCTAAGGACAAAAAACAGCCTGACACCAATATGCCCCAGGCCCAGGTGGCTGACAAAATCGAGAGAAGCCGGTCCCAGGCCAAAATGGCTTACAAGCACAAGCAGTATGGCAACACCGCGGAGGCCTTCCAGCTCCGGCACGAACCCATGGGAATTTGCGGCGGCTGGGTTGTTCATGGGGAAAGGTTGTTCCCTTGTGCGGCTACCTGCCGCGGCGGCGTACCAGACGTAATAGTGGCAGAGTGTCCACGAGCTGGCTCACTTTGAATTACCCTGGCGATATGCTCCACATTTCCCGCCCGCAGGATGCCAATATGGTTCCCGGGAACGTCATACACACTCACACTCCGGGTGCGGCCGCTCCAGCCCAGGAAGGTGTCCCCGTGGTAGCCATAAAGTGATTCCCTGTCTGTCGCTTTGAACAGCAGGATATCCAGGTCGAAGTATTCGTCGTGAAAGTGATCCAGTGCACGCCGGCGAGCCTGCTCACGGGGATCGCTTGTCGCCGGGTCTTTCCGTCGCAGGACATACTTGCGTAAGGCTTGCTTGAATTTCCTGGGCAGGCTTGCGGAATCCATGCTTGAGTCAACGCTTCGCGGATACCAGCTATCGAACAATGCAAGCAGGCGTACCTCTTCACCAGCCGCTTGCAGGCGGCGGCCGACCTCAGCGGCTATCAGCCCACCGAAAGATGCACCGCAGAGATAATAGGGGCCCACAGGCTGGTCCGCAGTGATTTCCTCTATGTACCGTTCGACAATCATGCCGAAATCGGTGATTGAAGTATTCTCATCTTCCGTGATGCCGGCAGTGATTATGTTGGCTTCCTCTGGCAGGGCGACTCCGCAGACACGCCAGTCGCCACCCAGTGCATTGGCAAGGTCACGGTACTGCAGGATGCCGTTACAGCAATACAGAGTCCTTGTTGCCTGGCTATTTCGGGTGAGCTCATTGACAACACGCCGGTCGTCTGCGGTTGCGCCACTGTCAATGACGGCGGCCAGCTGCGCAATACTGGGTGACGTCAGCAGGGTGCGCAGTGGCGGGGCGAAGCCATAGGTGCGCGCCACTTCGCTAAGCATGCGGACAGCTTTCAACGAGTTTCCGCCGAGGTCAAAAAAGCTGTCATTAATACTGAAATCCAGCTCGGGAAAGTAGGTGCACCAGATCCGGTAAAGGCACTCTTCAGTCGACGAGGTCGGGAGCGCGGCAACAGTGCCCGTATGTAAAGAGTTCGCCCTGGATGGTGAAGGGAGCCTCTTTCTGTCAACCTTGCCATTAAAGTTGGTGGGCAAGTAATCGAGCGATACAAAATGTGCCGGAACCATGTAGGCCGGTAGCTGCTCGGCCAATGCCGTTGCCAGGTCTGTCCGGGAAAGGGATATGCCATCTGCCATAACCAGGTATGCAACCAGCTGCGTGGATTTGTTGTCCTCTGGAGACCAACCCGAGACTACAGCCTGCTGAATACCCTCGAAAGACTTCAGGAGCAGCTCAACTTCCTGCAGTTCCACTCGATTCCCATCAATCTGGACCTGGAAATCATTACGGCCAAGTAATTCAATATTTCCGTCAGCGTCAAACCGCCCGATGTCACCGATAGCAAAGAACCTTGCCCCATCGATCATGCGGAATTTATCGCGATCTGTTTCAGGGCGATTGATATATCCGGGTACTACGCCGGGACCGGAGAAATGCAGTTCGCCGGGAGCGCCCAGAGGTACCGGGTTACCATAGGAATCCAGGATCTTTACACGGGTATTGGGGAATGGCTTGCCGACCCGTGTCCGTTGCAGTTTTCGGTCCCTGCGCACCTCGTAGGTGCAGCCCAAGCAGCTGATTTCACTGGAGCCGTAACACACGTAAACCTGCGCCATCGGGAATACAGATTTGGCTCGCTCCAGAAGTTCTGGTGGCACCATATCCCCGCCGCTGATAACAGTCGTTACTCCACGGGTGATTGCTTCGCCATCGCCGTTGTCTTCCAGCGAGTCCATTATCCTCGCGAGCAATGACGGGACGGCATGAATTACGCTCGCGCCTCCAATCGAAAGGCATAGTTGCTCGCTGTCGAGGAAAGCCTCCTTTGAGAGAATCGCTACGCTGCCACCGGCACGGAGGGCGGTTAGCATTTCAAACATGCTGATGCTGAAGGTGCTTCTGGCCATGGAGACGAAGTGGTCATCCGCAGAAAAGCCGTAGCGCTCGATTGCTGCTGAGAGGCAATGGTCCAGGTTGCGATGTGTAGCCAGTATCCCCTTGGGTATGCCGGTAGTCCCGGACGTAAAGAATACGTGGGAATAATCGTTGTAGCTGGCAACAGTTTTCGGGGCCGGGACAGCCTGGCGGGCAGCGAGGTCCTCGATATCGCGGGTGAGAACCGTATGCCTGACCAGCGAATGTATGCCCGCATCACTTTCATGGCTGGTGATGGCAAACCCCAGGTCCAGCTGATCACATACTGCCTGTAGGCGCGCAGCGGGGAATTCTGTATCCAGTGGTACATAAATGGCACCCGCCTTGTGGATCCCGAGCAGGCAGGCAACGTTCAGGTGTGAGCGTTCAATATAAACACCAACGTAATCCTCCCTGCCTACACCGGCCTGCGTCAGTACCGATGCAACCGCATTGGCCAGGTTGTCCAGCTCAGCATAGGAAATCTCCCTGGTCCCATTCAGAATTGCGGTACTGCAGGGATTGGCTTGGGCATGGTCAGCGACAGCCTCAAAGAGCAACGCGCTATTGTGAGATAAACAACAGGGGCTACCGAAATCCGCCTGGATCAGGCGCTCATCCTCACCAACAATATCCAGCGACTCGTGCAGGAACGAGTCGCCTGAATGATGCCGACGCGCGAATGCCGCCACATACGTGTCGAGCCGGGTGACTTCCTCGATCTGCCTGTTTCCGCTCTGTACAAGCCAGCAGGCGTCTGGTGCGCGGTCTGATAACCACAGGACCGGTTGGCCCCCCGCGACAGAGATGAGCTGGCGCAGTGCCGGGGTTTCTGTGCCATAAGGCATCTCCGGGCCGATTATTACGTGTAGCGGCAGCGTTGTTGCTTCACCGGCTGGTGTAACCGGGCGGCGATCCGTTGCGTGCTGTAACTCGTAGTGAATAAGCTCACAGAGCTTGCGGAAATCCTTGCCTTCGATGTCATCGATAACAATCGAGTGGAGCTGACGCTCAGGTAATAAAGAGCAATGGATAGCCAGCCGGGTGGACCTGTTGAGCCTGAATCCGGCAGCAGCCACAGCTGCCAGGACCATGGCGATGCGCTGGGTGGTAGAGTCATATTCACGCAGGAAACTGGCAAAGCTTGCCTCGAGCAGGGTGATGGGATCCGGTATTTCCATGGGCCCCGTTTGCGGCCGGGAACCGGACCGGGTAGCCGAACCGGCCCCGGACCCTTCTCCGGAAACTGTGTCCGGGAGGTCACCGGTAATTTCAATCGGGTAAGCCATAAGCCACATTCCTGTGAAAATATCCTGGACGTCGTCCCTGTCCATCCAGCGCCCCGGGCTGTGCAGGGTGCTGGAACAGCCCTGGCCGCAGCCAGTTATTCTAAGCCCCTGTTCCACGGATGTGGGACGGAGCTGATTACATTTTATTACGGAAAGCCGCCCCCCGGACCTTATGCCGGGCTGCAACGGAAACCGGCTCAGCCGGGGAGCTCACGGGGTAGGGGAACCGGTCAGGCAGTGGCGAGTGCGTCGGTAGCTGAAGCTTTGGCAGATGTTTTCTGCTCCGCAACTTCCGGCTGCTCGGTGCGTTTCACCACAGTGGGCTGCCACTGGTCCGGCATCGCGGCAAAATCGGTCAGCGAAGAAACGTCACCGCGGTTGCGGGCATCCTCAATACGCTGGTAAAAGTTTTTGCCGGTATTCTGGGGGACATCCGTATTCAGTTCGGCACCTTCCTTCCCTCCACGCGGCCGCTCTACATATTCCGGGAACGACATCTGTGATGCCTTCAGGGGGGCATAGCCCTTGCCGAACAGTTGCTTCAACTTGCCGAAGCCATCGTCGTTGACCAGTTGCCGGCCACGGAAATTGACTCCCTTGGACATGGCGTGACCGACAAACCCCTCAAGACTGTCGGTATCAAAGGCAATATGCTGGACGCTGTGGTCACCGTGCAGGTCGACAAATTCCGTAACCTGGCTCTTCTTCTTGCGATCAATGCCTTCAACCAGGACGACCCCAAAACTGTCGAAGTCAATGCACCAGAGTTTCATGCTGCTTTCGGGGTCATCGGGTCGTACATCCGGGACGATCTTGGATACGGTCCCGCCCTCGATTTCGGTGTGGTACCAGCCCCATTTCTCAATCATGCCGGTTGATACGGCATAGGTGATGTGGTCTACGCGGTTGACCTTGGACATTCCTTGTCCCCCAAATTGTGTAAATTTTTAATATGAAAATTCCGGCAGACCTGCCGGGAGACGAATTAATATCATGAGAACCACCGATTAACAATCGATGCTTTCAAAAATTTTAAATCTTGAAAGTGCGATGTAATGGCATAAGGAAAACCATGCCAGCGTGGGTACCGATGTTCCAGATAGTGATAGTCCGTAATGAAAAAATTGTTTAGCAGTCACAGTTATCTGGCACACTTCCTGCTCGAAAATTACCGTGCGTCCCGCCGTTGAAGAGTACCAATTTGGCGCAATTAAAAGCACTGGCATAGAGCGGTTGGGGTAATTGGTACGAAAGGTAGAGTTCCGCAGATCCGTGCATGATCGTTGGTACCCAAGCTTCATAAAAAGCCGGGTGAATTTCCACTAATTAAATATTTTTGGCGACTAAATCGTGATTTGCACCAGTTTGTGGATTGAATTGGTACGCAGTTTTGAAGGACGATAGGCGCCCCCAGGAAATGCAGGCATTGACGCCAGGCTCCCGGGGGGCAAGAAAAACCGGCGCACACAGGAAAGTGCCCGGTTGACCAATCCTCAGGGGGATAACGTGAACCAGGGATGGATCAGGACGCACCGGCGTGGAATCACCACGCTGTACCGCTTATTCGACCTCTTGCTGGTCCAGGCAAGCCTGCTGCTTGCCTTACAGGTGCTTGGCATCGCACCCAGCAAGGACTGGCTGATCGTCGCGCTTTTTGCGGTGGTCTGCTTCGCCTTTATCGCCGAGTCGGTGGATCTCTACCGGTCCTGGCGCTCGGAGAGTTACTTCAAGATCGTCGGCACCACGGCGGCGGCATGGCTGTCAGTCTGTGTGATCCTGTTGTTTGCTGGTTACCTCAGCGGCTATTACGCAGATTTTCCACCGCGTGCCGTTATTCTCTGGTTTGGCTTCGGCTTTACCGCCCTCACCCTGTGGCGATACGCATTGCGTCGGGTGCTGTTCCTGCTCCGGGCCCACGACAGGAATACGCGTTCAGCGGTGATTATCGGGCTATCAGAAGCGGGCCTGCGCCTGTGGCGGGAAATGGACGAAAACCCGCAGCTGGGTATTCGCTGCCAGGGTATCTACCGGGTTCCCGGTTCCACGGAGAGTGGGTTCGGGGCGGAGGGTTTTGATGGCCGCGCGATCCTTGGCGATGTGAACGACGCAATTGCAAGGGCGCGGGCCAACCGTTGCGACCTGGTCTTTATCGCCCTGCCCATGCACGAAGAGAAGAGGATCGCCGATATCCTGGCCGCGCTGGCTGATACCACCGCGACGGTGCATATGATTCCCAACTTCTTTGTCGCCAACATGCTGCATTCGCGGCTGCACAGTATTGGTGACACCAGCCTGCTCAGTATTTACGACACGCCTATCCAGGGTATCAATGGCTGGATCAAGCGTCTTGAGGACCTGTTGTTGGCCTCTGCCATCCTGGTGCTGGTTTCCCCGGTTTTGCTGGCTGTGGCCATTGCCGTAAAGCTCACATCACCGGGTCCGGTAATATTCAGGCAACGCCGCTATGGGCTGGATGGCAGGACAATAATTGTCTGGAAGTTTCGCACCATGACAGTCCAGGATGATGGCGCCAGGGTAGTCCAGGCTACCCAGAATGACAGCCGTGTGACACCGGTCGGTCGCTTCCTGCGTCGTACCTCCCTCGATGAACTGCCCCAGTTCTTCAACGTGCTGCAGGGGCAGATGTCAATTGTCGGCCCGAGACCCCACGCGGTTGCGCACAACGAGCAATATCGTGGCCTGGTCAGCGGTTACATGTTGCGGCACAAGGTGAAGCCGGGGATTACCGGTTGGGCCCAGGTCAACGGGTGGCGCGGTGAGACCGATACGGTGGACAAGATGAGCAAGCGTATCGAGCACGACCTGGATTACATCCGCAGGTGGTCGCTGCTGCTGGACCTGCGCATCGTCCTGATGACGATATTCAAGGGCTTCGGCGGCAAGAACGCCTACTAGGAATGCACCGGCAAGCTTCCCGGCATCGAATGGAATCACAATGGGCTTGAAAGGAAGACTGTAAATATGAGCTCGGTGAAAGGAAAAATGGCGCTGGCACCATTAGCGGTGGCTGTGGCATTGGCAAGTGAGACGGGCTTTGCGGCCATCAACCTGGGTGGCGGCACAACCCTGACTGCCGGTATGCGTGGACAGGTGATCTATGACGATAACCAGTTTGGCCTGGCAGAGGACCCGGTGGAAAGTATCCGCACCGTAGGCGCTCCGTACGCACAACTCTCAAGAGAGTCGTCGGCGCTGGGTTATGGGCTTTTCTATGAAGCGCGTGCGGGTGAGTACGCGACGCCAGATACTGAAGGCTACCTGGACCATGTGGCCTCTGGCGACCTGCAGTGGCAGCCGGCTTCGATATTCCGTACCTCGATCAGGTTCGATTACAGCGACCTGCACGAGGATCTCGGAATCGATGCCCTGTTCTCGGATGATTTAGAGCCCGGGGCGGTACCGCTGCTGGAGCCGGGACGCAACCAGCGTGAATCCGTCAGGGGAAGGCTGGAGCTGGGTGGCAATGACCACCGCCTCGGCGCGGCGCTGGCCCTGGGGGTTGTGGATGAGGATTTTTCCCAGGACCTGAGGGATAGAAAAGGAAAGCATGCCGGCCTCGAGCTGGGGCTCGCTATTTCAACATCGGCGCGCCTGGTGGTCGGTGCCGCGCGGACCGAGCAGGAATACGACCTGGTGCCCGAGGCAATTCCCCTGCAAAGCAATCACCAGGACGAGCATGTGGTGGGTCTGGTTTTCCGGTCCAGCAGGACCTCCCTGGATGTGCGTGTCGGTGAGGTTGAGAAAGACTTCGACGATGTACGGCGCTCTGACTATAGCGGTGACCTCTGGCGTGCGGGCCTGACCTGGCGGCCCCGGTCCTACAGCACCTTCTCCTACACCACTGCACAGGTGCCGCAGGAAAGCCAGGATTTTGCCCGCGCAGATTTTCTTGAAGTGCGCTCCCATACCCTGTCGTGGGGGCACCAGTGGTCAGATCGATTGAGCAGCTCGCTCGCCTACGGCACCTCTTCACAGGCGCCCCGGGGCGGCACCGGCAGCGACACGGTGGACAGTCGTCGCTACGGGCTCAGGCTGGACCTGGATGTGAATCGCCATCTGGTTGTCGGCATCGCTGCCAGCAGCGTCCGGCGACAGCCGGGTAATGGCCTCGAGGGCATCGACAGGAACCAGCTGGCACTCACCTGCACAGTGGAAATCTGATCCCGGTAACAGGAAATGCGGCCTCCGGGTTTCAAGCGAAAATATGGAAGTGATGATGAGTAGACGTTTGCGGCCCTTGGTCGTCGTACTGTGGCTGGCGCTGCTGGCCGGGTGCGCATTGGCCAGTCAAGCACTGGCGCAGCCCGGGGCGGATCCGGACAAGTATCGGCTGGGCCCGGGCGACCGTATCCAGGTTTCCGTTTACGGGGAAAACGACCTGAGTATGGAGATTCTCCTGAATGACAGCGGGGTAGTGAACTACCCGTTCCTGGGTGAAATCCTTATCGGCGGGCGTTCGGTCAAGGAAGTGGAGAAGATCCTGCTGGACGGCCTCAAGGGCGACTACCTGATCAACCCCAGCATCAGCGTCGCCATTGTGGAGTACCGCCCCTTCTATATTTATGGGGAGGTCCAGGTACCCGGCGGCTACCCCTACCAGCCGGGCCTTACGGTGGGCAAGGCGGCAGCCCTGGCCCAGGGGCTCACCGAGCGCGCCTCGGAACGGAGAATTTATATCGTGCGGGAAAGCGCGGGCAGTGATCAGCGGATCGAGGCCAGCCTGAACACGCAGTTACGGCCCGGCGATGTGGTTACCGTCGAGCAGGGATTGTTCTGAATATGACAGCAGCCAATATGAACCCGGAATCCGGACAGTCGGGATCAATCGACATCCTCTATTACGTCCTGTTGCTCCTGCGCAGCTGGTGGAAAATTGCCCTGGTGGTGATTCCGGTGACCGCGGTGGCCTTCTATTTTGCATGGAAGATGCCGGTGCGCTATGAGGCGACAGCGCGACTCATGTTCGACCCCAACCAGGCTAACCTGGTCTCAATCCGGGATATTTACGATTTCGGTACCCAGCGCCGGGAGTTTTTCCTGACCCAGGCGGAAATCCTGCGCTCCCGGGGCATCGCCGAGCGGGTTGTGGAGGATCTCGACCTGGTCAATTACCGGGCATTTACTGACGAGGAAAAGAAGCCGGGTCCACTGGAGCGGCTGCTGCCCGGTTTGTTTGGTGATGAATCGGCTGATGAGGAGGAGCTGGACCCGGCTGAGCAGCGCAGCAGGCTGGTCCGGGTAGTACAGGCGGGCCTTACCGTTCGCCCGATTCGCAACACCCAGCTGGTTGAGCTCGGTTACCAGGCGGTTTCACCGCAGCTGGCGGCCGCAGTGCCCAATGCGGTGGCCAATGCCTACGTGGAGCGGCAGATGGAAGCGAAACTGGATGTCACCCAGCGTGCTACCAGCTGGCTCAACGAGCGCCTTGCGGGGCTACGGGAAAAACTCGAGGAATCGGAACGCCGGCTGCAGGCATTCCAGCGCCAGGAAGGCCTGGTAGACGTGCAGGGTGTGCGTGGCCTGGCCGAACAGGAACTCAATGACAACCTGAACCAGCTGCTGGAGGCGCGCCGTGAGGCCAAGCGCCTGGGCGGTATCTATCGCAATATCCGTGCACACAGCGGGGATTTCGAGGCGCTGAAAAACCTGCCGGAAGTCATGAATCACCCGCTGATCCAGAATGTAAAAAGCGTGGAGATCTCCGCGGCCCTGGGCGTTTCCGAACTGGCGCAGCGCTATGGCCCCAAGCACCCCCGCATGATCGCCGCGCGGGATGAGCTGGACTCCGCCCGGGCGCAACTGCGCCAGGAAGTGGCCAACCTGGTGCAGAGCATCGAGGGTGATTACCGCGTGGCGCAGCGCAAGGTGGCAGAACTCGAGAGCGCACTGTCTGCAAACAAGGTGGATATCCAGAGTGTTGCCGATAAGGAGATCAAGTACGACGAGCTAAAGCGCGATGTCGAGGTCAACCGGCAGCTTTACAACACCTTCCTTACCCGTTTCCGCGAGGCCAGTGAGGCCACCGGCTTCGAATCACCGGCAGCGCAGCTGGTGGAACCGGCGATACCGCCGGAGTACCCGGTAAAATCCAAGAAGCGCCTGATCGTGCTGGCGGCGTTTGTCCTGAGTGGCGGTTTTGCTGCCGTCGCGATCCTGGCACTGGACTTCTTCCGCGCGGGAATCCGTTCCGCGGACGACGTGGAACAGAAACTGGGGCAGACCCTGATCGGCCAGCTGCCGCTGGTAAAACCGCAGGGCAAGGGAGGCCTGCCGCCGAAACTGTTTTTCGATCCGCAGCAGAGAGAGTACACCGAGGCAGTCCGCACCCTGCGTACGGGCTTGCTGTTGGGGCGGGAATCGCTACCGGCGAAAATTGTCAGTATTACCTCTTCCGCCCCGGCCGAGGGCAAGAGCACAGTGGCCGAAAACCTGGCCTTTGCCCTGAGCCAGGTGGAGCGCGTGGTGCTGATCGACACCGACCTCCGCTGCGCATCCCTGTCGGCGCATCTCGGCCTGCCCCCGAGCAAGCCCGGCCTGGCAGACATCCTCAGCGGCAGTTTTTCCCTGGAGGAATGTATCTCCCACGATGCGGATACCGGCCTGGATATCATCGGTGCCGGCAAGCTTCCCGGCGACCCACTGCGCATACTGGGTTCCCGCCAGTTCAGTGCCATGCTGGCGGAACTGGCCAATCGCTATGACCGGGTTATCCTGGATACCCCGCCAGTGATGGCGGTGAGCGACCCGCTGGTGGTTTCAAAGCTCGCGGATTCGCTGCTGTACGTGGTCAAGGCAGACGCGACCCACGCGCGGGTAGTGCGTCGGGGCCTGGACAAAATGCGCTCACTGGGATTGGTGGTCGACGGTGTAGTGCTCAACCAGGTGGATACCCGCAAGCTGGCCGGTTACGACGAGGGATATTACGGCGGCTATTATGGTGCCGCGCAGGGGGCTGCGGCCACATGAATGCGGCGCTGATCGACCTGCACTGCCACTTCCTGCCCGGTGTGGATGACGGGGCCAGGACCATGCTCGAGGGGCTCGCGCTGGCCCGGGACGCCGTGGACGACGGTATCGGTTTTGCGATGCTGACCCCCCATATTCACCCCGGCCGCTACGACTCTGACATCCACGCACTTACCGCCGTGTTTCGCCGGTTCAGCGCCGCCGTGCGCCATGCCGGCATCCCGCTGCGGCTGGGCCTGGCGGCGGAGGTACGCCTGACCGATGAACTGCCGGCACAGGTGCGTGCTCGTCAGGTGCCCTACCTGGGCCGCTGGGATGGCGAACGGGTACTGCTGCTGGAGATGCCCCACAGCCATATTCCCCCGGGAACCACCGCCCTGGTGTATTGGTTGCGCAGCCGCGGCATACGCCCGTTGATTGCGCACCCGGAGCGGAATCGGGATATTCTCCGCAGCCTGGACAAGCTGGACCCGCTACTCGAGGCCGGATGCCTGCTGCAGGTGACCGCCGGCGCACTGTGTGGGCGTTTCGGCGATCGCCCCGAGCGCCGCGCCCGCCAGCTGGTAAAGCGGGGGCTGGTCACCGTGCTGGCAACCGATGCGCATCACCGCGTGCGCCGACCGCCGCTGCTGCAGGAGGGCAGGGCGGCCGCGGAGAAACTGGTGGGTGCGGAACATGCACGCATGCTGGTGCGCGACAACCCGGCCAGGATCCTCTCCGGCGGCCTGTCCCAGTCACGGCCCGTACCGCCGGGGCCACTCCCCGGCCAGCCACATCTTGTGACCGCCTGAGATTCCCGGGCGGGAAATCAGCTGCCCGGCAGCAAGCGGGCGAAATTCTCGCCGGTGGGATAGCGGCTCGCCGACCAGCCCAGCCGCACCACCACCGTATCGGTGGACGGGGAGATCATCACCCGCTGCCGGCGGTTGCCCTGCATCAGGAACACGTCTTCCGGCAGTTGCGGGTAGCGCGGTGAGGCGCCGCCGCGGTTGAGCCAGAATTGGTAACCGTAGCGCGGTTCGTTGTCACTGCCGTTCGGGGTTGCCGCGCGCGCGACCCAATCCTCGCTGAGCAGCCGCTGGCCGTTCAGCTCGCCCCGATTCAGCATCAGCTGGCCCAGGCGCGCCCAGTCCCTTGCCGAGGCGTAGATATAGGAGCTGCCCACAAACACGCCGCTCGGATCCATTTCGAACACCGTATGTGCCATGCCCAGCGGCTGCAGGATTTCATTGCGGAAAAAGTCGAGGTTCGCCTGCGCACCGCCGAGCCGGTCGTGCATCCAGCGGGCAATCAGGTTGGTGGTGCCGGAGGAGTAGGAAAAGTGGCTGCCGGGGTCGAGCGCCGCCGGGCTGGCCAGGGGCAGGTCAGAGGCGCTGTGCGCATTGAACAGCATCTCGGTGGCATCGCTGCCCGGTGCGTAGGTCTCGTCGAAAGCCAGGCCCGAGCTCATCTGCAACAGATCCTCCATTGTAATCCCGGCCCGTTCGTCGTCCTGCCACTGGCTGAATACCGGCGTCGCAGTGGTATCCGCCAGCCCCAGGTGCTCCAGCCGGCCCAGCATGATCGCGGTGAGGCTCTTGCCCATGGACCAGCCCAGCAGCGGCGTCTGTGCATCGATGCCCGGGCCGTAGGCCTCCGCCACCAGCCTGCCGCCCTGGACCACCAGCAATGCGCGCGTCTGCAGCCCGGCCCGGTTGTCCGCTGCCAGCATGGCCTCCACCCGCTCCTGCAGGACCGGATCGATGGAGGAGACCGAAGAGCCCAGCGGCCATTCCTCGCCATTGGTTTCCACCGGCGTTACCCGCACGCGATCGAGCGGCCCCGTGTCACCGATATCCAGCGTGCAGCCCAGCCCCTCGCGATAGATGGCGCTGGTGCGTCCCATGCCCAGCAGGGTGGCGCTCACGCGGTCGTCGCCGTATTCCAGCTCCAGCAGGCGGTTGGCCGGGGAGTAGGAGGCCAGGTCCTCGACAATCCGCGAGGGCTCGAAACCGGAGATAAACCGGCCCGAGCAGGCCAGCTTGGCCCCCATGCCCGTGGCGACGCGCACGGCGTCATCCAGCTGCGCGACCGAGAAACCCAGCAGGCGTGGCGCCAGCAGTGCGGCCAACAGCAGCAGGGCCGCAACACCCCCCAGCAGGATCAGGCTGATTTTTTTCACGTTCATTATTGTTGTGCTCTCCCGGTCACCACCCGCAGCGGATGGTGGGTTATGACTGATTGGGGCGATTCTAGCCGCAACTGCCAACGGGCGCTGGTCAGTTTGGGTCGCGCCGCGCAGGTCGGGCCGCGCAGGTCGGGCCGCGCAGGTCGCGCCGCGCAGGTCCGGGCCCCCAGTTCGGGGCAGGCTGTCCCGTACGTCCTGCCGGTGCGCGCCCGGCGACACTAGAAATAGGGCAGCCCGGCAGGAGCGTACGATTGGGCTGCGCGCCCCATTTTCTCCGAAAATGTGGGCATAAACGGTGAAGATGCAGGCTATAGCGGGCAATTTGACTGAAGTTCAAGCCCGCGTCGCGACGGCGCAGGGGGCGCCGCTTGACATTAGTTACACATGCAACTAAGTTCGTTGCACCTGAAACTAATCAGTCCGCCGCCACACCCGCATGGCGGCACATAAAGTGAGAGATAACGGAGGAACACATGGCCGATTTGTTTGAAAACCCGATGGGCCTCGACGGCTTTGAGTTTGTCGAATTTACCGCGCCGGAGAAAGGCATCCTCGAAACCGTATTTACGGCCATGGGCTTCTCCAAGGTGGCCCGCCACCGCACCAAGGACGTCGAGCTGTGGCGCCAGGGTGACATCAACTTTATTACCAACTACGAGCCGGGCAGCCACGCCGACTACTACGCCCGCGAGCACGGCCCGTCCGCCTGTGGCCTGGCCTTCCGCGTGAAGGACGCCACCTTCGCCTACAACGAGGCGATCAAGAAGGGCGCCCAGCCGGTGGAAGTGGAAACCGGCCCGATGGAACTGCGCCTGCCGGCCATCAAGGGTATCGGTGGCGCCACCCTGTACCTGATCGACCGTTACAAGGAAGGCGAGTCCATTTACGACATCGACTTCCACTGGCTGGAAGGCGTCGACAAGCATCCGGAAGGCTGCGGCTTCCATACCCTGGACCACCTGACCCACAACGTCTATCGCGGCCGCATGGACTACTGGGCCAAGTACTACGAAGACCTGTTCAACTTCCGCGAGATCCGCTACTTCGACATCAAGGGCGAGTACACCGGCCTGCTGTCCAAGGCCATGACTGCGCCGGACGGCAAGATCCGCATCCCGCTGAACGAAGAGGCAGCCGGTGGCGGCGGCCAGATCGAAGAGTTCCTGATGAAGTACAACGGCGAGGGCATCCAGCATATCGCCTTTGCCTGTGACGACCTGATCAAGTGCTGGGACCGCCTGAAAGAGCAGGGCATGGAATTCATGACCCCGCCCCCGGAAACCTACTACGACATGCTGGAAGAGCGCCTGCCGGGCCACGGCGAGCCGACCGAAGAGCTGAAGGCCCGCGGCCTGCTGCTGGACGGTACCACCGAGGGCGGCCAGCCGCGCCTGCTACTGCAGATCTTCTCCGCCAATATGCTCGGCCCGGTGTTCTTCGAGTTTATCCAGCGCAAGGAAGACGAAGGCTTCGGCGAGGGCAACTTCAAGGCACTGTTCGAGTCCATCGAGCGCGACCAGCTCAAGCGCGGCGTGATCGGTGACAAGAAAGAAGACAAGCCGGAGGCCTAAATGGGCATCAAGCGTATTCACCACGTGGCCTACCGCTGTCGCGACGCCAAGGAGACCGTGGAGTTTTACCGCGATCTCCTGGGCATGGACTTCCAGCTGGCCATCGCCGAAGACAAGGTTCCCTCCACCGGGGAACCTGACCCGTACATGCACATCTTCATGGATGCGGGGCAGGGCAACGTCCTGGCGTTCTTTGAGCTGCCCAACTCCCCGGATATGGGCCGCGACCAGAACACCCCTATGTGGGTGCAGCATATTGCGCTGGAAGTGGAGAGCATGGACGAGCTGCTGGCCATGAAGCAGAAGCTCGAGGATGCGGGAATCGATGTGCTCGGGCCCACCGACCACACCATCTTCAAGTCCATTTACTTCTTCGACCCGAACGGGCACCGTATCGAGCTCGCCGCCAACACCGCCGAGCCGGGCATGCACGAGGAGCTGAAGCGGGTAGCGGAAGACATGCTCGAAGAGTGGTCCCGCACCAAGAAGGCACCGCGGCACGCCGCCTGGATGCACGGTGAGGGCGAATTCAATCCGAATACAAAAGGGGAGGCACAGTGAAGTTAGCCAGCCTTAAATCCGGCCGCGACGGCAAGTTGGTCGTGGTCTCCGAAGACCTGTCCCGCATGGCGCCGGCCGGTGATATTGCACCGACCCTGCAGGCCGCACTGGACAACTGGGAGCAGGTTTCCGGCAAGCTGGAAAAACTGCACGCGCAACTGGAAAGCGGCGAAGTGGCCGGCGAGGCCTTCGACCAGGCCCAGTGCCACTCACCGCTGCCGCGCGCCTACCACTGGGCCGATGGCAGCGCCTACGTCAATCACGTGGAGCTGGTACGCAAGGCCCGCGGTGCGGAAATGCCCGAGAGCTTCTGGACCGACCCGCTGATGTACCAGGGCGGTTCCGACACTTTCCTGGCTCCCCGTGAGCCGGTGAAAATGCCGCAGAGCGAGGGCTTCGGCATCGACTTCGAGGCCGAGATCGCCGTCATCACCGACGACGTGCCCATGGGTGTTTCCCCCGAGGATGCACTCAAGCACATCAAGCTGGTAATGCTGGTGAACGACGTTTCCCTGCGCGGCCTGATCCCGAACGAACTGGGCAAGGGTTTCGGCTTCTACCAGTCCAAGCCGTCCAGCGCCTTCTCGCCGGTGTGCGTCACCCCGGACCAGCTGGGTGACAGCTGGAAAGAGGGCAAGCTGCACCTGCCGCTGGTATCCGAACTGAACGGCAGCAAGTTTGGTGAGCCGAATGCCGGCGTGGACATGACCTTCCACTTCGGCCAGCTGATCGCCCACGCCGCCAAGACCCGCCCGCTGGGCGCCGGCACCATCATCGGTTCCGGTACCGTGTCCAACAAGCTGGACGGCGGCCCCGGCAAGCCGGTCAAAGAGGGTGGTGTTGGCTACAGCTGTATCGCCGAGATCCGCATGATCGAGACGATCCAGGACGGCAAGCCCAGCACCTCCTTTATGGGCTTCGGGGACAGGATTGCCATCGAGATGCTGGACGACAAGGGCCAGTCCATCTTCGGTCGCATCGAGCAGACGGTGGAGCAGGTGTAACAGCCTCGCTTCACCGGATAAAAAAGGCCACCCCGCGGGGTGGCCTTTTTTGTTTGGCGACGGCTCTATTCTTTGGGGGTAGGCTACCGCGTCATTTTGATCATCACATCAAGAATCTTCCGGGCCGTCTTGCCGTAGGGCGGCATCAGCATCTTCAGCGGATCCAGCGGCCCCTGGTAAAACACCGGGCGCAGTTTGGAGAAGGCGATAAAGCCCTCGTAGCCGTGGTAGTGCCCCATGCCGCTGTCGCCGACGCCGCCGAACGGGATATCGTGCTGGGCCACATGCAGGATGCAATTATTCACCGTGACGCCGCCGGAAATCACCCGCTCGACATAGTAGTCTGTCAGCGACCTGTCGTCGGTGAAGGGGTACAGGGCCAGCGGCCGCGGCCGCGCGTTGATGTAGCGCGCCACCTCCTCGCGGTCCCGGTAAGTCTTGATCGGCAGCAGTGGGCCGAAGATCTCACGCTGCATCACTTCCATATCGTCGGTGACATCCAGCAGCAGGTGCGGCGGAAACTTGCGCAGTGGATCATCGCGGCGGCCCTGCCCGTTGGAAAGGTCGATGGCCGTTGCCCCTTTTTGCACGGCGTCATCCAGCGTTGCCCAGAGACGGCGGTAGGCGTTGTCGTCGATGACCGAAGTGTAATCCTCGCTCTGCAGGTCCGGGTACCGTTTCTGCACCAGCAGCCTGGCCTTGTTTACAAAACTGTCGCGCGAATTTTCGGGTACAAACAGGTAATCAACCGTGGTGCAGATCTGGCCGGCGTTCAGCAGCTTCCAGAACATGATCCGCTCGGCGGCGGTATTCAGGGAAAAGTCCGGGCCGATGATCGCCGGCGACTTGCCGCCCAGTTCCAGGGTTACCGGCGTCAGGTTGTCAGCGGCCGAGCGCATGACCGCGCGACCAGTGGCCGTGGAGCCGGTAAACAACAGGTGGTCGAATTTCAGGGTGGAGAAAATAGGGCCCAGGCTGCCGTCATCATCGGCAATGAACGTGAGTTTTTCCGGCGGGAAGTAATCACCGCTGATCCGCTCCAACAGCGCCGCCAGTTTGCAGGAGTTGTAAGACATCTTCACCATGGCACGGTTACCCGCGGCAAAGATACTGGTGAGCGGGGCGAAGGCCAGGTTCACCGGGAAGTTCCACGGCACAATGACACCCACCACGCCCAGCGGCTGCGGGATCACCCGGTTTTTCGACAGCGGGTAATTGAGCATGGGGGTGTGGCGGCGCTGGGGCTTCATCCACTTCTTCAGGTTCTTGATGGCGTCCTTGATGCCGTCGAGGGCCACGTAAACCTCACAGAAGAGGCTTTCCACACCGGAGCGATTGCCATAGTCGTCGCTGATGGCCTGCACGATTGCGTCCTGGTGGTCCCGCAGCATCCGCGCCAGGGTCTTCAGGTCGCTGACACGAGAGTCGTAATCCGGCGCCGGCTCCTGCAGGTAGGCGTTGCGCTGCTGCTCCAGGAGGGCCTGCAGCATCTCCCGCTGCCGGGTTTCATCTACCTCGGGTAAAGTCAGAGTGTCCGTATTCATGGAAGCTTCCCGGAAAAGGGCCGGCAAACCGGCCTGGTGGAATTTCGCGTGTCCAGTCCCCGTCATCGAATAGCCACAGGGGCAGTGAGGGATTGTAGGCGCTGTGCATGCGGGAGCCAATGTGGTTCGGCGCGCCATGCCCTGTAAAGGTGCAGTTTTATCACCGTGCCCAGCGCGATGAGCTTTTATGGTGCATAGTGGCCGGGCGTGATCAGCCTGCTTTGCCGGAACGATAAGAGTGAAGCCTGATAACAGGCATACTGATCTGGTCACCATCGACTTGCAGGCAGTTCCCTTGCGATTTTCCAGCCAGTTGGCACGCCGGTTGCTCATTGCACGTCGGTATAAAAATTATGTGAATTCAATCGTGTTTCCTATTTGTGGCCGGTCACCCTGTGGGGCCCGGCAGCGCGGCTCCCGGCCCGCGCCCACAGCCAGGCTGCCGCAAGAGCAGCGCGGGACACGCTACCCCAACCACGAGAACCCATGGCCAGCGGCCGTCCCTACGGGAACGGCCGCTGGCTGCTTCAAGGAAAAAGATAAATGAGCAGAGTAATTACCCCGACCCTACTCGCGAGTGCCATTGCGGCCACGGTTCCGGCAGCGTTCGCCCAGGACACTGAAGGCAAGCGCCTGGAAGAGGTCACGGTGACTGCGCAGAAGCGCGCGGAGAGCCTGCAGGACGTGCCCATCTCCGTGGCGGCGCTGTCCGGGGAGCGTTTCGACAGCATCTTCTCCGCCGGCGACGATATCCTCGCGCTGGCGGCGCGGGTGCCCAACCTGTACGCGGAATCCTCCAACGGCCGCGCCGCACCGCGCTTCTATATCCGCGGCCTGGGTAACTCCGACTTCGACCTGGCCGCCTCGCAGCCGGTATCCATCATCTTCGACGAGGTGGTGCAGGAAAACGTGGTGCTGAAGAGCTTCCCCATCTTCGACGTGGAGCAGGTGGAAGTGGTGCGCGGCCCGCAGGGCACCCTGTTCGGGCGCAACACCACCGCCGGTATCGTCAAGTTCGACAGCCGCAAGCCCACCTGGGAGACCGGGGGATATACGAAGGTAGCCGCCGGTGGGCTGGGTACTGCGAATATAGAAGGCGCCGTGGGTGGCAGCCTGGTGGACGACAAGCTGGCGGCACGGGTGTCGTTCCTGCGCCAGGAGCGCGGCGACTGGATCGACAATACCTATTCAGGTGGCCCCAGCGGCACCGGCGAGGAGGAGGCCATGGGCGGCTTCACCGAGCTGGCCGGCCGCGCCCAGCTGCTGTGGACCCCCACCGATGATTTCTCCGCGCTGCTGAATGTGCACCAGCGTGACCTGGACGGCACCGCCAGCATCTTCCGCGCCAATATCCTCGAGCCGGGTGCCGAAGGCAAGCTGAGCGATAACTTCGACCGCGATTCCGTCTACTACAACCAGGGCGACAACAACCCGCAGCAATACGAGAGCGCCGGCTCCTCCCTGAAACTGGAGTGGGACCTGGGCGACGTGATCCTCACCAGTATCTCCGCCTACGAGGGCGCCGACGGCCTCAGCAAGGGCGATATCGACGGCGGTGTGGCCGGCGACGGCCCCGGCTTTATTCCCTTCGATGCGGTCACCGAGGACCAGGCCGATGTCTCCCAGCTGACCCAGGAAGTGCGCCTGGCCAGCAATACCGCCAGCCCGCTGCAGTGGCAGGCCGGTGGCTTCTATTTTGATTCCGAGCTGGACGTCACCAGTATCGATGGTTTCTTCGGGGCCACCACCGTCAGCCACGGCAACGAGTCCTGGTCGCTGTTCGGCCAGACCTCCTACGACTTCACCCCGGCACTCACCGGTACCCTGGGCCTGCGCTACACCTACGACGAGAAGACCCTGGTGGTTGGGCAGCAGAACGTGGACGGCTTCGCCCTGCTGATCGGCGCCGCCGCCGTGCAGGACTACGAGCCTGTCAGTATCGATGACAACCAGCTGAGCTGGGAGAGCAGCCTCAACTACCAGCTGGATGACTTCTCCAGCCTGTATGTGCGCCTGGCGGAAGGCTTCCGCGCGCAGTCGATCCAGGCCCGCGACGTGGCCTTCGAGGGCAGCCCCTCGGTGGCGGACTCCGAGACCATCACCTCGTTCGAGGTGGGCTACAAGGCCGACCTGCTGGAAAACACCCTGCGCCTGAACAGCTCGGTGTTCTACTACCAGATCGACGACATCCAGCTGACCGCCGTCGGTGGTGGTGGCAACTTCAACCGCCTGCTGAACGCTGACAAAGGTGTGGGCCAGGGCTTTGAGGTGGACCTGGAGTGGGTGGCCACCGACAACCTGCTGGTCACCGCCGGTGCCGGTTTCGCCGATACCGAAATCCAGGATGCCGGGCTTACCACCGCGCCCTGCGGTTCCGGCCAGTGCACTGTCACCGACCCGCTGACCGCCGACGGCCTGGCGCTGATCGACGGCAACCCGTTCCAGTCCGCGCCGGAAACCATCTACAACTTCACCCTGCGCTACAGCCAGCCCGTGGGCACCACCGGCGAAGTGTTCTTTTACACCGACTGGGCCTACCAGGGGGAGACCAGCCTGGCGCTGTACGAGGCGAAGGAATACACCATCGACGGCCAGTTCGAGGGCGGCCTGCGCGTTGGCTACACCAGCTTTGCCGGCGACTATGAAGTGGCCTTCTTCGGCCGCAACATCACCGACGAGGAGAACATCAAGGGACAGATCGACTTCAATAACCTGACCGGCTTCGTCAACGATCCGCGTATCCTGGGCGTGGAGTTTAATAAAAACTTCTAACCCGGATATTGCGCCAGGGGCCACAATGACCGTGCCTGTGCAGTCATCGTGGCCCCTATGAAAGCGGGTAGCGGACCTGTAACTTGCGCGCCTACATAGGCAGATAAGAGAGATATCCATGACCAGCCTGAAGAGCAGCCGCAGTCACACCCTCTGTTCGCGGGTGGCGGGCCTGTTACTGGCACTAGTCGCAACGGCGGCCAGCGCCAGCGATGGCCAGTGGTTCGAGGAGTTCAAGGCAGAAGCCAGCGACTCCGATCTTTATCGCTTCCTGTATGCGCTGCCCAAGGGCGGCGACCTGCACAACCACCTCACCGGTTCCAACTTCAGTGAGTGGTGGTATGACCTGGCCACCGACCAGAAGCTGAACGGTGGCTACCAGTACTACACCCGGGTGCGCATCGATAACTGCGCCGGCTACGGCAGCAACATGTTCGGCATGGCGCCCTACCTGCTGTACTTCCGCAACCTGCAGGAATCCAGCTACCAGCAGCTGTCCGAGTGCGAAAAGGGCGAGTACAAGAAACTCGAGGCACTGGATGCGAAAGAGAAGGCCGCCTGGCTGGACAGCATCCGCCTGGACAAGGCGCACGAGGGCCGCGAGGAATTCTTCCAGACCCACTGGCAGCGCCTCAATGAGCTGGGCCGCAACCCGCATATCAACGCCGAGATGCTGGTGCGCAACATGCAGGCCTTCGCCCGCGAGGGGCTCAGCTACCTGGAGACCATGGAAGGCACGCGCTACTACCTGAAGCCCGATGGCAGCGACTATGCCCCCGACGCCGTGGCGGATATCTTCCGCGCGCGCCTGGCTGAGCCG
This sequence comes from Microbulbifer sp. JSM ZJ756, assembly GCF_044383805.1. NCBI lineage: Bacteria > Pseudomonadati > Pseudomonadota > Gammaproteobacteria > Cellvibrionales > Microbulbiferaceae > Microbulbifer > Microbulbifer sp. JSM ZJ756. Next base: position 108,404 of record NZ_JBISER010000003.1, on the reverse strand, counting down.
GATGCCCGCGCCACGGACGTCACGGTACGCATGCAGTACTACCTGCTGCGCTTTACCGACAACGCCGAGCAGGACCTGGAGTGGATCTACAAATTCGTCGACCGCCACCGCGACCTGTTCGTGGGCATCAACTTTGTCGGCCGCGAGGACAACGACAAGGGGCACCCGCTGCGCTTCCTGCCCACCCTGCGCAAGATGCGCCGCGAGATTCCCGCAATCCCGCTGGCCATCCATGCCGGCGAGGTGGACGAGCCCAACCAGCATGTGCGCGATACCCTGTTGCTGGGCGCCAGCCGCATCGGTCATGGCGTCAACCTCATCAGCGACCCGGACACCATGCTGCTGATGCGCAACAGTGACCACCTGGTGGAAATCAACCTGATCAGTAACCTGCTGCTGGAGTACGTGGACGATTACAGCCAGCACCCGTTTCCCGAGTACCTGCGCACCGGTATCCCGGTCGCCCTGTCCACCGATGACCGCGGCATGTGGGATTCCAACATGACCGATGAATACTTTGTCGCGGTCAAGGAGTTCAACCTGTCCTGGGAAGAGCTGGTGTCATTGGGGCGCAACTCGCTCAAGCATGCCTTTGTCGACAAAGAGACCCGGGACCGGCTGCTGCGCGACTACGAGCTGCGCGTCGATGCCTTCCGCAAGCGCCTCGAGCATCGCGGTACCGCAGTGCTCGGTGACGTGGTGCCCCGCAGCCACGGCTTTACCTGCGAACATTATGGCCTGTGCGAGTTCACCACACCGGTCACCGCCGCCAACTGAACTGCTGAACCGAGAGCCCCATATGCATCCTGACGATGGACTGCAACAACGAGAAGAGAAAAAGATGTTGAAAAACTTTTCCCCGGCCCGCCTTGCCCACGCGGCGATCCGCTCCCCCCTGGTACTGATCCCGCTGCTGCTGGGCCTGCTGTTCCTGGCCGCCTGTGAACAGCGCGATGCCGGGGCCGTCGCCGGCGCGCAGGAACCCATCCCGGTCAAGGTGGTGGTGATCAATATGTTCGAGATCGGCGAGGACCAGGGCGATACCGCCGGTGAATTCCAGCTGTGGAAAGAGCGCCAGCAACTGACCCAGCGCTTCCCCTTCCCGCAGTCGCACCACGACCTGTACCTGAACCCGGAAACCGGCGTGCTGGGCATGGTGACCGGCATGGGCACCAACAAGTCCGCGTCGGCGGTAATGGCGCTGGGCCTGGACCCGCGCTTCGACCTCAGCAAGGCCTACTGGCTGGTGGCCGGCATTTCCGGCTTCGACCCGGCCGACGGTTCCATCGGCTCCGCCGCCTGGGCCGAGTGGCTGGTGGACGGCGACCTGATGCACGAGATCGACAGCCGCGAAATCCCCGAAGACTGGAGCACCGGCATCTTCCCGCTGTTCAGCAAGGGCCCCTACCCGGAAAAGCGCCCGCCCAACCAGGGCGAGGTATTCCAGATCAACGGTGATCTCACCGAGTGGGCCTACCAGCTGACCAGGGACACGGAGCTGAGCGACGATCCCACCATCGCCGAGAACCGCGAGCACCTGGAAGGGTACCCCAATGCCCAGCGCAAGCCGTTCGTCATGAAAGGGGACAACCTGGCCGGCATGACCTTCTGGCACGGCGAGCACCTGAACCAGTGGGCAAACAAGTGGGTGGACTACTGGACCGAGGGGCAGGGCAGTTTCGTCTCCTCCGCCATGGAAGACACCGGCACCGCCCAGAGCCTGTTCTACCTGGACCGCGCCGGCAAGGCCGACTACGACCGCCTGATGGTCCTGCGCACCGCCAGCAACTTCACCGTACCGCACCCGGGCATGACCGCCGCCGAGAGCCTGCTGAGCGAGGGCGAAGACTACGCCGGCCTGGCCATCGCACTGGAAAGCGCCTACCGCGTGGGCAGCCGCGTGGTGAACACCCTGGTGGATAACTGGGATGTCTATGCGGAGCAGATGCCGTATGAATCGGCAACTGATAGCGATAGAAACGACAGTAAAATGAAAGCTGAAAAAGCTGAATAAAAAATACTGTTAACTAAACAGAGAGCACGAAAAGCTTTCTGTGAATAGGTTTCCTGGCCAGAAAACTACTCCCCCGGATTGGTGATTACCATCCGGGGGGCCTCATTTATATAGTCAGATGCCCACTGATTCGGATTTGGAATCGGGTAAGCCATAAAGCTAAACTGAAGCTCAACAAAAGGATGGGTATGATTATCAAATGGCGGTAGGCCAATCGCTTCTCTCTGCTTGGTGAGACTGTCGTAAATTTCTTTCGCAGAAGAGGAAATATTCATTTTCTCTGACTCACTGAGCGAAACTCCGCTTCTATGGAGTTCATGCAGACTCACTAGAATCCCCTCCGGATCCCCTCGCATAGCGGCAACTTCAGCGTAGACAAGCATTGACTTGAGATTGACCAATCTATCAACTTCTTCCAAGTCTCCGGACCAGAGATTTGTACGGAAGATAGAGACCATTTCGGTCAGTGGTTCAGTCGGCCCATAAGCAGCAGATATGAGTCGGGCTTGTATCGCTTCTTCTTCGTAACCTTCCCTGTCAAGGGTGTCCGCCCAAAGATCCATTGCGATCAAATCTCCCTGATTCGCGAGCTTCCAGAGAGTGTCTCGGTCATAACTCAAGTAGAGGCCCAGCTCTTCTTCGCTGAAATAGCCCCTTTTTCTCTTCCACTTCTGAGAGTCAGCTTCGAGCGATGATAACTCCTGAGAGCCAAGAATTTGGAAAGAAGGAGATCTCCTTTCCCCAGTATTCTTGTTACCCGGAGAAGGTGTGATTTCAGAAGAGGAGTTGATGTCGTCGGCTGCGGCTACTCTTTCAGGGTGACTATGCAGGTTGAATCGCTTTAAATAAGCAACGCTAATAGTGAATAGCAGCGCCAAAAGAAAAGCTAAAGTTGATAAATAGAGTACGTAATGATGTTTCCTGAGTAATTTGATTCTGTTTAAGAACATGGCCTTCCTGGCTCGTCTCTATCTAGCATAATTAGAAAGGGTTTATATATGCGACTACTAAATCGACCCGAGTTTCGATCTCCCTGACATTGGGTGTATTAATCCAGGCTTGATAGCTGAGCACGCAAATTAAACCCAAGTGTTATAAGATGTATTACCGCATTAAAATAGCGGAAGAAGTTGTCCTCAGACTTGAAAACTGCACTATTTGCTATGTAGTGGTCAATTATTGCCCAGCTGATCACCGTTACTATCCATAGGGTAATAAATAGGTGATATCTCTTTTTTCTGCCAGTTTGAGTTTTACTTGATTCGTTCTCGGCTTTGCCTGTGGAAAAGTTTTCGAAATCAATTCTCTGATCGCTCAATTTACTATCCCTCAGTGATTACTTGCATCTTTCAGAGGCAAGTTTAGCTTGTTGTTTGCACCAGCCAGCAGCTTTTTCATATAGTGCCGTGCAGAATGCTGCAGCTCCGACTCCTGATGTTGTCTCTGCGCTACCAACAAAGGCTTTTGGTAGTCTCCCGGATGCACCGACACCAAATTGGATGAAAGGGTAAAGGCACAAACCAGTACCATATACCTTATACGTCCTTTTACAATTACTTTCAGCCTTTCTATATTTGTTTATACACTCCTCCTTGCTGTCTTTCTTATTGTTTTGTTTATCCTTGTTCCCAGGATACGCTGGTCGTGACGGTGGCCTGGGGAAGAGAGCTGTCGGCCCGGCGGGAGGGGAGTAGATTGGCGGTGCATAGTCAGGTAACGGACGACCGGTAACATCGATACACTCCAAAATCTTTGGCGGAGCACATTTATGATTATTGGCCATTGATTCAGAAGGTAAGACGCTAATTGATAAAAGAATACAGGCGGCTGGTAGCAATCGGTATTTTTCGATAGATGTGGATGAGCTGTATATTATGAAATTCTTTAATTTACAAATAGAAAATATTTTGAAGTAAGACATGTAGCATCCTTGCTTAAGTTATTACTAGTAGATACCTCCGTTGTCAGTTGGAAATTATCAATCGGAATTTGTGTCGACAATGCTTGCAAACCGTTTTAGTTAAAACTTGGCGCGAAAAATTTGAGCTTTTACCTTACTAGAAAATTCTTTTCTTCGTTTAAGATAATTATAAATTTATATTGGAGATAACTTTAATTTCTCAGGTTATTGGTGGGATATTATCGGTGGACGCCAAGAGGATTCTATGAAAGTTAATCTTGAACTTTTAACTAGGGGCTGTTCCGGATGTATGCGCTGCGGCTTTTGCCATTTCTTTGCCCAGCAGATCCCGAACAGGTTTCTAGATTAATATTGCTCGCTTATCGAGAGAATTATTTGGCCTGTAGTTCCCTAGCAGATCAATAATTTATCAAAGCTACTCTAGGGCACACGTATGAGTGGCTATTGGTATTCAGCATACAGCTCGTAGTACTCAGCAAAGAACCCGGGTACGCGCCTTCAATCAGTTACTTCCACACAATATAACTACGCTCGACTTTGTCCCCTGGTCAAATTTTGGGCGGTGGAAAATGTTGATAGCAGAGCGGTGAGGTCTTTTTTTGTTCATTCGCTCGTGTAGCCATGCAGGTGTACTTTTCGTGGGGCACACGCAAATCGTTGTTTTTTCACACGTTTTTTCCGGGGCCAGTAACCATGCGGTTCCGGCGGGATACTCAAAACTTATTCACAGATCTATCCCAAGAATGTGTTAGTAACCGGAATTTCATCATCGCCCGGTTTAAGTGGTGGTTATTAAACGCTGCAGTGAGCACTCGCTGACCCTGCCTGTGGCAGCAGGGCTCGAATCGCCGGGTGTGAATAAATTGGCAAGGCGTGCATCGCAGTGCAAGTTGGCGGGGCCGAAACCGGGTTGGCAGGTTGTTCGACGGGGCGGGCCAGGCTTTTTAAACACAAGCCGGCGCCGGCTGTGGGAAAGTCGCCGGCCTGTGGCCGGCGGGGGTGAAGAGTATCTGTCGGTGGCAGCCGCAGGCCAGGGCTAGGGGGCCAGCATATGGTCCTGCTTGCGTGCCTCGCGGCAGTAGGCAATCACCGCCTCCACCTGCTGCGCCGCCAGGCCGGTATAGGTGGTGGCATCGAACAGTGCGTCCAGTTGTTCGCCGCTGAACAGCGGGCCCAGGTCGTCGCTGCGCTCGATTGCCTGGCGCAGGGTGATGCCCTCGTCCATGGCGTCGGTGGCCAGCTCGTGCAGGCGGGCATTGGCGGTGGTCTTGCCAATCTTGTCCGCCAGGGCAAAGGCCACCCGCTGGGACAGGATCATGCCGCCGGTCTTGTCCAGGTTGGCCCGCATGGCCTCCGGGTTCACCTGCAGGTTGGACAGCAGGCCCCTGGCGTCCGCCAGCATCTCTTCCGCATCCAGCGAGATCTCTGCCAGCAGGCGGTTGGTGCGCGAGGTATTGTCCCGCTCGAACACATTGATCATGTCATCGGCAATGGTCTCCGCGGTGCGCGGGATGCGGCGGGCGTAGAACACCAGCGCCTCTGACTTGCTGGGGTTTTTCTTGTGCGGCATGGTGCTGCTGCCCACGGCAGTCTTGCGGCGAACCTCCAGGGTTTCGCCGATATCCGTCATCTGCAGCAGGAACAGCTCGTTGCCGACGCGGCCCAGGGAGCGGCTGATCATGGCCAGGGTGCCGGCGTATTCGGCAATCACGTCGCGCGCGCCGTGCCAGTCGTCCGCATAGGGTTCCTGCAATCCCAGGTGGCGGGCGAAGGCGCGTTCCACCTCGATACCCTTTTCACCCAGGCCCACGTAGCTGCCCACCGCACCCTTGAGGATGCCGGAGCGCAACAGGCGGCCATGCAGTTCCTTGAGCCGCTCGATGTTGCGGCGGTTTTCCCCCAGCCAGGTGCTCACCTTCTTGCCGAAGGTGATTGGCAGGGCGTGCTGGCCCAGGGTGCGCCCGACCATCACGGTATTTTTGTGCTCATCCGCCAGGCGGATCATGATTGCTTCCAGTGCCCGCAGATCTTGCACCAGGGTGCGGGTGGCTTGCTCGAGCTGCAGCACCAGCGCGGTATCGTAAATATCCACCGTGGTCGCGCCGAAGTGCATATACTCGGCGGCCTTCGGGTCCATTGCCCGCTGCCAGACGTTCAGCAGTGCCACCATCCGGTGGCGCACCACGGCGTATTCACTTGCCAGGTCTTCCTGGGATACATACTTTGTGCTGCCCTTCGCGGCCATCTCGGCGGCGGCCCAGTCGGGAATGATATCCAGCTCGGCCTGGGCCGAGGCCAGCGCCACTTCGATATCCAGCACCTTCTGGGTCTTGTTTTCCGGCGAGAAAATTTCCTCGATGGATAGGGGCGGACTGTCCGGGGCGGCAGTTGCGGCCAGGGCGGGGCAGGTGGCCAGCAGGCCAAGGGCGCTGGCGGCGAGGAATTGCTTGATGGATGCCATGGGTAGGGCTCCTCTTTTGTCTCCGGCTTTTTTGTCCAGCCGGGGGCGGGCACCGGGGAACAACACCCCGGCGCCCGCAACGCTTACAGGCCCAGGACGCGCGGCGCCCACTGGGTGGCGACAATGGCCAGCAGTACCAGGCTGAGCAGGTTCAGTGTCACACCGGCGCGCACCATCTGCGGAATCGTCAGCATGCCCGAGGCATAGACGATGGCGTTCGGCGGCGTGGCCACCGGCAGCATGAATGCACAGCTGGCGGCCAGCGTGATCGGCACGCACAGCAGCAGCGGGGAAATATCGGCCTGCACCGCAATGGCCGCCACCGCCGGCAGGAAGGTGGCGGTGGTGGCCAGGTTACTGGTGAGCTCGGTGAGGAAAATCACCAGCCCGGTGGCTGCCACCACCAGCGCAATCACACCGATCGCCGACACCAGCGACAGGCTCTCGCCCAGCCAGGCCGCCAGGCCGGAGGCGGACACCTGTGAGGCCAGGGCCAAGCCGCCACCAAACAGCACCAGCACGCCCCAGGGCAGCCGGCTGACGTCCTGCCAGGTCATCAGTTGCTCCTGCCTGGAGTCACCGCTCGGCACCAGGAACAGCAGCATGGCCGCGGCCATGGCGATGCCGGCGTCCGAGAGCCCCTCGAGGCCGAAAGCCGATGAAAGCGGGCGGCGCAGCATCCACGCCAGTACCACCAGCGCAAAGATGATGGCGACCCTTGCCTCGGGTTTGGAGATCGGGCCCAGCTCGGCTTTCAGTTCCTGCAGGTGCGCCTTTACCTCGGCGTTTTCCGGGATCTCCACCCGGTAGACCCAGCGGGTCAGCAGCAGCCAGCCCAGCGGCAGCAGCACGGCGGCAACCGGTACGCCGATCAGCATCCAGCGGGCAAAGCCGATCTCGATACCGTAGTTATCGGCCAGGAACGCGGCCAGCAGCGCGTTGGGCGGGGTGCCCACCAGGGTCGCCAGCCCGCCGATGGTGGCGGCGTAGGCCAGCGCCAGCAGCATGGCGGTCTGGAAGTGCGAGCGGGCGCGCTCGGACAGCCCCTCCACATTTTCCACAATGATCGCCGTCACCGAGATGGCGATGGGGAACAGCATCATGGTGGTGGAGGTGTTGGTCATCCACATGGACAGCAGCGCCGCCACCAGCATGAAACCGCCGATCATGCGCCGGCCGTCGGTGCCGGTGCGGCTCAGGATCATCAGCGCGATGCGCTTGTGCAGGTTCCAGCGCTCCACCGCCAGGGCCAGCACAAAGGCACCCATAAACAGGTAGATGATCGGGTTGGCGTAGGGGGCCGTGGCCTCCTTCATGGTGCTGATGCCCACCAGCTGGAAAGTGGCAATGGGCAGCAACGCGGTCACGGGCACGGGGACCGCCTCGGTGGCCCACCAGGCCGCCATCCACAGGCCGATGGCCGCCACCTTCCAGGCCACCGGGTTCATGGTGGTCTGCACGTCGGCGAACAGCATCATCAGCACAAACAGTGCCGGCCCCAGCAGCAGCCCGATGCCCTGGTAGCCGGGGCGCTGGATGCCAGCGCCACTGCCGGGCTGGGAATGGGCAAGGTCGGGAGTATTGCTCATCGAATTTACCTCGGGAATATGCGCGAATTGGCGGGGCCGGTTTCCCGCAATAGTGCACTGCGGGAAACCGGCTTGCCAGTGCCTGGCTTAGAAGCTGGACTTCAGGCTCAGGTAGTAATAGCGGCCGTAGTCGCTGTGGGCATCGGAGAAGTAACCGAAGTAGCGGTCGGCCAGCGGCGCGCGCTCGTCGGTCAGGTTCTTGACCCCGAAGCGCACACGGTTGCTCGCGCCGGCGTAGTCGAAGCGATAGTCGACGGTGGCATCGTAGGTGGTCATCGACGGGATGACGTAACGGGTGCCGTCTTCCAGGGTCAGGGAATCCTGGTAGAAGTCGCCGATCCGGAAGCCGCTCAGGGACGCACCGAACTGGTCGTAACGCCAGTTCAGCTGCACCGAGTGGCGCTCTTCCTGGTTGCCGTTCTTGCCGATCAGGTCGGCAAAGCCCGCGACCGGGTAGTTGACCGGGATATCGCCGTTCTGCTGCGCCTGCACCAGTACTGCCGCATCGCCACCGGCATCCTGCTCGAACTTGGTGGTGAACGAGCCGTTGTACTTCAGGCCGAACTCACCGATATCGGTGTACAGGTCGTAGTAGATGCCCACGTCGTAACCGGCCAGGGTGCGGGTATCCAGGTTGGCATAGCGGTCGTTCACCGAGTCGATGCTGCCCGCGGCGCAGATACCGGCGGCCTCGTAGTAGCCCGCCTCGTCGGGATCCACCTCACCGCGGCTCACCGCCGTGTTGCCCACCGAGCCGCAGTTGGCGGTGCCGTTCTGCAGGCGGTAGTACAGGTCCAGCAGGGTGTGGTTTTCCTCACCGAACAGGCCGATGGTGTCTTCCTTCTCGATGGACCAGTAATCCACGGTCACGGTCAGGCTGTCCAGCGGGGTGAACACCAGGCCCAGCGAGGTGTTGGTGGACTGCTCGGCTTCCAGTTCATCGCTGCCCTGGGCAATACGCTGGATCGAGTAGCTGCAGTCGAGCACATCCTGGTCCGGGTCGCCGCCGTTCTCGGCCGCATAGACGCAGGCCCAGTCGGTGGTGGAGCTGTTGCGGGCGATGATCTCCTCGTTGATGGTGACCAGGTTCGGTGCGCGGAACGCCTCGGACCAGGAACCGCGCAGCAGCAGCTGCTCAACCGGGCGGTAGCCGAAGGCCACCTTGCCCACGGTGGCATCGCCGAAATCGGAGAAGTCCTCGTGGCGCAGCGCCAGCTGCATGTCGAAGTTATCGAATACCGGCACTTGCAGCTCGCCGAACAGGGAGGTGACAGTGCGCTCGCCGCTGTTGTCCGGGGTCGGGCTGGAGTTCACCACGTCGGAGACAAACGGATAGGTATCGCCGTCCTGGTCGGTGAACTGGATAGTGCCGTCGAGGCGGTCATCGCGGTCGTCGACAAAGGATTCCTCGCGGATCTCGAAGCCCGCCAGCGCCGCCACCGGACCGGCCGGCAGGCTGAACAGGCCATTGTTGGAGAACTTCACGTCGAAGCTCTTCAGTTCGCTCTCGCTGTCGCGGCGCACATCGATCAGCGCACGCTCGATATTGCTGTCCACGCCACCGCTCAGCGGGTTGTAGGCTGCCTCGGTGGTATCGTTGAGGGCTTCCTGCATCAGGGTGTTGGACACGCGGTTGCGGGTAACGTCAGTTTTCTCGTCGCGGTTCCACAGTACCGCGGTTTCCCATTCCCAGTCCCCCAGGTCGCCGCGCAGGCCCTGCAGCAGGCGGAAGTTGTCGCCGTCGTTCTCGACGATGCGCGGCAGCTCCGCAAAGCGGTAGTTGTCGAGGATGAAGTCCTCACCGAACGGGTTGTAGGGGTTTTCCGCCGGGAACAGCAGCTCCGAGGTGGAGAAGGAAGCAGTCGGGTGGCGGGACATGGTGGTGGCAGAGCGGTACAGGCCGAACTCCGAGAAGCTCTCCATGCCGTTGCCCAGGTCGTGGTTCAGGAATACAAACAGGTTGCTGCGCTCCAGCTCCGAGCTCACATCGCGGAACTCGTTCAGGTTGTAGCGCTCGGTGCCCTGGCCGTCGACCGCGCCGCACACATACTGGTTGATGGCGTATTCGCAGCGCTCGTCACCCACCGGGTAGGTCTCCAGCTCACCGCGGCTGTCGGTAATGCCGTCGATGCTGCCGCTGGGCATATCCAGCTGCGGGTACAGCGAGTTGGCGCTGTTGTTGCGGAACGCGGTGTCGTCGAACCAGGGGGAGTTTTCCGGGATACGCTCGCGCAGGTCGGCGTCGGCCCAGCGCGGGTCCTCGGAAGCGGCGATGCGGTCGCGCTGGTAGTGGCTGAAGAAGGCGCTCACATTGGTGCGGCCCTCGTTGAAGGTTTCGCCCCACTCGATGCTCAGCTTCTGCGTATCGCGCTCGAAGTTGTCGAACTCGGAATGCTTGACCGACACGCTGAAACCGTCGAAGTCGCTCTTCAGCACACTGTTGACCACACCCGCCACGGCATCGGCACCGTAAATCGCCGAGGCGCCGTCGCGCAGCACTTCCACACGCTGCAGGCCGGCGGTGGGCAGGATATTGGAGTTGACGGTGGTGACCGGCACAAAGCTGCCGCCCACTTCCTCGGTCTGGTAGGCCGCGGAATTCACCACCCGGCGGCCGTTCAGCAGCACCAGGGTATTGCCGGTGCCCAGGTTGCGCAGGTTGAAAGCGCCAATGTCGCCGCGCGCGGAGTTCACGCCACCGCTGATGTTCTCGGCTTCGTTGAAGTAGTTCTGCCCGTTTTCCGGGATCAGGGCCAGCAGCTCATCGCCGGAGTCGACCCCCAGTGTCTCGATATCCTCGGCATTGATCACGGATACCGCCAGGGCATCATTGATCTGGGCACCCTTGATCTGGGTACCCACCACCGTTACCTCTTCCAGTGACTGGTTTTCGGTTGCAGCTGTGGTGTCGTCACTCGCCTGGCCCTGGATGGCCAGTGCCAGCGGGCTCATCAGCATGCCGGACAGCAGCGCCAGTGATTTTTTGCTGCGGGGGTCTCTCATCGCTTTTCTGCTCATGGTTGGCATTCCCTTATTGTTTGAATTGGGATCTTGTTAGAGTCGCGTACAGGCCGGGACTGGCCCGGCAGAATTACCTCTAACTGGCTCAACGCATGGGCAGGCAAAATCCCCTAACGGGATAATGAAAAAAAGTTGGTCAATCGGCGCTGATCAGGTTTTGCTCAATTGACGGCGGCTGGGCGTAGTGGGCCGGCGCCGGTTCGGCGGACTGCCGGGGCTGGGAGGCGGGAGGCTGGCCCAGGGAGAGGACCAGGCCGATGGCGATCAATGCCATGGCCACCACCGGTTGCCATTGCTGGCGGAATGATGGCGCACTGGCGGCAGCGGCAGTGTCTGCCGGCGGTGCCGAAGGGGAGGGGGCCCGGGGTGTCGCGGGCTGCGGGAACAGCAGTACCCGGGGTGCATCGATCCGGGCGCGCACCGTGGACAGGGTGGCGGCGCGGGCGTACAGCTGCGACAGCTCATCGAAGGCCCAGCGGTGCGTCGGGTCCGCGTCCAGCCACCTGGACAGGCGCTGGCGCTCGTCGAGCGAGACATGGTCGGCGTCCAGGCGCGCGAGCCAGGCCGATGCCTGCTCCTGCACCTCGTCGGGAATGCCGATACAGAGCCACTCATCCAGCTGCAACTTTTCCCTCCCTGGCCGGTACCTGTTGGGTATTGATGGTTTCACCAGTAGCCTGATGCAAACCGCCTGCCACAATATGGTTGCGGCACAGGCGCATGCCCCGCGCCAGGTGATTTTCCACCGTCTTGGTGGAAATGCCCAGCACCTCGGCGATCTGCCCGTGGCTGAGGCCATCGATCTTGCGCATCACGAACACCTGCCGGCATTTCAGGGGCAGGGCATTGATGGCCGCCAGCAGCGCCCCCTGTTCCTGTTCCCGGCTGATGCGGCTCTCCACCGCCTCGTGGTGCGCCGGCATGGCCAGCTGCACTTGCGCACCCCGCTCTTCCACCACCTTCTGGTGCCGCAGGCGGCTGATGGCCTCGTTGCGGGCCACCCGGTAAAGGAAGGCGCGCGGTTCCGGCGCGCGGTCTTCCCGCAGTGCCAGCAGCAGTTTCAGGTAGGCCTCCTGCAGCACCTCCTCCGCCTGGGCGGGTTCCAGCATGCGGCGCAGGCTGGTCAGCAGCGGCTCGCGCGTGTCCGCGTGAATACCATTGAACAATTGCTCGACGTCCGGCGCCTGCCGGGACGCGGGCTTGCCGCCGGAAAACGGATTGAGCAGGAACCTGGACAGGAAACTTTTCGACATGGGCGCCTTTTCATTTTTATAGTATCGGAGCGCGCACCAGCGCTGGTATCGCCGGATAGTAGCATGCTGGCTGGCGGGGATTGTAGATATCCACAAGCCGATCTGTGGACAGAAACTGGTCACCGGTCGAAAGGGAACCACAAAATGAAGTATGTACTTACACTCCTGCTGGCCCTGTCACTGTGGGGGTGTGGTTCCCCGGCAACGGCACCGGCCGTGCCCGATCGTACCGCCGCCGCTGTAACCGCCGCGCCGCTGCAGCGCGCCATGGTGGCGCCGTCGCTGGTGTACCGCGCCATCGAGGTGCAGCAACAGCTGGACGCCCGCGAGGGCCAGCCGCTGGCGGCGGGCGCGCCCTGGTTCCGGGTGGTGCCCGGGCGCATCCCGGTGGTGATCACCGCTCCCCACGCCACCCGGCCGCTGCGCAACGGCAAGCGGCGCTTCTCCGATGGCGGCGGCACCGCCGCACTGGCGCTGGCGCTGGCCGAGCTCACCGGCGCCCATGTGGTCTACACCACCGAAGAGGGGCCGTCCGACCCCAATTACCACGACGACAACGCCTTCAAGCGCGCGCTGGCAGGCCTGGTGCGCAAACTACAGCCGCGCTATGTGCTGGATATCCACGGCAGCCACGCCTTCCGCCCCTACGATATCGACCTGGGCACCATGCACGGCGAATCCCTGCTGGGGCAGGACCACCTGCAACAGGGGCTGGTCACCAGCCTGCGCAACGAGGGCATCCTGAATATTTCCGGCAATTACTTTGCCGCGGCAAAAAACCAGACCATCACCAAGTTTGTCGCCGCCCTGGGGGTGCCCGCCATCCAGGTGGAGGTGAACACCACCTACCTGTCGCCGGCCGCCGGCAAGATCGAGGCGCAGCGCTTCAGCCAGCTGGCCCAGGCCATGGCCAGGTTTATCGAGTCGGGTGTGGAGCGGCCGCGGGGTTGAGCGGGCAGGTCGCCCGGGCTGCGGTTACAGTTCGTCCCGGGTCAGGCGCTGGTCCATCGCCGGCGGCTTATAGTCGTTCATCCTGGCCAGCAGGCCCGCGGGGGTGTCCGCCTCCAGCAGCATATTGCGGTACTGGGGCTGCAGCAGCTGTTCATTGACGCAGTGATCCAGGAAACTGGCCAGGTGCTGGAAGTAGCCGGCCACATCCAGCAGGCCGCAGGGTTTGCGGTGGAAGCCCAGTTGCGCCCAGGTGAGGATCTCGAATAGTTCTTCCAAGGTGCCCAGGCCGCCGGGCAGGGCGATAAAGCCATCGGAGAGCTGCTCCATCATCGCCTTGCGCTCGTGCATGGAGCCCACCACATGCATCTGGGTGACACTGGGGTGGGGCACCTCGCGCACCGCCAGCGCCTCGGGGATCACGCCGGTAACGCGGCCGCCGCCGGCCAGCACCGCATCGGCCACCGCGCCCATCACGCCGATACTGGCCCCGCCGTACACCAGCCCGATATCCCGCGCCACCAGCTCCGCCGCCAGCGCCTCGGCCGCCTGCCGGTACTCGGGCAGGCGCCCGGGGCTGGAACCGCAGTAAACACAGATATTCTTCATGCTTTTATTCATTCCCCGTTGATGGATTGGGCACTGCGCCTATTGTGCCCGCATCCTCAACGGTTTGCCCCCGGCTGGAACTGGTACACCACCTTCAGCCACACGTAATCGCCCTCCGGAGTATTCTCGGTATCCAGTTCCGGCAGCCAGCTGAGTTCCACCAGGAAGTTCTCGCTGCCCTTCGGCACCATATAACCGATCACCGGGCCGATGCCCGCCGTGCGCTGCTTGAAGTCCCCCTGGATAATGATGCCCGGCTTGCGGTCGTCGCTGATCTGGTCGGCCCAGAAACCGTTCAGGCCCAGGGTCAGGAAACCGCTGCCGGCCTTGATCATCTGCTGGATGCTGGCATCCAGGTGGAACAGCCGGCCGCTGCGGTAATTGGTATCGTCGTTCTCCTCGTTGAACATCACCCCGGCGAACATCGAGGCATTAAAGCCCGCGGTGGGGTTGGTGTAGGCGGCGCCGCCCACCAGGTCCAGCGCCCAGTAGTTCAGCCCCTCGTTCGCCAGCCGGCCAGCCTCGTAGTCGCCGGTGGGCGCGTGGGCAAAGGCGGCAAAATTGTATTGCCAGCAGTCGTCCACCCAGGCCATCAACGCCGGCACCAGGGTGGTATCCCCCAGCCCGGACACGGAATCCCGCCGGCTGAAATTGCCCAGCGGGGTCTCCACCGTACCGGTGACGGTGACATCCGCCCAGGAGGGGAAGGCGCCCAGGGTGTAGTCGGCACCCAGCACTTTCTTCTCGAAGGTATACAGCAGGCCCGGCACAAAGGCATCGATTTCCACATCCAGCCCCAGCGCCACCAGGCCGGCGATGGGGGTTTCCGCCCCGGCGGCGAAATCGCCGCTGTAGTGCATGTACTGCGGCTTGATCACCCAGCCCTGCTGCACCGGCGCCCGGTCGATCAGCGTGGCCATGGAGCCGGGCACGTAGTAACCGATACCGCCCTCGGTGGCGTGGCCGGGCAACGCCGCCGCCAACAGGGCCAGCGCCGCCCACCGGCGCCAGCATTGCATGGCCCGGCCGGCGCCCCGGTGGCCACCAACAATCACTGCAGAAACTTTACCGGTAATTCCCTGCATATCACTTTCCCCGACTTCCTTGCCCGTCGTTTCTTTCACTGCCGGTATGTGGGTGCTGACCCACTAACCGTGGCGAGATACTCAGGAAAGTCTAGTTCGTACCTATGTGCCAACCGCGAACTGCGGCATTGCCGGCGCGGGGTTAGTCGCAAATAGCGCGTTACGCGCCAGCGGCCCCACGGGCGTTGCCGCCCAATGGCGCGTCATTAAACCGGCACGCCGGTGCAATGTCGTGTAATCGAAAACTGCCGACCAACGGTTCACTCCTGCGACACACGTGGTAGAGTTTCGTGGCTTGCGTCACAAAGCTGCAATTAAAAGCAGCATCACAATAAAGGGCGCCGGCTCGATAACAACAATGCATAAAAATCGCGGAGCGTATTATGGCGAGCATCCTTGGGGCGCGTCTGAAGCACTTCCTGCCCATCCTGCTGGCATCCACCTTCTTCCTGGCCACAGCCACCAGCGCCCGCGCCGCCGACGCCGGCGAGCAGCTGCAGGCAATCATTGACGAGCACTGGCAGTACAGCCTGCGGGAAGACCCGATCATGGCCGGGCGCATGGGCGTGCCGGATTACAACGACCGCCTGCCCGGCGTCACCGCAAAGGACCGCGCCCGCCGCCTGAAGGCAGAGCAGGACTTGCTCAAGCGACTGCAGCAGATAGACGGCGATGACCTCAGCCAGGACCAGCGCATCAACCGCGACCTGCTGGCCTGGGTGCTGGAAAACTCCATCGAGGGCAACCAGCTGTTCCTCGACCGCATCCCCTTCAATACCTTTTACGGTTTTTACAACTCTGCCGTGGAGGCCAACGATGGCCTGGCCATGAACGATGTAAAAGCCTACGAGGATTACATCGCCCGCATTCGCGACTTCGGCCGCTACTTTGACGAGAACATCGCCAATATGCGCCAGGGCATAAAGGACGGTTTCGTGCAGCCCAAGATCGTGGTGCAGGGCATTGCCCCCACCGTGCGCGCCCAGGTATACGACGACCCAACCGAGAGCCGCCTGTACAAACCCTTCGAGAAAATGCCGGCCTCTATTCCAGCCGCAGAGCAAAAGCGCCTGCGCGCCGAGGGCAAAAAAGCCATTGATGAGGTGGCCACCCCGGCCTTCGCCCGCCTGGCCGACCTGCTGGAGGGCGACTATATGCAGGCCGCCACCGACAGCATCGGCGCCGAGCAGCTGCCCGGCGGCAAGGACTACTACCGCCACGGCATCAAGACCTACGTCACCCTGGATATGGACCCGGCCGAGATCCACAAGATTGGCCTGGCAGAAGTGAAGCGCATCCGCACGGAAATGGACGAATTGATCGAGCAGAGCGGCTTCGACGGCAGCTTCGAGGAGTTCACCGAATTCCTGCGCACCGACAAGCAGTTCTATGCCGAGACCCCGGAAGAACTGCTGAAGGAAGCGGCGTATATCTCCAAGAAGATCGACTACCGCCTGCCGGCCCTGTTCGGCAAGCTGCCACGCCTGCCCTACGGCGTGGTGCCGGTACCGGACGCCATCGCCCCCAACTACACCACCGCCTCCTATAATCCTGCCGCCATCGGCGGTACCCGTGGCGGCGCCTACTGGGTGAATACCTATGCCCTGGACCAGCGCCCGCTGTACGAACTGCCGGCCCTGACCCTGCACGAGGCCGTGCCCGGCCACCACCTGCAGGGCGCACTCAGCCAGGAACTGGAAAACGTGCCGGAATTCCGCAAGGGCCTGTACCTGAGTGCCTTCGGCGAGGGCTGGGCGCTCTACTCCGAACGCCTGGGCAAGGAGATGGACGGCATCTACACCACCCCCTACGAACACTTCGGCCGCCTCAGCTACGAAATGTGGCGCGCCGCCCGCCTGGTAATCGACACCGGCATCCACTCCCAGGGCTGGACCCGCCAGCAGGCGCTGGATTTCCTGGCCGACAACACCTCCCTGTCAAAAGCCAACGTACGCGCCGAGGTAGACCGCTACATCTCCTGGCCGGGCCAGGCGCTGTCTTACAAGATGGGGGAGATCAAGATTCGGGAGTTGCGGGCGAAAGCGGAGAAGGAGCTTGGGGACAAGTTTGACCTGCGGGAATTCCATGATGCGGTTTTGGCTAATGGTGCCTTGCCCATGGGGATGTTGGAGGGGGAGGTAAACCGCGTTATTGAGGACGAAAAAGGGAACAGCTGACTTGTTCACACTAACAGACCTCTATGATGTCACAGGTCCATATGTCACTGGAAAATAAGCGTCACGCCCTGGATCATGCGACGAGTCGTCTGTCTGCGGTGAAATTTACAAAAACTCTTGATTTAAATGTGGTATGGGTGTGATCGAACAACGGGAATCAAGCCGACAGAACACGAGGCGTCGTGATTTATCGCAGAAACTGAAGTTGATGGGCCCATAGCGTCCTGAAAAATATGCAATTTGTTATTTGGGTTGGCAAGATTTGCGGTAGATAGCCGGTGCCTAGCTATAAATTCCCATATTTTGAATAAAGTGTTAAGTCTAGTTAGGCCTCGTTACGTATAACCATATGGAAATTAAAAATGTCAAGTGAAGTTTTAACCGTACGTGAACTCAAAGATATGCTGGAAGGGTTAAAGGATAGCGACAAAATTCACCTGCCTGGAGAGCTTACATTTTATAGGCTAAAGCCTTGGGGCGATGATGAGTTTATCATCGAAGTAAATGAACCACAGGCCTACGTTTCAGATGAATTTAAAAGAAAAAATCCGCAATTAAAAGTGGCATTTATAAGCACCGATAATGTTGAGTGGGATGAGGCAGGATTTTTAGGTGGGCCTGTGAATGTAGAGTTGAGCTAAGGCACGCCTGCCAAGTGCAAGCAGGCAGGCCAATTTTTCTGCTGGCTTTCCAAATTGGCCCCTGTTGCGGGCGGCAAACTAGAGTAAGGATGTAGACTTTTGAATATTTGGGATTTAGACAAGCTCTACTTGTTTATCGCATTTGTGATTCCTGGTTTCATATCGATTAAAGCTTATGAATTGCTGATACCGGGCGAGGCTAAAGATTCATCAAAGCAGCTGATCGACGCAGTAACATATAGCTGTTTGAATTATGCGCTTTTGCTGTGGCCAATTTTAGGAGTTGAGTCTGGATCACTCTCTACCGCCCATCCATTTCTCTATAAGCTATTTTATCTTGCAGTTCTATTTTTATTTCCAGTTTTATGGGTATTGATCTGGAAACGAATTAGAACTTTAGAGTTTTTTCAAAAGAACTCCCCGCATCCAACCGCGAAACCATGGGATTTTGTTTTTTCACAAAGGCAATGGTACTGGGTTATCGTAACGCTGAAAAATGGTGACAAAATTGCTGGTAAGTATGCGGGCAACTCATTTTCCTCAAGTGCACCTGCTAAAGAGCAAATTTATCTCGAAGAAAACTGGCACCTTAATGAGGACGGAGGGTTTGATCGACCAAGAGAAAATACTGCAGGAATTATCATCTTAGCAGACGAGATTGCATCAGTAGAGCTGTTTAAATTTAAATAAAAGGAGAGTAAAAGTGTCAGATAAAAAACCACTGAATGAAGGTTATCAGCCGTTAGAGAAGGGATACAAGCCTGCATCTAGTCAACCGCAACCCGTGGAAATGCCTAATCAAGGTCAGCCTGGCGCAGGTTATCAACCAACGATCTCCGAAGGAGAAAGCCCAGGTAACCCACCAAAAAAACCATAAATTATCTACCGGAACGAGTCGCTGATAGCTGAATTTTATTGGTATTTGTGTGATAGCCCCACACCTATTCTTGGTGCAACGACACTTAGATGAAGCGATAAACCAAGTGCGGCGACTTACGAGGCATGCGAGCTAAGGAAACAAAATGGAAGTCGATGAGTTAGAAAGGAATATAGAGGGAGAAGTCGTAGCATCAAATAACCATGAGGAGGTGGAGGCATTTGCTGGATTGATAAGAAGTCTCGCAGAACCAATTACAACTAGCCAGATAGAAGTGGCCAAGGAAACTACAAAGCAAACACAGATAATTTCAGGCATAACAAAGTCACTCCTGCGGGGCGTATTTGGCATTGCTTTTTCAATTGTATTAATTGCAGCATTTGCCTTGTTTAAGGGTGAAGCGCAACTGGCAGAAAAAGTTATTTTTGCATTATTAGGCTTTCTTGGCGGCTTTGGTTTCGGAAAAAGTTCCAATAGGTAAGGTGACCCGCCAAAGGATGCCGGGCGTAGTTATTTATTCCTTTACTTAGAAAGTATTATGCGAAGCTATATCTTAATAAATCCAAGAATTTTATGCGTGAAAATAATAAATAAAATTATGCAAGAGGTTTGCGTTAATACCTTGAGATCGCAGTAGTCATTTTTTCTGTAAAAAAATAGATAGTTTGTGAAAGTGATATGGATGAAAACCTTCTAGCATTTCCTATCAACATTGGAGCCACATTAAAACATCTTCGTCAAGATATGAAGGATGACTGGTTTTATGATGCTGTGCGGTACGAAGACTTACTTTCCAACGGCAATAACCTCCATGAGATTCTATCGCAGAATCTTGAAATAAATCATGGGGAATATAAATCTGGCCATAAAGCTATCTATGATGTCCCGAAGAGGGCGCTTGGGCTCAGATATACATTAGAATTGGATTTCTACGACAGATTTATTTATCAGGCGATTTGTACTTATTTAGCTCCCTATTTTGATCCACTTTTATCAAATAGGGTGTTTAGTCATCGATATAACAAGTATGGTAAAGAGAAGTACCTCTTTAAGCCTAGGATCGAACTTTGGAATACCTTTGAGAGTATCAGTCATCTTGCATTGGCCGATGAAAAAACATTGTTAGTAACAGATTTGCTCAACTACTTCGAGCAAATTTCAGTAGACGCTATTGAAAATGCATTTGTAGGTGTGATATCCGATATTGATGCAGGCGGTGCTGAAAAAAATAATATACGAAGCGCAGTAAGCACTTTAACCGCTTTATTGAAAAAATGGTGCTATAGCGAAAGGCATGGGCTGCCACAAAACCGAGATGCGTCCTCTTTTATCGCAAACGTCGTATTGGACGTTGTTGATAAAAGCATGGCTGATAAAGGGTATGATTATTTCCGTTATGTGGACGATATAAGGATTGTATGCGCTGACGAATACGAGGCCAAAAGAGCGCTTAATGATCTTATTTTTGAGTTGAGAAAACTTGGCTTGAATATAAACTCAAAAAAGACCGCGATACTAAATAATGAGAGTGAGGGAATTGAAGAATTTTTCCCAAGTTTTGATGAAACGATGACTCTCATCGATACCATGTGGAGATCAAGGAGTAAGAAAGTTATTGCGCGGTCGATACCAATTTTATATGAGTTTCTACAAAAGCAAATAGAAGAGGGACAGACCCAAAGTAGGCCTTTTCGTTACTGCGTGAATAGATTCAAAACATTAATCTCCTCAAATCTCTTTGATTCAAAATCGGTTCTGGCTAGTAAAATTGCAGATGCCTTAATTAAAGAATTTGATAGGCAGCCAGTATCTGCGGATCAGTTTTGTAAGCTTTTAATGGACTTGGATTTATCTGTGGAGCAAAAACAATCCATAGCAAGTTTTATTGTAGATAGAGAGGTCGCTATACATGGTTGGCAGAACTATCATCTCATTTTGCTTATGGCTTACAAGAAGTTTAACGCGTTGAACCTAGTCGAGCATTGCAAGAATCTAATTAGGGAAGATGTTGGAAGTCCTGAAGTTCCTGCTTGCTTTATATATCTTGCTTCGATTGGCCTGGAGAGTGAAGTTGAGGAATTCATAGAGGATTTCAAGGGGAGCTGGCCTTATCAACATCAAAGATACTTTTTAATTGCCCTTCAGAATACGCCGAAAGATAAGTTAAAGCCCTTATACGGTAAGGTAGGATACCGTCTGCGCGGCACTATAGCTAGGTTAAAAGGAAATAAGAACCTTAAAGGTGACACAGTGTATCTGAAGGATTTTAACACGACTCTAATCGACGAAATTTATGATGAGATAACGCCATATGAATGAGGAGAGAATTTTATATCTCGTCTATCAGAAGGATTTTTCTGAAAGTGGCTACGATCGATACTTTTTATTTGACGGTGAGGCATTCTCTGAAGTGTCTTCGCAGGAGGTTGTTGCACTTGATTGCATTCTCGTTACACATGATTTTTGGCTTATAGCAAGCTCTTTACATAAAAAACACGAAAGCTTGCCTTCAAATGTCCTTGATGTGGTCTTGTTGTCAAAAATAGTGGCGGGCGTTAAGTCCGTAGACGGCAGTGTCCAGCCATGGGAGATATCTAAAACTATTAAGCCGCTTTTCAAATTGAGCGAGGATTTTGATAGTTATATGGATATATATTATCGGCGCACAGAGCTGACTATGGACGTATACATGCTCTTCTCACACAAGCTTGCAGAATACTTTGAACAATTATCGGCCCGCGCGTCTGACTTAGGAGAAGCGGATAGGTTCTACTCCCTAGAGTTGCCAGTTTTTAATCAGCTGACTCTGTCGGCATGCAGAGGGATCCGAATAGACAAGGACGTGGTAAAGGCACACAAAGTTGCTCTCAAATTAGATTTCTATCGCCAGCTGAAGTTATTTGCAGAGAAGCATAAGGTGCTATACGAAATTCCCAATGAGGGTGAAATCAGAGAGGTAATGGGCAAGCTAGGCTATAGCATTCAAGATTATAGTCTTGACTTTATGATCGATTTTCTGCCATCACGTGATGGCTACACTGAGGACTTACGAAGTCTTCAAAAAGTTAATAAAAGTTATAGGGTTTTTAACTCAATTTCATCAGGCTCAAGCCGGCTAAGGCCGATAGTTGAATCACATTGGACTTCCACCTCTAGAATCTATCATAAGTCCCCAAGCCTTCAGAACATATCAAAGAAATATCGGAATATATTTATCCCTGATGAAGGAATGTCTCTTTGTTATGTAGACTATGACCAATTCGAGATTGGGATCATGGCTGCTCTTTCGTCTGACTCAAAAATGAAGAGTATATATGAAGAGGGAGACGCCTATAAAGATCTGGCTGTCCATATATTCGATGACGAAAGCATGAGAAAGAAAGCTAAAGTAATGTTCCTTTCTTATACATATGGAATGTCGATCGAAAATATTGTCAGCTCTGTTAGAGAATTGGGTGGGAGCCAAAGAAATGCTCGCGCCTATTTTTCCGAATTTGCCATATTTGAAGATTGGAAGGAGAAGCTCAATGAAAAATTTTTGAAGGATGGAAAAATCCCAACAATTTCGGCTAATTACTTAAATCGATCCACGGGCAGCGATTCCTGTTATAAAGGATTGACAGAGAAAGAAAAGCGGACGTCTGTGAACCATGTGATTCAAGGTACAGCTACCTATATCTTCAAGAAGGCGCTGTTAGAGCTATCCAAGATCGATTCGATTCAAATACTGATACCGATGCATGATGCTGTCTTATTCCAGCATCCAAAAAAAGTAGACCCAGATTTTGCAGTAAAGATATTTGAGGACGTAATGACTACAGAATTGGCGGGGAAGGTTGCTGGAAAGGCGTCTATTGAAGAATTCTATGCCAAATAAAAATGACATCCGTAAAGGGAATAATCGGAAATAATTAGGGGCAGAGTAAAATATTGACGCACTAACACACTTATGCTCCTGCTTGAGTCGAGCGTCCTACTAGTTTGAACGGATTGCCAAGAATAATAACTCTTAAAATTAACCATGGAAGAAGAATGTCTAAAGGACTATATATAGCCATCGTGGCTGGGTTGGGCTTAGTTGGCTGTTCTTCCGCATCAGCATTGGCCCCTGCTGATACGGAGAAGTGGCAAGAAGATATCGAGGTATATCGCCAGACGCTCGAACAGCGGCACATCAACCTGTACCACACCGTTGATAAGCAAGGCTTCCACAAAGAACTAACTTCCCTCAAGGCCAACCTGCCTGCACTCACCGAAGACCAGGTAATGATCGAGCTGATGCGAATCAGCCGGCTGGTGGGGGACGGGCATACCCGCGTGCCGTTCTGGGGTGCGGAACACCGGCATTTCCCGCTGCTGTTCCAGTTTATGGATGGTGAGTTACGCCTGCTGCGCACCGGACCGGAGCATCGCCGCTTGCTGGGACGCAAGCTGGTGGCGGTGGGAGAGATGTCCACCGCAGAGGTAGTCGAAAAGCTGGAACCCGTGGTGCAGACGGTGGAGAACGAATACTCCCTGCGCCGCCACCTGCCGTACCACCTGAATGTCGCGGACATCCTGGCCGGCCTAGGGGTCGTGGATGATCCTGCTACCGCTACCTTCACCCTGGAGGACGAGCGCGGCCAGCGGGAAGCGGTCACGCTGGAGGCCATTTCCTGCCCGGACTACCGGGAGGGCGTCACCGTCCGCTATGCGGAGCAGATAGTGCCCTTCGGCGAAAAGCGGGTGACCGAGTCCGACTACCTGTGGCTGAGTGCCGACGAGGACCGGCGCGTGGCCTACGTCTACTTTGCCCGCTACCCGTCCTTCTCAGACATGGAATCCTTTGCCGAGGATGTCCGCGAGTACCTGGATGAGCACCGCATCCGCAACCTGGTAGTGGACCTGCGGGACAACACCGGCGGCGACTTCTTTGTCGGCCTGCGCTTCGCCCACCAGATGATCCTGGTGGATGGGCTGGACTGGGACGGCGGTATCTATACCCTGATCGGCAACGCCACCTTCTCCGCCGGTATGAGCAATGCCGCCCACTTCCGTGAAATGTTCAACGCCACTCTGGTGGGCGAACCCACCGGCGGCAACCCGGTCGGCTACCAGGATATGGACAGCTTCAACCTGCCCAACTCCGGCATTGAGGTCAACTACTCCAAGCGCCTCTACCGCTTCCAGGATAAGCCCACCCAGGGCATCCAGCCGCACGTGCTGATACCAACCCGCTGGGCCGATTACCGGGTGGGCAGGGATGCGGTGCTGGACTGGGTATTGGACGACATCAGCAAGCGCTATGCAGGGCGGGATGCAGATGCTGCCCGGGTCTCCGGCCTATGATTACTGGGATGACTTGATGCCCCTGAATAGCTAGAAATTAAGTTATGTCTACTATTGCGATAAGAATCCTTACCTTACTGCTACTGATGTCTGCGGCGGCACTAACGCGAGCGGAGATATACCAGTGCGTGGACAGCGAAGGAAGGACTGTTTTCAGCGACCACAAATGCTCCGACGACGACAGCAGCGTCAAGGTCGTCGAGCCCAGGGTCAATGTGGCCCCGTTTAAAGATGTGCTTGAAGGGCAGGAAAACAGCTCGCGGGTGATATACCGGGGAAGCAGGGTTGGACGGAAAAGCCGGTTCCTGGATGTTTCTATCTACGAAGAAACAGAGTCCTACATCATCTTCGAAGTAGAAGTTTACTACCGTGGGCCAGCCCACGGCCGGGGCGAGTACCGGGTTATGCCGAATATCCACTGGCGCGCTCGCTCTTTCAGTACATCAGACGTAGGTGTAAGCAGCGGGTTTGCCCGTGTTGAACTGGGCTCCAGGGCAAAGGACGGAGATGTCTCAGATGTCATCACCCTCCAGCTTTGGCAATACATCCCAGGGGAAAGCCCAAGCGTTCTTGAAACAAGGGTCATTCCCTATAAAAAGAAATGGAGTAAGAAAGCATGAAGTATCTCCAGCTTTGATAGTTGCACTGTGCAGAAAAGGACTAAGTCATTGAGTCAAAGGGAGTGAGCTGTATCAAATTTGCTGCAAAGCCGTCACGAAATATGGGTAGAAAACCCAATGCGTGCTGTAGTCTCCAAGTTCCACAGGGAAATATAAAGTAAGGATTGGAAGAATGGCTAATTCGCCGTATCAGCCCGATTTCAAAATGTGGTTTTTTTCAATAGTCATAGCTGCTGGCTTCGGAAATGCAGCGGTGGATGGTATTAAATTCCTTTTACAGGAATTTCTCAAAAAAGAAGGTGAACTCTCGTTCGTAGATTATGGTTGCTGGGATAGAAAAACTAAGAACGGGAGCATTCCAACCTGTGAGTATATTTTTAAAAATATAGGTGATGAGGCAGTGATTGTTACTGACCTTAAAGTCGGTGATCTACCTTTTCGTTCTTTTCACACAAATATGCCTGGTGGACTTAAAAAGGCTAAGTTCAATTTTACTAATGCCAATATAGCCCAGGCGAACGCTGGTGACTTACTGGTGGTAAGTAAAGGACCAATTCCACGTAGTTATTGGAAGAAAAAGGTATGCTTAGAGTATATAGGCGAAACTTTAGTATGTACGAAGGGTGAACCTGAAAAGTAATAGCTTTAGCATAACAATAAAAGGGTGGTGGGCAGGCTGAGTCCGGAGCTTGTGCGCGGTATCGGTACGTTACCTGCAAAGTCGATGCTTCCAGTCTGAGAGTGAACGCAATTTTTAGAGTCTCGATGCAGTCTTGTTGGTGAAGAGACAAGTCGCAGTGGCACTACCATAATAGGTGTACGTCCAATTAATGAGCCACACAAATATCATTTATGAATACGTTTTTATTGAGTTCAAATTAGTTTCAATATGAAAGGAAAAACTGAGTAAATACCGCCCGCACAGAATAAAAGATAATATAGTTTGAATAGCTGCGGGACAATTTCGGTATGGTGGAAAACTCCCCTTTTGTGGTTATCTAGCCGTGATGTGATATTCCAGTGAGCTTTCAAGGTCTCGCTAGTTTTCGAAATTTCCTCCTCGGCTGCAATTAACAACTCTTCAGAGCATTGAACAATTTGTTCATTTCTCTTATCGAGTTCTTGAAATATATGAGTCAAGCGCGCACCAGCAAATGCAATAACTAACCCCACTACTGCTCGTGGTAGAGGGTGAAGTTCCGAGTTTGCCAAAAAAGCAAACCCGGTCAAGAATATCGCAATGGCTACTAAATAGAAGTTTAGTGACTGGATTCTTTGTCCAGCATTATAAATAAACAGCTCCCTACTGTGTAATAGTGCCAACTCAGTATTTCGGTCAGTGTTCATATCGATAATAGGTTCGCTGAAGTTTTTTTTAAAATTGATTCTGCAGTTTTATTTGCTCGATTGCTCAAAGAGTGATTAAAGTGGCTGTATGCATATGAAAATGACGAGACGCTAAGTTAGAAAGAGGTGACGGCTGAAATTATTACTCTGATCTTATGCTGTGCACTGGCGCATGATTCGATCTTTGAGGCTTTAATTAAACTACACAAGAATAGCTTGGTGTGCCAGAGATTACCGCGCCTATACCACTTGTCCCTCAGAGTGTCGTGCCATCGAATCTCGTAACCTCCTAATCGAGTCCACCCCAACTATCACCGGGCAGAGCAGGTTCGCACCCACAAAAATTGTGATCAGTTGATTCTGCGTATTAGCTCCATAAATGACCCCGGCAGTTACCGCCGAAATAACACCGCACATGAGAAAGCGGACCGCCAGTCGAGCTCTACCCGGTTTCCTGTAGGTATTCTCCATGCTTGCCAGTACAATGCCTGCAATGCCCAATAGGCCCATCAAAAAAGCAGCAATAGCCACGTATAGGATGGGGCTGTATGAATGGGTGAAGGCGCCCAACACGAAAGGTGTGCCGACCAGTATGAATGGAGCCAGTGGAATGACACCGGCGAGGATTCTGACATCCATGCCCGTCTCCTGTTGTCTTCTCAAGGATTGTAGTCGCGATAAGCGCTCCATGGTGGAGGGCTGTTGCACGGGCATTGCAGTTCGCCACCCGGCGTACACTAAGTACGCAGGTCTTCAAATCGCAAGTCATGCTTTGCCAGCAACTGCTTCACCCGGTGCGAATCGTTGTTCGACTTCTTCGCCTGCCGGCTCACATTAAACAGCTTGCGCCCGGCCTCCGCCATAGAGCTGGAGCGCCGGCACACATCAATCAGCGCGGCCAGCTTGAGCTGGTCGTAGTAATCCATCTCGGCGCTGCTGCCGCTGCCCAGTACGCTCTCCACTGCACTGCGGGCATGTTCGCTGCTGTGCGCGGGCGTGTGCCACTTGTGCTTCAGGCGGCGGATCTCTTCGTCCACCACTTCCACCGTAATGCGCCCGCCATCGGCCAGGGTGGCCATGCGGGTGATGCTGGCGTTCAGGTCGCGGAAGTTGGCCGCCCAGGTGGCGTCGGCTGAGCGGCCGAAGGCCAGGTACTTTTCCCGCGCCGCCCTGTTGAAGCTCACCAGGTGCCCGGCCTTGTTGGAGAAGGATTCCAGTTCGTAATCGACATTGGGCTCCAGGTCTTCGATGCGGTCGCGCAGGGACGGTAGTTCGTAGGTCCACAGGTCGATCCGTGCCAGCAGGTCGGCGCGGAAGCTGCCCTCCCTGGCTTTCTGCGCCAGATCCTTGTTGGTGCCGGCAATCAGCTGGAAGTCGCTGCTGGCCTCGCGGTCGGAACCGAACGGGATAAAGCGCTTGTCCTCGATCGCCCGCAGCAGCATCGCCTGTTCGTCCAGCCCCAGCTCGCCGATTTCGTCCAGGAACAGCAGGCCTTTGTGGGCTTCCTTCAGCAGGCCGGCGCGATCGGCGGTGGCGCCGGTGAAGGCGCCCTTCTTGTGGCCGAACAGGGCGGACATGGTGTTCTCGCCTTTCAGGGTGGCGCAGTTGATGGCCACCAGCCGTCCCTCCAGCTTGCCGCGCTGCTTGCGCAGTTCGTACACCCGCTGGGCCAGCTGGGTCTTGCCCGCACCGGTGGGGCCGGTGATCAGGATCGGCGCATTGGAGCGGATGGAGACCTTCTCCAGCTGCTCGATCATGCGGTTGAACGGGGCGTTGTTGGTCTGGATGCCGCCCTTCAGGTAGACGGTGCCTTCCTGGTGTTCCTTCTGGAAGCGCGACGCAATCTGGTCGTACCGGGACAGGTCCAGGTCAATTACCTGGTACTGACCGGGCGCGTCGCTGTCGCGCCGGGCGGGGGAGGTCTGCAGCAGCTTGCCGGGCAGGTAGCCCGCCTCGGTCAGCAGGTACAGGCAGATCTGCGCCACGTGGGAGCCGGTGGTGATATGGGTGAGGTAGCGCTCGCGGTTGGGGCGGAACTGGTAGCCGCGGGCGAAATCCAGCAGCTGGCTGTAGACCGTCTCGAAATCCCACGGGTCCGGGAAGTTCACCTTGTGGTGGACCACCTCGGTCTCCGGCGATACCAGCGCGATATCCTCGGTGACCTGGTTCGCCAGGCCCTGGGAGTGGTTGTCGAACAGCAGTTCCAGCCGGTCGATCAGCAGGTCTTCGTGCTGGCACATGGAAACGGTCGGCCGCCACTTGTCCCAGCGCTTATCGCCCTTGCCGCGCCGGTCCATGGTGGTGCCGAGAATACTGATGGCAACTGTTTTCATGGTTATCAAATATATTATCTGGCTATCAAAAAAGATAGATCGGTGGCGCTTCGATGATGGTGGTCGCTGGCGGGAAATCGCTTTATGAAGAAAAATTCTTTATTTAAATCAACGGGTTAAAAGTTTTTTCAGCACGCTGGCAAAAGTTGGCACTGTCCTCGCTATACAGGGGCTACACATAAGCAAGCACGAACCCGGCAGCCGAACAGAAAAGCCGGGATGGAAGAAGAAGGAAAGGAACAATGACTCAGCAAGCCTATGAAGTAATGCAGGACGGTGGTGTGCCGATCAAGTCGTGGACTGTCGGCGTGCCCTTCGAAGCTGAGGCCAGGGAGCAGCTGAAGAACATCTCCCGCATGCCGTTTATCCACCAGTGGGTGGCGGCCATGCCGGATGTGCACCTGGGTAAGGGTGCCACCATCGGCAGTGTGGTGCCGACACTCGGCGCGGTGATCCCGGCGGCGGTGGGTGTGGATATCGGCTGCGGCATGATGGCGGTGCGCACCAGCCTCAAGGCGTCGCAACTGCCGGACGGCCTGGCGGGTGTGCGCTCCGCCATCGAGCGGGCGGTACCCCACGGGCGTTCCTCGCGGGCGCGCGGAAGCCGCGACAAGGGTGCGTGGGGGAGCCTGCCGGACGATGTGATGCAGGCCTGGGCGCCGCTGGCGGCGCAGTTCGATGTGCTGCAGGAAAAGCACCCGGTGCTGAAGAACACCAACAACATCAATCACCTGGGTACGCTTGGGACCGGTAACCACTTTATCGAGATGTGCCTGGATGAGCACGACAGCGTCTGGCTGATGCTGCATAGCGGTTCCCGCGGTGTGGGTAACCGCATCGGTACGCACTTTATCGAGATGGCGAAGAAGGACATGGAGCGCTGGCATATCCACCTGCCGGATACCGACCTGAGCTACCTGCCGGAAGGCACCGAGCATTTCGACCAGTATGTGGAAGCGGTGGAGTGGGCGCAGGACTTTGCCCGCATCAACCGCGAGGTAATGATGGCCCGCACCATCGACGCGGTGAAGGCGGCGCTGGGGATGGAGTTCGAGGCCCGTATGGAGGCGGTGAACTGCCACCATAACTATGTGTCCCGCGAGCACCACTTCGGCAAGAACGTGCTGGTTACCCGCAAGGGCGCAGTGCGTGCCCGCGAGGGCGAGATGGGAATTATCCCCGGGAGTATGGGGGCGCGTTCCTTCATCGTCCGCGGGCTGGGAAATGCGGACAGCTTCTGTAGCTGCAGCCACGGTGCGGGCCGCGTGATGTCCCGCACCAAAGCCAAGAAGCTGGTGTCGCTGGAAGAGCACCTGCAGGCGACCGCCGATGTGGAATGCCGTAAGGATGCCGGCGTGATTGATGAAACCCCGGCGGCCTACAAGCCGATCGAGAAGGTGATGGCCGCCCAGAAAGACCTGGTGGAAGTGGTGTACACCCTGAAGCAGGTCGTCTGCGTGAAAGGATAGGACCATGCATACCATTGATGGATCACAGGGCGAGGGCGGTGGACAGATTTTCCGCTCCACGCTGACTTTGTCCACCTGCCAGGGGGAGCCGGTGCGGATAAGGAATATCCGCGCTGGCCGCCGCAAGCCGGGCCTGATGCGCCAGCACCTGGTGTGCCTGCATGCGGCCCAGGCGATTTCCGGCGCGCAGGTGACAGGGGACGAGCTGGGCTCAACCGAGGTGACGTTCAAACCGGGCAAAGTGAACGCTGGTGAGTATCGGTTTGCCATTGGCACCGCCGGCAGCACCAGCCTGGTGTTCCAGACCATCCTGTTGCCGCTGCTGCTGGCGGACGGGGTGAGCGAGGTCTGCCTGGAGGGCGGCACCCACAACAAACAGGCGCCCAGCTTCGATTTTATCCAGGCCGGTTTCCTGCCGGTGATGGCGCAGATGGGTTACCGGGCCGAGGTGCAGCTGGAGAGGTTCGGCTTTTACCCGGCCGGCGGCGGCCGGTGGCGGGCACGGATATACCCGGTGGGTGAACTGAAGCCGCTGGCTCTGCTGGAGCGGGGCGCCGTGCTAAGCAAGGAGGCGCTGGTGACCTCGGCACAGATTCCGGGCCACGTGGCAGACAGGGAATTGCGGCATATCGCCAGCAAGGGCGACTGGGCGGCGGACGAGCTCCAGCGCCGGCAGGTGGATTCATTCGGGCCGGGCAATATCGTGTCGCTGCGGGTGTACGCCGAGCACGTTACCGAAGTGATTGAGGTGGTGGGCGAGAAGCAGCTGTCGTCGGAGCGGGTTGCGGGCCGCGCGGTGAAGGAGTTCAACCGGTATATGGAAGCCGGGGTGCCGGTGGGCGAACACCTGGCGGACCAGCTGCTGCCGATGGTGTTGGGCAGGGGCGGCCGTTTCAGGACGCTGGCGCCGAGCCAGCACCTGCTAACGAATATCGAGGTGATCCGGCAGCTCACCGGGATGGAAATCAGCGTGCACAGGGAAGGCGGGCACGCCTGGATCGTCAGCGTGCCGGGCAGCACGCAAGCGCGTTAGGCGCCGGCAGCAGGATATGCCCAGGGATGAAAAATGGCACAGGGGATGTGCCCGCGTGAGAACACTGGCCGCCTGCAATGCGCAGGTGGCAGCAAAAGAGTTTGGGCCAATGGCCCGGCATGCGGAGCTGGTTCACAACGCCAGCCCGGCACAGGAGCCCCTGGCTTGCTGTGTACCTGCCGGGGCAATTACCTGAACACTACTTTGTAGCTCAGAGGTAGAGCAGCCGATAGTTTCGGCCGGTCGCAGGTTCGACTCCTGCCAGAGTAACGTCGTCCACTACACGACTTATCCGGTAAAGGCGAAAGCCTGGGGTTCGACTCCCCACAGGGTTAATACCCTTGTTGACTACCAGAGGCCCATGGCCCCTGGGTGCTGGCGACTTGCACTCCCCCGGGAAGGCAGCCGCCGGTACCCGGAGGCGCCGGAAGTCCGGGCGCCGGTGGTGGGCAACCTGGCACGTGGCATTGCCACGCCGGGCTCGCCTGCAGTGTGGGCAATGCGCATTGGCGCACCCCCGCTGCAGGCCGGCCGGCCGATGACTTTGCCACCTGCCCGGTTCAAGCCGCCGGCCCCCGGGCTTCCGGGTGGGCCTCACCCCTGGTTACGCAGGTAATGCGCCGGGGAACAGAAGTAAGGAGAAGTAAAATGATGATATGGAAAAGCGTCGATATTGCCGATCACGAGCGGGCGCTGCTGTTCCGCCGTAACCGTTTTATCCGTGTGCTCGAGCCGGGCCGGCACCGCCTGCTGCAACTGGCGGACAAGGTGACGGTCGAGGTCCACGATATCAGCGATGTACTGTTTGAGCGCCCGAACGCCAGGTTCTTCCTGAACACCCATGCGGAAAAGCTGGCGCCCTACACCGAGACCCACGAGCTGGGTGACAGCCAGGTTGGCCTGCTGTACCGCGACGGCCACCTGGTGAATGTCCTCAGCCCGGGTACCTTCCTGCCGGTCTGGAAAGGGGTGGAGAATGTGCGTGTCGATATTATCGATATCAGCGCGCAGTACACGGTGGATGAGCGGCTTGTCGGCCTGCTTGGCCGGGGCACCGGCGCGGTGCAGAAGGCGTCGGTGGCATCCGCTATCCACTACGTCGAGGTGCCGGATGAGCACGTGGGCCTGCTGACCGTCAATGGCACGCTGGTGCGCAAGCTCGAGCCCGGCAGTTAC
This sequence comes from Microbulbifer sp. JSM ZJ756, assembly GCF_044383805.1. Classification (NCBI taxonomy): domain Bacteria; kingdom Pseudomonadati; phylum Pseudomonadota; class Gammaproteobacteria; order Cellvibrionales; family Microbulbiferaceae; genus Microbulbifer; species Microbulbifer sp. JSM ZJ756. Next base: position 76,502 of record NZ_JBISER010000003.1, on the reverse strand, counting down.
GGCTTCTGGAAATACAACCGGACCATCGCCGTACGGCTGGTGGATCTCAGGCTGCAGACCGTGGAGGTCAGCGGCCAGGAAATCCTCACCAGGGACCGGGTGAGCCTGCGCATCAACCTGAGCGCGAGCTACCGGGTGCTGGATGCCGAGCGGGCTGCACTCAAGTTGGGTAATTTCGCGGAATACATCTACCGCGAGCTCCAGCTGCGGCTGCGTGAGGCGGTAGGGGGCAACACCCTGGATGCGCTGCTGGAGGACAAGGACAGCCTCAACCTGGGCATCGCCACGGCCGCGCGGGAAAAGCTGGCGCACTACGGTATCGAACTGGCGACGGTCGGGGTGAAGGACATCATCCTGCCCGGTGATATGAAGCAGATCCTCAACCAGGTGGTGGAGGCCCAGAAGGAGTCCGAGGCCAACCTGATCAAGCGCCGGGAGGAAACCCAGGCGATGCGGTCGCTGCATAACACCGCGAAGATGATGGACAACAACCCGGTACTGATGCGCCTGAAGGAGCTCGAGGCCCTGGAGCGGGTAACCGCGCGTATCGACAAGATATCCGTTTACGGCGGGCTCGAAGGTGTCCTCAACAACCTGGTGAACCTGAAACCCACCGGCACAACCCAGTAGGTAGCCCGCCCGAAAGGGCGGGTTACTCTCTCCGCTACTGCCGGCAGCTGAGAAGCCGATCCACCGTTGGGCTGGTCTGCCTGCCAAAATCCTACCCAGTTCGGCAAGTATGTGTTTTTCCCGAAGTCATGGGGAAAGTGGCGTTTCTTCCGCAGCACCTGTGGTGAGCCAAACTCTGGCCCCATTGATTCACTAACCCCCCGCTCCACAGCTTTTTTTGCGGTAAGGCATCACTCCAGGATACGCGCAAGGTGTAATTTGGTGTAATAAAGCAGAGCAATTTGTTCGAAATCATTGCTGATCTGTGGCACATAGTTCCTTATAATGATGATAGGGAAGAATATATAGAGCAAGGTAGCTGTTCGTGTTCCTGCCGATTTGGCCGTGCGGGATGCTTTAAACAAACAACGAATGACTTGGGGTAAATACAGATGATAAAGAAACTGATGGTGCTGACCCTTGCGGTTGTTGCTACAGGTTGTGCGGGCGTGAAAAATATGCCCTTATCTGCAGATGCTGGGCCGATGATCGAAGGTCGGCAATTGAGTGGCGTCAGCCGCGAGAAGCCAGACTTTATTGCCACTACACCCGGTAATAGCATGTTCGGCGCCGTTGGTGTTATTGCCATGGTCAAAACTGGCAACAAGCTGGTAAAAGAAAACAATATTGAAGATCCGGCAGGTCGCATCTACGACATTCTTGCAGATGCCATGGCTCAGGAGCATAAGCTTGTACTGCTGGATGACAATACTGTCACCGCTGAAGGCAATGACGTAGAGGAACTCACTGCCCAGGTGAATGACTCCCGGCTGCTTCTGGATGTGCAAACCCTGGGGTGGAAATTTCTCAATTTCCCTCTGAATTTTAGCAAGTACCAGGTTGGTTACGGTGTCAGGATGAAGCTGGTGGATACTTCCACTAACGAAATCCTGGCTGAAGCGCAATGTGGCCAAGCGAGCCCGGAAGAGGTCGAGCAGGCTCCGACGCATGACGAGCTACTGGCCAACAACGCAGCGCTTCTAAAACAGAAACTGCGTGAAGCTGCTGATCACTGTGCGAACGAGTTTAAAGCCAATACATTGATGCTTTAACGGTCCGGGTAACCGAATCTACCTGGAAACCTCCGGGGAAGCCCAGTCGATAACCCGCCCAAAAGGCGGGTTACTTTCCCGGGATGTCATCGGGAATGCTGTAGTTCTCCGCCTATGGCTGGCGGCAATATAGACAGCAGCAGCGCTGTCCGAGAGCGTCGGGAGTGGACGGCGAAAATAATAATCAGGAATGAGACTTTGACGTCTGAAAACAACAGGAAATCTCCTACCAGAACACAACTCCAGCCGGAATATTGAGATCCAGATATAACACGACTGAATCCGACGTGTTCCATCGATTTTTGTGCCTACTGCTTGCACCATATGCTGCTAAGTTAACATCGGCAGAGTTTACCCCCTTGGTGTCGCTAAAGTCCCTCTAGAGCACATATGAGCATCTATGTTTCGTTCCTGGCGGTCCTGGCATTGTCCCTGATCGGGCTGACGGTGCCGCACTGGCCCGTTTTCCAACGGAAAGCGCATCCGCCCATATTGAGTGTCTCTGCGGGTGTGGGGATTACATATGTTTTCCTTGTGCTGCTCCCAAAGTTGGCCGAGGTGCAGGCATCACTTCAGGTGAGTGAGGATGAGGCTGCAATATTGCCTGTAGACCTGCATGCATACCTGAGTGCACTGGCTGGCTTTATTGTTTTCCTGTTGATAGCGAACAAGGGTTTTTCTGACAGGGCTGATAGAACGCCGTCGAGGCTTTCATTCAGTGAAACACTGGTTCTTGTTGTTTTCGGCATCTATTACGCGCAAATTGGCTTCCTGTTGCGCTCCTGGCCCAGCGCAATATGGTTTGGATACCTGGGGTTGGTCGGTGCCTTTGCGATGCATCTGGTAGGGATTAATTACCACCTGTGGAAGCGCTATCCCAACCGGTTTCCCAGGGTTTTTCGCTGGGTGCTATTCCTCTGCCTGTTGATTGGCTGGATGGCGGCCGTTATATATGAGCAACTTTCTGGCGTGGTGAAGTTCTCGACGATGTTTGTCGCTGGCGGAATTATCATTACCGCGATCCGGGAAGAAATACCGGCACAGAAAGACGCAAATATTCCTTACTTCCTCGCGACGGTGTTAGTCACGACGATCTTTGTCCTGTTTATTGAAATTATCCTGCTTGATTGAGTGATGCCGATTCTGGCGATCGCTTTCCGAACCTGTCGCCTGGTTAGCACAGGTGTCGCTATTGGCGATGTCCGCAGAGATGCCCGCCACAATGGCCTGTGTCGTTGACATTTCACTTGGGCCCAACATACTCACAGCGCGATGAGGGATCCTTGATTTCAGGATCAATGCGTGTGAGCGTGTCTTGGGCTTCAACAAAGGATAAGTACTTATGTCTCTTCGAATAAACGATACCGCGCCAGATTTCACGGCAGATTCCACCGCCGGCAAGCTGAAGTTCCATGAATGGATTGGCGACAATTACGCCATACTGTTTTCGCACCCGAAGGATTTTACGCCAGTCTGTACCACCGAGTTCGGCGCCGTTGCGCAGCTCGCCGATGAATTCACCAGGCGGAATACCAAGGTGATTGGTGTGTCCGTTGACAGCGTTGAAGAGCATGAGAAGTGGAAGCGCGATATTGAGGAATTTGGCGGTGCCCCGGCGGACTTCCCCATCATTGATGACGGCTCGCTGGAGGTATCCAAGCTCTATGATATGTTGCCGGCCGATGCCTACCTGCCCGATGGCCGCACACCCGCGGATACTGCAACCGTGCGCACTGTATTCATCATAGGTCCGGACAAGAAGGTCCGGCTCACCATGTCCTACCCCATGTCTGTGGGTCGTAACTTCGACGAGATCCTGCGTGCCCTGGATGCGATCCAGGCCACCGACGGCCAGCCGATTGCAACACCGGAAAACTGGAAGGCGGGGCAGAATGTCATTGTGGCGTTAAGCCTTAATGACGATGAGGCAAGGGAAAAGTTCGGCACATTTCACGCCAAGATTCCTTACCTGCGCTTTACGGAAGCACCGAATAGGTAGGCATGCCAGTCAGGAATCGGCAGGGTCGTGATAGCGCATCACCAGGATATCGCGCCCCTGCTTCTGGTAGGTCAGGAACCGATCGACGATGGAACTGGGCTGCCCCTGCGGCTCTTCTTCTGCAAATCCCAGGGACTGGTAAAAAGGCACCAGGTGCCGGTAGGGGAAGGTAAACGTCAGATCGTCAAAAGCCTCGCCCATGCTGCGGAGCAGAAAGCGGGCCACTCCCTGCCCCTGGTATTCCGGCGCCACTGCAACCCCCGCCAGTAACCGGGCACCGGTCAGCTGTCGCAGGCAGCCGCAGGCAATAATCTGGTTCTGCCTATCCCTGATCACCATACACGGGTCATGGCGTCGGGCTTTGCCGCGGAATTTGTGCGTGCGGTAGAATTTGTTGGCCAGCGGGATCTCTGCGTCCGAGAGCCAGTGCGCTGAAAAGTCGTTACCAGAAGTCATCTATGCCGCGCCAAACCTGCCCCACTTGCCAGCGCCCCTTGAACGTCTGCTACTGCAGCGCGCTGGTCCATAAAGCCAATCACATCAAGGTGCTCATCATACAGCACCCGCTGGAAGTGAAGCATCCGTTCAACACCGGCCGTATGGCACACCTGTGCCTGGAGAACAGCGAGCTGGTGGTCGCGGAGACGCTGGACGATACCGAACTGGCCCGCCTGCTGGCGCCCCGTTCGGCCTTGCTCTACCCGAACCTGGACTGGTTGCCGCCGGTGGAGCAGGTGGGTGAGGGCGGCCAGCTGGCCCGTGGCCCACTGGAGCAGCTGGTGGTAATCGATGCCACCTGGCGCAAGTCGAAGAAGATGCTGCACCTGCACCCGGCACTGCAGCAATTGCCCCGGGTCAGCCTTGCGGGCGAATTGCAATCCAATTACCAGGTGCGCCGCTCCTCACTCGCCAACAGCCTGTCAACCATCGAGAGCGTCGCCATGGCGATGGATCGCCTTGAGCCGGCCGGGTGTTTTGAATTGATGCTGAAACCGTTTGAGCAGATGATTGCGTTACAGCAATCCAGCTCTCATACGATAGAGCCCGGGGACAAGCCATGAGTGAACACGAAAAAATCAATTACGTGGAATTTCCATCCAGCGACCTTGGGGATACCAGGGCGTTCTTCGAGAAAGCGTTCGGCTGGTCATTCGTTGACTATGGGCCTGAATATTCAGCGTTCTCCGGTGCCGGGCTCGACGGGGGCTTTTACCAGGCCGATGCCTGTTCCAAAGCGGACAGAGGTGCCGCACTGGTCGTGCTTTACAGTAACGACCTGGAGGGCAGCCAGCGCAAGGTGGAAGAGGCCGGTGGCACCGTGGTCAAGCCTACCTTTACTTTCCCCGGTGGCAGGCGCTTTCACTTTACCGAACCGTGCGGCAATGAATTTGCCGTATGGTCGGACCTGGGCATCCAGGCGCGCGGCAAGTTCTGGGGATAGGTAACTGTTTCTATGTGGTACAAGCGCTACGGCTATAAGCACCCTGCAAGCAACAGTGAGATCGGCTTTTTCTCCGGGCTGGCAGTGACACTGGCCGCCAGTGGGTTCGCCTGCGCCCTGGTGGCGATATTCGACAGTTACTGGTTTTTGCTGGTGGCGGTGCCGGTGGCCGTTGCCGGCTTCGAGCTGCTGGCGCGCCGGACCGCGAAGGATCGCAATGCGATGCGGGACGAACGGCACCGGTACCACATTGACCAGGCATACGCGTATATCGAGGCTGGGCATAAGGAGGCGGCACTGGAGGCCATCAGGCGCGCCAGAATCTACGGCGAGCTTCCCGCCGGGCTACAGGCCTTTGAAAAGGAGCGCCGCGCGCACCAACGGGCATGAGGGGCAAACCGACTGCCAGCTGTTCCTACGAATAGCACATCAGCCCGGCCAATTCCCCCCCCCCACACGCAAGAGCCTGCCGGTCGCTGGCCTATAGTCTGCGGTATAGAGCAAAAACTCGTATTGGTAGTTCGTTGGTCAGGTCAGCGATCTCTAATGGGCAAGGATGAGTACATGGCGCGGTTGGCTTCTGGAATGTTCCGCCTCCTGTTGGTGCAACTGCTATGGGCTACAGGAGTCCAGGCGACACAGGCGGCAACCGAAACACTGATCGTAGTGGTGCGCCATGCGGAGAAGCCGGCCCAGGGGCTTGGGTTGCTGACCTGCCAGGGCCTGAACAGGGCCATACGCCTGCCGGGGTATTTCCGTGAACATTTCCCTCGCCCTGACCACATCTTTGCTCCCGATCCCTCTGTAAAGGCCACGGAAATCCACGGGGACGGCCAGCGCCACGACTATGTGCGGCCACTGCTGACCATCGGCCCCACGGCGGTTGATATGCAGGTGCCCATTAATACCCAGATTCCCTACAACGATCCCGGGTTGCTGGCGGATACCCTGCTGAGCGAGCCCTACCTGGGTTCCACGGTGTATGTGGCCTGGGAGCATATGAACATCGACCTGCTGGCCAAAATACTGTTGCGCCGCTTCGACTCCAGCTCGGAGGTGCCAGAGTGGCCCAACTCTGACTACGATACGGTATTTGTCTTCCGGCTCTCCGGCGTGCCGGGCAGCGGCAAGATCAAGCTGGAAGTGGACCAGCAGGGGCTCGATGGCATGGATAAGCGGTGTCCGGCTGGGAGCAGCGAAGCCAGCCGCTGACGCGTCAGCTGTCACCTGGGAGAGACACCGGCCAGTCGCACTTTCCGGCAATGGGTCGAGACGCAGTGCAGCAAAAACTGGATAATGCGCGCCGCTGGCCTTTGGCCCACCAAATCCCGCAGACCTGGTAGTTCCCCCATGGAAATCAACGTCAACTTCCTCGATAACCTCCGCCTGGAAGCCAAGTTCGATGACTTTACCGTCATCACCGACCAGCCCATCCGCTACAAGGGCGACGGCTCGGCGCCGAGCCCGTTCGACTACTTCCTGGCGTCCTCTGCCCTGTGTGCGGCCTACTTTGTGCGGGTCTACTGCAAGGCGCGCGATATCCCCACCCACAATATCCGCCTGTCCCAGAACAACATCGTCGACCCGGAGAACCGCTACAACCAGATCTTCAAGATCCAGGTGGAGCTGCCCGAGGACATCTCCGAGAAGGACCGGCAGGGCATCCTGCGCTCCATTGACCGCTGCACGGTCAAGAAGGTGGTGCAGACCGGCCCGGACTTCCAGATCGAGACGGTGGAGAACCTGGCCGAGGACGCCCAGGCCCTGCTGATGGTGGAGCCCGACAGCGAGCACACCACCTTTATCGAGGGCAAGGACCTGCCGCTGGAGCAGACTATCGCTAACATGACGAAGATCCTGGCGGACCTGGGCATGAAGATCGAGATCGCCTCCTGGCGAAATATCGTGCCCCACGTGTGGTCGCTGCATATCCGCGATGCGGCTAGCCCCATGTGCTTTACCAACGGCAAGGGCGCCACCAAGGAGGCGGCCCTGTGCTCGGCGCTGGGGGAGTTCATCGAGCGGCTGAACTGCAACTTCTTCTACAACGACCAGTACTTCGGCGAGGAGATCGCCAACAGCGATTTCGTCCACTACCCGGACGAGCAGTGGTTCCAGCCCGGCCCGGGCGATGAGCTGCCGGCGGAGATCCTCGACGACCACTGCCTGGCCATCTACAACCCGGAGGGCGAGCTGGGCGGCTCCAACCTGGTGGACACCAACTCCGGCCGCATGGACCGGGGCATCTGTTCGCTGCCGTTCGTGCGCCAGTCGGACGGCGAGGTGGTGTACTTCCCCTCCAACCTGATCGAGAACCTGTTCCTCAGCAACGGCATGAGCGCCGGCAACACCCTGGCCGAGGCGCAGGTGCAGTGCCTGTCGGAAATCTTCGAGCGGGCGGTGAAGAAGCAGATCATCGAGGAGGAGATCGCGCTGCCGGATGTGCCCGCCGAGGTGCTGGCCAAGTACCCGGATATCGTCGAGGCGGTGGAGGCGCTGGAGCAGCAGGGCTTCCCGATCCTGGTCAAGGATGCCTCCCTGGGCGGGCGCTTCCCGGTAATGTGCGTGACCCTGATGAACCCGCGCACCGGTGGCGTGTTCGCTTCCTTCGGCGCCCACCCCAGCTTCCATGTGGCGCTGGAGCGCAGCCTCACCGAGCTGATGCAGGGCCGCAGCTTCGAGGGCCTGAACGACGTGCCGCCGCCCACCTTCAGCACCGAGGCGGTGACCGAGCCCAACAACTTTGTGGAGCACTTTATCGACTCCACCGGCGTGGTGTCCTGGCGCTTCTTCAGCGCCACGTCGGAATACGAGTTCGTGGAGTGGGATTTCTCCGGCGACCACCACGATACCAACCAGACCGAGGCCGACCGCCTGTTCGGTATCCTCGAGCACATGGGCAAGGAAGTGTACATGGCCGTGTACGAGGACCTGGGCGCGCCCACCTGCCGCATCCTGGTGCCGGGCTACTCCGAGGTCTACCCGGTGGAAGACCTGGTGTGGGACAACACCAACAAGGCCCTGGACTACCGTGAGGATATCCTCAACCTGCACTCACTTGGCGACGCTGAACTGGAAGACCTGGTGGAGCGGCTGGAAGAGAGCCAGATCGATAACTACGAGACCATCATCACCCTGATCGGTATCGAGTTCGATGAGAACACCGTGTGGGGCCAGCTGACCGTGCTGGAACTGAAACTCCTGGTCTACCTGGCCCTGCAGCGCCACGAGGAGGCGCTGGAGCACGTGGAAATGTTCCTGCAGTACAACGACAACACCGTCGAGCGCGGCCTGTTCTACCAGGCAGTAAACGCGGTGCTGGAAATCGTGCTGGACGACGAGCTGGAGCTGGACGATTACCTGCACAACCTAAAGCGCATGTTTGGTGAAGAAACAATGGCAGCCGTGGTCGGTTCAGTAAACGGCACCGTGCGCTTCCACGGCCTGACACCCACCAATATGCAGCTGGAGGGGCTGGACAAGCACCTGCGGTTGATCGAGAGCTACAAGAAGCTGCATGCGGCGCGGGCGGCGAAGCACCCGGCTGTGACCGGGTAAGCACAGAACCCTGGTAAAAGGCAGGGAAAGGCCGGGCGCGCACGGGGCGCCCGGCTATCTGCGTTGCGTACCTACCGGCCGATATTAATCCCATCCCACCCGACTTCCTCCACCAGCGCCTTGAGCATCGGCGGGCGGTAGTTCTTGTCGTGCAGGTAGCGGCTCTTCACCGTCGGGTGGATCAAGGTGGGCTTGCCGTCGACGATGAGCGCGCGGTCCAGCGGGCGCTTGAAGCGGTAGACGTGCTTGCGCGACTGGTGAATCGACGCATGGGTGCCATCGGTGAGGCTTTTCTTCAGGTCGGGCGCTATCTTCAGGCCGGCGAAGTGGGCCTCATGGATCATCCAGGTCAGCGGCACATCGGAAGCCAGCTTCCTGGTATTTTTATCCGGTGGGTAAGAACCGCCCACATCTGAATGCACGCCGGCAAACCAGACCTGCTTCAGGTCCACACCTGGCCGCGGTGTCCATACGGTGGGCATGAAATCCTCGCGCTTTTCATCGATGGCCAGGGCATGGCGGGCGATCTGCACGTTGGAACCCATCTTGGTGTCATAGAACTCGTCGTGGGACTCGAACAGGCCCATCAGGCTGAATGGAATACCCAGCGCCCCGACTGTATCCCACACGCCGATAAAGTGGATCCTGTTGGAACGGTGGGAGTAGTCCCGGCGGAATTTCACCGCCGCATTGCCATCGGGGTGGTTCTTCCTGCTGGGGCTTTTGTAGATTTTCCAGGCCTCGGCAATCAGGCGGGCGTTGGCCTGCCTGACGATGCCACAGTTATTGATCAGGCCGCAGAGTGACCTGGCGGTATAGGCCCCGCGACTGAAGCCGAACAGGTAGACCCGGTCGCCCGGGGCATAGTTGTGGACAATGTAGCGGTAGCCATCGAGGACGTTCTTGTGCAGCCCGGCACCGGTAATACCACCGCTGAACCTGTCGTAGTAAGAGCCCACGCCCCAGTCGTAGAACACACTCTGCTTTACATCACCGCTGGATGGGCTGACCGCGCGGGCCAGCCGCAGCACATTGGTGGGGAAATCCTTTTCCAGGTCCTCTTCCGGGCGGTTCCAGGTGCCATCGGAACAAACAACCAGGTTAGCCATACGTAATCCCTCACTGGTCTTCAGCACTTCCTGTTGTCGGCACCAAGGCTGCGGAGCAAAAGCAGCGAAATTAAATCCTGGCTAGGTCATTTACAGCCCGGGCCTCTTTTATCGTCAGACTGAAATTAGCGCAAAAGCGACCGGTAATGGGCGCCCGAATCCTCAAGGGGTAATAAACAGCTGGTAACGACCGGGGAATAAAAACCCGCGCACACTTTTACCGGAAGAGCAGTTGGTACATTACGCGAAATTACTGCAGGGGTTACCAGGAAAGCGGCGCGGCCAGGTTGATAAAGCCGGTAATGGTCAGCCTGCCGTTGCTGATATGGTCAGGCAGCTGCTGCCCCGGCTCCACAACTCCGGAATGCAACAGACTGGCCGGGTAAAAGGCCACGCGGTTGAATGTCGCTGCCACTTCGCCAACCGTCTCGTACCATTCGTCGCATTCACTCGCGTAACCCGGCCGCACCAGCTCCAGCAGCGGGCTGGCCAGGCCGTTGTGGGTATCCAGCCCGCAGCCATGGCGTGTTGCGGGCGGTCTCCACCAGTTGTTCGGGCCGCGGGTATGCCCCATCAATAATGACCACCGGGGTCTGCTCGGCACCGACTTTCTTGATAGTGACCTGCATCTGCTGACCCGGCTGCGTTGAAGCCTGCGCCCATTACGCCCGAGCCGGATGGGCTTGGTAAGGAAGCCGGATGGCCTCTCGCGCGCTGCCCTCTCGTGCAGGTCGGGGCTACCTGTCACATCACCCGCTTGCCCGGGGAATTCATCCTGCCGCTATTACGGGCGATGATAGTTGCGATTATGACAGGCGTGTTCTGCCCCGATTTATGCAATAAAAAAGGGCGCCGAAGCGCCCTGGCAAATTGATTGGGTCGAGCCGTCAAAATGCGAACTTGTATCCCACGGACAGGTTGAACATCCACGGGTCATAGATGTAGTCACCGGAGTAGGATTCGAAGAAGAATTCCTCATCCTCGGCCAGCGGCTCCCGGCTGAAAACCTGGAACTGCATATCAGTTACAGCGCGTACATACATGGCAGAGGCATTCACCAGCCAGGCGCTGTCATGACCGAAATTGAAGTCCACGCCGGCCTGCCAGGTATAGCCCCAGGAATATCCCAGGTTGACTCTCCCTCTCAGGTTGGCCGCATCAAGGTCCGCCCGTGCGGGGCCGCGGAAATTCTCGCTACCGAAGTCGGTATAGCTGATACCACCACCGATATAGGGTTGCACCAGGCAGGATGGATCCAGTGGATACCACTTCAGGCTTGCGGTACCGATTTCCGGCTCGAACTCGCCGATGTCGCGGAGCCCGAGGTCATCAAACCCGAAATCATTGATGTCACTGATGATGGAGAAATACCCGTCTGCGTCACCACCGACATGGTCGTCACCCTGGGCATAGGTAAGCTCGATGCCCCAGTGATGCATTGGTCTCCACTCGCCGTTGATATACCAGCCCCATTCGGCGTCCGGATCTACGGTCGCCCGGAACGAGTCAAAGAATTGGAAAGTATCATCGGTAAAGGTGACATCATCCTGTATCGGGTCGATATAGGTGGCACCGAGGCGAACAACAAACTCCTGTGCCGGCGGGGGTGGCGGTGCCGGCGTATAGCCGGACGGGCCGGCCGACGCCACGCTGGATACCGCCAGAGTCAGTGCTGCCACAGCGGGGATAAAAACGTCCTTCGTCTTCATTTGGTCAACTCCCTTGAGATAAAGCAGATTAAACAGCAATCAGCTCACTATCAGTGTAAAAGCGCGAAAGAGAACTGTAGAAAAAATGACCAACTTCTGGCGGGTAAATAGCACATCGGCACAAATCGGGCGCGTCGTATCTTTTTTTTGCGGCACTGCGCGCCGCCGGTGGCAGGGGAGGAAGCTTGGGTGTGCGTGACTTTCTTCGGGACAGTGACGCGAGAAGTATCAGAAAGAATTTTCAGGCGCCATGTAGAGGGAGACAGTGAGCTGCTGCTGAATGAGAGATCCAGTAGGTTGTAAGGTTGCCCTGGTGGAGGTCACCCAGTCACGACTGCAGCCCCTGTCGCCACCTAAGATTTTGATGTAATGGAAACATCATAGAGTGCATTGAGTCTCGCTAAACGCACAAGTCTCTGGAAAGTGCAGTGGGTTGCACTTCTTGCACTCTTCATTTCTCATGTTGCGGTCGGTATCTGCCATTGTGAATTCATCTATAGGGGACACTGAGCCAGCCAAAATTTGCAGTTTCAGGGAGGGTGCTATGTTCTGCACTTATTATTACCTCACATCTTGGTGCAGTGGTCGGTTAATCCTTAAGGGTAAGGGTTGCTAGGTCAGAGTATCGGTTGGTTATGTGAAGTTCTTTTACTCGAGTCTCTCTATTCTCAAGATAAATTGTGTATTCAGAATAACCCCCATTCAATGAAAATATTTATGAGAATGTTTTAATATCAATAACCAATATTTTGAAAAATGAGGTCAAGATGAATTTATCAATATATTGGCGCATATTCATATGTGCAGTTTTTATTGCTGTGTATCATGGTGGCCCCAAAGAGAAGAAGTCTGCTTTGCAGAGAGTTCTAAGGCCATTCAAAAGAATGGTCGAAGAAAATTTTAAAAGCTTGGCAAGGATATGCTCTGTCTTTTGGGTATATAGAAAATAGTAAATTCATAAGGTAATTTTTTAAAAGGATTTAGCCATGAGAGAAATAAGTGAAAATGAGATCGATCAGGTAAAGGGTGGCATATGGAGCTGGTTTGCCGGCTATGCTGCAGGAAAAGCGATTGACTGGTACTTTACCGGCTACGCAGACTGGGTTAGCAATGGTGCAGGTGGGTGGAAAGAAACATACAATGGAAGAGGGTATTCGGATCCATTGCTTTAAATTTTGGCGGTATTTTGATGTTATCCCCTGCCAGTTTGCAGGGGATATAATAGAGAGGAATGCATGCAAAAAGTAATAATATTCATGATTTCATTTATAGCTTTTCAGCTTTTCACAAAATATTTTTCAATAGATTATAATTTGTTTGGAATGGAGCTGGATTGGAAGCGCTTGCTAGTTGATTTTATTTTATTTTTGCTTTTCTACTTTATCGTTCTGATGCTGTGGTCAGCATTCTGTGCTGTTGGGAAAAGATGAAACGCAGCAGGATTTTTCCTCTCATGTATGCCGGCTCTCATTATTTAAGTAAACGACTCCCATCGCGAATATCCATGCATACAATTTTCTCTACAAAAAAGCCCACCTGACGGCGGGCTTTCTTTTTGCGGGAAGGACGGTTCCTCAGAGGCTGGCAGATTCTGCGGATTCCACCGGTTCTTCAGCTTCCTTCACATAACCGTCCTCATCCAGCTCCACGATGGGCATGCCCAGGGCCTGGATGTCCTCGGTGATGCTGGCCTTGTCACCCACCACCACGATGGCCATGTTGGCCGGCTGCAGGACATCGGTGATTACCTTGTTCAGGGTCTTGCGATCAATCTCCTGCAGGATGGCGTTCTGCTGTGAGCGATAGTCCAGCGGCAGGTCGTAGCGCAGGATACGGCTGAGCAGGCCCAGCTTGTCGCCGGGGGTTTCGTAGCTCAGGGCTTCCTGCTGGCCGATGGCCGAGCGCATGTAGTTGAACTCGGTCTCGGTCATGCCTTCCTTGTCGTAGGCCTCCAGTTCGGTGAGTACCTCGTTCAGGGCATCCGCGGTTGCATCCTTCTTCACCTCGGAGCTGAACAGGTACAGGCCATCGCGGGGCTCGCCGACCAGGTAGGTGCGGGCACCGTAGGTGTAGCCCTTGTCTTCCCGCAGGTTCAGGTTGATGCGGCTGTTGAAGTTGCCACCCAGGGGGAAGTTGCCCAGGTAGGCGCGGTAGTAGTCACCCAGCGCATCGTAGGCCAGTGCGTACTGGCTGGCGCGCAGGCTTGACTGGGCTGCCCCTTCCTTGTTCACCAGGTACACGGTGCGGCCCTTGAGCTCCGGCTTCTGGAAGGCGATGGCCGGGCGCATGGCCTGCTTCACTTCCAGCTTGGCCAGGCCGTCCAGTGCCTTGAGGGTGGTTTCCTTCGGCAGGCTGGTGCTTACCGTAATACCGCCCAGGTGGGTGGGGAAGTGGGCCTTGTAGTAGCCCTTGACGTCCTCAAGGGTGATCTCGGCCACGGTGCTCGGCAGGCCGCCACCGGGGTAGCTGAGCGGGTGCTCGGGGCCGCGCATCACGGCGCCCAGGGCACGGCTCGCCAGCCCCTGCGGGGTCTTGCGGGCCTGCTGCAGGCCCTCGATGGTCTGCTGCTTGATACGGGCGAAGTCTTCCCCGGTGAAGGCCGGCTTGGTGATGCGTTCCATCATCAGCGGCATGGCCTGGTCCAGGTTCTTGGCCAGTACGTTGAGGGTTACGGTGGTCTCGAACTTACCGGCGTTGACGCTGATGGAGGCGCCCAGGCGCTTCATTGCCTCGGCAAACTCGGCGGCGCTGCGCTCGGTGGTGGCCTCGCCCATCAGGTTTGCCATCAACGAGGTGAGGCCCGCCTTGCCGCGGGGCTCGTCGCGCTGGCCCACGTCAAACACCGCCTGCACGGTGACAGTGGGAGTTTCGCTGTTCTCCACCGCCAGCAGGCGTACGCCGTTGTCGAGCTTGCTGTCCCAGATGCTGGGCAGCTCCACCTGCGGGTTGACGCCCGGGGTGGGCTGCACGCTGCGGTCGAAGGTGTCTTTCACCGGCCGCAGGGCCAGCTCTGCGTCATCGTCGCCGTAGCTCTCGGGGATGGTGCGATCCCACTCATGGTTCTGCGGGGCTGCCGCCAGTTCGGGTTTGCCGTTGGGCACAATGCTCAGCAGCACGGACGGCTTGTCGGCAATGTACTCCTCGAATACGCGGGTGACGTCCGGGGTCTCGACGCCCAGGTAGGCCTGGATCTCGTCATCGATGCCCTTGGGGCTACCGGTGAAGGTCTCGTAGTCCGCCAGGGCGGATACCTTGCCGGACACGGACTGCAGGCCGAACACGCGGCTGGACTCATAGCCGGCCTTGAACTTCACCAGATCGTCCTCGGTGACGCCGCGCTCGGCGAACTCGGTGAGGGTCTCGCGCACCGCCTGTTCCATCTCCGCCAGGGACTCGCCGGAGGCGGGATTCTGGATCACGATAAACCACATCTCGCAGGCCAGCTCCTTGCAGGAGTGGGACACGCTCGCCTGTACCGCACGGCCGGTCTGCACCAGGCGCTGGTAGAGCATGGAGTCCTGGCCCTGGCCGAGGATGGCCGCCGCCGCATCCAGCGCCGGCTCGTCGGCGTGGCCGCGGTGCACGGTGGGGATCATCATCGCCAGTGCGGGCAGGTGGATGTTGTCCTCGAGGGTGACATAGCGGTCGGACTCGAGGGTGGCGGGCTGCTCGGGCAGGTCCTCGACCTCGGGGCCGGCGGGAATGGGACCGAAATACTTGTTTACCCACTTCAGCGTCTGCGCCTTGTCGATGTCACCACCGATGGTCAGCACCGCATTGTTGGGGCCGTACCAGCGCAGGAAGAAGCGCTTCAGGTCGTTCAGGTCGGCCCGGTCCAGGTCTTCCATCCAGCCGATCACCGGCCAGGAGTAGGGGTGGCCGTCCGGGTAGGTGGCGGCGTACATGGTCTCCAGTGCCCGGCCGTAGGGGCGGTTGTCCACCCGCTGGCCGCGCTCGTTCTTGACCGTCTCGCGCTGTACCTCGAACTTCTCTTCGGTGACCGCGTCCAGGAATACGCCCATACGGTCGGATTCCAGCCACAGCACGGTTTCCAGCTGGTTGGCCGGCACCGTCTCGTAGTAGTTGGTGCGGTCGGTGTTGGTGGTGCCGTTCAGGGTGCCGCCGGCTTCCTGGATGATACGGAAGTGCTCTTCATCCGCCACGTTGACGGAGCCCTGGAACATCATGTGCTCGAAGAAGTGGGCAAAGCCGGAGCGGCCCGGGTCTTCCCGGTTGGAGCCCACGTGATAGGTCACGTCCACGTGCACCAGCGGGTCCGAGTTGTCCTCGTGCAGGACCACGGTCAGGCCATTGGCCAGTTTGTACTTGCTGTAGGGGATGGCGATTTCAGAACCCTCGCCATCGAAGGTCTCTACAAGGGTGACGCCGTCGGGCAGCGCGCTGGTGGCCTCGGCGGCCGCATCTGGTGATGCCTGCGAGGCCGGTTCCTCCGGCCCCTTGCCGCAGGCTGCAAGCAGCGCGGCCGTCAGGATCAGTGCAATTCTGGTGCGATGCATGGTGGTTTCAAGCTCCGTCTTACTTTACGCAGTTATTAGAAGTTCTCAGCGAGAGAAGTTTCCCGATGCTATCACAGCCCGGATTCAGGAAGATCAAACCGGCGCCACCGGCTAATCGATGTCTTTCGACCAGGGGTTGAGGCGCCGCGAATTCCTGTTCCAGGATTTGCGAGGAACCTGTTGCCGCCCGCGTGACATTCTGGAAATATAATTCCAGTTCCGCTTTTTGGGGGCGTCGGGGCGGCACCCGTTGTTTGCGCTCCGTGCCGGCCACCGCCGGTGCAGTATCGATGGAAATCATGCTTCCCGCGAGGAACGCACACGTCACTTCCAGGGAGGAAGCCTTGAGCCGTTATCACCTTGCCCAGTTAAATCTCGCCCGGCTTTCCGCGCCGATTGATTCCCCGCAGCTGGCCGATTTTGTTGCGAACCTGGATCGAATCAACGGGTTGGCTGACGACTCGCCGGGATTTGTCTGGCGCCTGCAGACGGAAGAGGGGGACGCGACCGGGATCGATTTCTTCGGTGCCGACTACATCGCCAACCTGTCAGTATGGGAGTCGCTGGAATCACTGCACGACTACGTCTACCGCAGTGGCCACCTCGAATTTTTGCGGCGCAAGAAAGAGTGGTTCGAAAAAATGCCGGGGCCGTATATTGTCCTGTGGTGGGTGCCGGAAGGACACCTGCCGTCGATAGAGGAGGCGGCGCAAAAACTGGCCTTGTTGCAGGAGGAGGGCCCGGGCGAGCGCGCCTTTACTTTCCGCAAGCCATTCCCCGCCCCGGATTCTACCGTGACGGCACTCGCCGATTAATTGCAGCGCGATAGCGCTCTCTCATTGCGGTAAATGCGCGCCGGTCTTTCCTGCAGGGAGAAGCCTGTCGCCCTGCCTCTCCCCGGCCTGCCCCGACTTCCACCTGTTGCCGTTGCTATGCTGCCGGTAACCTCAGCCAGGAATCTTGCAAAGTGCCGGCACACTGGGAGCATTTCAGCCACGAGGCGGATATGGGCGTCCGCGGCGTCGGCGCCACAATCGCGCAGGCGTTTGAGCAGGCGGCACTGGCCATGACGGGGATTATCGCCGACCCCGGCGTTGTCAATGCATCGCAGCGGGTGCCGATCCATTGCGAGTGCCCGGATACGGAGCTGTTGCTGGCGGACTGGCTCAACGCGCTGGTGTTCGAGATGGCATGTCGCAATATGTTGTTTTCCCGCTTCGAAGTTGCTATCGAAAACGGCCGGCTGGACGGTTGCGCCTGGGGCGAGCCAGTGGACCGCGAGCGCCACCAGCCCACCGTTGAGGTGAAGGGCGCCACCTATACTGCCCTGCATGTGGGGCAACAACCCGACGGCACCTGGCTGGCCCAGTGTGTCGTGGATGTGTAAGCCCCGGAAACCTTTCCAGACCGGCAGCGGCGTACAAATCCATGACCACTCACTACCCCCTGAAGCAGCAATCGGAATTCAGCTGGCGCATCGAGCCATTCGGCAAGATGCGTGTGCCCGGCATCATATACGCCGATGAGCCGCTGGTGCGCGCCATGGACGACAAGGTGTTCGAGCAGCTGTGCAATGTAGCGACCCTGCCCGGCATCGTGCAGGCGGCCTACGCCATGCCCGACGCGCACTGGGGCTACGGTTTCCCCATTGGCGGCGTGGCGGCATTCGACGCCGATGCCGGCGGGGTGGTCTCCGCCGGTGGCGTGGGGTTCGATATTTCCTGTGGTGTGCGGGCCCTGCGCACCGGCCTCACCATCGATGAAGTGGAGGCCCGCAAGACAGAGCTGGCCAATGCCCTGTTCCGCCATATCCCCGCCGGTGTCGGCAGCACGGGGCGCATCCACCTGGATGAGCACGGCATGAATGCCATGTTGCGCGGCGGAGCGCGCTGGGCGGTGGAGCAGGGCTATGGCGAATCGTCCGACCTGGAACGCATCGAAGAGCAGGGCTGCATGCGCGGCGCCGAGCCGGATGAAATTTCCGCGCGGGCGCGCAAGCGCCAGCAGGACGAGATGGGCACGCTCGGTTCCGGCAACCACTACCTGGAAGTGCAGCGGGTGGCAGATATTTACGATGTGAATATTGCCAACACCTTCGGGCTCAGGGAGAACGACGCCGTGGTGTTTATCCACTGCGGCTCTCGCGGGCTGGGCCACCAGATCGGCACCGAATACCTGAAGTACATGGTGCTGGCGGCCAGCAGCCACAATATCGAGTTACCGGACCGGGAACTCGCCTGTGCGCCCATCCAGTCGGAACTCGGGCAGTCCTACCTGGGGGCCATGCGCGCCGCCATCAATTGCGCGCTGGCCAACCGCCAGATCATTACCCACCTTACCCGCCAGGTGTTTGGCGAGGTGCTGCCGCGCTCGGACCTGACGCTGCTGTTCGATGTTTCCCACAACACCTGCAAGCTCGAAACCCACACGGTGGATGGGCAGAAGCGCCAGCTGTACGTGCATCGCAAGGGTGCCACCCGCGCCTTCGGCCCCGGCCACCCGGATATCCCATCGGCGTTGCGCAGCGTGGGCCAGCCGGTTCTGATTGGCGGCTCCATGGGCACCGAGTCCCATATCCTCGCGGGTGCGAAAAGCGGCGAGTCACTGTCGTTCAGCTCCGCCTGCCACGGTGCCGGCCGCGCCATGAGCCGCCGCCAGGCGACAAAGCGCTGGAAGGGGCGCTCACTGGTGGACGACCTGGCGGCGCGCGGCATCGTCATCCGCAGCCCCTCCATGCGCGGCGTGGCCGAGGAGGCCCCGGGGGCCTACAAGGATGTGCGCGAAGTGGTCGACGCAGCCGAGCGGGCGGGGCTGGTACACAAGGTGGCCCGGGTGGAGCCGGTGGTTTGCATCAAGGGGTGAAGGATAAGCTTATTGTTTCCGGTCTGCGGCAGATTCATACTGTCCGTATGGGTACGGAGAGCCTGCCCGGTTAACACATGCTTACTGCTACACTAGGTGGGAATGATTTGACGGAAAAGACGCTTTTTTACATCTGTAATCAAGTCGAATGTGGATCGATGCTGCGCTTGCCGGAAGCAGAGGCGCAAAAGCATCATTTCCGTTGCAATTCATGTGGCATGAAGATGGCCAGTGAACTGGTTCCTTATACGCAATACCGGGTTGCAGCCTGGTTTTCCGGGCGCAAGGTGTCACTCTCTATCGGTCTCGCCCTGCTGTGTACATTCTATTTTCATTTTTACTTCCTGGAAAATCCCGCTGAACCCATTTCCTTCATCAAGAGTTTTATCTTTGCCTTTTGCTGGTGGGGTTTTAATGCACTGGTGTACATGGGAACGATCAAAAGATTCCGGGCATGGAGAAGTCGTCTTCCCCGCTCAGAAACAAATCTCTGGCCGCTCTGGGCCGCGATGCTGGTTGTCAGTGTCAACCTGCTGGTCTTTTTCACGACCTATTGATTTTAGGGGTAGGTGGGGAACCCGGCAGTTGGCCTGGAGAGTAAAAAAGCCAAATATTGCTGTGAATAGTCTGAAGCTCAGGACTTTTCTGCCTCACGCTCCATGTTCGCCCGCAGCGCTCCGCCCAGGTAGCGGAAATATTCACTGAACGCCCTGTTGATCCGCTGCCGGTGCTCGCCGGTGGGATACAGCCCGAGTTTTGCCTCGTCCGTGGCCTTGGTGCCCGCCACGAGGAAGTTATTGCTGATGCTGGCGTCCTGCACAAATGCCTCGAAAGCGCGCGCACACATTTCTGCCGGGTCGGCGTAATAGACACAGCCATTGGCCTTGTCCACGGTTTTCGATACCCGGAACATCTCGCTGGGGTTTTCCCCGGACTCGTCGAGCATGATGGTGCGGAAGCAGGCAAACAGCTGGTCGTTGAGCGGGTGGACCACTGGCGTGGCGTCGCGCAGCCAGGCCTCCGAGGCGAACATGCGGGCGGGGGCATCGCTGAATGCCTTGTCGGTCAGGTAGTGGTCGAGGGCGTGGAACCATTCGTGGGCGATGGAGCCGGGCCCGGCGTTCTTGGCCAGCGCGAAAGTGCGCGATGCCGGCTCGTAATGGGCGGAAATGCCCGGGCGGCCACCGGTGCCGTACTGGAAAGAGAGCGAGCCGCGCAGCGACACCAGGATTTCCGGCCCCTGCAATATTGCCATCAGGTCCCCCAGCGCGTCGTAGAACAGGCCGGCGGCGCGATCCCGCTCGGCCTGGGTCACCCAGCGACCGATACTGATGGAGCGGAAACCGAAGCGCCGGCGCACGTCGGTAAAGCTGACGGTGTCCTGCTCCCGGCGGACGGGGCTGCGGCGGTAGAACTGTCGGTTGAGTACCATCGGTCCCGTTATCTCTCCAGTCAAGTTGTCGCCGGCGCGGGCCTGTCGTCGGCAGTATCCCAGAAGGCCCCGAGCCCCTGTGACAGTGCCTCGCCATTGTTGCAGGCCTGCAGCTGCCAGTGTTCCGGGTACAGGTTGCGGTAGAAGGGATCGGTAAAGCGGGTATCCGCCAGGATCACCACCCCCCGGTCCGACTCGGTGCGGATTACCCGCCCGGCGGTCTGCAGTACCCGGGTCAGGCCCGGGTAGCGGTAGGCGATATCGAAGCCGTTGCCGCTCACTTGCGAGTCGTCACTATCGCAGGCCTGCCGCAGCAGTTCCTGCTCCTGGTTCATTTGCGGCAGGCCCACGCCCACCACGATGGTGCCCACCAGCTGCTCGCCCACGTAATCCACACCCTCACCGAACACGCCGCCCATGATGGCAAAACCCAGGCTCTGGCGGCCATCGGCAAAGTGCGCCAGGAAGGCGCCGCGTTCCTGCTCCCCGGCCCCGGGCTGCTGCTGTACCAGTGCGATCCCGGGGTAACGTTCGCCGAAGCGTTCCGCCACCTGCTGCATAAAGCGATAGGACGGGAAAAACACCAGGTAATTTCCCGGGCGGCTGTGGTAGACCCGCGCCACCATGTCCACCAGCGCGTCGGTGGACCGGTCGCGGGCCCGGTAGCGGGTGTCCACGTAGGGACACAGGAACACGCCCAGCTGGTCGGGGTTGAATGGCGACGGCAGGGCCAGGTAGGGGGCGTCCGCCTGCAGACCCAGCTGCCGGTAGATATAGCCGGGGGGACGCAGGGTCGCGGAAAAGGCCAGCACCGCGTGGAATTGCCGGTAGGCCTGCGCCAGGTAATCGGCGGCATTCAGGCACAAGAATTTCAGTTCCTGCTCCTGCCATCGGGCGCCCCGCTTTTCCGCGCGGGTGAGGCAGCGGTGCTGGTCGCCCACCAGTTGCTCGATGGCCAGGAAACGGAACAGCGCCTTCAGCCAGTCGGCGATGTCCTCTGGCGGTGCCTTGGACTGCTCCCACAGCTGGCTCACCACCGTCAGTACCTTGTGGGCCGCGCGGCTGACCGCGGCGGGGTAGGGCTCGATATTGCCTGTGTCGTTTTCCACAAGTGGGGTTATCCACAGTTCGCTGTTGCGGCTATCTGGTGTGGTGGCCTGGGTATGGTGGGGATTGCCCGCTTCCCGGCACTCGATGACCCATTGATCCAGTGCCCGCACCAGCGACTGGATCGCCCGACGCAGGGCCGGGTGCGTGCCCTTGCAGGCGGCCGCGGCGTGGCGACTGTCGCCGCGGGTCAGTCTGGTGCTGTACATGGCGCGCGCCCGGTCAATCAGGTTGTGGGCCTCGTCCACCAATAGTGCGCGGCGCCGGGACTGGTCCTGCAGGATGTTCATGCGCACCAGCGGGTCGAATACATAATTGAAGTCGCATACCACCAGGTCGGCCCAGGGCAGCATCTGTAGTGACAGCTCGAACGGGCAAAGCTGCAGGCGGTCGGCGGTTGCCGCCACGGTTTCCGGGGTCAGCAGTGGCTGGCCCAGCAGCTCCCGCCGGGCTTCCGGCAGGCGATCGTAAAAACCGCGGGTACGCGGGCAGATGCCGTCTTCGTCGCGGCTGCACAGGCCCAGGCTGCAGGCACAGGTTTTGTCCCGCGCCTGGATTTCCAGCACAGAGAGCCGCAGGCCTTTCTCATGCAAGTGCGCCGCAGTTTCCCGCACCACCCGGCGGCCGGAATTCTTTGCGGTGAGGTACACCAGCTGGTCCACCTGCTGTTCGCCCACGGCCTTGATGGCCGGGAACAGGGTGCTGACGGTTTTGCCGATGCCGGTGGGCGCTTCCACCACCAGCTCACCGCCGTCGCGCAGGCAGCGGTAGGCGGCCACCGCCAGCTCGCGCTGGCCGGGACGAAAGGCGGGGAAGGGGAACGCCAGTGCTTTTGATGTTGCCCGCACTTTCCCGCGGTGTGCCTGCCAGTCGCGGTGCCACTGCAGGTACTGCCCGAGGGCGGCCAGGGCAAAAGCCTCCAGTTCGGGCCAGCTGAATTCCTGCCGTTCCGGGTAGGTTTTGCGGTCCTTGAGGTTGTGCCACAGCATCTGCAGGGCCACACGTTCGCCATCGCCGGTTCCCGGGCCGGTCTCTTTCACTGTGGCGGCCTGTTGCTGCAGCAGGTAGCAGTAGCCGTAGATTTTCAGTTGCGCCCAGTGCAGTGCCCGGGCGGAGTCCGGCAGTTGTTCCGGTGTTACGTAGGTGGTCTTGATCTCATCCAGCTGCACAGGCGTGTGCAGGTCTGCCGGTGGGTGCAGGATATCCACGCGCCCGCCCAGTACCACAGCCTGGCCGTCGATCTGCAGTGCAACCTGTAACCGGTATTCGGCCTCGCTGCCTTGCGGGCGTTTCTTCTGCAGTCTCTGGTGGGCGCGGATGCCCTCCTCGGCGGTGGGGCCGCCGGGCCCGTCGCTGGCCAGGTCGCCGCTGCGGCAGGCGAACGCCACCAGTTCCTTGACCGACAGTTGTAGTGTGTTGTCGCTCTCCGAGGTTGGTGACTCCTCGCTCACGGCTGTTGATTCGCTCAAGGCTGC
Organism: Microbulbifer sp. JSM ZJ756; assembly: GCF_044383805.1. NCBI lineage: Bacteria > Pseudomonadati > Pseudomonadota > Gammaproteobacteria > Cellvibrionales > Microbulbiferaceae > Microbulbifer > Microbulbifer sp. JSM ZJ756. The sequence goes on along the minus strand of NZ_JBISER010000003.1, from coordinate 53,572 downwards.
CACTCCACATGCAGTACCCGGTGCGGGATCCGGTGGCGGGCGAAGAAGGCCAGCCAGCGCTGCTGGTTCTGCTGCAGGCGGTCGCCGGGGCCCTTTACTTCCACCAGCTCGTAACCGCCCCCGGCCGGGAACAGCACCAGGTCCGGCAGGCCGTTGCGGTGGTGGGCGATATCCCCCAGCAGCCGGCGGAACAGCACTCGCCAGTGGTCGGCGGGGATACGTTCCAGCGCCAGTGCCAGCAGCTCTTCCGGCAGGCCCTCCCAGGCCACCAGGGGGTTGGCGATACCCTGTTTCTGCCGGTAGTGGAGCCATACCCGCTCCGCCAGGGTGCCAGCGTCCAGCTCCGCCAGGCGCTGCTCGAACGCCGCGCGGCGTTGTGGATAAAAGTCGGGGGTGCGGAAGTCGCTGGGCGCTACCTGGAATGGGTTGAAAAAGGCCCCGGGCACCGGGCTGAAGAGGATGTCCCACACGTACAGCCCCAGCACGCCCTTGAACAGGGTGTTCTCCACCCAGTAACACTGGTTCTCCTCGTGGCCCTGTTCCAGGTGCGCCGCCGCCAGCAATTCCACCCGTTCGGCTAGCCGGGGCAGGGCGACGGTCTCCGTGGGCGGCTGGTGCCGGGCCGGTGCTTCCCAGCCATCCAGGCGCCCGGCCTTCTTTGCGGTGCGGTAGCCGAAGCTCTCGGCAAATACCTGTTCGGCCTCGTTGTGGGGCGCGTCGAGGATTTCCCGGCACAGCGCCAGGCCGGTGTCGACAGCGTCGCGCTTGACCGCGATGCGTGCGCGCCGCTCCCGCGCCGGTGGCCGGGTGCAGCGTTGGTAGAGCTGGTCGGCGGCCTCCAGGGCGTCGATGCGCTCCAGCTGCCGGGCCAGTGTCAGGCGCAGGCGGTCGAGCCGCCGGTGCAGGGTGGCATCGCCATCGATGCCGTCGGGCAGCTGCTCCGCCAGTGCGAGGATGTCTTCGGCTTCGCCCTCCAGGGCCTCCTCCAGCTGGGCCAGGCAATCGTAATAGCGCAGGTGCCGGTCGATCTGCTTCCGGTCCCGGAACGGCAGGTGTTCCCGGTCCAGCGGGTAGGCCTCGTAGCGGAACAACCCCAGGTCGCGCAGCACATAGTCGGTCAGGTCCTGGTTCAGGTTGCCGAAGAAGCACAGCTTGAAGGTCTCGAAGTGCTCCGCCGCCTGCACCGCCAGCAGGGTTTCCCCTTCCAGCAGTGCCTTCATTAAGGCAGGCGTTGCGGCCTCCTGCTCGAGCAGGGCCTGTTCCAGCTCCGGGCGCTTCAGCGCTTTTGGCAGGGGAACGGGGCTGTTGCCCAGCAGCTCTGCCTTGGTGAACAGGGGCAGAATTTCTTCCAGCGGTAGTGCCGGGTCGCGCAATAACAGGCCGGCTTCCACCAGCTGGTCGGCGGCGCGGGGCAGGTCGGTGATCTCGGCATAGGCCAGTTTTTCCAGCCGGAACAGCGCGCCACAGGAGGACGGCACACCCTTGCGCGACAGCAGCCGCACATAAAGCCGCTGGCTGTCCGGCTGCAGCGCGCAGAAGTCCCGGTAAAAGCGCTGCTCCCCCGCCGACAGCAGGCCCTCATACCGCGCCATCACAAAATCCACCAGGGCGCGGAAGTTGCTCAGGTAATAGTCCGGTGCCAGTTCGACGGGTTCGCTCATGGGCCTGCAGGTTGTTCCGGGATGGTTGCCAGCGGTGGTGTTGCGGAAGCGGGTGAGGGCCGGCTGGGGACAGCGGGCCGGTTGCCGCACGGGAGCTGTATGGTTATACAGCATGGGGCCTGCGACGACAAACCCTGCAGCCGACCCGCTGGACAGGGGCGCCGGCCCGGCTGGATGGAATACCACTGTGACCGTGATCCCAACCCGGGTCTGTAGTTTGCGGTTAGTATGGATGCGCGCGAAGCCGGTATGATGCAATGACCGGACAGCAGGATGGAGACCCTTCTTGCTGGCCGTGCCTTTTCTGGCTGCCGTCGCCGGTATGCGGTCGCGCGTGAAAAGATCAATAATAAACCGCAATCCTGGAGAACCCTGTGATGCTCAGGAAATCCCTCCTCCTGTTCTGCACTGCGGCCATTGCCGCCTGTGCCTCCGTCGACTCGCACCAGCCTGCCAGGCCCGCGGATGCCACCGATTACACGGCCATAGAGGTCGCACCGGCCGAGACCGAGCATTTTGTCCAGACCGACAGCAAAATTTTTGATGAGCCCATGCTCGGCGTGCTCTACGACTACGCCAACAAGCAGTATCCATCTGACAACCTGGACCTGTTTGTATACCCGATCAATCACTTCGACTGGGGCGACACTGAGTCCCTGCTGCAGCAGGAGATGCAGAGGGTACTTGCCGAGATTGATCGGGCGACGGAACTTGGCTACTACCGCTCGCGGGGAGCCGAACAGGTGGATCCGCATACGGTAGCTTCCGCCGACGGACAGCTGGAGGGACTCAAGGCCTCATTTGAGTTTGAGACCAATAATGGTGGCCGGTATTTTTCCAATGTGTACCTGTTTGTCGAGGGTGACAAATTTATCAAGGTCAGGAGCAGCTTTGACAGCGAGGCGACGGTGCCCTGGGATGGCGATGAGTTTGTCCGCGAAGTCCTGCCGAAGCTACAGGTTCCCGGTGAATCCGCACACCTGAAAAAACTCCGTGCCGCCCATCGACAGCAACTCAAGGACAACCTGATGCGGGTGTTCCTGCAGGCGGCCATGGAACAACAGGGAAGCACGGACGGAATCGAAGCGGCGGATGAGGCTGGCGAAGCTGCGCAAGCCCCGGAATCCGCAACTGGTGCAGGGATGGAAAGCACTGAAGAATAGCTGCCTCGCTTAATAGTCCTCCTGTTATTCCCTTCGCCCTGCAGCTGGCTCGCCTAACGGTCACGACCGGGAAGCGGCCGGCTGCTGCAGCGGCCGTCCATTGATGGCCTCACTCCCGCCGGCCGTCCAGGCTGGCCGCACGATCTCCATACCGTTACCCTGACTTCTTTCACCGCGTAAATGAAAGGTTGTTATTCATGAGCCAGTCCCGGCGTGCCTGGCGCACGCGCAAGGCCGGAGCCATCAGTAACCTGCAGCTGGTGGAGGAACCACTGCAGCCACTGGCCGCCGATAAAATCCGGGTGGAGGTGAAGGCCGTGGGCCTGAACTTCGCCGATATCTTCGCGCTTACCGGCCTCTACTCGGCCACACCAGAGGGGAGTTTTGTCCCCGGGCTGGAATTCAGTGGGATAGTGAGCGAGTTGGGTGCCGCGGCTGAGACCGACCTTGCCGTGGGAGACCGTGTCTACGGCTGCATCCGCTTCGGCGGCTACGCCACCAGTGTGGATGTACCGCCGCAGCACTGCCGCCGGATGCCCGAGGGCTGGTCATTCGCCGAGGGGGCGGCCTTCCCGGTGCAGAGCCTTACTGCCTACTACGCGCTGACTGACCTGGGTGCGGTGCGGCCGGGCCAGCTGGTGCTGGTGCAGAGCGCCGCCGGCGGCGTGGGGCTGCAGGCCATGCGCATGCTGCAGCAAATGGGTGCAGTGCCCATCGGTACGGTTAGCTCGGACAGCAAGCGCACATTCCTGGCGGGGCTGGGTTTCGATGAGGTGATCGTGCGCGGTAACGACTTCGGGGCACAGCTGCGGGAACAGCTGGCCGGCCGACCGTTGCACGCAGTGCTGGACGGCATCGGCGGCGAGATACAGAAACAGTCCTTCGCGGCGCTGGCACCCACCGGGCGGCTGGTGGTGTTCGGGGCTGCAGAGTTTACCCCGGGTGATAAACCCAACTGGCTGAAGGCCGCCTGGCTGTACCTGAAGCGGCCGCGCTACGACGTGATGGATATGATCAGCAGCAACCGCTCGGTGATGGCCTTCAACCTGATCTGGCTGTGGCAGGAACAGGCGCTATTTGATCGCCTGCTGGAGGGCAGTGCCAGCCTGGGATTACCGGCGCCCCACGTGGGTCACGAGTTTGGTTTCGAGGAGGCACATGAAGCGATTGGATGCCTGCGTAGTGGCAAGTCGGTGGGTAAGGTGGTGCTTAACCTGAATCCTTGATGATGTGGTACGGTATTACTAATTTAATGGCAGAAATTAATAATGTCTGCTGAAGTTTGATTCAAAAAAATATCAAAAATAAGATAACTCATGCCCGCCTACTTTTCGTCTGAAATTAGAGGTTTCGTCCAGGCACCGTATAAATCTGTGACGGCTGATCTGCATGCTAAATACGCAGATGATGGCTTCTCAACTCAATATACTACGCAAACAGATTCATGGAATGAATCTATTCCATTACTGCAAACAGCACTGAGTTCGGTGATAGATAGAATCCCAGAAATTGGGGCTTGGCGGGTTCTTCTTGAGCTTCCGTTATATCGGCTTCGAAGACGTATTGACGTTGTACTTGTTAGCCCCCATTGCATAATCCTTGTAGAACTCAAAGTTGGTGAGTTTCAATTTAAATCAAGTGATCGAAGGCAGGTAGAGGAATATGCCCTTGACCTTAGGGATTTTCATGAGTATAGCAGCGAAGCTTGTATTCTACCTGTCCTTTGGTGTACTGAGGCAACTTCAGAGAAGATCAAAAATTTACGACTTTCAGGTGGCGTAAATGAAGTTGCAGATGTTGGAAAATCAGGGATCGTGAATTTACTGTTAGAAGCTGCACGCTACAAGGTGAGTTCCTCATATGAAATACGAGAGTGGGAATCGGGCTCTTATAAACCGGTACCATCGGTAGTTAATGCAGCAACATCGTTGTTTTCAGGGCATGATGTACGAGAAATCGCACAAGCTGACGCTTCTAACTTAAATGAATCATCTCAAAGAATCTTAGAGATAATTAGACATGCCAAAAAAATAGGGCAGCATGCTTTAATATTTCTTACTGGAGTCCCTGGTTCTGGGAAGACTCTAGCGGGTTTGCAGGTTGTTCATCAAGCCATAGAAACTGGCGTAGAGGATAAGGGGGATATTGTCTATTTATCCGGAAATACTCCCCTAGTTACTGTTTTGAGAGAGGCACTCGCTCGAGACGAGGCTAATCGTCGAAAAAATCGAGGTGAAAAACAGGCTCTTTCAGAGGCTAGAAGTTCTGTTAGAACCAGAATTCAGCATATCATCGATTTCCTTAGAGAGTACTTAGCTAACGATGATGGTTCTGCTCCGCATGAGCATGTAATCGTATTCGATGAAGCGCAGAGGGCTTGGGATGAAGACTATGGGCGAAAAAAGTTTGATCGGCCTTCCTCTGAGCCAAGGTTGTTGCTCGATATCATGGCGAGGCATAGTGATTGGTCAGCTATTGTTGCTTTAGTAGGTGGCGGGCAAGAGATTAATGCTGGAGAGAACGGACTGGAAGAATGGGGTAAAGCGCTTAGGTCGCTCCCGGCAGAAGTGGTGAATAAGTGGAGCGTTTTTGGCCCCGCTGCAATTAAATCGGGGAATGAGGCAACAGCTCATCTGGGTATTGGTGAGATTTCTAGTGCGAATAGCCTGATTAATGAGCCAAGTCTTGAGCTCCAGGTTCCGCTCCGTAGTTTTCGGTCACCGTTACTTAGTCAGTGGGTCTCATTAGTTTTAAATGGAGAATCAGCCGAAGCTAGACAGGTTGCTCAAAGATTAGGCAGATATCCTCTGTACGTTACAAGATCACTTAACGAAGCTAGATCTTGGCTAAAACATGAAACTCGCGGAGAGCGAAGGTTTGGGCTTGTCGCTAGCTCAGGCGCGAGGCGGTTAAGAGCTGAAGGTTTGGGTGTGACCTTAAATGCAACTGATGGTAGTGCAATTGCTCAATGGTATTTGAATGATCATGATGATGTGCGGTCATCATTCGCGTTAGAGGTAACTGCGAACGAATACACAGCACAGGGATTAGAGTTGGATTTTGTCGGTTTGTGTTGGGGCGGTGATTTAATCCGCAAAGAAGGGGCATGGCATTGCCGTCAATTTCGGGGCAATAGTTGGAGTAAGGTAGGAACAGGGAGGCGGAGATTTATCAGTAATTCGTACCGCGTACTGATGACAAGAGGCCGTGAGGGCTTAATTATCTGGGTTCCGAGAGGGTCGCAAAGTGATGCCACTAGGGATCCTGCGCCGCTGGATGAAACCGCTAAATTTTTTATGGAATGCGGCGCTAAACCACTATGAGAGAAAATTTCAATAACGCTTTCTGGTATGTTTTCTGGTCTCAAAAAAAACTAAATGATTTTCGTTCCTGATTTGTAGCTTGGTAATTATGCTAGCGAAAAACAGGGTGAAGGATTAGCTTGGTCTGGTAGATGCTTTTGGGTTTCAGGGGCATCGCGCTTGTCTTGAGTTATAACTGTCCCAGATAACCGGTCCCTCCGAGCTGGCGCACCTGCCGGTCGATGGTGTAGGCGCGGTTGCGCACATAGCTTGACGGGTTGCGTGCCGACATCCGCTTCGGGCTTGGCAGTACCGCTGCCAGCCGCCCGGCCTGCCAGCGGTTGAGGTGCTGGGCGGAGGTGCCGAAGAAGTTGCTGGCCGCCGCCTGTGCGCCGTAGACCCCTTCCCCGAATTCGGCGATATTCAGGTAAACCTCGAGGATACGCTCCTTGGGCCAGAGGACTTCCATCAACACGGTGAACCAGGCCTCCAGCGCCTTGCGCACATAGCTGCGCCCGTTCCACAGGAACAGGTTCTTGGCGGTCTGCTGCGTGATGGTGCTGGCGCCACGGATGCGCCCCCGGTCCTCGCTCAGGGCTTTCTTCAGCGCGGCAAAGTCAAAGCCAAAGTGGTGGGGGAACTTCTGGTCTTCCGACGCGATTACGGCCACCTGCAGGTTGGGGGAGATCTGCTCCAGCGGCCGCCACTGGTGCACCGCCTCGCGCCCGCTCTCCCGCTCCCACGCGGAGATCACCGCAGAGGAGGCCGGGTCGACCCAGCGCAGGGCCAGGACCATCAGTGCGGTCACCACGACAAATCCGCTGCCGAGCCAGAATGTGTACTTGGCGGTGCGTTGCAGGTATCGGGTCATAATGCTTCGGTTTCAGGTTTTCTCGGTCGATTCACTGGGACCGCATGGCAGGCCTTGGGTTCCGGCGATCGAGTTTACTCAGCTGACAGCATCGAACAGAATCATGCAATCGATCATATACAGGCACATGACCGCAGCGAGTCTCCCGGAGCCCCCCATGCCCAGCACCATTGTGAAAGACTGGTTTGGATGCCAGTTTACCGACCTGCACCCGATGCTCCAGCAGCTACATATCCGGGGTGGCAGGCTGGTTGGTGAGGTAACCCTGGCCAGGGGTAGTGGGTTTGCCGGCCTGGTTGGGCGGCGCCTTGCGAGAAAAATGAATCTACCGGAACCGGGTGCCCACAGGTTGGCCGTCGACATTTCACACGATGCTGATGGACTGCACTGGCGCCGCAGTTTCAACGGAACGAACCGGGTCGATTCCCTTTTTCGGCCGGTAGGGAATATCGGGCAGGGTTACTGGATTGAGGAAACCGGGCCGCTGTCCATGCAGTTGACGGTGGATATTATCGATGGCGGCTGGTTCTGGCGTTGTCTCGGAGTGAAGTTCCTGGGGGTGCCGGTGCCGCGCTGGCTAATTCCGGACTCCCGGGCTTACAAAGTCATAGAGGCAGGGAAGTACCGCTTTCACGTGGAGTTTTCCCTGCCGATACTTGGCTCCCTGGTTTCCTACAGTGGCCTGTTGACCGCTGGGCACGCTGCGCCGTGATTGGGCGAGCCCGCAGGTTTTAGTTTTGCCACCACTGCAGGAACTGCTTGCCGACTGAATGCTGTGGCATTGAGTGTTCATCCGCCGCGATATCCTGCTCTTTTTCCATTTCCGTAACCCTCCGGTTGGCGGCCGTGAACCAGGCGGAGGGATCACTGGTTCCCATTTCCAGCGCATCCCCGTACAGGGCAGCGCTGAACCAGGTGCGCTCGGAGTCGTCGCTGCAGCCAAACGAGGTACGGTCGGCTGCGGCGGAAGCAAAGACTGCGCGATAGGGGTTCGCCAGCGCCTGTTGCCACTGGCCGGAGTAGCAGGCGGAAATGATGATCCACTGGTAGCGGGTTTCCAGGTCGTCCAGCCACTGTGTGCCCTCGGTAACGGAGAGATCATTGAGGGCCAGGTTCTTCTCTGCCAGCTTCAGGTCGCCGTTCTTGTCGCCGTGGCTGACAAAGTGGACCAGCAGCAGGTCTTCCTGCGGGTCGAGTATCGAGTCGAGCTGTTCCAGGCTCCGGCGGATGCTGGTGCGGGTTGCCATCGGCAGCTCGCCGCTGCCGCCGTTGGTAAGGCGCAGTTGGCGGCCCTCAATATCGAACACGGTGCCCAGGCGCTGCGCCACCCAGTCCACCTCGCGGGCGAACACGCCCTCGGTGCCGTCGCCGCCCACAATCAGTGTGTACACATCGCGCACGCCCGGCCGTTGCGGCGCCAGCCCGGAAAATGCGGATTCCAGCCGCTGGGCCTCGCTGTACAGGCGGGATTCCATTTCCGCCCGCTGCCGGGTGTCACTTTCCCGCCAGGCCTGTTCGCTGGGGTAGTAGCGGCCGGAGACAAAATAGCCCTGCTCCTCCACCCGCTCGCCGTTGTCGCCCTCGCGAATACGCACACCCTCTCCGCTGGCCTCGCCGTACTGGAAGTTGGCCCGGATAATGGTGCCGTCCGGCCGGGTCAGTTCGCCCTCGCCGTTGTAGTAGGTGTATTCAAACTCGCCCTGGTACTGGTAGCCCTCGTCGTCCCGGTAGTTGCCTTCCACCAGGTAGCCGTATTCAAAGGTGCCCTCGTAATCGGTGCCATCGGCGGTGGTGCGGTGGCCCTGGCCATGGGGGGCATATTCCTGGAATTCGCCCCGGTAGGTATCGCCGCCGGCGGAGGTCACCGTGCCTTGTACCAGTTCCCCCTGCCGGAATTCGCCATCCCATACCGCATCACCGCAGGCGTAGTGGCCCTGGCCGTGGAAATCGCCCCTCTGGAATTCCCCGGCATAGGTGCAGCCATCGGCAAACACCATCCGCCCCTCGCCGCTCATCTGGCCCTGGTTGAATTCACCCTCGTAGTGGCGGCCGTCCGGCCAGTTGAGTTCGCCCTCGCCGTGGAACAGGCCGTTTTCCAGCTCGCCGGTGTAAACCGAGCCGTCCGGCAGGGCCGTGCCGCCGCCGAACTGCTCCGGCCCGCAGCCGGCCAGGGCCAGCAGCAGCGCGGATAGCGACAGGGAAGTGAGCGGTGAGAGGGGTTTCATGGACTGTTCCAGGTTGCGGACATCTGCCCCCAGACTAACAAAAAGGCATTCCCCGTGCTTCACCATACTTTAGCCGGGCTGTCATACTGAGCGGGTAAATTGCCTACGATAATCAATAAACAGAAGAGGGCAGCCGTGAGCAGACTGACTCGACGCAATTTCATCAAAGCCGCGCTGGCCGCCAGCGGCGGTGTGCTGGTATCCACCCCACTGCAGGCCATGACCCGGCCCGAGCTGCCCTCCGAGGTCGGCTTTCCCCACGGTATCGCCAGCGGCGACCCGCTGCAGGATGCGGTGATCCTGTGGACCCGCGCCGTACCGGCGAAAACCGCCAGCGGCGGGGATCCGGTGAGGGTTACCTGGGAACTGGCGCGGGACCGGGATTTCACCGATGTCCTGCGCCGGGGCAGCGCGGAAACCGGTGCGGGCCGTGATTACACCGTCAAAATCGATGTGCAGGGACTGGAGCCGGAAACCCGCTACTACTACCGCTTTGTGGGTGCCAGCGAACAGAGCCCGGTGGGGCGCACCAGGACCCTGCCCGCCGGCGGTGTGGAACAGGTAAAACTGGCCGTGTTCTCCTGCTCCAACTACCCCGCAGGTTATTTCAATGCCTATGCCCTGGCGGCGCAGCGGGATGACTGGGATGCAGTATTGCACCTGGGGGATTACATCTACGAATACCCGGCCGACGGTTATGCCACCGAGCGCTCGGCGGAGATCGGCCGCGCATTGCCGGCCGACAATGCCGGCGAGATCCTGACACTGTCCGATTATCGCAAGCGCTACGCCCTTTACCGGACCGATGCCGGCCTGCAGGCGCTGCACGCGGCCGCACCGTTTATCGCCGTGTGGGACGACCACGAAATCAGCAACGACACCTGGAAGGGTGGGGCGGAAAACCACAGTCCGGAAGAGGGTGACTTCTACGAGCGCCGCGCCGCGGCAATCCAGGCCTATTACGAATGGCTGCCAATCCGCCCGCCCATGGGCGAGACCAAACCGCAGATTTACCGCAGCTTCCGGTTCGGCGACCTGCTGGACCTGCATATGCTGGATACCCGCGTGATCGGCCGCGATCAGCAGCTGGATTTCACCGGTTACCTGGGGGAGGACGGCAGCTTCGATGGTCGAGCCTTCGGCGCCGCGTTGGCAAACCCGGACCGCACGCTGCTCGGTCCCACCCAGCGCAACTGGTTGGCGCAGTCGCTGGAGCAGTCCCCCGGCCACTGGCAGCTGCTGGGCCAGCAGGTGTTGATGGGCAAGATGCACCTGCCGGCGGAAGTGATGATGAGTTTCTACAGCCGGGGCAAAAAGGAAGACCCGACGCCGGAGCTGGTCCAGCTGAAAGCCGCCAGCCTGAAAGGCGAGCCCCTGTCCGATGCCCAGCGGGCGCGGCTGGCACAGGTGGTGCCCTATAACCTGGACGCCTGGGATGGCTACGCGGTGGAGCGCGAGGCGCTTTACCGCCATGTGGCGGCGCAGGGCAAGAACCTGGTGGTGGTGGCGGGGGATACCCACAACGCCTGGTGCAATCACCTGACCGATGACAGCGGCAAGCTGGTGGGGGTGGAATTTGCCACGCCCAGTGTCACCTCACCGGGTATGGAGAGCTACCTGAAGCTGGACGAGCAATCCGCGGCGGAGATGGCCCGCGGCATGTCGGTGCTGGTGGACGACCTGCAGTACTGCAACCTGCACCAGCGCGGCTTTATGGCACTGACCTTCAACCGCGAACAGGTAAAAGCGGACTGGCACTTTATCGATAACATCGACAGTACCGAGTTCGCCGAAGCCGGCAGCCACACTGTGGTGCATCGCCCGGCCTGAAGCAGGGGTGGTTGACGTCACCCCGGCGCAGGCCGGGATCCAGTGGTGGAAAAGTGGTGGCAAGTCGCCGGCCGGCTAACTCTCAAGTGGTGCCGTGGAATGATCGCCACGATGGGGCCTGGCTGCAATCGCGTCAGCAAACCACTGGGTAACCACCTCGGTGCGGGTAATCGCGGTACCCACCGTTACCACCCAGCTGTTTTGCTCGCGCGGTATCCCCGGGTGTGTTGAAGCGGCCCTCGGCCATTACTCGTACACCGAGGCCAGCCGGGTGCCGTTGCGCTGCACCATCAGGTTAAAGCGATAGCGATCGGCGCGATACAGGCCCCTGGCCAGCTCGATAATCCGTCCCTGCTCGTCGTAAACAGTGCGCTGCGCCAGCAGGGCGGGGCTGAACGCGGGGATCTGCAGCAGGTCTGCCTTCTCTTCATCCACCACGGTGGCACTGATCTCCTGGCTGGCATGGTCCACGACAATTTCGTACTGGTCGTGCAACAGCCCGTAGAGGGAGCCGGTGTTCAATTACTGGATTGCCAGGTCGGGTAGAACTGGGCTTTTGGATTGGAGGTGCGGGGAGTTCAACAAGTCCGCTTTGCGGACTTTCCCCAGAGGATGCGCTCCCCCCGGTCGCGCATCTGGGCCCTGGGACTAGCCATATACAAGAAAGGCCACCCGTTGGGTGGAGCTGGGCTTTTGGATTGGAGGTGCGGGGAGTTCAACAAGTCTGCTTTGCGGGCTTGTCCCAGAGGATTAGCTCCCCCCGGTGGCGCATCTGGTCGCTGGGGCAACCCATATACAAGAAAGGCCACCCTGGTTGGGTAGAGCTGGGCTTTTGGATTGGAGGTGCGGGGAGTTCAACAAGTCCGCTTTGCGGACTTGCCCCAGAGGATGCGCTCCCTCCGGTCGCGCATCTGATCGCTGGAGCAACCCATATACAAGAAAGGCCACCCGTTGGGTGGCCTTTCTTGTATATGGCCCGCCCCAGAGGATTCGAACCTCTGACCTTCGCCTCCGGAGGGCGACGCTCTATCCAGCTGAGCTAGGGGCGGGAAAACTGGTTTTTCAAAGTCGTACAGTGCTTGCCTTGGCCAGGGAAGCCTTCGGCTTCCTGCGACGCTCCCCTCGCGGGGCTCGGGCCCGGCCACCAATCGCAGATTGGTGGCGTTCGGCGGCGCGCAACGCGGTGCGTTGCACTCGCTTGCCTCACCCAGCTGAGCTAGGGGCGGTTTTCGCTCTGGGTGACCGATACGGCTCAACCCGGCGAGGACGCGGATTATACAGAAGGGGTGGGGGCGGGTGAAGCTTGGATTTGGCTTTTCGCCTGCCGGCCCTTCGCAGCGGGCGGCACAATGACTATAATGCCGGGCTGGTATATATACGCGGCAATGTGCCGAAGCGAGTACCGGAAGTCACCGGACGGCGGTGGCTGCCTCTAGGGGGAACCGAATGAAAGCGATTTTGAGTATTGTAGCGGCCCTGGCCGTGGGGACTGCCGCGGCTGTGGCACAGTCCGTGGACGACCAGATTGCCGAGCGCATCGCGCCGGTGGGCGAGATTTGCATGAAGGGCGACGAGTGCGCCGCAGCGGCTCCGGCCGGTGGCGCTGCCGCCGCTGGTGGCGGTCCGCGCACTGGTGAGCAGGTTTACAACGGCGCCTGCCAGACCTGCCACGCGGCCGGTGTGGCCGGGGCGCCCAAGTTTGGCGACGCCGATGCCTGGGCCCCGCGTATTGCCCAGGGCATGGAGACCCTGTACTCCAACGCCATCAACGGCATCAGGGCGATGCCCGCCAAGGGCCTGTGTGCGGACTGCTCCGACGAGGAGATCCAGAACGCCGTGGACTACATGGCGGAGAACAGCCAGTAAGCGATTGCTTACCCCGGTTGCAGAAAGGCCGCTCATTGAGCGGCCTTTTTTGTGCCCGGATTTCCCGTTCTCAACGCAAGCGGCCTGTAGGGGCGGACCTTGTGTCCGCCCGGCTCCCCGAGCCGCGACCGACCCCGGGCGGATACAAGATCCGCCCCTACGGGGGAAGTCCTGTGCCGGGGGATACATAATCGAGCCGTTGGGTGGGCGATACGGGCAACTGTAGGGGGGAACCTTGTGTTCGCCCTTGCCCAGGGGCAGGCACCGACCCCGGGCGGACACAAGATCCGCCCCTACACCGGTGGCGCAGGTCACCGAACATCCGTCGGGCCGCCCGGGTCAGTCGAACATGCTCAGCAGCGACCCCAGCGTTTCCTCTCCGCGGGCCTGGTTCTGTTCCGGGGTGGCCTGGCCGAAGCCCTCGAGCTCCACGTCTTCCTCCGGCAGCTCGTCCAGGAAGCGGCTGGGGGTGGTGTCCTGGTTCTCGCCGAACATCTTGCGCTTGCCTGCCAGCGTCATGGTGAGGGTACGCTGGGCGCGGGTGATACCCACATAGGTCAGGCGACGCTCCTCCTCGATGTTGTCGTCCTCGATGCTGTTGCGATGCGGCAGCAGGTTTTCCTCCATGCCGATCATGAACACATGCGGGAATTCCAGGCCCTTGGCGGCGTGCAGGGTCATCAGGCTCACCTTGTCGGTGGCCTCTTCCTCTTCCTGGCGATCCAGCATATCGCGCAGGATCAGCTTGGAAATGGCCTGTTCCAGGCGCACGTCCTGCTCCAGCTCGTCGTCGGTGCCCTCCATGGTCTTGTTGAGGCTCTCCAGCAGCCAGTAGACGTTCTCCATGCGCTTCTCGGCCACCTTGTCACTGCTGGCGTTCTGGCGCAGCCAGCCGGCGTAGTCGATATCGTCGAGCATCTCGCGCAGCGCGGCGTCCGGGCTGCGCTCGCGGCAGTCACGCTGCACCTTTTCCAGCCACAGGGCGAAGCGGTTGAGGCGCTCGTAGCCCTGCTCGTTGATGTGCTCGCGGAAACCCATTTCCGAGCAGGCCCGCAGCATGGAGATCTCGCGGCCCCTGGCATAGTTGCCCAGCGCCTCCAGGGTGCTGGTGCCGATCTGCCGGCGCGGGGTATTGATGATGCGCAGGAAGGCGTTGTCGTCGTCCGGGTTTACCAGCAGGCGCAGGTAGGCCATCAGGTCCTTGATCTCCGCGCGGGCGAAAAACGAGGTGCCGCCGGACATCTGGTAGGGGATCTGGTTTTCCTGCAGCTTCATCTCGATCAACCGCGCCTGGTGGTTGCCCCGGTAGAGCACGGCGAAGTCCTTGAAGCCGCAGCCGCGGCGGGACTTCTGCAGGAAGATCTCGTTGGCGACCCGCTCGGCTTCCTCGTTCTCGTTGTTTACCTTGACCACCCGGATCTCTTCACCCAGGCCGCGGTCGGACCACAGGGCCTTGTCGAATTCGTGCGGGTTGTGGGCGATCAGGTGGTTGGCCACCTTGAGGATGCGGCTGGTGGAGCGGTAGTTCTGCTCCAGCTTGATCAGGCGCAGGTTGGGGAAATCTATCTTCAGCTGGCTCATGTTTTCCGGCCGCGCGCCGCGCCAGGCGTAGATCGACTGGTCGTCGTCGCCCACCACGGTGAGGCCGCCGCGACCGCCCACCAGCAGTTTCACCAGCAGGTACTGGGAATTGTTGGTGTCCTGGTACTCGTCCACCAGCAGGTAGCGGATCTTGCGGCGCCAGCGCTGCAGCAGCTCCGGGTCGGAATCGAACAGTTGCACCGGCAGCAGGATCAGGTCGTCGAAATCCACCGAGTTGTAGGCCTTGAGGGCGTCGCAATAGCGGCCGTAGGCCACGGCGATGGCCTGTTCGCCCGGGCTCTGGGCCTGCTCCACCGCCTGGCGCGGCGTGAGCATGTCGTTTTTCCAGTTGGAGATCTGGTTCTGCACCCGGTCCAGCAGGTCGGTGTCCAGGTCGCCATCGCGCAGCATCAGTTCCTTGATCAGGCCGCGGGCATCCTCGGCATCGAAGATGGAGAAGCCGGGGCTTAGCCCGGCCGCGCGGTACTCCTTGCGCAGGATATTCAGGCCCAGGTTGTGGAAGGTGGACACGGTCAGGCCGTGGGCGGCCCGGGATTTCTTGCCATCGGGGCCGGTCACCAGCTTGCCCACGCGCTCCTTCATTTCCCGCGCTGCCTTGTTGGTAAAGGTCAGCGCGGCGATATTGCGCGCGGCAAAACCGCACTCCTCGATCAGGTAGGCGATCTTGCGGGTGATTACGCTGGTCTTGCCGGAGCCGGCCCCGGCCAGGACCAGGCAGGGGCCGTCCACATATTTCACGGCCTCTGCCTGGCGAGGATTAAGCTTGGTCATGGAAAAACATCTGGTCCGCGTCGAGGTGGGCATTCTAACAGCCGGGATCGCCCCTGCGTGGTACTGAATTGGCAGTCGCACGGGCCTCTGTGACTGCACTACGCTGGGGCGTTCGTATACACAGCAGCCCCGATTGGCTATAACTGCTGCCGTCGCCCAGCCGGGCGCGGGCCCGGCTGGGCAGATGGGGGGTTAAAGGGTCAGCGCGACCCGGGGAGAGCAGTAATGGAACAGCCAATTGTGGGTTACCACCGGGATGAGGAAGACCACTGGGTGGCGGAGCTACGCTGCGGCCACAACCAGCATGTGCGCCACGACCCACCCTGGACCAGTCGCCCGTGGGTCATCACGCCGGAAGGCCGCCAGTCGATGCTGGGCTACCGGCTGAATTGCAAAAAATGTGACGAGGGCGCACCGCCGGACCACGATAACGGCACTCCGCCGCAACGCAACGGACACGCGCCACAGGGTCGCGACAGAGGGGAATCACAGTAATGGCCAGAATCTGGGTGGACGCGGATGCGTGTCCGGTGGTGATCAAGGAGATCCTGTTCCGTGCCGCCGAGCGCACCGGTACAGAGATGACGCTGGTGGCCAACCAGCCGGTGCGGGTGCCACCCTCACGCTATATCAAGTCGATGCAGGTCACCGCCGGCTACGACGTGGCCGACAACGAGATCGTGCAGCGCTGTGGAGCCGGCGACCTGGTGATTACCAGCGATATCCCGCTGGCGGCGGAGGTAATCGACAAGGACGCCACCGCCCTCAGTCCCCGCGGCGAGCGCCATACCAAAGCCAATATCCGCGCGCGCCTGAATATGCGCGATTTTATGGACACCATGCGCGCCAGCGGAATGCATACCGGTGGGCCGCCGGCCCTGAACCAGCAGGACCGCAAGGCCTTCGCCGACCAGCTGGACAAGTGGCTGGCCCGGCAGAAGCCGGCGCAGGGAGCGCGCTGATGGATAAGTCCCTGCGGCTGGTGGAACCCGTCCCGCAACAGCTGGAAGAGTTGATGTCCTGGGTAACTGACGCGGACAGCTGCCGCCTCTGGGGCGGGCCCTGGTTCCGCTTCCCGTTCGATGCCATCTCGTTTCGCGAGGACTGTCGCTGGGACGAGGCGGGCGGCCGCGTGCTGGCGGGGCCCGACGGCGGGATGCTGGCGTTCGGTCGCTACTACCTGCGCGAGCAGCGTTGCCACCTGGGCCACCTGATCGTGTCACCGGCAGAGCGGGGCAGGGGACTGGGATCGGCGCTGGTGCAACGCCTGTGTGCCGAGGGCTGTCGCCAGCTGCGGGCTGCGGAATGCTCCCTGTTCGTACTGAAAGACAATGCCCGGGCCCGGTCGGTTTACCAGCGGCTCGGGTTCCGGCAGGCGTCCTATCCGGGCAAGGCCGAGTGGCTGGAGTTGTGTGACTATCTGGTGGCCCCCGGCGATATCATCGCGGCGGCTTCCCCACTGGACCTGCAGGATCATGGCTAAACCGATGGAGCTGCGCACCGACCGCCTGCTGTTGCGCCAGTGGCGCGAGGCGGATCGCGGGCCGTTTGCGGCGCTGAACGCCGACCCGCGCGTGATGGAGCATTTTCCCTCGACCCGTAGCCGGGCGGAAAGCGATGCGACCCAGGACCGGCTGGCGGACCATATCGCCAGGCACGGCTGGGGATTCTGGGCCGTGGAGACCCTGGCCCGGGAAGAGTTTATCGGTTTCGTGGGGATCCAGTCGCTCGGAAGTGATGTCATGTTGGCGTCCGGCGTGGACTCGCCGGGCGTGGAAATCGGCTGGCGGCTGGCATTTGCGCACTGGGGCCGGGGCTATGCCAGCGAGGCGGCCCGGGCGGCGCTGGCCTGCGGTTTCGGGGATTTGCAGCTGGACGAGATTGTCTCCCTCACCACCCTGGACAACCACCGCTCGCAGGGTGTCATGCAGCGGTTGCTGATGCGCCCGGCCGGGGAGTTCGATCACCCTGGCCTGCCGGCAGGGCATCCTCTCCAGCGGCACTGCCTGTACCGCCTGGCCCGGACAGACTGGTCGGCACAATAAGAAAGGGCTTCGTTGGCCCTAAATGTACCGCCGCACGCGTTTGCGGTAACTGCGGTATTCGTGCCCGAATTTTTCCAGCAGGTACCGCTCCTCCGGCTTGACCACACCAAAGTGCAGCGCAGCGGCCAGCGGCAGCAGCAACAGCGGGCCCCACCAGCTGTTGAACAGCAGGGTGACACCCAGGTAGATCATCAGCAGGGCCAGGTAGATGGGATTGCGGGAGAAGCGGAAGGGGCCGTCGCAGACGATGCTGGTGGTGGGCCGGCGCGGGTGCACATGGGTGCCCGCGCGCACCAGCGCCCGCGCGGCCCACACCGCGAGCGCCACACCGGCCAGGGCCAGGAACAGGCCCGGGCGCCAGAGGTACCGGTGCGTGCCGGAAACCGGCAGGGGCCAGAGCCACTGCAGCGCCAGTGCCGCGCCCAGGAAAAGCGCCAGCACCAGGGGCGGCAGCGCGACGATATCCGGGCGATCGGGTTTACTGTCACCGGCTCTGGTCATCCCCACCTCAAAACTGCTTTTACTCGACGCTTTTGCCTTCTATCGGCCTGTTCAGGCCCCGGCGCCAATGGGCTGCCGGCGGTCCAGGTTGCGATAAGCCAGTGCCTCGGCGATATGCCCGCTGCCGATGGATGCTGCGCCTGCAAGATCGGCAATGGTTCGCGCTACCCGCAACACCCGGTGGTAGCTGCGGGCCGAAAGGCCCAGCTGGTCCACCGACCGGCGCAGCAGCTCCTGCTCAGGGCCGCCGAGACTGCACTGCTGTTCCAGGGCGTTGCCCCGGAGCTCCGCGTTGATTGTAGCCTGTCGTTGCTGTTGCCGGATACGGGCATCGACGACCCGCTCCTGCACCACCGCCGAGGCCTCCCCGGTGGGCGCATCCTGCAGCTGGCCGGCAGTCATCGCGGCGACCTCCACGTGCATATCAATCCGGTCCAGCAATGGTCCGGACAGCTTGGCGCGGTAGCGCTGTACCTGGTCGGGGGTGCAGCGGCAGCGCGGCTCGCCCAGGTAGCCGCAGGGGCACGGGTTCATTGCCGCAACCAGCTGGAAGCCGGCGGGGAAGGCGACGCTGGCGCGGGCGCGGGCAATGCGCACCTCGCCGCTTTCCAGCGGTTCGCGCAGGATCTCCAGGGCGTGACGGGGAAACTCCGGCAATTCATCGAGAAACAGGATCCCGCGGTGGGCCAGTGAGATTTCCCCGGGGCGGGGATTGCTGCCGCCACCCACCAGTGCTGTCGGCGAGGCACTGTGGTGGGGCGCACGGAAGGGCCGCTGGCCGGGGAAGTCCAGGCCGGCGCTGGAGTAAACCGCGGCCACCTCCAGCTGCTCCCGCTGGCCCAGCGCCGGCAGTATCCCCGGCAGCCGGCTGGCCAGCATGGTCTTGCCGGTCCCCGGGGGGCCGTAAAACAGCAGGTTGTGACCGCCGGCGGCGGCGATCTCCAGGGCCCGGCGGGCGCGCAGCTGGCCGCGCACGTCCGCCAGGTCCGCTACCTGCGGCCTGGCCGGCGCCGGCGGGGGTTGCGCTGCCGGCAGTGACTCGCGCCGGTGCAGGTGGGCGCAGACCTGCAGCAGGTTCTCCGCCACCAGTATCTCCCCGTCTGCCAGCGCGGCCGCGGGGCCGGATGCCCGTGGCACCACCAGGCGGTGCCCGGCATCGGCACAGGCAATGGCTGCCGGCAGGGCGCCGGGCACTTCCCGCAGGTCACCGGTGAGCGCCAGCTCGCCGATAAACTCGGCCCCGGCCAGGGATTCCACCGGTACCTGCCCGGAGGCGGCGAGGATGCCCAGTGCAATCGCCAGGTCGTAGCGCCCGCCCTCCTTGGGCAGGTCGGCGGGGGCCAGGTTGACGGTAATGCGCCGCTGGGGGAATTCGAAATGGCTGTTCACCAGGGCACTGCGCACCCGGTCGCGGCTCTCGCGCACGGCGGCCTCGGGCAGGCCGACAATATTGAAGGCGGGCAGGCCGTTGGCCAGGTGGGTCTCGACTGTGACCAGGGGGGCAGAGACCCCCAGCTGGGCGCGGGTGTGGGTAACAGAGAGGCTCACGGATTCATCCTTGAAGTGCGAGTTCCCGGGGTGGGCTGAAGCCCTGCAGGCTATCTACTTGTCCCCGGTGTTGTCCTGTTCCTGCACGGCTTGCTCCAGCTCCTGCAGCTGTGCCTCGAGCCGGGCCACCTTTTCCCGGGTGCGCTCCAGGATCGCGGCCTGGGTGTCGAACTCGGCCTGGCTCACCAGCGGCAGCCGGTTCAGCGCCACGCCAAGTGCGTCCCGCAGGTCACCGGTGATGACTGCCCCCTGTTGTTGCAGCTCGTGCAGTAACTGTTGCAATTTATCTGGGGCCACACGCAATTCCTCGCTAAAAAACACCGGTATATAGTGCTGGAATTGTAACCCAGTGCCCATGGGGGCAAAAGTTATGTGACCGATACACGATTTCTGTCGATAAGTGCGCTGTCATGGTTCGCTGGTGATTTCCCGCTCACCATTTGGGTGCGACCTCCCTTGGCCGGCTTCATTCTGGTGCATCTCCCCTCCCGCTTTTCCCCCGCTCATCTCCCGCCACGATTCTGGATCAGTTTTAAGTGGTTGATTTTCCAGCGTTTTGCCAACTTGGCATCAAGCCTGCAGATGCACCACTGCAGATCATTTCAGCCGGCGGGCATAAAAAGGCTCACAAGGCATAAAAAGATCGAGGGCCACACACCACCCCTCCATAACGAAAAAAGTCGCCCGATGCTGACAGCAGACTGCACAGAATAATTTCGACGAGAAAATCACAGAGTCCAAGGAGAATTAAGGTGGGAACGACTATGAATAAAATCGCTGCCGCAATAACGGCCGGGGCCATCGCCCTGGGCACCACTGCCACTGCCACTGCCGCCGAGGGTGGCGTTTCAGCCAGCGCCAACGTGGGTGTGGTGACTGACTACAAATTCCGCGGTATTTCGCAGACCGACGGCAGCCCGGCCGTGCAGGGCGGCGTCGACCTGGACTTCGGTAACGGCCTGTACGCAGGCACCTGGGCCTCCCAGGTGGATTTCGCCTACGGCGAGGACGAAACCGATTTCGAGCAGGATTTCTACGCAGGCTACGCCGGCGAAATCAGTGAGACCACCAGCTACGACGTTGGCTACATCTACTACGCCTACCACGGTGGCGACAATGACGAGGATTACCAGGAAATCTACGGCAGCGTCAGCATTTCTGCCCTGACCCTGGGCCTGGCCTATTCCGATGACTACTGGGCCGGCACCGGTACTTTCTATTACCCGTACGCAGAGTACAGCTTTGCGCTGCCGTCCGATGTGAGCCTCGACTTCCACGTCGGCGCCAACATGTTCAGTGATGAGGGCTTCCTGTTCGAGTCGGATTCCTACATCGACTACTCGGTTACCGTCGGCAAGGAATTTGGCGGCCTGAGCCTGAGTGCCTCGCTGGTCGGCACCGACATCAGTGATGCCGAGTGCTTTGACCTGGACTGGTGTGAACCATCGGTACTGGCTGGAGCCTCTTACACCTGGTAACGCGCGGGCCCTGCCGATCCCGGCAGGGCCACATTACGATGGGGGATCGCACCATGAAACTGGTTACCGCAATTATCAAGCCTTTCAAGCTGGACGCCGTGCGTGACGCACTGGCCGAGGCGGGCGTTAACGGCATTACCGTTAGCGAAGTGAAGGGTTTCGGTCGGCAGAAAGGGCACACGGAACTCTACCGCGGGGCAGAGTACGTGGTGGACTTCCTGCCCAAGACCATGCTGCAGATCGCTGTTGGCGACGAGCAGCTCGACGCCGTACTGGAAGCGGTCGGTTCCAGCGCCCAGAGCGGCAAGATTGGCGACGGCAAGATCTTTGTCGCCGACCTGGAGCAGGTAGTACGAATCCGCACCGGTGAAACCGGCGCGGAAGCCATTTAACCGGCCGCACCCGCGAGGGGAAACCGGTCGATAAAAACTAAATCAATTTCCACCAATTTCGGGATTGAACGGAGCGAAAGATGGAAAACCAAATTTTTCAGTTGCAGTACGCAATTGATACGTTTTACTTCCTGGTGTGTGGCGCACTGGTAATGTGGATGGCCGCCGGCTTCTCCATGCTGGAAGCTGGCCTGGTGCGTTCCAAGAACACCACAGAAATTCTCACCAAGAACGTGGCACTGTTTGCCATTGCCTGCATCATGTACCTGCTGACAGGTTACGCCATCATGTACGACGGCGGCTGGGCCCTGTCCGGTATCGAGGCGTTCAGCCTGGAGAGCGTGCTGTCTGACTCGGCCGACGCCGGCTTCGACGGCGGATCGGTTTACTCCGGCGCTTCCGACTTCTTCTTCCAGGTGGTGTTCGTGGCGACAGCCATGTCCATCGTCTCCGGTGCCGTGGCCGAGCGCATGAAGCTGTGGAGCTTCCTGGTGTTCGCGGTCATCCTGACCGGCTTCATCTACCCGATGGAAGGTTCCTGGACCTGGGGCAGCGCTTCCGTGTTCGGTATGTACACCCTGGGCGACCTGGGCTTTTCCGACTTCGCCGGTTCCGGCATCGTACACATGGCCGGTGCGGCCGCGGCACTGGCCGGTGTCCTGCTGCTGGGCGCACGTAAAGGCAAGTACGGCCCCAACGGCGAGGTCTACGCTATCCCCGGTGCCAACCTGCCGCTGGCGACCCTGGGTACCTTCATCCTGTGGATGGGCTGGTTCGGCTTCAACGGCGGTTCCGTACTGAAGCTGGGCGACGCCGCCAGCGCACACTCTGTGGCCATGGTGTTCCTGAACACCAATACCGCCGCTGCCGGTGGTGCCGTAGCCGCCCTGATCACCGCTCGGGTACTGTTCGGCAAGGCCGACCTCACCATGCTGCTGAATGGCGCGCTGGCGGGCCTGGTGGCAATTACTGCCGAGCCCTCTACCCCGACTCCGCTGCAGGCAACCCTGTTCGGCGCCCTGGGTGGTGTACTGGTGGTCTTCTCCATCGTTTCCCTGGACAAGCTGAAGATCGATGACCCGGTGGGTGCCATTTCCGTGCACGGTGTGGTTGGCCTGCTGGGCCTGCTGCTGGTGCCGCTCACCAACGACGGTTCCACCTTCAGCGGCCAGCTGATTGGCGCGGCAACCATCTTCATCTGGGTATTCGCCACCTCCTTCGCGGTGTGGTTCCTGCTCAAGGTCATCACCGGTATTCGCGTGAGCGAGGACGAGGAACAAGAAGGTGTTGACTTGGTAGAATGCGGAATGGAAGCTTATCCCGAATTCATGGGCAAATAAGCGCCCCGCAACGGGCTGCCGGCGGCACCGCCGCCGGCATTTCCGGGTCCGCATTGCGACGGTCCCCAGAATAAAGCAACCAGGTCAGATTCCGGGCCTCAAACCAGGGGAATACACAAAATGAAATTGATTACGGCTGTAGTTAAGCCCTTCAAGCTGGACGACGTGCGCACCGCGCTCTCGGAAGTTGGTGTACAGGGCATGACGGTGACGGAAGTAAAAGGCTTCGGTCGCCAGAAAGGGCACACGGAACTCTACCGTGGCGCCGAATATGTGGTGGATTTCCTGCCCAAGGTCAAACTGGAGCTGGCGGTGGATGACAGCATGGTGGATGGCGCTGTAGAGGCCATCACCAAGGCAGCACAGACCGGCAAGATTGGCGACGGCAAAATCTTCATCACCGCACTTGAGGAAGTGATCCGCATCCGTACCGGTGAGACCGGCAGCGAAGCGGTTTAAATTCCTCCCTTCCCGAAAGCGGTGCGCGGAATTGTGCGCCAATGCTTGAAAAGGCCCCAGTGGGGCCTTTTTTCGTTTCCAGCCGGCATCGGCGGTATCCGGGCGGCTAAAAATTGTACAGTCGCTGGCAGGATTACTGCCCCAAAATTGGCGCAATTTGTTCCATAACCAGGGGCAATATCTGTGTGTCCCTGATGCTACAAAAAACTCTACCCCGGCCGCGGTCCCCGGCTGGCAGGGCCCGCCGCGAGTGCCTATATATTATTCGCCGTCGCGTATCGCGCAGCCGCGGTTTTAATGACCCGGTGCGGCACAGGGGTACTTCCTCTGTAACAGGAGTAGTAGTTACAGGGTTTCTACGATGAAAGCTAATGGTTACGAAGATCAGAGCAACAGCGCCCGTAGCAAAGACCAAGAGGATTTTGCCGAGGAGCGTTCAATTACGTCGAGAGAGCGGGCCAGAAGCCAGCTGAACAACGAAATCGAGGAGTTTCTCGCCCGTGGCGGCGCCATTAGTGAGATCGATCCGGAGGTGACGGCGGACCCGCCGCGCAAACCGCAGCCCAAGTACGGCAGCCGGCCGATCTGAGGGCTGGCCTGGCCCGGAACTTTCACCTGGCCATAACGATCGCTCCAGCCCGGGTGGCTTGCCCGGGCTGGGCGTTTGTGTCGATGGACCTCCCTCTGATCCGGTCATGAGGCCAGCCTGGAGGTTGCCGAGTTCCCGGGAGATATTGTGTAAGGGAGTATCAGAATGATGGCCCCAAACTGGTTGGGCACCTGCTTCATCGCGATGACGATAGCAGCCTGGAGCCATGCCCAGGACGCGCCCCCCGCCTCGCCCAACCCCGATACAAAGTACTCTCCTTATCCCGAGCAGAACTTCCCCAATCGGGTGTTCTTCGGCGACACCCACTTGCACACCAGTTATTCCACGGATGCCGGTATGTTCGGCAATACGCTGGGACCGGATGCCGCCTACCGGTTCGCAAAGGGAGAAACGGTTACCTCAAGCACCGGGGTGCCCGCGCGCCTGCATCGCCCGCTCGATTTTCTGGTGGTTGCCGATCACGCAGAGAACCTCGGCCTGGCGCCACTGATCGAGGAGTCCGATAAGCGCCTGCTCGCCAGCGAGTGGGGCAAGCAGGTGCATGACCTCGTCAAGGCGGGCAAGCCCGATGAAGCCTATGCGATGTGGGGGAGCGCGGTCTCTGAGCGCAAGGACCCGTTGACCGATATCGATGGCCTGGTGGAGTCCATGTGGCACCGGATCACCAAAGCGGCGGAAGCGCATAATAATCCGGGGCTGTTCACTGCACTGATCGGTTTCGAGTGGACCTCCAGCCCCGATGGCAGCAACCTGCATCGCAATGTTGTTTTCCGTGACGACAAGGCCAGGGCCGATCAGGTAATTCCCCTGTCTGCCTACGACTCCGAGGACCCCGAGGACCTCTGGCGCTGGATGGCCAACTACGAGGAAAAGGTTGGCGGTCGGGTTCTCGCCATTCCGCACAATGGCAACCTGTCCAACGGCCTGATGTTTGACAGTGTCACCCTGACCGGCAAGCAACCCCTCGACCGGGATTACGCTGAACGCCGTCGCAGGTGGGAACCACTCTACGAGGTCACCCAGATCAAGGGCGATGGCGAGACGCATCCGCTGCTGTCACCGAACGATGAGTTCGCCGATTTTGAAACCTGGGACAAGGGCAGCTTTGGCGCCGCAAAAGAGCGAGACATGCTGCCGCGGGAGTATGCCCGTGAAGCCCTGAAGCAGGGGCTCGCGTACCAGGAAAAACTGGGAGCGAACCCTTACCGGTTTGGGATGATCGGCAGCACCGACTCCCATACCTCGCTGGCCACGACCGGGGAGGACAATTTTTTTGGCAAGGCCACTGCGATGGAACCGAGCAGTGACGAGATCCGGTTCGAGGAAAGGATTACCGGTTATCTGCCCGACCCCCAGGGGCGGGACTATGCCATCCGCCATTACCAGGCCAGTGCCTCGGGCCTCGCTGCGGTGTGGGCACGGGAAAACACCCGGGAGGCACTCTGGGACGCCATGGCCCGCAGGGAAGTGTATGCCACTACCGGAACGCGCCCGATAGTGCGGGTGTTCGGTGGCTTTGAGTTCACGAAGGACGACCTGGTGCGCTCAGACTTCGCCAGGCACGGCTATGAAAAAGGCGTGCCCATGGGCGGGGAACTCGAGGGGTCCGACAAGGCCCCAACCTTCCTGGTGCGGGCGATGCGCGACCCGGACGGTGCCAACCTCGATCGTATCCAGGTCGTCAAGGGCTGGCTCGATGCCGGGGGCAAGACCCACGAACGGATCTACGATATTGCGGTTTCCGACGGCCGCAAGATTGGCGCTGACGGCCGGGCGAAAAAAAAGGTGGGCAACACTGTGGATGTGGGCAATGCCACCTACACCAATGCGATCGGCGCGCCCTTCCTGCAGGCCTGGTGGAAAGACCCCGATTTCGATGGCACACAGAACGCTTTCTATTATGTGCGCGTTCTTGAGATCCCCACCCCGCGCTGGACTACTTATGACGCCAGGTTCTTCGGCCTGAAGAGGCCGGAGGATGTTCCGGGCAGTATCCAGGAGCGAGCCTACACCTCCCCCATCTGGTACACGCCCTAGCTCACCTACGACTTTTTGCCTTTTGCCCGCGGGTGCGCCTGGTCGTAAACACGCGCCAGGTGCTGGAAGTCCAGGTGGGTGTAGATCTGGGTGGTGCTGATGTCGGCGTGGCCGAGCAGCTCCTGCACTGCGCGCAGGTCGCTGCTGGATTCCAGCATATGGCTGGCGAAAGAGTGTCGCAGCATATGGGGGTGTACCCGCTGCTCGGCACCGCTGGCCCGGGACCAGTGCGCCAGGCGTGCCTGCACCGCACGGTTGCCCAGTCGCCGGCCCTTGAGGCTGGTAAATACCGCATCGCCTTCGGCTGCCGGGGCAATACTGCGCCAGGCCCGCAGGGCTTCGCGTGCCTGCTGGCCGACCGGCAGCACACGGGTTTTGGCCCCCTTGCCGGTAACCCGCACTTCGCCGCCGGCCAGGTCCAGGTCGGCCCAGTTGAGCCCGGTAAGCTCTGACAGCCGCAACCCGCTGCTGTAAAACAATTCCAGCAGTGCGCGGTCGCGCACCTGCAGGCGTTCATCCCCGTCGCCAGCACCGGGGCTCTCCACGAACTCGCCGGCGGCATCTGCGTCCAGCACCCGGGGCAGTTTCTTGTCGGCTTTCGGCGCCCGCAGGCCGGCGGCGGGATTGGCGCGCAGCCAGCCCTGGCGCAGGGCGTGGTCGCCCAGGCTGCGCACTGCCGACAGCCAGCGCTGCAGGCTGCGGGGGGACAATCCCTGCCGGTGCAGCCGCGCCAGCCAGCTGCGCAGGGTCATTTCCCGGATCTCGCTGATTTCAGCCAGGCCGTCCACCTCGGCCTGGCGCAGCAATTGCGCCAGGTCGCGACGGTAGGCGGAGAGGGTGTGGGGGGAGAGCTGGCGCACGCTTTCCAGGTGGGCCAGGAAGCGCTCGATGGCATCGGCCAGCGGCATCGGCAATCAGTCCCGGTCCAGCAGTCGCGGCAACAGGCGCTCGAGCACTTCACCGATATAGGACAGGAACAGGGTGCCGAGGCTGGAACTGTAGTGCTGGGGGTCGGAGGAACCCACGGCCAGAATACCGAGCTGGTTTGCCAGCGGTACCACGGCGGCCGAGGCCACCCGGTCGGCGGACTCCTTGCCGAACAGGTATTCGCGTTCCGCCGGACGCAGTACGCCGCAAACCGTGCGGCCATTGCGCAGGATTGATCCCACAGATGCCTCGGCAGTGGTGCGGTTGCTGGCCCGCACCCGGCCCAGTTCGCGCTTGCCCTGGGGCAGGGGTTCGAACAGGGTCAGGGCCGTGGTTTCCACACCGAAATCCTCACGGAAGCTTTGCAGCAGGGACTCGCCGGCCTCGGCCACGGTCTGCGCGTCGAGTAGCGCCAGCACCAGCCGGCGGCTGTGCATAAACAGCTGGTCATTGTCACGCGCCGCCTGCAGCAGCTGGTCGAGGCGCTGGCGCATCTCGATATTGCGCTCGCGCAGCAGGTTGGTCTGGTGGGTCATCAGCGACACGGTCTTGCCGCTCTGGCTGGGCAGCTGGATGGTTTCCAGCAGCTCCATGTGGTCGGCGAAAAAGTCCGGGTTCTGGATCAGGTAACGGGCAACCTGGCGCGACAGGACTTTCTTGTCCCGTTGGCTTTCCTGTTGGTCCGCGTCGGCGGCCGGGGCCTGGATTGCATCGCTTGTGTCGGTCATGCTTTCTCTTATTACCTGTTCCTGTTGCCGGCATTCCTGGGGGCGGTTAAAGGAGAATCTGCCCCTGGTACACGGTGGTTGCGGGCCCGGTCATGGTAACCGGCTCGCCGGGCCCGCTCCAGTGGATCGTCAGCTCGCCGCCGGGCAGGGCGACCGTGACTTTCTCATCCACCAGGTCGCGCAGCCGCGCCGCCACCACGGCCGCGCAGGCGCCGGTGCCACAGGCCCGGGTCTCGCCCACACCCCGCTCGAACACCCGCAGGCGCGCCCGGTCGCGGGACTCTACCTGCAGGAAGCCCACATTAACCCGGTTGGGAAAACGCGGATGACTCTCAATTTTCGGGCCCAGTGCTTCCACGGGCGCCCGGTCGGTGTCCTCGACCAGCAGTACTGCGTGGGGATTACCCATGGACACCGCGCCGATGATAAAGGTCTCGCCATCGACTTCCAGTGGATAGGTCTCGGCGCGGCGATCGGCGTCAAAGGGGATTTCTGCGGGTTCCAGCACCGGCGCGCCCATGTCCACACTTACCCGGTCGCGCTCGGCCAGTTCCAGCTGCAGCAGCCCGCCGGTGGTTTCCACCAGCAACCGGTGCTTGCCGGTCAGGCGCCGCTCGCGCACAAAGCGGGCAAAACAACGGGCGCCGTTGCCGCAGTTTTCCACTTCGCTGCCATCGGCATTGAATATGCGGTAGCGGAAGTCGGCATCCGGGTTGCGGGGTGCCTCGACCAGCAGTACCTGGTCACAGCCCACGCCCAGGTGGCGATCGGCCAGGCGGCGGATCTTGTCCGGGGACAGTTTGATGCGCTGGCTGATGCCGTCGAGCATCACGAAGTCGTTGCCGAGCCCGTGCATCTTGGTGAATTTCAGGCGCATGGCGTGCTTACCCCTCGCCGCCGCGGGCGGGGGGCACGGTGCTCTCTCCGCGCAGCAGGTCCGCCAGGTTTTCCCGCGCCCGCACCAGGTGGGTGCGATCGCCATCGACGATCACCTCGGCGGCCCGCGGGCGTGTATTGTAGTTGGAGCTCATGGTGAAACCGTAGGCGCCGGCGGACAGCAGCGCCAGCAGCTGGCCCGGCTGCAGCGCCAGTTCGCGTCGCTTGCCGAGGAAATCGCCGGTCTCACACACCGGGCCGACGATATCCCAGATTTCCACGTCGCCGTTGCTGGGCTTCACCGGGACGATATCCTGCCAGGCCTGGTAGAGCGCCGGGCGCAGGTTGTCGTTCATGGCCGCATCGACGATGGCGAAGTTGTGCTCCTCGGTACGCTTCAGGTATTCGACCCGGGTCAGCAGCAGTCCGCCGTTGGCGGCAATAGAGCGGCCCGGTTCCATCACCAGTTCCAGGTCGCGGCCCTGCAGCCGCTCCTTGACTGCTCCCAGGTAATCACTCACCGGCGGCGGCATCTCGCCGCGATAGCGCACGCCCAGGCCACCGCCCAGGTCCAGGTGCTTGAGCCGGATGCCTTCTTCCGCCAGCTGGTCGATCAGTAGCAGCAGCCTTTCCAAGGCGTCGAGGAAGGGGGAGATTTCCGTCAGCTGTGAGCCGATATGGCAGTCGACGCCCACCACTTCCAGGTGCTCGGACTGCGCCGCGCGCCGGTAAGTGTCGAGGGCGTCGTCGATGGCGATGCCGAATTTGTTTTCCTTGAGCCCGGTGGAAATGTACGGGTGCGTTTTCGCATCCACGTCCGGGTTCACCCGCAGGGATACCGGCGCGTTGACGCCCATGTCTGCCGCCACTGCCTCCAGCCGTTCCAGCTCGCCGTCGGACTCGACGTTAAAGCAGTGCACGCCCACCTCGAGCGCGCGGCGCATTTCCGCGGCGGTCTTGCCCACACCGGAAAACACTACCCGCGACGGATCGCCACCGGCCTGCAGCACCCGCTCCAGCTCACCACCGGAGACGATATCGAAGCCGGCCCCGAGCTGCGCCAGCAGTGACAGGATGCCCAGGTTACTGTTGGCCTTTACCGCATAGCAGATCATACCCGGGTGGTCGCCCAGGGCATCGGCATAGTCGCGGTACTGCTGTTCAAAGTGCGCGCGGCTGTACACGTAAGTGGGGGTGCCGAATTGCTCGGCGATGTGTTCCAGCGAGACGTCTTCAGCCCACAGGCTGCCCTCGCGGTAATTGAAATCGCTCATTTTTCTACTTCTTGCTGCTCGGGTTCTTGCTGCTCCGGCTGTTCCGCCTGCCCGGTATCGGTTTCCATACTGTCCACCGGGGTGTCGACCGGCCCTGGCTGGGGCGCAGCCTGCTGTGCCTCTGCCGCCGGCAGGCCAGTGGCGGGAGAAGAGGGCTGCCCGGACGCTGGTGCTGCCGGAGCGCCGGCAGCCGGGGTGCCGGCCACCGGGGCGCCGGGCATCGGTGCCGCGGGCTGTGCGGGATCCTGCGGCAGGTACAGCGGTCCCTTCTGGCCGCAGCCGCCCAGCGCGACGGCAGTAAGAATGGTGGCGAGGAAAAATCTCTGGCGCATGCGCGGCTTCCTGCAGCTGTCTGGCGGAGTTCGGGTGAAAGCCTGCTAGTATAGCGACCTCAGATCCATATCGTACACGGTAACAGAAGTAACCATTTTATGAGCCAAGCGGAATTCGATGCGGCCATCGAGCGTACCCTGATTGCCATCGAGGATGCCCTGGATGAATGCGAGTGGGACATCGATTACGAGCGCGCGGATGCGGTGCTGACCCTGACCCTGGAAGATAACGGCAGCCAGGTGATCCTCTCCCGCCAGACCGCCAACCAGGAGCTGTGGGTGGCGGCGCGCTCCGGCGGCTTTCACCTGTCCTTCGACAATGCCGGCACCGGGCCGGTCTGGAAGTGCACCACCACCGGCGAGGACCTGCCGACGCTGCTGGACCGCGTGCTGACCGAGCAGCAGGGCGAGCCGGTGTCCCTCAGCCTGGACCTCTGACCACATACCGCCCATGTAGGCGCGGCCCATGGCCGTGACCAGCGCCGGGTAACCGTTGCAGCCAGTCGCCGTCGCGGCCAGCGGCCGCTCCTACAGCGTTACTTCGGTGGTGCCGTTCAACTGGGCGTTGTCCGGTAGCGGCGGGGCGAGTCTGCCTTTCATCATATCTTCCCGGCTTACCCCCCCCCCCACACTCCTGTAGGAGCGGCCGCTGGCCGCGATCGCCCGGTGCGTCGTCATGCAGCCACAGATATCGCGGCCATGGGCCGCTCCTACAGGTGTTCTTCGTCATGCCGGCGAGGGCCGGCATGCAGTGATTCAGCGCGCGGCGATCAGCTTTTTCGCCCGCGCGCACGCCGCGCGCACCTGCGCCGGCGCGGTGCCGCCGATATGGTCACGGGCGGCCACGGAACCTTCCAGCGTGAGCACCTCAAAGACATCCTCGCCGATGTCGGCGGAGAACTGCTGCAGCTGTTGCAGGCTCAGTTCCGCCAGGTCTGCCCCCTGCTCGATGGCGAAGGACACGGACTGGCCGACAATCTCATGGGCATCGCGGAAGGCCACGCCCTTGCGCACCAGGTAATCGGCCAGGTCGGTGGCGGTGGAGAAGCCCTGGGCGGCCGCGGCCAGCATATTCTCTTTCTTGGCCTCCAGCGCCGGCACCATGTCGGCGAAGGCACGCAGGCAGTCGAGCGCGGTATCGGCGGCGTCGAACAGCGGTTCCTTGTCCTCCTGGTTGTCCTTGTTGTAGGCCAGCGGCTGGCTCTTCATCAGGGTCAGCAGGGATACCAGGTGGCCGTTGACGCGGCCGGTCTTGCCGCGCACCAGTTCCGGCACATCCGGGTTCTTCTTCTGCGGCATGATGGACGAGCCGGTACAGAAGCGGTCCGGCAGGTCGATGAAATCGAACTGGCTCGAGGTCCACAGCACCAGTTCCTCGCTGGCGCGGGACAGGTGGGTCAGCAGCAGCGCGGCAAAGGCACAGAACTCGATGGCGAAGTCCCGGTCGCTGACCGAGTCCAGCGAGTTCTCCGTGGGGGCATCGAAGCCCAGCAGCTCGGCAGTCCGCGCCCGGTCGATGGGGTAGCTGGTGCCGGCCAGCGCCGCGGCACCCAGCGGCGAGCGATTGACCCGCTTGCGGCAGTCCATCAGGCGCTCGTAGTCCCGGGTCAGCATTTCGTTCCAGGCCAGCAGGTGGTGGCCGAAGGTGACCGGCTGGGCCGACTGCAGGTGGGTAAAGCCGGGCATGATGGTGTCCGCCTCCCGCTCGGCCAGGTCCACCAGGCCGGTCTGCAGGCGGGTCAGCTCGGCGCCGATCAGGTCGATGCGACCCCGCAGCCACAGGCGTATGTCAGTAGCCACCTGGTCGTTGCGTGAGCGGCCCGTGTGCAGCTTCTTGCCGGTGGCACCGATGCGCTGGGTGAGGCGCGCCTCGATGTTCATATGCACATCTTCCAGCGCGACCTCCCAGGGAAACTGGCCGGCCTCGATCTCGCCGGCAATATCCTGCAGGCCACCGGCGATCTGTTCGTACTCCTCCGCGGTGAGTACGCCCACCTCGGACAGCATCTGGGCATGCGCCAGCGAGCCCTGGATGTCCTCCATCGCCATGCGCTGGTCGAAACTTACCGAGGCGGTGAATCGTTCCACGAAGGCATCGGTGGCCTCGCTGAAGCGGCCGCCCCAGAGCTTGGCGGCGGGGTTGGCGGAAGCGTTGGTGTCTTTGCTCATAGTGCCTCTGTATTCATGCCTGGGTATCGGTGGCCCTGCCTGGTTGCAGGGCGGTGGAACTGCGCGGGTGATGGCGGTATCTTGCTTGTTTCCCGGTCGCCCTCGCAGCGACAGCTGCCGGGGCGGTTACGGCCCAAGAATAGATAACAAATCCAGAAGAAAGAACGTGGTATGACTTCCCCACAGCCCGCTCGGCCGGCGGGCATTATAGCGCAGCAAATTCGCGAAACAGCCCCCGAAGGCAAAGAATCTGCACCTGCCCACTTCCTGCCGGACCTGTGCAGCGTATCCGCCGTTGCCGTGCTGGTGATGATGGGCGAGCTGCTGGCGGTGGTGCTGGTGCTGGCGGTGGACGGCCTGCGGGAGTTCAGCTGGCAGAGGCTGGGCCTGTTCTCCCTGACTACCCAGTGGGTGATCCTGCCGGCGGCGGCGCTGTTGTGCCGCCTGCGGCCGCGGCTGGCCCGGCTGTCACCACGCCGGGCCGGCGCGCTCAGTTTTGCCGTGGTGCTGGCGGTGCTGGGCGCGGTGATGCTGGCCCAGCAATGGTGGCTGGCGAACCTCTCCGGGCAGCCGCTGGATCTCTGGGCACTGGGCGGTAACCTGCTGCTGGGTGCCATCTGTGCCGGGGTGGTGTTGCGCTACGCGTTTGTCCAGCAGCAGCTCCACAACCAGCAGCGCGCCGAGCTGGGCGCCCGTATCGAGGCGCTGCAGTCGCGCATCCGCCCGCATTTCCTGTTCAACAGCCTCAACAGCCTGGCCAGCCTGATCGCGGTGGACCCGGATCGAGCCGAGCGGCTGGTGGAGGAATTGTCAGCCCTGTTCCGTGCCAGCCTGGCGGAACCGAAAATGGTATCGCTGGCGCAGGAGCTGGCGCTGGCGCGGCGCTATATGGAAATCGAGGCCCTGCGCCTGGGGGAGCGTCTCCAGCAGGACTGGCAGGTGAACGATGACCTGGCCGACGTGCAGGTACCGTCCATGCTGCTGCAGCCACTGCTGGAAAATGCCGTACTCCACGGTGTGGCACGGATTCGCGGCGGTGGCTGTATCCGGGTACAGGTGTCACGGGAAGCCGACCGGCTGGCAGTGTGGATCGACAACCCGCTGCCCGCGGAGAGCCCGCAAGAGCATGCTGCGGGCAATGGTATGGCGCTGGAAAATATCCGCCAGCGCCTCGCCGCGCACTATCCGCGGGGATTCGAATTCCGTGCCGGCAGGGAGGGCAACCGCTACCAGGTCAACCTGCACTTGCCGATTTCGCCCACGTCGCGGCCACTGGTGCAGCAGGCACAGGAGGAGCCGGCATGACGGAACTGGGAGTGCTGATCGTTGACGATGAACCCCTGGCCCGCACGCGGCTGGCGCGCCAGCTCCAGGGCCTGGCGCAATGTGAATTGCTGGGCGAGGCGGCCGATGCGGTCGAGGCCCTGCGGCAGGTACAGCGGCTCGATCCGGACCTGGTGCTGCTGGATATCGAGATGCCGGGTGACAACGGCCTGGAGCTGGCCCGGCAACTGTCGGCACTGGAGTACCCGCCCGCGTTGATTTTCTGTACTGCCCACGATGAATTCGCGTTGCCGGCCTTTGCCACGGCGGCGGTGGGGTACCTGCTGAAGCCGGTGACGGCAGCGGACCTGTCGGCGGCGGTGGACAAGGCGGTGCAATTGAACCGGTCACAGCGCAAGGTGGCCGGAATATCCGCGCAGCCGGCAATGGCGGCCGGCCGCAAGCGCCTCAGGTCTGCCAGCCGCCGTGGTGTGGAACTGGTGGATGTTGCGGGAATCCGCTGCTTTGTCGCCGACAACAAATATGTGGTGGCGCATTACCCGGGCGGTGAGGCAATCCTGGAGGAATCCCTGAAGGAGCTTGAGGCGGAATTTGCCGGCCGGTTTGTGCGGGTGCACCGCAATGCGCTGGTGGCAGTGGAATCCATTACCGGCCTCGAGCGCGAGGGTGGAAACTACCGTGTATTGCTGGACGGCGTCGACGAGCGGCCGCAGGTAAGCCGGCGATTACTGCCTGCGGTAAGATCCCTGATTGAAGAAATGGCCTGAAGCCAGCCACTCGCCCGTGGGTTACCGAATGGCCAGGTTGGGTTACCCGGGGCGGCCATCCCCATACCCCTGGTCATGCGCCCGCTGAGCCGCGTCAAAAAACGGCTCGGCAGGCTGGGCCCGCTCTGCGGCCCAGCCTCACTTACGTTCACGCGCGCTATTGGCCGGGGTTCAATTGGCAATAAACCCGCGGCTGTAGCCCTTGCGCCAGCCATCAGGCGAGGTGAATCGCCACGGTTGCCGGTACTCTTCAAAGTTGTGGCCCACACCGCCAAGCATCCACAGCTCACCATTAAAGGGCAGTAGCTGGTGGTGGTAGCGGGGCGCGAATGGTGCATCACCGGCTGCCTGAATCCAGGTGATCCCGTCTTCGGATGTCCAGATATCACCCAGGGCATTGATGCTGCTGTCGTAGCCGCCAGTCAGCCACAGCTTGCCCTCGTAGTTCGTTACCTGGTGATAGACCCGCGCGGGGAATGCTGGAACCGGTATTACCTGCTGCCAGCTTTTCCCGTCCCCGGAATACCAGACGTCGCGCTTGAGAGTGTTGTCTACCGGATCAGAGCCGCCACTGACCCACAGCTTGCCGTTGAAGCTGGATACTTCATATCTTTCCAGTGGCGAAAACTGGGGCAGTGAAGAGACCAGGTCCCAGTTGATGCCATCTGCCGAAGACCAGACCTCATTCGTGGGGACCCCGCTGACCTCGGCCTGGGCAAATACCCACAACCTGTTGTCATGCACAACCACGCGGTGGCCTGTCTCGGCAGGAAAGCCGGCGTCGCTGGTTTCCTGCGACCAGGAAATACCATCGGGTGACGACCAGACGTCGTTTTTGGCTGCCGTGCCCGAGCCCAGGTCGTAACCGCCAATCAGCCAGAACCGGTTGTCAAAATAGGCGAGCCGGTGACCGCTCCGGCGAAGCAAGCCGCCAGTCGTTGTTCGCCTGGACCATTCGAGGCCATCCGCTGATTGCCAGATGACGGCATCGGACGGGTTGCTCTGATCGACCGGGTCAAGAAGGATAAACTGCTCATCTGAAGCCACGACGGGGATATCGCCATAGTAGATGTTTTCCGGCAATGCCTGCGCCGGCGACTCCCGGATCCAGGAAGAGCCAGAGCCTGTTGACCATACCCAGTTCCTGCGCTTGCTCCCGCTGGAGTTTTCCCCGAGGGATACTGTGTAGCTCCCGCCGACAATCCACAGGCGGTCCCGGAAAGAGACGGCCTGGTGCTCCCTGATATGGCTGTCAGCCAGCGCCTGTGCATCGATATCCAGCTGCTCCCAGTTGATACCGTCGCCAGACCGCCATGCCGTGGTTTCAATGGGGTTGAAGTCCAGGTAAGCGGAAGTCCCGATTATCCAGAGTTTGCCCTGGTGGGTCAGCATCTGGTGGTTGCGAAGGTTGGCAAACTGCTCCAGGTCGGCTGCCCTGTTCCAGTTTTTGCCGTCAGGAGAGGACCAGACAGTCTCGTTCTCCCCATTTGCTTCCCCACCGGTCAGCCAGAGCCTGTTGTCGTACACGGCGACACGGTGCCCGAAGCGTCCACCGAAAGGCGCGGTTGCAACTTCCCGAGTCCAGGTGATGCCATCGGGAGAGGACCAGACATCTGAAAATATGCTGGTGCTGTCGCTCCAGCTGGAACCACCGATCACCCATAGTTTCCCGTTGAAGCTCACTGCCTGGTGGTCGGCCCTGGGCGGGAATCCGGCATCGCCGGTGAGCTGCGTCCACTCGGTGCCATTGGTCGATGTCCAGACATCACTCTTCTCGCCATCACTATTGCCTGCAATCAGGAACAGCTTTCCCCCGTGCTCGACGATCTGGTGATCGAGCCTGCGACCCGGCAGGTTGGAATCCGCCTGTTGCCAAACCCGGCCATCGCTGGAGACCCAGGGGTCAAACGGTGTCCTGCCGCTGCTGGTACCGCCGTAAAGCCACAGTTTGCCATTGAACTCGATCACCTGGTGTTGCGTGCGGCGACTGAACTGGTGTGGCCAGGCGGTGACCTCACTCGTTCCGGCAAGTTTCAGGTAGGCGGGAGTGCCCAGCGTTGCATTATTGTCGACAAGTGAGCCATCAATAGCCTGCACACTGCCGTTCGCACAGCCAGCGAAGTTACCAATATCGCATTCCGGCTCGCTAGAGCTGTAAAGGCTCATACCGTAGGTTGCCTCAGGGAGTTCAAGCAAGGTGTCCGAGGCTCCGCTCCAGGCGTGCATTATGGCGCTGGTGCGGATTTCAAAAGATGCAGACGCAGCAGAAAAAACACTGTCGGCTTCCTGGTGCGCTGAAATTATTGACCTGCCCAGTCCATGCGCTGTCACCACGCCATCGGGGGCGACTGTCGCAACATTGGTATTGCTCGAGCTGTAGGTGATGTCGGTGGAGGCGAGTCCGCTTGCCGGGTTGGACAGGCTTTTTCCTGTCGCGAGTGGTTGTACCTCAGCTGAGGAAAAGGAGAGCGCGTTTTCCCTGGTTGATACGTTGACATCATAGGCAGCGGAGGCTCCGCTGTACTCGGAGTCCTCTGCGATATTGGCCGTAATCCTGGTGCTGCCCGCACCCATGGCTGTAACCTGGCCGCTACCGTCGACCATCGCTACCTGTTCATTGCCGGAACTATAAGTAATAGCGCCACTGCCGGGCGCAGTCGCGGGATTGTCCAGGCTTTCCCCGACTGTCAGGGCGACTGGCCCCTCCTGCGAAAACGTCAGGTCCTGTTCTGACAGTTGCGTCTCCGGGGGTGAAGTTGAACCAGGTGATGGATCACTGTTGCCACCACTACCGCCGCCACCGCAGTTTATCAGGGCGAGAGCCCCCCAAAGGACTAAAAATAGCCTTGCCCCCTTGAGCATGAAACCTCCGAATTTATTGTTATCAGGATATGGTGAGAACTTAATTCTCAATGATAACAGTTGTAAGGGATAAAATTGCCTGGCATATGGCAGTGAGGGGGGCGTGGCGGGAGTGTCAGGTGCTTCTCGGTGTTTAGCGCCTGCTGTGGCTGGAAAGGTGTGTCAGCGAACCGCCTTGCGCCTCACTGACACACCTTTCAATCATGGATGTTGAATGGGTAGACGCCGCAAATCAGAAAATCTGCGGTCCCTTGTAGTCGTCAGTCTCGCCTTCAAGGCTCAGCTCGCCCGCTGCCTCGTTCAGGTACTCGGCGTCGGATTCTGACTTGAGCTTGATCATCAGGCGCAGGTCGTTGGCGGAGTCGGCGTGGGCGAGGGCGTCCTCGTAGGTGATCTCGCCGCGGTCGTACAGTTCGTACAGGGCCTGGTCGAAAGTCTGCATCCCCTGCTCGTTGGAGCGCTTCATCAACTCTTTCAGCTTGTGCACCTCGCCCTTGCGGATCAGGTCCGAGGCCAGCGGGGTGTTGATCATGATTTCCAGGCACGCGCGGCGGCCGTCGCCATCGGGGGTGGGTACCAGCTGCTGGGCCACCATGGCCCTCAGGTTCAGGGACAGGTCCATCCACAGTTGCTGGTGCCGGTCGGCGGGGAAGAAGTGGATGATCCGGTCCAGCGCCTGGTTGGCATTGTTGGCGTGCAGGGTACACAGGCACAGGTGGCCGGTTTCGGCGAAGGCGATGGCGTGGTCCATGGTTTCGCGCGAGCGCACCTCACCAATCAGGATCACGTCCGGCGCCTGGCGCAGGGTGTTCTTCAGGGCCACTTCGAAGGATTCGGTATCCAGGCCCACCTCGCGCTGGGTCACGATACAGCCGCGGTGCTGGTGGACGAATTCGATCGGGTCCTCGATCGAGATGATGTGTCCCTTGGAGTTCTCATTGCGGTGGCCGATCATCGAGGCCAGTGACGTGGACTTACCGGTACCGGTGGCACCCACGAAGATGATCAGGCCGCGCTTGGTCATCGCCAGTTCCTTGACCACTTCCGGCAGCCCCAGGCCATCGATGGTGGGGATCTTGGTCTCGATCCGCCGCAGCACCATGCCCACCAGGTTGCGCTGGAAGAACGCCGAGACCCGGAAGCGGCCCACATTGCGCACCGCGATGGCAAAGTTGAGCTCTTTCTTTTCCGCGAACTCGCGCCGCTGTTTCTCGTTCATTACCCCCACGACCATCTCGCGGGCCTTTTCCGGGGTCAGAGCCGTGCTGCTGGCGGGCACCACCTTGCCGTGCACCTTGATTGAGGGCGGCACCCCGGCAGTGATAAACAGGTCGGATGCGCCTTTCTCGACGACAAGCTGGAGGAGTCTTTCGATTTCCATTGTGGTTACCGCTTTTTATCGATTGTTGTGGCGGGCTTGCGGCCCGCTGGCAGGGCCGTGGCCCCGCACTGGCTGACACCGGTTTGCCGGTGTTAGAAATTTTCCGGCATCTTGGCTTTTTCGCGCGCCGTCTCGCGGCTGATGATGCGCTTCTCGACCAGGTCCTGGAGGCACTGGTCCATGGTCTGCATGCCCACATTGGCGCCGGTCTGGATGGCGGAGTACATCTGCGCGATCTTGTCCTCACGGATCAGGTTACGGATCGCCGGGGTGCCGCGCATGATTTCATGTGCCGCCACGCGGCCGCCACCGACGCGCTTCATCAGCGTCTGGGAGATCACCGCCTGCAGGGATTCCGACAGCATTGAGCGCACCATGGCCTTTTCCGCGGCCGGGAACACGTCAACCACCCGGTCGATGGTCTTGGCGGCGGAGGTGGTGTGCAGGGTGCCGAATACCAGGTGGCCAGTCTCCGCGGCGGTGAGCGCCAGACGAATGGTCTCCAGGTCACGCATCTCGCCCACGAGGATGATGTCCGGGTCTTCCCGCAGGGCGGAGCGCAGTGCCTCGGCGAAGCCGTGGGTGTCGCGGTGCACCTCGCGCTGGTTCACCAGGCACTTCTTGGATTCGTGCACGAATTCGATCGGGTCCTCGACGGTGAGGATGTGCTCGTACTTGTTGTCATTGATGTAGTCCACCATGGCCGCCAGGCTGGTGGACTTACCGGAACCGGTGGGGCCGGTGACCAGCACCAGGCCGCGCGGCATGTCGGAGATCTGCTTGAACACCTGGCCCATGCCCAGGTCCTCCATGGTCAGTACCTTGGAGGGAATGGTCCGGAACACGGCGCCGGCACCGCGGTTGTGGTTGAAGGCGTTGACCCGGAAGCGGGCGACGCCCGGGACTTCGAAGGAGAAGTCCGTTTCCAGGAACTCCTCGAAATCCTTGCGCTGCTTGTCGTTCATGATCTCATAGATCAGCGCGTGGACCTCCTTGTGCTCCATCGGGGGCAGGTTGATGCGGCGCACATCGCCATCCACCCGGATCATCGGCGGCAGCCCGGCGGAGAGGTGCAAGTCGGAAGCGTTCTGCTTGGCGCTGAAGGCGAGGAGTTCTGTGATGTCCATACTGCTACCTTATTGTTCTCGGCGGACCTGTTCTGGTGATTATTTAACCTGTGCGAGGCGGCAGCATATGCCTTCCCCGGACTCTGTTAGTACAATCCGCCCATTTCTGGTACCGGACCTAGTATATGCGCAAAGCGGATATCACCGAAAACCTCAATCGCGTGCGTGAGCGGATTGTCACATGTTGCCGTAGCTGCGGTCGCGACAGTGACAGCGTGACACTGCTGGCGGTTTCCAAGACCAAGCCGGCTGAAGACCTGCGCGCAGCCTTTGCTGCGGGGCAGCGCGATTTTGGCGAAAACTACCTGCAGGAGGCTCTGGACAAGCAGGCTGAACTGTCAGGCCTGTCGATCTGCTGGCATTTCATCGGCCCGCTGCAGTCGAACAAGACCCGCGCCGTGGCGGAGCATTTCCAGTGGCTGCATACCGTGGACCGGCTGAAAATTGCCCGGCGGCTGTCGGAACAGCGACCGGCGGGGATGGCACCGCTGAATATCTGCCTGCAGGTGAATATCGATGCCGAGGAGAGCAAGTCCGGAGTGGCGCCGGCAGAGCTGCCGGCGCTGGCGCGGGCCGTCGCCGGATTGCCCGGCCTGCGGCTGCGGGGCCTGATGGCGATTCCCGCCCCGCGGGCAGATGCGGCGGCGCAGCGTGAGCCGTTTGCGGCGCTGGCGGCGCTGCTGCAGCAGTTGCGTGAGGAACTGCCCGGGGCGCCGCTGGACACCCTGTCGATGGGGATGTCCGGGGACCTGGAGGCGGCAATCGAGGCAGGCAGCACGATGGTACGGGTGGGCACGGATATCTTCGGGCGGCGCGACCAGTAAGTTGCAGTGGCGGGCGCCATTCCCACAGGCCCGCCCCGGCGGCCATAATTAGCCCACGCCCGCGCGGCACAGGCACAACAGGATCCAACGACGAGAGGTAACAGTGGACACACCCAGAATGGTATTTATCGGTGGCGCCGGCAACATGGCCGGTGCGGTAATCGGCGGGCTGGTGGCGGATGGCTACCCCGCGGACAGGATCCTGGCGACCGGTCGCGACCGGCAGAAGCTGGATGCCTTTGCCGCCCGCACCGGGGTGCCGGTGGGCACGGACAACGCGGCGGCCATCGCCGATACCGATATCCTGGTGCTCTCGGTCAAGCCGCAGGTGATGAAGGACCTGTGTGAATCCATCCGCGACGTGGTGCAGGAGCGCCGGCCGCTGGTGGTAACCCTGGCGGCGGGTATTCCCCTCGCTGCCTACCAGCGCTGGCTGGGTGAAGGGGTGCCGGTTGTGCGGGCCATGCCCAACACGCCGGCGCTGGTGGGCACTGGCGTCACCGGTCTGTTTGCGGCGGACGATGTCAGTGAGGAGCAGCGCGGCCAGGCGCAGCGCATTGCCGAGGCGGTGGGGCTGGCCCACTGGGTCGATGAGGAATCCGGCATCGACCAGGTGATTGCGGTGTCAGGCTCCGGGCCGGCTTACTACTTCCTCTTTATGGAGTCGATGATCGATGCGGCGGAGAAGGCCGGCATGGCCCGTGCAGACGCCGAGCGGCTCACCTTGCAAACCGCTCTGGGTGCGGCGAAACTGGCCACGGCCAGCGACGTCGATGTGGCCCAGCTGCGCCGCAACGTGATGTCTCCCGGTGGCACCACGGAGCGCGCCATCCGCTGCTTCGAGCAGGGTGGCCTGAAGTCGCTGGTGGAACAGGCCATGGGCGACTGTGCGGAACGCGCTGCGCAGATGGCGCGCGAGCTTGACCAGTAGCCGGGCACCTTTACGGCAACGACCCCATAACAGAGCTAACAGGGACAATTCATGGGCAATACGTTTTCCAATATCGGCGTTTTTCTGGTCGCTACACTGGGGATTCTCTTCCTGTTCGCGGTACTGCTGCGCTTCCTGCTGCAGCTGGCGCGGGCCGATTTTTACAATCCCATCTCCCAGGGCGTGGTGAAAGTCACCAATCCGCTGCTGCTGCCGCTGCGCAAGGTGGTGCCCGGGATGTTCGGCGTCGACATGGCGTCGCTGGTGCTGGCGCTGCTGGTGGGCACCGTGATGATTATCGTGTGCGGTTTTATGATCGGGGCCGGACTGGTGAACCCATTGAGCGCGCTGTTGTGGTCGTTGATCGGCTGTATCAGCACCACTATCGCCATCGTGTTCGTGGGAATGCTGATTTCAATCGTGTTCAGCTGGATTGCACCGCAGAGCAGCCATCCGGCGCTGCTGTTGTTGCACCAGCTGCTGGAGCCCTTCATGGGCCCGATACGCAAAGTCATCCCGCCGCTGGGAATGATCGACATCAGCCCGATCTTCCTGTTTATCCTGCTGACAGTGGCGGACAAGCTGCTGGTAGGGTTTGCCCAGGCCGCCAGCATGCCGGCATTTGTCTACAGCCTGTTCTGGCATATTCCTTTCTGATCCACCGCTGTCCCGCCGGGCGCCGTGCGCCCGGCGATTCCTGCCCGCCCCCGGCCTGCGCCGCCTGGGCGTTAAACGCCGCATGAATTCCCGGCTTGTGTGTGTATTCCGCGCACTGGGTCGCATTTTGCTTGCGCGCCAGCTTTTATAAATGTCCCTGTTAGCGGACAATGCCCCGCTCCCCGGGAAATTCGCAAAATAAAGCAGCAGTAGAAGAACAACAGGAATACATGGAAGACGCCATCTTGCGACAGCACATTGCCGAGTACGACCGCTGGAAGAAAGCGCTCGACCACCAGTTTGACGAGTTCAATAACTGGCTGGAGCAGCACTTCCCCAACTCCGCCGGCGCCCGCCAGGTAGTGCGGCAGGCCCGCGCGCTGCTGGCGGAGGACCAGTTCACGCTGGCGCTGGTGGGCGAGTTCTCCCGGGGCAAGACCGAACTGATCAACGCGCTGCTGTCCCATACTTATGGCAAGCGCCTGCTGCCGTCCAAGCCGGGGCGCACCACCATGTGCCCCACCGAGATCTACAGCGACGGCAGCGACAAGGCCAGCCTGCGCCTGTTGCCCATCGAAACCCTGTCCACCAATACCAGCCTGGAAAGCTTCCGGCGCATCCCGCAGAAATGGGTCTCGCACCAGTTCAATGCCGATGACCCGGAGGCGACCCGCGCGGCGCTGCAGAAAGTGGCCGCGAGCAAAACGGTTACCCCGGAGGAGGCCGCGCGCTATGGCTTCGATCGTCGCCACCTGGACAGCCACGGCAACCTGGTGGAGATCCCGGCCTGGCGCTATGCCCTGATCTGCCTGCCGCACCCGCTGCTGTCACAGGGACTGCGCATCCTCGATACACCGGGGCTCAATGCCCTGGGCAACGAGCCGGAACTGACCCTGAGCACACTGCCCAGTGCCCAGGCGGTGGCCTTCCTGCTGTCCGCCGATGCGGGCGTAAGCGGTACTGACCTGAATATGTGGGAGACCCACCTGGTGCCGTTGAAGGAACACCGCGGCACCGCGGTAATGGCGCTGCTGAACAAGATCGATGTGCTCTGGGGAGACCCGGACGAGGATCACGAGCAGATGCTGCGCGGTATGCGCGCGCAGGTTGCCAAGCTGCTGGAGCTGCCGATGGAGAGCGTGGTGGGGGTGTCCGCCAAGCAGGCCCTGGTGGCACGGCACCAGCGCGACCCGCAGCTGCTGCGGGACAGCCATTTCCAGGACTTCGAGCGCATGCTGGTGGAGCGCCTGCTGGAGCACCGCCAGAAAGTTTCCGAGCACCGCTCCCTGCACCAGGCACTGACGCTGATGGCGGATACCCGCGACCTGCTCAAGCGCCGGCTCAACAGCGGTCGCGCGGCACTGTCCCACCTGGAGCAGAACAGCGGCACCACCAAGGAGCAACTGGAAGAGCTGGTGGCCCTGCACAAGACCGCCCGCGAGCAACACAAGCTCTGCCACCAGGAGCTGCTGACCCTGAAATCCAGCCAGCGCATGCTGGCCCGCCAGCGTGCGGCCCTGCTGGAGCCGGTGTCCAGCCAGCAGCTGCAGACCCTGATCGAGGAAACCAGTCGCGCGCTCTACGAGCGCTGGACGCCGCTGGGACTGGCCAAGGCCATCGACGATTTCATGCACGGTGTGGATCACCAGCTGGGCAGCCTGGAACGCGAGGCGGAACAGGCTAACCGGGTGGTGGATGCGATCTTCGAGCGCTCCTCGCTGAGTCACCTGGATGCCAGTGAACAGCATCTCGACATGGGCAGCTTCCGCGCTGCCCTGCGCGGCCTGCACCGCCAGGCGGCCCAGCTGCGCCGCTCGCCGCAGCTATTGCTGGCGCGCCGCAACCGCCTGACGGAGCGCTTCCTGGCCACCCTCGCCAGCGAGGTGGGCCGGCTCTACAGCCAGCTGATTTCCGCTGCCGATGGCTGGCTCGACCAGGCGCTGGAACCCCTCAAACAGCACGCGCAGTACCAGAAGCACCTGCTGAACCGGCACCTGATCAAGCTTACCGAGCTGAAGCAGAAGACCCAGAGCAAGCGCACCGACCTGCGTGCGCTGGAGAGCGAAGTGGTGCGCAACGACAGCGCGCTGGCATCCCTGGAAGAGCTGCTGCGCCGTAGCGCGCCATCACCGCGTCCGGTGGCCCCGCCGCCCCGGGCCAGCAATGTGACCCCGCTGAAGGCCCCGGCCAGCAACTGACGCTGGCCATCATTTGTAATTTTCCGGCGCGCTCCCGTAAACTTGCCGCACGCCCCGATCGCCGCACTGGCGTGCAGCAGTGTGCCCGGGGGCCCCGATTCTGATCACCAAGCGAAGCCGCCTTGTCCACGGAAAAAGTCTCCCCCTCAGCAGACGCGCGCCCGCAGCCTGCCGGTGCCGCGCCCTCCGGATCCGGCCCAGCCAGTGCGGCGGGCTCAGTCGGTATTGTGGTACCGCAGCGGCATACATTCAGTGAGCCACTGGAACTGGCCTGTGGGCGCACGCTGCGTGACTACACGCTCGTTTACGAAACCTATGGCGAGCTCAATGCCGAGCGCAGCAATGCGGTGCTGATCTGCCACGCGTTGTCCGGCCATCACCACGCCGCCGGGCGCCACCATCCCGACGACAAGCGCCCCGGCTGGTGGGACAACTATATTGGGCCCGGCAAGCCGATCGATACCGACCGCTTTTTCGTGGTGTCGCTGAATAACCTGGGGGGCTGCCACGGTTCCACCGGCCCGGCGGACACCAACCCGGAAACGGGCCGGCCCTGGGGGCCGGATTTCCCCATGCTGCGCGTGCGCGACTGGGTGCACAGCCAGGCGC
Organism: Microbulbifer sp. JSM ZJ756; assembly: GCF_044383805.1. NCBI lineage: Bacteria > Pseudomonadati > Pseudomonadota > Gammaproteobacteria > Cellvibrionales > Microbulbiferaceae > Microbulbifer > Microbulbifer sp. JSM ZJ756. Next base: position 8,925 of record NZ_JBISER010000003.1, on the reverse strand, counting down.
GGCTGGCCGATGTCCTCGGCATCGATCAGTGGGCCGCAGTGATTGGCGGCAGCCTGGGTGGCATGCAGGCAATGCGCTGGGCACTCGAGTACCCGGAGCGGTTACGCCACTGCGTGGTGATCGCCTCGGCAATGAAGCTCTCGGCGCAGAACATTGCCTTCAACGAGACGGCACGGCAGGCGATTACCTCGGACCCGGACTTCTGCGAGGGCCGCTACCTGGAACAGGGTCAGCTGCCCCGCCGGGGCCTGGCCGTGGCGCGCATGATTGGCCACATCACCTACCTGTCCGATGATGGCCTGGGACGCAAGTTCGGGCGCGAACTGCGCTCCGGCAGCTTCCGCCTGGGGGCGGAGGAAGAAGTGGAATTCCAGGTGCAGAGTTACCTGCGTTACCAAGGCGATACCTTCTCCAGCAGCTTCGACCCCAACACCTATATCCTGATGACCCGTGCACTGGATTATTTTGACCTGGCGCGGGAATACGGCGACGACCCGGTGGCGGCTTTCTCCCATGCCCGCTGCCGTTTCCTGTTGCTGTCGTTCACGTCCGACTGGCGCTTTGCGCCCGAGCGGTCGCGGGAAACTGCCGACGCATTGATGCACGCCAATATTCCTGTCAGCTACGCCGAGATTGAGTCCGCCATGGGACATGACGCCTTCCTGTTGCCCAATGATCGCTATCGACGGGTGTTCGGCACCTATATGGCAGGCGTTGCCGCGGAATGCAGTGAAGAGGTGAACGGCTGATGCGTATCGATCTGGACATCATCCAGGAGTGGATCGCGCCGCATACCCGCGTACTGGACCTGGGCTGTGGCGATGGCCTGTTGCTGGAGCAGCTCGGCCGCCACAAGCAGGTGAGTGGCTACGGCCTGGAAATCGACCACGGACAGATCGAGCGCTGCCTGGCGCGCGGGGTCAATGTGGTGGAGCAGAACCTGGACCAGGGCCTGGGCAATTTTGCCGACGGCAGTTTTGATACGGTGGTGATGACCCAGGCCCTGCAGACCCTGCGCCAGCCACACCTGGTAGTGCGGGAGATGCTGCGGGTGGGGCGTGAGTGCATCATTACCTTCCCCAACTTCGGCCAGTGGAGCGCACGCTGGCACCTGGCCTTTTCCGGGCGTATGCCCGTGTCGGATTTATTACCATTTGAGTGGTACGACACGCCCAATATTCATTTTTGTACTTTCCGGGACTTTGACCTGCTCTGTCGGGAGAACGACTGGACTATCCTGCACCGGCAGGTAGTATCAGAGTCATTGCCAGGCAGGGCGTTCAAGGATTTCCTGCCCAATCTGTTCGGCGAGACGGCAATTTACCATCTCACTCGCTAAACTGAATCTAGTAAAAGTAAAAGCGCGCCATGCGGCCCCGCTGTAACCGGGCCACGCAGACCGCGCACCGCAGGTGACAGAGGAGGTGAACGTGAAACGCATCTTAGCCGCAGTGGGCGCCGCCGTGCTGCTGTTCTGGGCTGCCAGCGCCGCGGCGCAGGAAGCCAAGATCATCAAGAGCCATGAGGATTTCGGTGACTACCGGGTGATCTATTCGGTATTCAACAGCGATTTCATCAAACCGGAGATTGCGCAGAACTACCAGTTGGTGCGCGCCGGTGACCGCGCCTTCGTCAATGTGTCGGTGGTGAAAAAAGACGGCGGCACCAAGGGGCTGGCCTCCGAGATGTCGGGAACCGCCAGCAACCTGATGCAACAGTCGCGCAACCTGGAATTCACCGAGATTCGCGACGGGGATGCAGTTTATTACCTGGCACCCCTGCGTTTCGAGGATGAAGAGGTGCTGACGTTCAATGTGAATGTCAAACTGCCCGATGGCCGCACCGAGACCATTACTTTCCGGCGCAAGCTGGAGCGCGGCTGAAGGCCGGCCATTCCCGACGGCGTTACCTGGAAAGCAAGCAAAGCGAGCGCCTGGCGCTCGCTTTTACGTTGCGCTACCGCATCGACGGTGGCGGTAGCCGCATACCGGCAATAAAAGACAAATCCTGGAATTCCTGAATGTTTGACAAGATCGTGCTGGCCAGTGGCAATGCCGGCAAGTTACGCGAATTTTCCCAGCTTTTCTCAAGCTGGGACATCGAGGTGGCACCGCAGTCCGATTTCGATGTGCCGGAGGCCGATGAAACCGGCCTCAGCTTTATCGAGAACGCCCTGATCAAGGCGCGCCATGCCAGCCGCATCAGCGGGTTACCGGCGCTTGCCGATGACTCAGGCCTGGCGGTGGACGCACTTGGCGGTGCACCGGGCATCTATTCGGCCCGCTACGCAGGCAGTGACGCCAGTGACGCGGACAACAACCGCAAGCTCCTGGAGGCGCTGGCGGATGTGCCCGACGAGCGCCGGGGAGCGAGCTTCCATTGTGCCCTGGCGTTCGTGCGTTCCCATGACGACCCGGTACCGCTGGTGTGCAGTGCGCGCTGGAGCGGGCGTATCCTGCGGGAGCCGGCCGGGGAGCAGGGCTTTGGTTACGACCCGCTGTTCTATGTGGAAGAGCAGGGCTGCAGTTCCGCGGAGCTGCCGCGCGAGGTGAAAAACCGCATCAGTCACCGCGCCCGGGCGGTGCAGCAGTTCGGGCAACTCTGGCAGGAATTGATGGGGCGTGAACAGATAAAGGGTGGGAACTGAAGTTGGCGGAAGAGCGTGACAAGCTGCTGGCGCTGCCGCCGCTGAGCCTCTATGTGCATATTCCCTGGTGTGTGCGCAAATGCCCCTACTGCGACTTCAATTCCCACGCCGCCGGCGAAACGCTGCCTGAGACGGAATACGTGGCGCAGCTGGAGCGTGACCTGCGCAGCCAGCGGCTGTGGGCGCAGGGGCGCCGGTTGCAGAGCATCTTCTTCGGCGGTGGCACCCCGAGCCTGTTCTCGCCGCAGGCCATCGGTGCCATTCTCGCCGCTGCGGAGCGGGAAGTAGGCTTTGCGGATGATATCGAGATCACCCTGGAGGCAAACCCGGGCACCTTCGAGCAGGCCAAGTTCGCCGGCTACCGCGCCGCCGGGGTCAACCGGCTGTCGATCGGGGTGCAGAGCTTTGATACGCAACAGCTGGATAACCTGGGCCGGATCCACTCCGGCAGCGAGGCCGAGGGCGCGCTGGAAATGGCACGCCGGGCGGGCTTCGACAATATCAACCTGGACCTGATGCACGGCCTGCCGCAGCAGTCCGAGGAAGAGGCGCTGGCGGACCTGCGCCGGGCGGTGTCACTGGCGCCGGAGCATATCTCCTGGTACCAGCTGACCATCGAGCCCAATACTGCCTTTTACAGTGCGCCGCCGGTGGTGCCGGGTCCCGCCCATATTGTCTCCATGCAGGGTTCCGGCCGCGAGTACCTGGCGCTGCAGGGCTACGGCCGCTACGAGGTGTCCGCCTACTGCCAGGCGGGGCTGGAGTCCCGCCACAACCTCAATTACTGGTCCTTTGGCGACTACCTGGGCATCGGCGCCGGTGCCCACGGCAAGGTCACGCTGCCCGGGGAGGGGCGGATACTGCGCAGCCGCCGCACCCGTGCCCCCCGGCACTATTTAGCGCTTCCGCGGGCCGCAGGCGCTGAAGCGCTACCGCTGGCTAACGGCGAGGATGCGCTGGAGTTGCCGCTGGTGGAGGCCGTGGCCACCGAGGAGTTGCCGCTGGAGTTCCTGATGAATGCGTTGCGACTGGTCCGTGGCGTGCCGGTGGGGAGCTTCGCCCCCTATACCGGGCTGCCGCTGGCGGTGCTGGAGCGCCAGTGGCCATCGCTTGAGCAACTGCAGCTGGTACAGCCACTGGGGCCGCGCATCGCCGCCAGCACCTTCGGCTTCGACTACCTTGACGAGATCCTGCAGCGGTTCCTGGAACAGCCCTGAGCGAACCTGCAACCAGCCCTGAGCCAACCGGGAACCCGCCCCGGGGACCAGGGGCCATAATTGAACCAGTGGGCAGGCCTGCAGTTGACGGGCTTGAAACCGGCACCTGTGCCCCCATCTAGGGGGGAAACGGTGCCCCGGGGCCATCCCTTGCGGGTGGGGCCGGGCAATCCTTATCATGTGCCGGCACCCCGCCGCGGGGTCGACCGCACCGAGTAACCCAGAGAACAGGAAAGCAATATGAGCGATAACGCTATTGTCAATGTCACCGACGCCGAATTCGAAGCCGAGGTTCTGAAGGCCGAGGGCCCGGTACTGGTAGATTTCTGGGCGCAATGGTGCGGCCCCTGCAAGATGATCGCTCCGGTACTGGAAGACCTGGCCGGTCACTATGGCGACAAGCTGAAGATCGTCAAGGTCGACGTGGATGCCAACAAGGAATCCCCGGCCAAGTACAATGTCCGCGGTATCCCGACCCTGCTGCTGTTCAAGGGCGGCAATGTGGAAGGCACCAAGGTCGGCGCCCTGTCCCGCGCCCAGCTGACCGAGTTTATCGACAGCCAGCTGTAAGGCTGGCCCCCTGGCCGGGATTGCCCGGCCGCCCCGTCCTGCGGGGGGCAAATACCCCTTGCAGGATGGCATTCTGCCGTTATACTGGCTATCATTCTTGAAACCGCTCCGACGAGCCAACTAACTGATCTGGACCGAGCTGAACCAAGTCGCCCCTCCGCAAGGTTACAGACCCCCCGGCGCACAAACTCCTCGAGTTGAACTTTTCTGAAGCTGAGCTGCCCGATTAGCTGGCTTGAGAGCGGTATGATTTCCCCTGATGTTGTCGCGTTCGCGGCAAACCTGATTTCGGCCATAACCTGGGCATCCAAGCGTGGGCAAGATAGAACAGATTTCTCAAACCCCTCCTAAAAAATCAGGCGCGTCCGCGCCAATTGAAAACAGAAACGTTAATAAAGCAATTGGTATGAATCTTTCCGAATTAAAAACCAAACCCATTGAAGAGCTGATTGAAATTGCCAAGGGCATGGGCCTCGAAAACCTGGCCCGCTCGCGCAAGCAGGACATTATCTTCAACATCCTCAAGCGTCACGCGAAGAGCGGTGAAGATATCTACGGCGACGGTGTCCTGGAAATCCTGCAGGATGGTTTTGGTTTTTTGCGCTCTGCCGACTCTTCCTACCTGGCGGGCCCCGACGACATCTATGTGTCCCCCAGCCAGATCCGGCGCTTTAACCTGCGTACCGGTGACTCCATTGCCGGCAAGATCCGGCCGCCGAAAGAGGGCGAGCGCTACTTCGCGCTGCTGAAAGTCAGCGAGATCAACTTCGACAAGCCGGAAAACGCCCGCAGCAAGATCCTCTTCGAAAACCTCACCCCGCTGTTCCCCAACAACCGCCTGACCCTCGAGTGTGGCAACGGTTCCTCCGAGGACCTGATTGGCCGCATCATCGACCTGGTGGCGCCGATCGGCAAGGGCCAGCGCGGGCTGATCGTGGCACCGCCCAAGGCCGGTAAGACCATCATGTTGCAGAACATGGCCCAGGCCATCACCCGCAACAACCCGGAGTGCCACCTGATCGTCCTGCTGATCGACGAGCGCCCGGAAGAAGTCACCGAGATGCAGCGCTCCGTCCGCGGTGAGGTCGTGGCCTCCACCTTCGACGAGCCGCCGGCGCGCCACGTCCAGGTGGCCGAGATGGTGATCGAGAAGGCCAAGCGCCTGGTGGAGCACAAGAAGGACGTGGTGATCCTGCTGGACTCCATCACCCGCCTGGCGCGCGCGTACAACACTACCGTACCGAGTTCCGGCAAGGTCCTGACCGGCGGTGTGGACGCCCACGCACTGGAGCGCCCCAAGCGCTTCTTCGGTGCCGCGCGTAACATCGAAGAGGGCGGCAGCCTGTCGATCATCGCCACCGCGCTGGTGGATACCGGCTCCAAGATGGACGAAGTGATCTTCGAGGAGTTCAAGGGTACCGGTAACATGGAACTGCAGCTGGACCGCAAGATCGCCGAGAAGCGCGTCTACCCGGCCATCAATGTGCGCCGCTCCGGCACCCGCCGTGAGGAGCTGCTGATGCCGGAAGGCGAGCTGCAGCGGGTCTGGATCCTGCGCAAGCTGCTGCACGATATGGAAGATATGGCGGCCACCGAGTTCCTGATCGACAAGCTGAAGGACTTCAAGACCAACGATGAATTCTTCCTGTCCATGAAACGGAAATAATAGCGATTCACAATCGGGCACCTGAGCGGGTGCCCGCTTTGAATACGCGACGAAATTGGCGATTATTTACGCCGATTTGTATTGAAAAGGCGAGCCGTTAGGCATATAAAGTCCCACATTGTGGCGCTGGATGTGTATTGAACGAACGACGCCCGACCGAATTGGCCCAAGCCAGTCATTTTGTGGCAGGCGACAGGGGTCAATCTCAGATGGATGATCTGGTGGAGCTGGTTATCCATTTGTGACTTGCACGACAGCCCACATACTCAGTGAGAACTTTTTGTGAATATCTATATTGGAAATCTGGCCTACGCGGTAACCTCCGAAGACCTGCAGGACGCTTTTGGCGCTTTCGGGGAAATCTCTCGCGCGACTGTAATCACCGACCGGGAGACTGGCCGCTCTAAAGGTTTCGGTTTCGTTGAAATGCCGAACGACGACGAAGCTCGTAAGGCGATCGAGGAAATGAATGATCAACCGCTGTCTGGCCGTAACATCCGTGTTAACGAAGCCAAGCCGCGCGAAGATCGTCCGCGTCGTCCCCGCTTCTAAGCTGATTCTGGCTTAAGAATTTTACGGCCCGCCCCCCGGCGGGTCGTTTCCCCCTCTCTCCCCAGCACCCGTTTCCACCGGGCTGCCATTCCCCATTTTGTGCCGAGTCCTTTACACTGGCGTGGTTTGAAACCGATGTCAGGACCTGCATGAAATACAAAGACCTGCGCGACTTTATCAAGCGGCTGGAAAAACGCGGCCTGCTCAAGCGCATCAAGCACCCGGTAGACCCGAACCTGGAAATGACCGAAATTGCCGACCGTGTCCTGCGGGCCGGCGGACCGGCACTCCTGTTCGAGAACCCGGTTGGTTTCGATACGCCGGTACTGGCCAACCTGTTCGGCACCCCCGAGCGGGTTGCCCTGGGTATGGGCCGCGAGAGCGTGCGCGAGCTGCGCGAGGTGGGCGAATTGCTGGCTTTCCTCAAGGAGCCGCAGCCCCCGGAAAGCCTGCGCGATGCCTGGGAAAAGCTGCCGGTGTTCAAGCAGGTGCTCAATATGGGCCCCCGGGTGGTGAAGAACGCACCCTGCCAGCAGGTGGCGCTGACCGGCGAGGATGTCGACCTGTACCGGCTGCCGATCCAGACCTGCTGGCCCGGCGACGCCGCTCCCCTGGTGACCTGGCCCCTGGTCATTACCCGCGGCCCGGAGAAGAAGCGCCAGAACCTGGGCATCTACCGCATGCAGCTGATTGGCAAAAACCGGCTGATCATGCGCTGGCTGTCCCACCGTGGCGGCGCGCTGGATTTCCGTGACTGGTGCCAGCGCAACCCCGGCAAGCCCTACCCGGTGGCGGTGGCCCTGGGGGCCGATCCCGCCACCATCCTCGGTGCCGTGACCCCGGTGCCCGACACCCTGTCGGAATACGCCTTCGCCGGCCTGCTGCGCGGCGACAAGACCGAGGTGGCGGATGCCGGCCTGAGCGACCTGCAGGTACCCGCCAGTGCCGAGTATGTGCTGGAGGGCTTCATCTACCCGGACGACATGGCCGACGAGGGCCCCTACGGCGACCATACCGGTTACTACAACGAGGTGGATCGTTTCCCCGTGTTCACGGTGGAGAAAATCACCCACCGCAAGGACCCCATCTACCACAGCACCTATACCGGCCGCCCGCCGGACGAGCCCGCCGTGCTGGGCGAGGCCCTGAACGAGGTGTTCGTGCCCATCCTGAAGAAGCAGTTCCCCGAGATCGAAGACTTCTACCTGCCCCCGGAGGGCTGTTCCTACCGGCTGGCGGTGGTCAGCATGAAGAAGCAGTATCCCGGCCACGCCAAGCGGGTGATGATGGGCGTGTGGTCCTTCCTGCGCCAGTTTATGTACACCAAGTTTGTGATCGTCACCGACGACGACGTAAACACCCGCGACTGGAACGACGTGATCTGGGCCATGACCACCCGCATGGACCCGGCACGGGACACGGTGATGGTGGAGAACACACCCATCGATTACCTGGACTTCGCCTCGCCGGTATCCGGCCTGGGCTCCAAGATCGGCTTTGATGCCACCAACAAGTGGCCCGGCGAGACCGACCGCGAGTGGGGCCAGCCCATCGAGCGTGACCCGGACGTGGTCCAGAAGGTAGACCAGATGTGGGACAAGCTCGGGCTCTGATCCCCCGCACTCACCATAGGCATTCCCAGGGAGGGGAACATGCAAGTCATCAAGACCATCCGCCCGGGCCAGCCGGGCGCCCGCCGATTCGAGCACCGCTTTGGCAAGCGACTCTGCGCCGTTCGCTACCGCGAGTCCACCTGTGGCGAGAAAATCCTCACTACCGTCGAACTTGTGATCGATGAACGGGCAAAGCCTGCACCCGGGGTGTCGCTGGCCGCTGTGCAAGCACACGACCGTGCCGAGCCGGTCGCCCTGTCAGTCGGCCGCGAAGAACTCGCCATGCGCAGGCTGGTCAAGCAGGCCGGGGCCCGCTGGAGTGCCAGAGGCAAAGCCTGGATCCTGAAACGGGAGATGGCCGTAACACTGGGACTATCACACCGGATGGTCGAGGGGCTGGCGGACGAATGTACCGATATAGATACCAGCGTTGAACTGTAGCATGGCCATATCTGCCCATTTATGGCTACATATAGGCATACATGGTCATATGTACCCATATGCCCAGATATGACCATGCCTAAGAATTAACTGTTAGATTTTGTCGGCCTCGGAGTGATTGGCTTTTGGACTTTACCAGAATCTAACACCTGTATAGAAATACAGTAACGAAATATAAATTAACTGGACCAGTGGAATTACTTCTAAAAGGAAGATGAC
>NZ_JBISER010000029.1:0-875 GCF_044383805.1 Microbulbifer sp. JSM ZJ756 | reverse complement strand
GACTTCACCGCACCGGTGGGCACCGCCAGCAGCGACGACCGCGTCACCCTGACCGACTACGACCGCACCAGCCGTGCGGTCAGCGTCACCGAGGCCGACGGCAGCGTCACCCAGAACCGCTACGACGCCGCCGGCAACCTGCTGCAGGAAACGCTGTACGCCAACACCAGCGACCCGCGCACCCGCAGCTACACCTACGACCTCAACAACCGCATCGAGACCTTCACCGACGTGGACGGTACCGTCACCCACTTCAGCTGGGATGCGGCCAACAACAAGACCGGCGAGAAGATCGTCTCCGCCACCGACCCCAACGCGGTGCGCGAGACCGTCTACGCCTACGACCTCAACAACCGCCAGGTGCAGCAGGTGTTCGACCCGCAGGGCCTCAACCTGGTGCAGTCCACCGCCTACGACAAGGCGGGCAACATCATCACCCAGACCGATGCCAACGGTAACAGCGTGCATTACGCCTACGACCTGGCCAACCGCATCCTGTCCGAGACCAACGACCTGGGCGAGGCGACCGAGTACACCTACGACCGGGTGGGCAACATCAAGACGATGGAAGACCCGCGCAACGTGGTGACCGAGTACGAGTACGACGACAACAACCGCGTCACCCGCGAGCTGGGCGCCACCGTGCAGGTATACACCCTGGGCATGGAAAACCCGGTGACCCAGCGCCTGGAGATCACCCGCAGCTACGACGCCTTCGGCAACGAAGTGCAGACCGTCGATGCCGCCGGCTACACCACCACCCGTTACTTCGACGCCAACGGCCGCCAGGTGGCCGAGCTGAGCGCGGACAACGTGCTGACCGAGTGGAGCTACAACGCCTTTGGCGAGAAGGCCAGCGAGACCCTGTACATGAC
>NZ_JBISER010000028.1:0-1001 GCF_044383805.1 Microbulbifer sp. JSM ZJ756 | reverse complement strand
CTAATCCCCTTTCGCTCGCCGCTACTCAGGGAATCTCGGTTGATTTCTTTTCCTCCGGGTACTTAGATGTTTCAGTTCCCCGGGTTCGCCTCCCTAACCTATGTATTCAGTTAGGGATACCTGTAAAACAGGTGGGTTTCCCCATTCGGAAATCCCTGGATCAAAGTCTGTGTGCCGACTCCCCAGGGCTTATCGCAGGCTCCTACGTCCTTCATCGCCTCCAGCTGCCAAGGCATCCACCGTATACGCTTAGTCGCTTGACCATACAACACAAACGACTACTAACGATTTGAACATCCAGACTCAGTCAAAAACTGGCCCGGACGCCGGACTGTGTGCTTGAGAGACACACAATATTGATGTTGAGTATGTGTTAAGTACTCAACCTCGCCTTGCAGTGTATTACTACAAAATATTTCACCTTGTTAAAGAACATCTGATGTAAAAATCAGAAAGCTGAACTCTCATTCTCAGACTTCGAGATACCTCGAAAGCCCAGCTTTCTGATCTTTGATGTGGCGTCAGGAAATGGTGGAGCTAAGCGGGATCGAACCGCTGACCTCCTGCGTGCAAGGCAGGCGCTCTCCCAGCTGAGCTATAGCCCCATTTTGATAAGACCCTAACCAACTCTTCAGTTTGTTAGTGGTAATTTCTCTCAGGCAAGGCATTTTGTCACGCCGCATAGCCTGCTATGCAAGTGACGAAATAACGCCGCATGAGGAAAATTTGGTAGGCCTGGGCAGACTTGAACTGCCGACCTCACCCTTATCAGGGGTGCGCTCTAACCAGCTGAGCTACAGGCCTAAAACTTGCTGCCCCAGGGATTAACCTCAGGGCCGTAGGCCCGCCCAACGGGCATTACTGACTTCCAACATCATCAGTACGATCAAGCAATGCGTGTGAGCACTTACGAAACAACTCTCGATAATCGTTTAAGGAGGTGATCCAGCCCCAGGTTCCCCTAGGGCTACCTTGTTACGACTTCACCCCAGTCATGAATC
>NZ_JBISER010000027.1:0-1135 GCF_044383805.1 Microbulbifer sp. JSM ZJ756 | reverse complement strand
CAACCATCGCGTCCTGGTTGTAATTGTACCGCTTGAAGTTTGGCATGGCGGGATTCCCCTTTTCGACCTGCCAATTCTATCAAAAAACACTATATTTTAAGAGTTTTTCTACAGCCAGAACGCCCACAGCAGCGGCGCGCGTTAGCGCGTCCAGCCCGAAGGGCGATGCTGCCTTTGCTTGTTATATTTTTTGCACAAACTTTGTATAGCACTCGGTACACAGCCAAGTGCTACCCCCATAAAAATACCCCGTTGACTCCTCCTCATTATCAGAGGCGAAGATAGTCCAGTAGCAAATAAGACAATGCTCATGATCGTCTGTGATGTCATATTTTTTTAAGAGCCACTCTTGCTGCCTAGCCCACTCAACATTGTCTTGAATGTCGGCAATTTTCCATTGCTCTCCGTGTATCTCTATTAGCTCAGTCATCTCTTAAGAAATATAACGCCCGCAGCAAGGGCGGCCGGAGCGTAGCGTAGGCCGTCCCGCGGAAGCCCGTAGGGCTGGAGCATATTGCCTGCGATTGTTATGCAGGTTTTTCACTCAACACTCCATTTTCGTACTTCCATACCCGACTGACATTTGGTTCACGGGTAGGGAATGAGAACATTAGACCATTCTCGCTATCCGAAATTTTTGGAGTATCACTGCACGTGCCAAACTCTTCTGTAAGACTATTCTTATCCTTACTCGGGTCTAAAATTCTAAAAAATGCTGGACAGCCGCTGCCGCCAGTAGTTACCTGAACAATCAGATACTCTTTATTTCCCCAAAAGTATGAATCGTTACTTTCGTTAAACATAAAACTCAAGATTTGCCCATCGTCCTTTAGCGCAGATTCACCATTCACCAAAATCTCATAGGTCCAACTATCTGGATCACTCAAAAGCTTTACGTCAACTTTGTTCGATTTTATGTGTAATTCCTCAGAATAAGCTGAAGAACTAATTAGCGACACAAAAACTAACACCACGGCAAGTAAATTTTTCATTATCTTCCCTTTTGCATAACGCTCGCAGCACAGGCCGGAAAACCGCGTAGCGGTTTGGAGGTCCAGGCCACGAAGTGGCCGATTGTTCCTGCGCTTGTTATTGTGATGGGTTGGCACTCAATATTTCTCTCGCTCTGGATGAA
>NZ_JBISER010000026.1:0-1190 GCF_044383805.1 Microbulbifer sp. JSM ZJ756 | reverse complement strand
TAACAAGCGACTGTGATGTCAAGCAGCCTGCTTGACATCGCACTCTCCCCAGTAAGTCCCATCCCTCACCATCGCATTTAGCACTACAATCATCTTCCGCATGCTCGCCGTCAGCGCGACTTTCCGGTGCTTGCCCTCACTGACCAGGCGACTGTAAAAATCACGGATCATCGGATTGTGGATCGTCGCTGAAAGCGTCGCCATGTACAGGATTGTCCTGACCTGTGCCCGCCCTCCCTTAATTCTTCGCTTGCCTCTCAGCATGCCGCTATCGCGATTGAAGGGCGCCACACCAACCAGGGCAGCAATCTCCTTCGGGTTGAGGCTTCCCAGCTCGGGCAGCTCCGCGATCAGAGTGGTGGCCAGCAGCTTGCCGACGCCTGGTACAGTTTCGAGCTGTTCCCGTTTGGCGCGCCAGAACTCCTCACTCTTTACCGCCTTATCCAGCTTCTGATCCACGCGCTCGATTTCCTTATCCAGGAACTTGATGTGGCGACGATAGTCAGCCTGGAATGCTTTGGACATGATTTTAGCCCGGTTAAGCTCCATGGTGCGCATGGTCATGACCTGACGGCGCCGTGCCAGTAAGTCTTTGATCTGCCGTTGAATTTTCGACTCGGGCGGCAATACCTCTGGTTGCATCACAGCCCCGAAAGCGGCAATCAGCTTGGCATCGACCTTGTCGGTCTTGGCGAGCTGCCCTGCGGCGCCCGCATACCGGCGCACGTTCCGCGGGTTCACGATAACCACCGGTAGCCCCGCCTCCACCAGCAGCTCATACAGCAACCTCTCATAGCGACCGGTGGCCTCCATGACCACTCTCTCAACGTTGAAGCGGCGAATCGCCTTAATCCATTTACCGATATCAGATCGGGTGTTCTCAATCTGCCAATACCGATCACGCTCGTGGATGTAGATATCCAGGAATGTCTTACCGACATCCACGCCAACATTTACCCCTGCTGTAGCCTTCTTGTTCATTGTGAGATCTTCCCATCCTTGCTACATTCGGGCTCGTGAGGCCCATTCGACTGTTCGGGTTGTACATAGGGTCGGCGTGACGCTACATGCTTGTTAACGGGCTAGGCATCGCCTGCACCTGCGCTGCATCGAGCTGTCACGCCGGTAACTTGTTCGTGGCAAGTTACGGGCCTCACCTTACCGAATTTTTGGGGGATTTCACCATACAA
>NZ_JBISER010000025.1:0-1864 GCF_044383805.1 Microbulbifer sp. JSM ZJ756 | reverse complement strand
TCGACAGCGTCAACCGCGAGGTGGCGCAGCTGAGCGCCGAGGGCTACCTGACCGAAACGGTGTACGACGACGTCGGCAACGTGAAGAGCGTGACCCTGTACAACGAGCGCGCCAGCGTGATCGATGGTGTACCGCAGGCGCAGGCCGGCGACACCGGCCGCACCACCAGTTACGACTACGACGCGATCAACCAGGTCGTGAGCGAGACCAGCGCGCTGGACGTGGTGACCGCGTACACATACGACGAGCGCGGCAACCGCACGGCGGTGATCGAGGCGCAGGGCACGGCGGACGAGCGCAGCACCCTGTACACCTACGACCAGGCCAACCGGGTAACGGACATCACCGACGCCGAGGGCGTGGTGACGCACTACGAGCTGGATGCCAACGGTAATGTCACTAAGGAAAACGTCGACTACGATCCGCTCGGTTTTGTCGATCCATTCACGGGCGAGAGCACGAGCGAGGGCCGTGTCACCGTCAACGAGTACGACAAGAATAACCGCCTGATCAAAACCACCGATCCCCTGGGTGTCTACAGCACGTTCGAATACGATGCCAACGGCAACCTCAAGAGCCAGGTGATTGCTGCCGGGATCCTCACCGAAACGCAGGACCCGAACTGGGATCCCCTTACTGGCATCGGTGATGGCACCATCATTGTCGATCAGCCCCTTGATGAGGCGCGCACCGAGTCCTTCGAGTACGACCGCAACAACCGCCAGGTTGCCCAGGTCAACGGCGAGGGCGAGCGCACCGAGTTCACCTACGACGGTGCCGGCAACCGCACCGCTGTGATCGTCGCGCCGGGCCTGCCGGAACAGCAGTCCACCAGCTACGAGTACGACCTGGACAACCGCCAGGTGGCCCTGGTCGACGGCGAAGGCATGCGCGTGGAGTATGTCCTCGACGGCGCCGGCAACAAGCGCGAGACCATCCAGGCCGTGGGTGTCGCGGGCCTGGAGCGCCACACCTATTACGACTACGACCTGGACAACCGCATCACCCAGGTGCAGGACCCGATGGGTGGCGTCACCCAGTACGAGTACGATGTGCTGGGCAACCAGACCCGCATCATCGACGCCAACGGCGGCGAGCAGCTCAACACCTTCGACAAGCTGGGCCGCATGCTCACCAGCCTGTCCCCGGCGGGCACGCTGACCGTCAACACCTACGACCAGCGCGGCAACGTCCTCACCGCCACGCAGAGCTTCGCCGATGGCAGCGACGCGCGCACCACCACCTACGCCTACGACCTGCTGGACCGCCAGGTGGCCATCACCGATGGCGAGGGCTTCACCACCAGCATCGACTACGACGCCTTCGGCAACCAGACCCTGGTCACCGTCGGCCAGTACCTGGTGGACCCGGCCGCGGCGGGGTACGACGCGGACAAGGCCGCCCGTGCCCACGTGCAGACCAACGGCTTCACCTACGACGCCGCCGACCGCATGCTGACCATGACCGACGGCGAGGGCAATGTCACCGCCTATGCCTACGACGCGGTGGGCAACCGCACCAGCATGACCGAGGCCGCCAACAGCCTCGACGGCACCGCGCCGCGCACCACCGAGTACTTCTACGACAAGGCCAACCGCCAGGTGCGGGTGGAGAACCCCGCGGGCGGCGTGACCGAGAACGTCTACGACGAGGCCGGTAACAAGCAGCTCGAGCGCGTGCTGCAGAGCAGCATCGGCGGCGTCGAGGTGTGGACCGAGACCGGGTACGAGTACGACACCAACGGCCGCATGACGGCCATGATCGACGACTACGATACCCGTACCGAGTACCACCTCGATGCCATGGGCAACCAGGTGGAGATCCGCTACGCCGCCGGCACCGCCGAGCAGCGCAGCGTGTGGAT
>NZ_JBISER010000024.1:0-3724 GCF_044383805.1 Microbulbifer sp. JSM ZJ756 | reverse complement strand
GCCCTCTTGACCGCCTCTCTGCGAAACTCTTCCGTATACGCCTGAGCTCTCTTCTTACCCATGGTACACCTCCGTGTTAGGCCGAAACCTAACTATACAGGGTGTCTACTAATCGTGGGTAAGTCTTGCTCATAACGCCGCGCACACTGGCGCGAACTTGCGAGCGTCCGGCAACCGGAGGCTGCGCATGGTTATGTGTTGATGCTGTCATCAACCTAGCTCGACAGATTGAGCTGCCAGGAAACGCCAAACCTATCATTCAACCATCCAAACATTTGGCTAAAACCGTAGTCATCCAAAGGCATTAGCTCTGAGCCACCTTCGGCGAGGGCCCGAAATACCTTCTTTATTTCGCTCATTGATTCACACTCAACGTACAATGACATCGAGGGTGTAAAGGTAAATTGGTGGTCAAGATGGCTGTCCAACGCCATAAACTCAGTGCCGTTTATCGTAAACCTAGCCATCTTGGTAGAACCTTCTGGTTCATTCTCGCCAGCTTCGTAGCGCTGAAGATCAATGATCTCTGAACCAGGAAATAGAGAGGTATAAAACTTGATCGCCTCCTCGGCTTTTCCAGCCTGCTCCCCTACAAACATGAGTGAGGTCTTAATGGATTTCATCTGTTTCTCCGTTCTACTTTTCACACATAACGTCCACAAAAGTGGTTACAGATCAGAGTGTGAGATGTCGGATACAGTGGATTGTTATGTTTTTAGTGATAAGCAATAAACATCAGAACATTGTATTTTCATTGGCTGATTTTTCTGGAACAGCTTGAATTACATCCCAGTGCTCAACAATCTTACCATCGGCCACTCTAAAAATATCTACTATTGCGCCACCGTTTTTTCCTGGCCAGCGATAGTGTTTAACATGAAGTACGACCAAGTCGCCTTCTGCTATGGCTCGTACAATTTCACCAGATGGTTCTGTTTGAGTTGAACCCGGGTTGACACTCTTTATGAAGCTTCTTAACGCTTCCTTGCCATCAGAAAGATTAGGGTTATGCTGGATATATTGATCCCCAATATATTTGTCAATTGCCTCATGCCCAGCACGGAGAATAACTTCGTTGTAAAAATTCGTCACAAGCTCTTTATTGCCATCAGTTGATGCGCTAGCCCCAAAAGAAATAAAAATTACAGTAAAGAATACTGGAAAAACTTTATGAAACATTTAATTGCACCATTCTAGTTTAGAAACTGGTCTTACCCACAAAAAGTAGACACTATAACTCCGCGAATTTGCGCTCATACTCAGCTGGACTTATTTAACCTAGTGTAAAGTGTCTACGTACCCTGTTGTAGAAAATCTCGATGTATTCAAACCCCCCAGATTTCGCATCATTGATACTTCCAAAGTTCGCTGCGTAAACCAGCTCCACTTTTAGGCGACTGAAGAATGACTCCATCGCTGCATTGTCCCAGCAGTTTCCCTGGCGGCTCATGCTGGATCGGCAGCCATTCTTCATCAGCAGGTCCTGCTACCCCTGCGCTCGATACTGAATGCCCCGGTCTGAATGCACGATCAAGCCCGGCTTTGAATTCCTTTGCTGCAGGGCCATCTTCAATGCTCGCTGCGTAAGCTCTTCGGTCATCTGGGTATCCAGTGCCCATCCGACGATGCGACGCGAATACAGGTCCATCACCACAGCGAGATACAGCCATCGGTCCTTCACCCAGATGTAGGTGATGTCGCTAGTCCAGCGACAATTAGGGCTATCCACCTGGAAGCATCGCTTCAGCAAGTTGGCAGCAACGTTGACTCTACCTTCGACGGGCCTGCTGCAGGGAAATCCTTTCCCGTTCCTCGCCCGGATATGCTCTTTATGCATGATTCCAGCGATATAGTTGGTAGAGCAAGCGATCCCTGCCTCGAGAAGCTCACGGGCGATTCTGGGAGCACCATAACGAGCCTTTAAGGTCTCAAACGTGCCCTTCACTCGCTCGGTAATCCACTTCCTGCGGATCGCCTGAGGGCTTTCCTCTCGGCCGATCCAACGGTAATAGCCCGAAGCCGACACTTCCAGGCACCGACACATCAAGCGGATCGGGTACAACCCTGCATGCTCGCGTATCAGTGCGTACTTTACTCTTGGTGGTTCGCAAAGTACGCAGCTGCCTTTTTTAGAAACTCGACCTCCTGGCGCGCTTCATGCAGCTCCTTCCCAAGGCGGCGCACCTCGGCGCTCTCTTGCTTCGAATAATCTACGCCATCCCGGCTATTGAATTGCTTCTCTGACAGCCGATTGAACTGCCTTCGCCAGTTATAAATCTGCTGCGCGCTGACACCGAGCTCCCTCGCCACTGAAGCCGTGGGCGCCCCGGGCCTCTCCGCCCGCTTTACTGCCTCCCTGCGAAACTCTTCCGTATACGCCTGAGCTCTCTTCTTACCCATGGTACACCTCCGTGTTAGGCCGAAACCTAACTATACAGGGTGTCTACTAATCGTGGGTAAGTCTTTTATATAACGCCGCCGCAAGAGGCGGAAAATGCTTGGCTATAATTAGCGAAGAATGAGTGCAAGCCAAGCTTTTTGCGTCCTTTCTTAACGGCTTTGTTATGCCTTTAGTGGCACAATTTCAATTAGCGAAACCTTTTTCTCTTTATCAAGAGAAACATTTACCAAAGCGCTACGCCCTTTATCAAAGGTTACTTTGTAATTTAGAACTAGTTGCTCTTTGAATTCACCAAAAGGTTTATAATATTGATACCTTAGATAGGTAGTGGTCTCTATAAGCCCCAGCTTCTCTTGAGTGTTTTTCGGGGTTTTCAAAAAGTGATCTTGGTAATCGATTGGGAGCTGTTGAGAAAGATCCTCTCTGAAAACTTCAGTGTCACTACTATTCAAAAATTTTTTGAGCCATTCTGCTTTTTTAGCAGATTCCTTTTCTTGTAACTCCCATACCGAGGCATGGTTTTTAGCCATTATAGGAATGTGGCTTTCAAATTCTTTTTTAATTGAGTTAACTGCGGATAACTTCAAATTGCTGTTAGATAAAACATAGAACACTCTAAAATAAGATATATTTTCGTCTGAAGGTCGAACATAACCAGGTTGAACCGCAGAGCCGTTTTCTTTGGTAATACTTGGAATGTGGTGCATAAAATAGGCTGGGGAATAGTACATTAGTGCCTGAGCAACTTGATCATTTTGCTCGTCATCAGGCAAGGCCTTTATTTCTATTAATTGCATATCCTTGGCTTGAAAATTACATCCAGCCATGAAGATAGTTAGAAGTAACAGAATTAGCGATTTATTTAAATGTGCCATGGGTCTCCTTGAGTCATAACGCCCCGCGTAGGCCCGAAGGGCCGGAGCATCCTGCTTGCGTTTGTTATATATCACCCTACCACCAGCCTATACGCCGCACTAAATGAAACCAATGCGGAGTAACTTGCGATAGCTAGAGCAAACACACCAAGGATGATGTATCCGAACTTCTTTACAGGCGATGCCGTAACTGCCTTCGTTCTTAGCCGAAATATCATAAACAACGCGAAAGTTGAAACAACAAACAAGAGCAATAAAAGAAAGAGGATGACTTCTTCAAAATAGCCATTGAATATCGCGAATACAATTAACAGAGGAGCACTGGTCTTACCCACAAAAAGTAGACACTCTAACTAGGCGCATTTGCGCTCATACTCTGCTGGGCTTATATGCCCGATCGCAGAGTGCCTACGAATCCTATTGTAGAAAACCTCGATGTATTCAAACA
>NZ_JBISER010000023.1:0-2798 GCF_044383805.1 Microbulbifer sp. JSM ZJ756 | reverse complement strand
AACCCACCNGTTTTACAGGTATCCCTAACTGAATACATAGGTTAGGGAGGCGAACCCGGGGAACTGAAACATCTAAGTACCCGGAGGAAAAGAAATCAACCGAGATTCCCTGAGTAGCGGCGAGCGAAAGGGGATTAGCCCTTAAGCTCTTTATGTCTTAGTGGAAGGATCTGGAAAGTTCCGCGATACAGGGTGATAGCCCCGTACACGAAAAGGCACATTGAGTGAAATCGAGTAGGTCGGGACACGTGATATCTTGACTGAACATGGGGGGACCATCCTCCAAGGCTAAATACTCCCAGCTGACCGATAGTGAACCAGTACCGTGAGGGAAAGGCGAAAAGAACCCCGGAGAGGGGAGTGAAATAGAACCTGAAACCGTATACGTACAAGCAGTAGGAGCCCTTCGGGGTGACTGCGTACCTTTTGTATAATGGGTCAGCGACTTATTGTCTGTAGCAAGGTTAACCGTTTAGGGGAGCCGTAGAGAAATCGAGTCTTAATAGGGCGTTCAGTTGCAGGCAATAGACCCGAAACCCGGCGATCTATCCATGGGCAGGTTGAAGATTGAGTAACATCAATTGGAGGACCGAACTCACTAATGTTGAAAAATTAGGAGATGACCTGTGGATCGGAGTGAAAGGCTAATCAAGCCGGGAGATAGCTGGTTCTCCTCGAAAGCTATTTAGGTAGCGCCTCGCGTCTCACCCTCGGGGGTAGAGCACTGTTTGGGCTAGGGGGTCATCCCGACTTACCAACCCCATGCAAACTCCGAATACCGAGGAGTGCAATCGCGGGAGACACACGGCGGGTGCTAACGTCCGTCGTGGAAAGGGAAACAACCCAGACCGCCAGCTAAGGTCCCAAATACCAGTTAAGTGGGAAACGATGTGGGAAGGCCCAGACAGCTAGGAGGTTGGCTTAGAAGCAGCCATCCTTTAAAGAAAGCGTAATAGCTCACTAGTCGAGTCGGCCCGCGCGGAAGATATACCGGGGCTCAAACTGGTAACCGAAGCTGCGGATGCACTATGTGCATGGTAGAGGAGCGTTGTGTAAGCCGTTGAAGGTGAACCGGGAGGTTTGCTGGAGGTATCACAAGTGCGAATGCTGACATGAGTAACGATAAGGGAGGTGAAAAACCTCCCCGCCGGAAGACCAAGGGTTCCTGTCCAACGCTAATCGGGACAGGGTTAGTCGGCCCCTAAGGCGAGGGCGAAAGCCGTAGTCGATGGGAAACAGGTTAACATTCCTGTACTTGCAATTGCTGCGATGGAGTGACGGAGAAGGCTAGGCCAGCATGGCGATTGGTTGTCCATGTTTAAGGCTGTAGGCTGGGGGTTTAGGCAAATCCGGACCCCTAAGGCTGAGAGCTGACGACGAAGCCTACTTAGGTAGGTGAAGTGGTTGATGCCCTGCTTCCAGGAAAAACTTCTAAGCTTCAGGCAATTGCGAACCGTACTCTAAACCGACACAGGTGGTCAGGTAGAGAATACCAAGGCGCTTGAGAGAACTCTGGTGAAGGAACTAGGCAAAATGGTACCGTAACTTCGGGAGAAGGTACGCCGGCTTTGGTGATGGGACTTGCTCCCTAAGCTGAGGTCGGTCGAAGTGACCAGGTGGCTGCGACTGTTTATTAAAAACATAGCACTCTGCAAACACGTAAGTGGACGTATAGGGTGTGACGCCTGCCCGGTGCCGGAAGGTTAATTGATGGGGTTAGCTTCGGCGAAGCCCTTGATCGAAGCCCCGGTAAACGGCGGCCGTAACTATAACGGTCCTAAGGTAGCGAAATTCCTTGTCGGGTAAGTTCCGACCTGCACGAATGGCGTAACGATGGCCACGCTGTCTCCACCAGAGACTCAGTGAAATTGAAATCGCTGTTAAGATGCAGTGTACCCGCGGCTAGACGGAAAGACCCCGTGAACCTTTACTACAGCTTTGCACTGAACTTTGAGCCTACTTGTGTAGGATAGGTGGGAGGCTTTGAAACTGTGACGCTAGTTGCAGTGGAGCCGTCCTTGAAATACCACCCTGGTATGTTTGAGGTTCTAACCCAGGTCCATTATCTGGATCGGGGACAGTGTATGGTGGGTAGTTTGACTGGGGCGGTCTCCTCCCAAAGAGTAACGGAGGAGTACGAAGGTGCACTCAGCATGGTCGGAAATCATGCAATGAGCATAATGGTATAAGTGCGCTTGACTGCGAGACAGACATGTCGAGCAGGTACGAAAGTAGGTCATAGTGATCCGGCGATTCTGTATGGAAGGGTCGTCGCTCAACGGATAAAAGGTACTCCGGGGATAACAGGCTGATACCGCCCAAGAGTTCACATCGACGGCGGTGTTTGGCACCTCGATGTCGGCTCATCACATCCTGGGGCTGAAGCCGGTCCCAAGGGTATGGCTGTTCGCCATTTAAAGTGGTACGCGAGCTGGGTTTAGAACGTCGTGAGACAGTTCGGTCCCTATCTGCCGTGGGCGTTGGAGATTTGAGAAGAGTTGCTCCTAGTACGAGAGGACCGGAGTGAACGAACCTCTGGTGTTCGGGTTGTCACGCCAGTGGCATTGCCCGGTAGCTATGTTCGGACGGGATAACCGCTGAAAGCATCTAAGCGGGAAGCCTCCTTCAAGATGAGATCTCCCTGGGACTTCGAGTCCCCTAAAGGGCCCTGGAAGACTACCAGGTTGATAGGCTGGGTGTGGAAGCGTTGTGAGGCGTTGAGCTAACCAGTACTAATTGCCCGTGAGGCTTGACCATACAACAGAGATGGTTACTGACGATTGGCGCAAGCCGATGGA
>NZ_JBISER010000022.1:0-6816 GCF_044383805.1 Microbulbifer sp. JSM ZJ756 | reverse complement strand
ACACTGCAGAGCGACGAGAACGGTTACTTCCAGTTCGACGGCCTGGTACCTAACGGCACTGGTGGCCCGGAGTACGAGTTGCGCTATGTTGCGCCCTCTGCCGGTGCCAACACGGCGTCACTGGGTAATGCGGATTCCGACTTCACCAACGGCCCGCAGCAGATCACCGAGATCTTTGTTGGCTCGGGTACCAACCCGCAGGACCTGAACCTGCCGCTGACGCCGAATGGCGTGGTGTATGACTCGGTGCTGCGTGCTCCAGTGTCCGGTGCCATCGTCACCATGCTGCACGTGCAGAGCGGGGCGGAAGTGCCGGACGCCTGCTTCGATGATCCGAAGCAGCAGGGCCAGGTGACCAGTGCCGGCGGCTATTACAAGTTCGATATCAACTTCAGCAGTGCCGGCTGCCCGGCCAACGCCGATTACCTGATCCAGGTTCAGTTGCCCGGTGAGGACTACGTAGCGGGCGAGTCGGCGATTATCCCGCCGCAGACCAATGTGGATACCGCCGGCTTCGATGTGGCGGCCTGCCTGGGCAGCGCCGCGGATGCGGTGCCGGCGACGGCGGACTATTGTGAGGCACAGGCATCCCCGACCCTGCCGCCGCTGGATATTGATGCGCGCAGCCCGGAGACGGATTACTACCTGCGCCTGACGCTGGATGACAACCAGGTGCCGGGAGAGAGCCAGCTGTTCAACAACCACATTGCAGTGGATCCGCAGCTGGATGGGGCACTGTCGATCACCAAGACGGCGGCGATGCTGAACGTTACCCGCAGCCAGCTGGTGCCGTACACCATTACCTTCAGTAACTCGCTGGCAGTGCCGCTGACGGACCTGCAGCTGGTGGACTTCTTCCCGGCAGGCTTCAAGTACATCGCCGGCTCGGCCCGCGTCGATGGCGAGGCGATCGAGCCGGAGGTCAACGGCCTGCAGCTGAGCTGGTCGGGCCTGCGTGTCGACCCGGAGCAGACCCGCACAGTGAAGCTGTTGCTGGTGGTTGGTTCCGGTGTAGGCGAGGGCGAGTACGTGAACCGTGCGCGGCTGTTCAATGGCCTGTCCGGCCAGCAGTTGTCGGGCGAGGCCTCGGCCACGGTACGGGTGATCCCCGACCCGACCTTCGACTGTACCGACGTGATCGGCAAGGTGTACGACGACAAGAACATGAACGGCTACCAGGATGCCGGTGAGGGCGGTGTGCCCGGGGCGCGGGTGGTGACCGCCACCGGCCTCAATGCCACCACCGATGCCCACGGCCGTTTCCATATCACCTGTGCGGTGGTGCCGAACCAGGATCGCGGTTCCAACTTTGTGCTGAAGCTCGACGACCGCAGCCTGCCCAGCGGTTATCGTCTCACCACGGAAAATCCGCGGGTGCAGCGCGCCACGCGGGGCAAGATGATCAAGTTCAACTTCGGCGCCGGCCTGCACCGCGTGGTGCGCCTGGACCTGGCCGAGGCGGTGTTCGAGCCGCAGACCACCGAGCTGCGCCCGCAGTGGCACTCGCGCACGGAGCTGCTGCTGGAGAAACTGGCCGAGGCCCCGTCGGTACTGCGTCTGTCCTACCTGGCCGAGAATGAGGATCCGGCGCTGGTAGAGCGTCGCCTGCAGGCGATCAAGGCGCAGGTGGCCGAGGAATGGGCGGCCGAATACGGCGATTATGAACTGACCATTGAAACCGAGGTGTTCTGGAGGCGCGGTGCGCCCCCGGGCAGTGGGGATGGAATCGGGGGATGGGAGTGATGTCCTCTATGCAAAGTAACAAGCACAGTGCCTGCATGCGGGCCAAGACAGATAGCGGCATCAAGCCACAGGTCCCCGCGATGGCACTGCGTCCCCTGGCCCTGGCCGTGGCGGCCGTGCTGGCCCTGCCGCTGCAGGCCCAGGAATCCACCACTGCGGTGAGCGAACCGGCCTGGTGGGAAGTGTGGAAGCAGGTCCCGGGTCTCACCACCGATGTGGAGACCACGGCGGAGTACACCGAGCAGCCGGTGGGCAACAACACCGAGACCATGACCCTGGGCCAGCCGCGCCGGCAGTGGGTGCAGGATGCGTCGCTGTTCGTGGAGGCGATGGAGCCGGTGGTCGAGGAAAACGCGATCGGCCCGCTGCTGTATGAAAGCGTCGATGACGATATCAGCGAGGAGGCGGTTGCCGCCCTGCGGGAAAAACTCGCCGCCCTGGGTGAAGTCCATAACCTCCGCCTGCACTTTGTCGGCCATACCAGTGCGGGTTCGCTGAGCCAGCAGGAACTGGCGGAGTACCTGGACAAGGAAGAACTGTCCCGCGCGCGGGCGAAGCTGGTGGCGGAGTATATGCAGCTGTCGCTGGACCTGCCGGAAGACGCGGTCAGCTATGAAGGCCTTGGCGATGCCGAGCCGGCGGTGGAAAACATTACCAGTGTGGGGCGGGCGCAGAACCGCCGGGTGGAAGTGCGTCTGTCCTACGACGAGCTGGACGAGGCGGCACAGGCGGAAATGGCCCGCGCCCAGGCGCTGGACCTGAACCGCATCAAGGTGTGCCGTCAGGAGACCGTGTGCCGGCTGCGCTATGCCGATGGCAGCGACCAGCGTGCGCGGATCAAGAACCTGGTATCGCCGCTGCGCTGGGAGCCGGGCCAGGTAGACCTGCCCGAGGCCTTCGTGCGCCGTATCCGCGAGGTGCGCGCACAGATGGCCGATCGCCAGAACCTGGTGGTGCACTTTGTCGGCCACACCGATGGGCAGGCACTGCCGGAAGGCCCGGCGGAACTCTATGATAACCCGACGGCCCTGTCGCAGGCGGAGGCCCGCCGGGTGGCACTGGCGGTGCGGGATGCCCTGGGCCTGCCCGCTTACGCGGTGACCTTCACCGGCAAGGGGGCCAGCCAGCCGATCGCCGCCAACGATACCGCCAAGGGCCGCGCCCTGAACCGCCGGGTGGAAGTGGAGTTCTGGTACGACGACCTGATGGAAACCGCCGGTGACGGCATCCAGGCCTGCCCGGAAAATGCCGGCGCCGAGACCATCACCATCGCCCACGAATCCCCCAATACCACGCTGCCCACCATCCGCTTCGAGCAGGGCGACCCGGTTATCTCTGACGGCCAGCTGGCGGCGATCCGCAGTGTCATGAATGAAGTGGCAGGCAAGGCCAATGTGCGTGTGGGCTTTGTCGGCTACACCGACAACGAGCGCATGGAGCGCCGCGAGGCCATGGTCTACGGTGATGACGTGGGCCTGTCCCGGGCCCGCGCGCGCCGGGCGATGGAACAGGTGCAGCAGCGCCTCGCCCTCACCGACGAGCAGGTCACCTTCGAGGGCCGCGGTTACGTGCAGTCCGACGATGTGGTGTCCACCGGCTTTATCGAGATGGGCGGCGCCCGCGTGGAAGTGCAGGTGCTCTACGACGAACTGGCGGTACTGGCGGAGCAGGATCGCCTGGCCATCGAGCGCATCGACCGCGAGGCACAGGCCAACAATCCCTACGCGCTGAACCTGATGCGCATTACCGTCGACGGCAGTCCCGAGTACGACCCGTACCGCAACTCCGCCGACCTGCAGCGCTGTACCGACCTGGCACTGGAACAGGCCAATATCCAGTTCCGCTTCGACAACCAGAAAATGGCCCCGCGGCTCAACGTCAGCGCCTGGCCCACCACCGTGCGCTACGCCGACGACCCGGACACCGAGGTCGATGACAGCCGCGTCGAGTTCCAGCGCTACACCAACTATCCGGCCTTTATCGAGCGCGCGGAAGTGCGCGTGTTCGAGGAAGAGCAGTCCGTGCGCGACGAGCCGGTGGCCGTGGTGCCGCTGGACATCGACGGCCGCGGCGCCTGGAGCGCCGACATGGAGGCCTTCGAGGCGCCGCTGAAAAAACTCCAGTATGTACTGCGCGCCTATGATGATGCGGGTCGCTACGACGAGACCAAACCCCAGTCCCTGTGGCTGGTGGACCGGCTGGACCCGCCGCAGCAGGAAGCCGACCCGGAAGAGGAGCTGCTGGTGGGCTACGGTGAAAACCGCCTGGCCCGGCAGGGCATCCCGCTGGACGGCAACTCGGTGCTGGTGAACGGTGGCCAGATCCCGGAGGACCACACCGTATGGGTGGCGGGGCGCCCGGTGCCGGTCAGTGACAGCGGCGAGTTCGTGGCCGAGGAAATCTTTACCCGCGGCCTGCACACCGTGGAAGTGGCGGTGCTGGACGAGCAGGGCAACGGCGAGCTGTTCCTGCGCGACCTGCGCTTCCGCCGCAACGACTGGTTCACCGTGGGCATCGCCGACCTGACCATCGGCATCGACGACACCAACGGCCCGGCGTCACTGGTCACCGGTGACGAGACCCACTACGACAACTCGGTGAGTTACGACGGTCGCCTGGCGTTCTACACCAGCGGTGACTTCGGCGAGGGCTGGAACCTGTCCGCCAGCGCCGATACCGAAGAGGGTCCGGTGGACGAGCTGTTCTCCAACTTTATGGAGAAGACCCCGGATGCGCTGTTCCGCCGCCTGGACTCGGACCTCTACTACCCGACCTTCGGCGACGACTCCACCGTAGTGGAAGACGCACCGACCTCCGGCAAGTTCTACGTCAAGCTGTCCAAGTACGACGACTACGGCATGTGGGGTAACTTCAAGGCCTCCTACACCGACAACGAACTGGCCCACATCGACCGTGCCCTCTACGGTGCC
The DNA here is from genome assembly GCF_044383805.1 of Microbulbifer sp. JSM ZJ756. Taxonomy (NCBI): domain Bacteria; kingdom Pseudomonadati; phylum Pseudomonadota; class Gammaproteobacteria; order Cellvibrionales; family Microbulbiferaceae; genus Microbulbifer; species Microbulbifer sp. JSM ZJ756. The sequence goes on along the minus strand of NZ_JBISER010000022.1, from coordinate 2,143 downwards.
AATGCGCACTACGAGACCGACGACGTCACCAGCTTCGGCGAAAAGCGCTTCGAGATCGATGGCTTCAGTGCCGAGCCCGGCACCATCGCCGGTCGCGACGAGTTCCGCGGCACCGGTGGCTCGCTCTACTTCCTGCGCCACCAGGACATCCTCGCCGGCTCCGAGCGGGTGCGGGTCGAGGTGCGGGACAAGGACTCCGGCCTGGTGCTGGGGGTCAAGAACCTGACCCCGGTGATCGACTACGACGTGGACTATATCCAGGGCCGCATCCTGCTGAACCGCCCGCTGTCGGCCATCGCCAGTGACAACCTGCTGATCCAGGACGGTTCCTACAACGGCAACCCGCAATACCTGGTGACCCGCTACGAATACACCCCGGGCTTCGAGGAGCTGGACACCCTGGCCGTGGGTGGCCGTGCCCACTACTGGCTGGGTGACCACGTGAAACTCGGTGTGAGCGGCAGCCAGCAGGATGAGGAAGACAACGAGTCCTCCCTGCAGGGCGTCGACCTGACCCTGCGCGCCAGTGCCGGCAGCTGGGTCAAGATCGAGTCCGCCACCAGCGAGGGCAATAACCTCGACAGCCTGTCCTCCCTCGACGGCGGCTTCAGCTTCAGCCGCAGCGGTGCGGATGGCTTCGACACCGTCGAGGCGCTGAACCCGGATCCCAAGGCCACCGCCAACAAGGTGGAAGGCAGCCTGCACCTGGGGGATGTGTTCGAGGGGGCGCGCGCTTCAGGTACCTTCTACCACCAGGAGCGCGAGGCGGGCTTTGCCGCACCGGGCCAGCTGGTGAACCAGGACACCACCCAGAGCGGTGCCAGCGTCAACCTGCCCATCGGCGAGCGCTTCGATGTGGGCGTAAAGGCCGACCAGCGCGAGCAGGAATACGGGCTGCAGACCTCCGCGGTCGACCTGTCCGTGGGCTACCGCATCAATGAGAAATGGCGGGTGACCACCGGTGGTCGCGCCGATACCCGCGAGGACTACTCACCGGTGGTGGCACCGACCCAGACCCAGGGTGACCGCACCGACGTGGCAGTGGAAGCGGCCTACAACTCCGGCGCCGACTGGAGCGCGTTCGGCTTCGTGCAGCAGACCATGGAAGTGACTGGCAACCGCGATGAAAACAACCGCGTCGGTCTCGGCGGCGCCTACCGGGTGAGCGAGCGCCTGACCCTCGACAGCGAACTGTCCGAGGGAGACACCGGCACCGCCGCGCGGCTCGGCACTGACTACCTGATCAGCGACCGCACCAACCTGTACCTGAACTACACCCTCGACAACGAGCGTACCGATACCGGCGTGCGTGCCCGCAAGGGCAACATGGCCAGCGGCTTCCGCAGTCGCTACTCCGACAGTCTGAGTGTCTACGGTGAGGAGCGCTACACCCACGGTGACGTCTCCACCGGCCTGACCCATGCCCTGGGCATGGACCTGGCGCCCAGCGACCGCTGGCATTACGGCACCAGCATGGAAGCTGGCACGCTGGAAGACCCGCGCACCGGTGCCCAGACCGAGCGCCGTGCCGTGGGCGCCAACGTCGGCTACAGCACCGAGGCGGTGCGCCTGTCGTCGGCGGTGGAATACCGTACCGACACCATGGAAACGCCGGTGGACGCGGACACCGTGACCGAGTCCGAGCGGGAGACCTGGCTGCTGAAAAACAATGCCAGCTACCAGCTCAACCCGAACTGGCGCCTGGTGGCGAAGCTCAACTACTCCGACAGCCAGAGCTCCCAGGGGCAGTTCTACGACGGCAAGTTCACCGAGGCGGTGATGGGCTACGCCTACCGCCCGGTAGACAACGACCGGCTGAACACGCTGATGAAGTACACCTACTTCTACAACGTGCCCACTGCCGGGCAGGTGACCGTGGAGAATACGGCGGCGGAGTTCATCCAGAAGAGCCATATCTTCTCCGTGGACGCCAGCTACGACCTGACGCGCCGCTGGACCCTGGGGGCCAAGTATGCGTACCGTCTGGGCCAGCTGAGCCAGGACCGGGTGGACCCGGAGTTCTTCGACAGCCGTGCGAGCCTGTACGTGCTGCGGGCGGACTGGCACTTCGTGCACGAGTGGGACCTGCTGATCGAGGGTCGTATGCTGGACCTGCCGGATGCACAGGACCGTCGGAGCGGCG
>NZ_JBISER010000021.1:0-6830 GCF_044383805.1 Microbulbifer sp. JSM ZJ756 | reverse complement strand
ACCAAGGGCGACAAGATCAGCAAGGGCAAGGGTCACCGGGTGGATAACACCACCGACGAGACCAGCGTGACCTTCTCCTCCAAGTTCTTCGACGGCGGTTCCACCACCGTGGTGGACGCGCTCGGCAACGCCCGCGCCTACTCCAACGAACAGCAGTACGTCGACTGGCGGGTGGCCAACGGCTACTACGCCACCTACGACGCCGCGGTGGCGGCGACCGACACCAGCTACCAGGCGCAGGTGGATAACATCCGCCAGGGCCACAGCCTGCAGTACACCTACCTGTCCAACGGCTATATCACCGAGATCGTGGACCAGGAGGGTTACCACTCCACCTACGCCTACAACGACAACGGCGACCTGGTGTCGATGACCGACCGCAACGCCTGGGGCGCGGTGAACTCCGACAGCGCCTACTTCCGGCAGCTGCGCGCCGACCTGGGTTATACCGATGCGGCCGGCAACGGCAAGCTGGTGGCCAACCTGACCCAGGCCGAGCAGGATGCCCTGACCGAGCTGTACACCTCGCACTTCAACTACGACAGCAACGGCAACCTGCTGACGCTGGCGGACAACGACGGCTCCGAGACCCGCTTTACCTACACCAGCTTCAACAAGATCGCCTCGCGCACCTCCGCCACCGGCGTGGCGCTGACGGTCTCCGACGATGCCCACTACCAGGCCCTGCGCCAGGACCTGGGTTACGCGGCGCTGGTGGCGGACCTGACTGCCGCGGATGTGCAGGCGCTGCTGGACCTGTACACCACCTTCTACGAGTACGATGCCAACCAGAACCTGGTGGAGGAGCGCAGCCCCGGCGGTGACCTGACCCGTTACGAGTACGATGCCTACGGCAACCGCACCCGCCGCATCGTGTTCCTGGATGCCACCGACCTGGCCGACCCGGCCAAGCAGCAGGTGACCCAGTACTTCTACGATGCCTACGGCAACAACATCGAGACCATCGATGCCGAGGGCAACCGCACCTTCGCCGAGTACGACCACTTCGGCAACCTGACCCGGTTGATCGACGGCAACGGCGGAGTGACCACTTACACCTACGATAACGACAACCGCCTGCTGACGGTGATCGACCCGGAAGGCCACACCACCGTCAACACCTACGACGCGGTGGGCAACCGCATCAGCGTCACCGATGCCAACGGCAACACGGTGTACCGCTTCTTCGACAAGAACAACCGCCTGATCCAGACCATGGATCCGTCCAGCGTGGACCCGGCGCAGGACCGCGTGACCCAGTACCAGTACGACCTGGTGGGCAACCGCACCAGCATGACCGATGCCGAGGGCCGTACCACCGATTACGTGTTCAACAACCGGCGCGAGCTGCTGGAGGCCATCACCGCGGCGGTGGCCGGTGCGGACGGCAACAGCACCCGCTACACCACCAGCTACGGCTACGACGGTGAGGGCAACCGGGTCACCATGACCAACCATGGCGGTGCCACCACCGAGATGCTGTACAACGCCGACGGCATCCTCTCCCAGCGCACCGACGCCAACGGCCATATCACCCGCTACAGCTACGACGCCAACAACAACCAGGTGATGGTTGTGGCCGGCCTGCAGCTGCCGGTGAGCCAGCGCCAGGTGCTGAAGTTCGGTTACGACGAGGAAGACCAGCTCGAAGAGCAGACCGATGCAGAGGGGGGCACCACCACCTTCTATCGCGATGCGGTGGGCAATGTGATTGCCGAGGTGGACGCGCGCGGACCCGAGTCCGGCGATGCAGAGGCCTACACCACCCGCTACGAGTTCGACCGCAACAACCGCATGATCCGCGAGACCACCCCGGAGGTGTACGACCCGGAGACCGGCGGACTCACCCGGCACGTGATCGAGCATCACTACGATGCCAACGGCAACGAAGTCAAAATGGTGGACGGCGACGGCAATGCCACCACCTTCGCCTACGACCTGGACAACCAGCTGGTGCGGGTGACCGATGCCAACGGCATCAACACCGTCTACAGCTACGACGCCAACCACAACCGCACCCGCGTTGAAGTGGGTGTGGACATGGACGCGAACGGTGTTGTGATCGGCCGCGACGATGCGCAGGTCACCACCTATACCTACGACGAGTTCAACCAGCTGGTGGCGCAGACCGATGGCCTGGGCAACGCCCTGGCCGAGAGCAACGACGCGCGCTACCAGCAGATGCGTGTGGAACGCGGCTACGCCGCCGACGCCACCCTGCTCACCGACAGCGACAAGGCCGCCCTGCGGGCTCTCTACACCGAGCACTACAGCTACGACCGCGTCGGTAACCAGCTGACCCGCACCGATAACGAAGACCGTCTCACCACCTTCGACTACGACGCGCTGAACCGCCTGGTGACCACCACCGATGCCCACGGCAGCACCATCACCAGCAAGTACGACGGCAACGGCAACCTGGTCGAGCGCAAGGACCAGAACGGCAATATCACCACCTATGCCTACGACGCCCTCGATCGCCTGACCGACACCACCAACGCCATCGGCACCGTCACCCACAACGACTACGATGACTTCGGTAACGTCACCAGCACCACCGAGGCGTTCGGCACCGCGGAGGCGCGCGAGACCCAGTTCGTCTACAACCTCAACAACTGGGTAGTACAGCAGACCGATCCCGAACAGCACACCGTGGCCTACCGTTACGATGCGGTGGGCAACCGCGTGGAAGTGACCGACGGTCGCGGCAACCCCACCCAGACCGTCTACGACGCACTGGACCGGGTCATCAAGGTGATCGATGCCGAGGGCTTCGAGACCCAGTACGAATACGACGGTGCCAACAACCGCGTGGGCATCATCGACGCCCGCGGCGGCGTGACCCGCATCGACTACGACGGCGGCAACCGCCAGGTGGCCATGACCGATGCCGAGGGCCGTGTCACCCAGTACGATTACGACGTGCGCGGCAATCGCATTGCCATGCGCACCGCCGCCGGCACCGCCGACGAGCAGCTCACCGTGTTCGAGTACGATGCCGAGAACAACCTGCGCTCGGTCACCGACGGTGAGGGCAATGTCACCACCAACGACTACGACCGGGTCTACAACCGCATCAGCGTGGTGGACGGCAACGGCAACGAGACCACCAGCGCGTTCGATGCCCTCAATCGCCTGGTCAGTGTCACCAACGCCGAGAACGAGACCACCACCTACAGCTACGACGCGGTGGGCAACCGCCTGACCACCACCGACGCGCTGGGCCGCGTCACCAGCTGGGCCTACGACGCCGTCAACCGCGTCACCACCCAGACCGACGCCCACGGCGTGCAGACCACCTACACCTACGATGCGGTGGACAACCGCACCAGCATCACCGCCGCGGCCAACACTGCCCAGGCGGCCACCACCGTGTTCGAGTACGACCTGGACGATCGCCTGGTGCGCGAAGTGGATGCCATGGGCGGCGAGCGGCGGTACAGCTACGACCCCAACGACAACCGCACCACCGTCATCGACGAGAACGGCAACGCCACCGTCTACACCTACGACAGGAACAACCGGGTCACCGATATCCAGGACCCGGAAGGTGGTATCACCCACTACAGCTACGACGGCAACGGCAACCGCACCCAGGTGATCGACCCGCGCGGCAACGCCACCACCAGCTACTTCAATGCCAACAACGAAGTGGTGCTGGAAGTGGACGCCGAGGGCTATGCCACCAGCCGGGTGTATGACAACAACGGCAACGTCGCCAGCCAGACCCTGCACATGACCCCGGTCGGTGCCGTGACCCCGGGCACCGAGCCCACCGTGGTCGCTGGCGCGGACGACCAGACCGTTACCTTCGACTACGACCAGGTCAACCGCCTGACCGCCCGCGTCGACGGCGAGGGCAACACCACCACCTACAGCTACGACGGCGTCGGCAACCAGCTGACCGTCACCGACGGCAATGGCAACACCACCGTCAACACCTACGACATGGTCAACCGCCTGGTGACCGTCACCAACGCCGAGGACGAGACCACCGTCTACACCTACGACGACGTGGGCAACCGGGTGAGCATGGTGGATGGCAACGGCCATATCACCAGCTACACCTACGACGGCCTCAACCGCGTGGTGACCGAGACCAACGCGGAGAACGAGACCACCACCTACGCCTACGATGCGGTGGGCAACCGCATCGGCATGACCGACGCGCTGGGCCGCGAGACCGTTTACGTCTACGACCTCAACAACCGCATGGTCAAGCAGGTCAACGCCGACCTGGTGGAGACCACCTACGCCTACGACGAGGCCGGCAACCGCACCAGCGTCACCGCCGCGGCCAACACCGCCCAGGCGGCCACCACCCTCTACGCCTACGACGGCAACAACCGCGTCACCGACATGACCGACGCCGAGGGCGTGGTGACCCACTATGTGCTCGATGCCAACGGCAATGCGGTGGAAGAGCACCGCGCCTACGGTACCGCCGAAGCGCGCGTGAGCTTCACCACCTTCGACAAGAACAACCGCGCCACCCACGTCCAGGACCCGGAGGGCGGTGTCACCGAGTACCGCTACGATGCCGCCGACAACCGCGTGGCAGTGATCGATGCCCGCGGCAACGTCACCACCAACTACTTCGACCGCGCCAACCGCGGCGTGGCCACCGTGGATGCGGAAGGCTACCTGACCGAGCGCAGCTTCGACGGCGTCGGCAATGTCACCAGCCAGACCCTGTACGCCCAGCCGGTCTCCAGCGTCGATCCGTCCGTGGTCCCCACCCCGGTGGCGGACCCGGCACAGGACCAGACCGTCACCTTCGAGTACGACATGGTCGACCGCCTGACCGCGCGCACCGATGGTGAGGGCAACACCACCAGCTACACCTATGACGAAGTGGGCAACCAGCTGACCGTCACCGACGGCAACGGCAACACCACCGTCAACACCTACGACATGGTCGACCGCCTGCTGACCAGCACCAACGCGGAAGGCGAGACCACCGCCTATAGCTACGACGACGTGGGCAACCGCGTGACCATGGTGGACGGCAACAACCACACCACCACCTACGAGTACGACCTGCTCAACCAGCTGGTGGCCGAGACCAACGCCGAGAACGAGACCACCCGTTACGACTACGACGCGGTGGGCAACCGCATCTCCAGCACCGACGCGCTGGGCCGTGAGACCCGCTGGGAATACGACCTCAACAACCGGGTAACCAAAGAGATCAATGCGGACCTGGTGGAGACCACCTACGCCTACGACGAGCTGGGCAACCGCACCAGCATGACCGTCGCGGCCAACACCGCGCTGGCCCAGACCACCGCCTACAGCTACGACCTGAACAACCGCCTGGTGAGCAGCACCGACGCGCTGCAGCAGACCACCAGCTACGGCTACGACGCCAACGGCAACCGCGTGTCCGTCACCGATCCGCGCGGCAACACCGTGGTGAGCTACTTCGACAAGACCAACCAGCAGACCGCCCAGGTGGATGCCGAGGGCTATGTCACCACCTGGACCTACGACGCCGCCGGCAACCGGGTCGGGCAGACCCTGTTTATGGCACCGGTTACCGGTGCCGACCCGGCCGTGCCGCCGTCGCCGGTGGCCGGCGCCGACGACCAGGCGGTGGTCTACGAGTTCGACCGCGCCAACCGCCTCGCGGCGCAGGTCAACGGTGAGGGCGACCGCACCGAATATACCTATGACGGTGTCGGCAACCAGCTGACCGTCACCGACGGCAATGGCAACACCACCGTCAACACCTACGACGCGGCCAACCGCCTGCTGACCAGCACCAACGCCGAAGGCGAGACCACCAGCTACACCTATGACGAGGTGGGCAACCGCCTCGCCATGACCGACGGCAATGGTCACACCACCAGCTACGGCTACGACCAGGTCAATCGCCTGGTCACCGTCACCAATGCGGAAAACGAAACCACCCGCTACGGCTACGACGCCGTGGGCAACCGTATCTCCGAGACCGACGCGCTGCTGCGCGAGACCACCTGGGAGTACGATGTACTCAACCGCGTGGTGAAGGAGACCGCCGCCGACCTGGTGGAGACCACCTATGCCTACGACGAGGTAGGCAACCGCACCAGCATGACCGTCGCGGCCAACACCGCCGACGCGGTGACCACCAGCTACACCTACGACGACAACAACCAGCTGCGCAGCGAAACCAACGCGCTGAACCAGACGGTGTCCTACGACTACGACGCCAATGGCAACCGCGTTGCCATGACCGACGCGCGCGGCAATACCACCAGCTACACCTTCGACAAGAACAACCGCCTGACCCACGTCACCGACCCGGAGCTGCATACGGTCGAGTACCGCTACGATGCGGCCGACAACCAGGTGGAAATGGTCGATGCCCGCGGCAACGTCACCACCAACTACTTCGACCGCGCCAACCGCCAGGTGGCGAGCGTGGATGCCGAAGGCTTCATGGTGCAGCGGAGTTACGACGACGCCGGCAACCTGCAGACCGAAACCCGCTACATGACCGCGCTGGGCAGCGTCGACCCGTCGGCACTGCCGACCCCGGTGGCCGGCCCGGACGACCAGGTCGTGACATTCGAGTACGACAGGGCCGACCGCCTGACCGCGCGCATCAGCGGCGAGGGCTTCCGCACCGAATACAGCTACGACGAAGTGGGCAACCGCACCAGCGTGCGCCAGCACCGCGACCTGGCCGGCACCGACATCGCCGAGACACGCTTCTTCTTCGACAGCGTCAACCGCGAGGTGGCGCAGCTGAGCGCCGAGGGCTACCTGACCGAAACGGTGTACGACGACGTCGGCAACGTGAAGAGCGTGACCCTGTACAACGAGCGCGCCAGCGTGATCGATGG
>NZ_JBISER010000020.1:0-9439 GCF_044383805.1 Microbulbifer sp. JSM ZJ756 | reverse complement strand
TGGGTGTTTACCGGCATGTAGGGAAGCACCTGAAGGTAGGGGCGGGCTACAACTTCACGGACTTCTCGGATGACCTGACGCAGCTGGACTACGACAGCCAGGGGTTCTTCATCAACGTGGTGGGCAAACTGTAGCGCGCGTCAGGCGGGCTCCTGCAATGCGGTTGCAGGAGCCCGGTTTGTCGTACAGGCCTCTTACCATTCATGACCGGGCGCACAGCCCGGCACTTTTCCTGTTGTTACTGCTTTATACACCCTTTGGCCTGTGGTGGAATCTTGCTGCTGCTGGGCTGGCTCTGGGGTGCTTGATCCCAACTGACCCCGCCGCGCTGGCTAAAATATAATCGCTTCCTGCTCTTTGTCCCTTAAGAAAATGCCTGAAGTGTCCCTGAGAACTGCTTGGCATTCCTCAAAAAAATTCGTTTTGCGCGAAGTAATTTAGACCTGCTTCACGGCCTCCTTTCCTTTCTCTCGATAATGTCCGACAACCGGGCAGTGTCCGTCCGCCTGCTTGATTTGCAGGCGATTGGGCAAAAAGTAGACTCTCATGTAGCGGCTGAAAGTAACGATGATGTCAGAAGTACTTGGACTGAAATCCCTGAAGAAGGGGCTTGCTGGTTTTTTCCGCAGCTTTGGCTCGCTACCGCCGAGAGTCGGGTCGAGCCTGTTGCTAGGAATGCTGCTGGCCATGCCTTTCAGCCAGGTAGCGCTGGCCGCTAATTTTGCGACGTCGGATTTTGAATCTGTTACTCCCCCGCTAAATGATCCTGGCAGTCCACAGGATTGTGTAATCGACGGGCCCGGTGCGCTCTCTAATGACGGGCGCTCCTTTACCGGTTCGGAGCAGCTTTCAATCGATCGTTCATGCACGGTCAAGAATTTCAGCTGTGAGAGCCCGCTCAGTTCAACGCTGAACTTTGCCAGTGTGACTGATGGGACGCTGATTATATTCGATAACGTCTGTTATACGGGTAACTTTGCCTGCGCCAATGTCGAGGGCGGTAAGGCGTTCGTCTGGGCGGTAAACGGCTCTGACTTCAGCTCTGTCAAGGAGGGTTGCCAGGACCTGATTATCCCGGTCGAGAAGATCGAGAAACAGGCCTCTGACCTGTCCGGTAACCCGATTTCCTCGGTTACGGTTGGGGTGCCGTTTGTATATACACTCGATGTGCCAGTCCTGTACGACCCTGTTAACGGCACCGTGCTTCAGGACTTTGGCTCCAATAACAATATCCAGGCGATTAAGATCTGGGATGACCTGTCCGTCGCGACTCTGGGTGTTGACCTTGAGCTCCTGGAAATCCGGGCTTTTTATGAGGATACCAGCGGAACCACCACGCCGCTGAGTATACCCGGCGACATTACCGTTCGAAATAACGGGGGTAATGCGAAAGATCCCGGTGAGCTGGAGTTCGTAATCAATAACCCGGGAATACTGCCAGCGGGCGCTCAGGTGCATATCGAGCTTGAGGTGATGCTGGAAGATTCCGCGACCAACACGATCGGGAAGCCTTTTACCAATGTCGCAAGCTGGGAATTTGCCCGGGAGATTGACGGTACCTTCTATGATCCACTGCCTGGTGAGAATGGTGTTGCTCAACTATTGAGCATTTCCGCTCCGGACCTGGTCCTGAACAAGAGCACCAGCGCCACTGCGATCAACGCGACTGACTCGCCCCAATATACCCTCAGTGTCCAGAATGTCGGCGGTTCGCCTGCCTGGGATATAAGAATTGAGGACCAGCTCCCGCCGGAAATGCAGGACTTTGATCCCACCGGAACGGTTTCTGTCACCCTTGCCGGTGTCCCGCTTATAGAGGGCGATGACTACACACTGGACTACAGCCCCGGCGGGAGCCCGGGGCTGCTGGTTATCGAGTTGACGAAGCAGGCGGGTGCCCTGGCGCCCAATGAGTTTCTCCAGATTACTTACAACAGCGAGCTCAACCCCCTTGATCCGGATAATCCGCCGGCCGGGCAGTTGACTAATATCGCTGGCGCTACCTTCTGGGCCAATGACTCTGTATCGAACCTAAGCCGTGGTGAGTACGAACGCGAGATTACCGACGGTACCGTCGGCACCGATGACCATGAGGATGCGGCCACTGTCGAGGTGGCGCTGTCCGGTTATTACTTCGAGAAAACCGTAGCGAATAATGTCACCGGGGCTTTCCCGGCTACTTCTGCCGCACCGGGTGACGACCTGACGTATCGAATCCGCCTGTTTAATGTCGACCAGAATATCGCCGATATCCGGATTACCGATGTCCTGCCTGCGGAGTTTTCCAGCACAACGCAGCCGACCTGCCAGATAACCGGCCCTGCAGATGTGACGGTCTTCCCGACCTGTAGCATCAGTGGTGGACAGTTGCTGGTGGAAGGTGATGGCGGCTCCCTGTCACTGCCCCAGGGCAATGACCTGCTGATCCAGTTTGAGGCGACGCTGGCCGCTGGCCTGGCTACGGGGACTCTGGTGGAGAACCAGGCGTCTATGCAGGCCACCGGGATCACCCCTGTCGCGGCCTCCTACGACAGTGATGACCCTTTCGTTAGTGGTGTCTCTGACCCCGATACCCTTGGGGATGAGGATCCCACGGTGGTGGCAATTGTATCGCCCGGGGCCCTGGCCAAACAGAGTACGCAAACTGAGCTAGCTATCGGCCAGCTGTCCAGTTACCAGATCAGCGTTCCCGCGAGTCCGGTAGATGCGCCCCTGTACGATGTCCATATCCGGGATTCCCTGCCGTCAAACCTGGAGTTTGTCGGGGCGACTGCCGATATCGGCGGAACCATTTACAGCCTGGCGAATACCGGGACCGCAGCGGACCTGGTCCTGGAAGAGACAGTGGTTGGGCTGGATATTCCGGCAAACCAGCAGGCGCTGGTGACGCTGCAGGTGCGCCTGAAGAACGAGATTGACAACCAGGACTCGACAGCGCCGTTTAGCAACACCGCCAGCTATACCTACAGTCGTACCCAGGGTGGCACACAGAGTGATGGCACGGGCACGGAAGATACGGCGCAACCGATCAGTATTGTGGAGCCGGAGCTGCAGGCCACAAAGACTGTGGCGAATATCACCACTGGCAAGAATGCCAGCGATCCAGCCCAGGGCGGTGACGTTCTCGAATATACGGTCGAGCTTCTTAATACCGGCACGTCTACTGCCTTCGATTTGTCCATCACGGATATTCTACCTGCGGGCCTGACGCTTGAGCCCGGTTCAGCTGAGATAACGCTCGGTGGCACTACCACGTCAGTGGCGCCCACGGTTACCGGAAATGAGTTGGTCTGGGGGCGCAGCAATGGGCAGAGCCTGCTAGTGCCGGTGGGTGAGACCCTGACATTGACCTACCGGGTCGATGTCAATGGCGTAGATGGGAGCGACTTGGTCAATAGCGTATTCGTCGACTGGACCTCTCTCGAGGGAGCTTTCGTCGAGGAGCGCACCGGCAATGATGCGCCGGACGAAATGGCGCTCAACGATTATTTCGTCACGGCAACCAGCACCCTGGCCAGCATTGATAGCACAGCCTTTGCCAAGTCTGTGGTCGGTGATACATGGAACAGTGGCATCGGCACCACCGCCGATACCAATGCCCGCGCTGGTGACACCATCACCTACCAGCTGATCCTGACCCTGCCGGAGGGGCAGACCAGCGACGTCACCGTCACCGATGTGCTGGACCCGGGGCTCGCCTTCGTCGATGTGGTCAGTATCAACGGTGATACAGCCGCGCCCTACAGCAGTGCGGGCGTGTTCACCCATGCCGATATACCGGCAGCCAATGTGCCCTCCGCGGACCAGACCGGGACGCTGACCTGGTCGCTCGGTGACATTACCAACGCTGCGAACAACGACCCGTCCGACAACCAGTTTGTGATTGTCTATCGCGCGCGGGTGCAGCACGGCCCCGCTGAGGAACCGGCGCCGACGCCGACCACTACCATCCTTAACAACCAAGCCACGCTGGGCTACACCTTTGCCGATGGCACTGCCGCCACCACCGCTGCCGAGACCGCCAGCGTTGAAGTGCTGCAGCCGCTGATCACCGAACTCACCAAGACCGGGGTAGTGATCCCGGATGATGGCTCCACGATTGGCGACGGCCAATCCGCGGCCACCGCTTACGTGGTGGATATTGCCTCCGACACTATGGATTTCACCCTGGAGGCCTGTAATGTCGGGGATGCCCCGGCCTATGGGGTTCAGCTTACTGATGACCTGCCGGCGGAATTGGATGACCAGTCCATCAGTGGTCTGACAGTGTCGATTGACGGCACTGCCCTTGATGCTGCCGATTACACCTACACAGCACCTGCCGCCCGCGACGGCAACTTGGCCGTTTTGCTTGATGTACCGCTGGAAGCGTCAAGCTGCGCAACGGTGTACTACAGCATTGGTTTCTACACCGATATCGCGCCGAACCAGGTGTGGTCAAATTCTGCGAGCCTGGAAGCTTACTGGTCGCGTGAAACTCTCGATAGCGCCGATGCCCGTGAGTACATTGCCATCAACCCGGTGGCTTCCTCCAGTGTCTGGATGACCAACACATTTGATGTGGCCGCTCCCACCAAGACCGCTTCCGTATCCGAGGCCACCATCGGTGAAGAGGTTGTCTACACCATTACCGTGCCCGGCACACCGGTCAATGGCGAGCTGGATGGTGTAACTGTCACCGACATGCTCGACCCTGCGCTGCAGTATGTCGATGCCTCGGTGGCATTGAGCGGCTCGCCCCTCGGTACAACCACCAACCAGAATGGGCAGGAACTGAGCTGGGATATCGGCAACATCCCTGCCGGCGAGCAGGCGGTGATTACCCTCACAACCTGGGTGGCGAACACCCAGAATGTGAATGCGAGCGCGACACCTGTCAGTAATACCGTCTCCTACACCTACCAGGAGGGTGGTGTTGACGTAGACGGCGGCACCAGCGGCCAGGCAGATATCATCATCGTTGAGCCCGACCTGGCGATGGTCAAGGACGTCACGAATGTCACTGATCCCGGCCAGCCGGCCGCGAGTGGTGACGAACTCGAGTACACCCTGACTGTTACCAACAACGGCACATCGACCGCATTTGATACCAATATTGCCGACACCCTGCCGGCCGAGTTGAGCTACATCGATGGTTCAACCAGTGCCGCAATTGATGGTTCGCCGGTGGCGGGGTTCAATGGGACTCCTGCAGTGAGCGGTAATACGCTTACCTGGGGCCGTGGTAATGGCGATAGTTCTCTGCGCATTCCCGCCGGCAGCGAGCTGGTGATTGTTTACCGGGTCAATGTCGATATCGTTACCTCCGAGGATATTGTCAACAGTGCCCTGGCGGACTGGACCTCGCTCGATGGTTCCTTCTCCGGTAATCGTGAGCGCACTGGCGATGGCTGCCCCAACGTCACTGCACCCAACACCTACTGCACCGGTGATACCAGCGGCCTGGGAGTTGATTACAACATCGACCTGACCAAGGCGACTGTCGGCGACAGCTGGAACGCCAATGGAAGTCTCCGTGTCGGTGATACCGTCGAGTACGAACTGGAAATTTCCCTCGTTGAGGGAACCCATAATGACTTGGTGCTCACCGACAGCCTGCCCCAGGGCATGGCTTTTGTGGAGATGGTGAGTGCGGACTATTTCGGTACCCCACCGGCAACCTTTCCGGCACCGGACGTAAGTGCAGACCTGCGGACAGTCACCTGGGCAATCGACGAGGTTACCAATCCCATAGATGGTGACCCCGGCAATGATTTCCTGACCATTGTCTACCGGGCACGGGTGCAGAATGGCGATATCCTGAGCCAGCAGCCGACCTCGCAGTCGCTGACAAACTCTGTGAGCCTGAATTATCAGGTTGGCGGGGTTGCCCCAGCACCACTGACCGACAATGCCACGGTCACCGCGTTGCAGCCACTGCTCGCAGTGACCAAGTCCGGTGTAACCCCGGGGGATGGCGATACCGAGATCAGCGGTGGTGAGACGGCGACCTATACCGTTGATATCACCAATAACGGCAATGCGCCTGCCTACGATACGGTCCTTGTGGATACCCTGCCGATTGGCCTGCGCCAGGGCGGTGTAACTGCCATTAGTGCGACACTGGTTGGCTCCGGCACTAACGTGGCAGTCACACCAACTTACGACTCTGCCAGCGGCACTGTTACCTGGGATTTCGATCCGGCGGCCAATGCAGCGATCGATCCCGGTGAAACCCTGCGTGTAGTTTACGAAGTGACGGGTGACAGCGACCTGGCCGCAGGTATCACTCTCACCAATACCGCACAGGTGCTTCGCTATTACTCGTTCGATAACGACCAGGTGCCGGCGAGCAGCACAGTGGATTGGCGCGAGGAGTATGGCCCCTCACAGCCGGCGACCTTTGACCTCACTGCCGCAATGCCCGGGGTACTGAGCAAGGCGTCGTCACAGAGCACTGTCGCTATCGGCGAGGAATTGACCTATACCATCACCATTCCCGAGCAGCCGGTGGATGTGGCGCTGCAGGATGTACGCATTCATGACGACCTGTCAGCGACCGGTGTCGACCTGGGCTTCGTTTCCGCGACCCTGGGTGGCGTCGTTCTTACCAATACCGGTGCTGCCGACAGCCTGGTGCTGGTCGATAACAATGGTGGTATCGATATCCCGGCGGGCGGGCAGGTCGAGGTGCTGGTGACGGTTGAGGTGCTGAACACCGCGACCAACCAGGCCCGTACCGAACCATTTGTAAACCGCGCCTGGTACGATTATGACAGCGGGTCCGGGCGCCTTGGCGACGATGCGACCACGGGGGGCGATGCCGATCCGGTGACAATCGTTCACCCGGAGCTCGTGGTTGAGAAGAGCGGTCCCGCGTCTATCAGTGTCAGCACCCCGGACAATTTCACCCTGCTGGTGCGCAACACCGGCGAATCCAGCGCATGGAACCCGACCCTGACCGACTGGCTGCCGAACCCGACTCCGGGGGGAATGTGTGATGTCCAGCCTGTTATCCAGGGCGCTGCAATCCAGAAAGCGGATGGATCCTCGATAGCACTGAATGCAGCGGATTTTGCTGTCAGTTTTGTGGGAGGGGAGCCGACCTGTGAGTTTTCAGTGACACTGCAAACTGATGACGAGCTGGCGCCGGGCGATAGCCTGACGCTCTCTTACCAGGTGGCCCTGGACGAGGACAACGTCGGCAGCAGCACCCTTGTCAATGTTGCCGGTGCCACCCAGTGGTTCAGCGCCGATGCTGCATCTTCCGAGCGCTTCGCCTACCAGCGCCAGCTTACCGATGGTACACCCGGGGTGATGGACCATGAGGACAACCACGAATTTGTTGTTGAAGGCGCAGTACTGGAAACGCGCAAGAGTGTATTCAACGTGACTACCGGAGGCTCTGGAGCAACCGCCAGCCCAGGTGACCTCCTGCGATACACCGTTGAGATCCAGAACATCAGCGATGTTCCGTTGCGCGGCTTCACTCTGCTCGACGAGTTGGATCGGCTGAACAACACCGCCATGTTCGAGTCCGGTACGTTAGCTGTAGTCAGTGTGCCTAGTGGTGCCTCTGCCGATATTATCGATGATGGCGGCGCTAATGGTAGTGGCGTGCTCGAAGTCAGCAACCTGTCGATCGAGCCTGCAGGCCAGGCTGGTGATACTCTGGCTATCGTCTTTGAGGTGACGCTAGCTCCGGTTATTACCAGTGGCACAGTTGTCCTTAACCAGGCCCAGCTGACTCTGAGTGATGTGGTATTCGCCTTGAGTGATTACCCTGAAGTAAGTGGGACGGAAGATCCTACCGAGACATTGATTAGTTCCACCCCTCTGTTCGACGTGGATAAGACATCTGAGGATCTTACCGGTGATCCGGCTATTCTGCTCCCCGGGGATACCCTGCGCTACACGCTCACGTTGGGTAACGTTGGGGGCGAAGATGCTATAGAAGTGATATTGCGTGACCAGGTTCCGGCTAATACCTCCTATGTGGCCAACTCCGTCACCTTAAACGGGGCCACGGTTGCCGACGTCGGTGGAACCTCAGCGCTGGTTGTGGGTATGCCGGTCAATTCTCCGGGCGAAGCGGAAGGGGTTCTGTTGGCGGACCCGACCGGCTCCAGCAATGACGTAGCGGTGGTCACCTTTGATGTCATCATTAATGATGTCAACGAGGGGACGCTTATTTCCAACCAGGGCTTTATCACTGGTGAGGGCGCCGGTAGTGGGCCGGTTTCGGAAACTCCGTCGGATGATCCAGCCACCGATATTCCGGACGACCCCACAATCGATACTGTCGGCGAAGTGGCCTCTTTGGTTGTGCAGAAGACAGTGGTAATCCAGCAAGATGGTCTTAGCGCGGGCATTGTCGATCCCGGCGATACACTCCGCTATACCATCAGCGTTAACAACATCGGCGGTTTGGATGCCACGGAAGCTGAATTGACCGACCTGATTCCGGCCAATACCACCTATGTGCCTGGCAGCACTACCCTTAACGGCACCGCGGTGAGCGACAATGGTGGCGGTGAGGCCCGCATTGCCAGCGGGCTGCCGATCTCATCCTCTGACCTGACGCCGCCACTGCCGGGGACCGCAGAAGGCACGATCAGTTCCGGCCAGGCTGCCACTGTCGTATTTGATGTAACCGTCGATGCGGGGACTGCTACCGGTACGGTAATCAGCAACCAGGGTAGTGTGGCAGCTGCCGAGTTACCCCAGGTCCTGACTGATGCCGATGGCAACCCGACCAACGGCGCCCAGCCCACCGAGGTTGTAGTGGGTGACGCACAACAGCTTTCGATCAGCAAGGAAGTAACAGCACTTGATGGTGCGGCTGAAGCCGGTGCCACTCTCGAATACCTTGTTCGCGTGACCAATATCAGTTCCGTGCCTACCAGTAATGTGGTGATCACAGACGATCTGTTGGCGGCCGGTGAGGGTGTGCTGACTTATGTCACTGATTCGGCGATGCTAAACGGCCAGGCTGCAGGGATCAGCGTGAACGGTTCTGTCATTAGTGCCGACTTTGGCTCCTCCTATGGCGACCTGCCTCCGGGGGAGTCTGCCACCCTGCGCTTCCAGGCGAAGCTGGGTGCGGATCTCGAAATCGGCTATACGGTAGTGAACACCGCGACTACCGAGTGGAATGACCCTCCTGTAAGCGAACAGGCCAGTGTGGCCATCGATGTGGGTGGCACACCGGGTATCGCCAATCTTGCAGGCTACCTCTGGCGCGACATTGACTTTGACGGTGAGCGCGATGCTGAAGAGCCCGTGCTGCAGAACTGGTCTGTAGAGCTGTATCTCGATAATGCATTGACTGAAACACTGCAGAGCGACGAGAACGGTTACTTCCAGTTCGACGGCCTGGTACCTAACGGCACTGGTGGCCCGGAGTACGAGTTGCGCTATGTTGCGCCCTCTGCCGGTGCCAACACGGCGTCACTGGGTA
>NZ_JBISER010000002.1:0-508175 GCF_044383805.1 Microbulbifer sp. JSM ZJ756 | reverse complement strand
CCGGAAAGTCGCGCTGACGGCGAGCATGCGGAAGATGATTGTAGTGCTAAATGCGATGGTGAGGGATGGGACTTACTGGGGAGAGTGCGATGTCAAGCAGGCTGCTTGACATCACAGTCGCTTGTTATGCATTACGCCTCCATTCTCTCAGGAAGGTGCGCCTCTAAGATCTTGACTATCTCCTCGATTTTTTCAGTTTGATAGTAAACAAAAACCTTACCGAATTTACCGCCATTTGCTACTACAGCATTAATGCCGTTATCACTGAAACTATCTATCGATTTTAGCTGGCTTAGAGGGAATGACTTCTTCCTACCCCAATAGTTACGCCCCGCGATCACTCCGTCTTTAATAGTTACATATGCCAATTTAAACCAGACAGAAATTATAAGGGCGAAAAAAGCTGAGAGCAGCCAGCAACCCAAGATCAGGCCAACCGTACCCAGCGGGGTTAAATGCTTAAACGTTTCTCCAAAATTAAACCCAGAAGATACGTACCGAACCAACATTATTGCGGACACTGAAAAAATGATGGTTAAAGACATGTACTTTGTGAGCGAACGCCAAAGTTCTTTCCAATTAACTTCGTACTTCATATTTTCCTTGATGTTGCATAACAGTTTATTCAAAGGACGCGTCTTTTTATCTAACTGTCGCCTATCTACAGTGCTGACGGCCTCTGAAATCAAAATTTTTCTTTTATTTCAGTAAGTTGGCGCTACTTTTAGGGAAGAGCGTCCGCAAAAATGCGACGCGTCGCATTTTTCTACCAGTAATCCTGTCACTTGATCTTAAGGCCCAGCCCTTGTAAGTCAATCACTTAGCTAATTTTTGCCGAAGATAGGCGACGCATCGCGTGATCCAGGCGTTTGACAGTGGTAACCAGTCGCAAATACTGTATAAAAAAAACAGTTCAGCGGAGGTTGTTATGGATGATATCCGCCATCGGATCCCGAAAAGCAAGGCAGGGAGGTTTATACAGCGTCTGAGGCTGCACATGCGCGAAGCTGGACTATCGTACCGTACGGAACAGACTTATATTCACTGGATCAAACGCTACATTCACTTTCATAAGCTGCGCCACCCTACTGAAATGGGCCCAGGGGAGATTGAGAGGTTCCTGTCAGAGCTGAGCGTAGAGAGAAATTGCTCGGTAAACACCCAGAGAATCGCATTGAACTCACTCGTGTACCTGTACAAGCGCTTCCTCGGCAGGGACACCGATGCCCTCAACTTCAGTCCGGCACAACAGCCGCGTCGCTTACCGGTTGTGTACAGCCCAGCGGAGATCGGAGCGATTCTCGACCAGCTACAAGGCATTTACCGCCTACAGGTAGAACTGATGTACGGCACTGGCCTGAGGAGTGCCGAGTTGCTTTCATTACGCGTGAAGGATATTGATTTTGGCAGCAACAATATTTATGTACGCGCCGGGAAAGGCAACAGGGATCGAACTACCATGTTGCCCCAGGGCTTGCAGACGGAGCTGCGACGGCAGATTCGGCGGGTGGAACTTCTTCACACCCAGGATCTGGTTAACGGCCTGGGCGAGGTTTTTCTCCCGGATGCATTGGCCCGCAAGTATCCGAACGCCGCACGGGAACTTGGCTGGCAGTACCTGTTCCCCTCAACAATTACCTCTATCGACCCTCGTTCGGGCACCGAGCGCCGCCACCATATGCATGCCTCCACACTGACCAAGCACGTGCGCAAGGCAGTTCGCAGCGCAGGTATCCATAAACCGGCCCGCACTTACGCCTTCCGGCACAGCTTTGCCACCCACCTGCTGGAATCCGGCTATGACCTGCGGACAATCCAGGAGTTCCTGGGCCATTCCGATATTGGCACCACGGAGATCTATACCCATGTAGTGAACCGGGGCGGCCTGGGTGTATTGAGCCCGGCGGATCGTCTCAGGACTGCGCTGCCGTCCGGCTAACTTCCCTGGCGACACCGGCAGGCCATCACGGATCACACTGGCAACCCCACGGCGGCTGAGTGGCCGTCCTGGCACGACTGGCCGGCGGCATACCAACCTTCCCCTGTCAACGAGACCGTTCTCCACGCTAGAATGGGCGCTGAATCCACCAGCAAGACGTCCCGGATGCCCGTCGAGTTCACCAGCCTGCAGCAACTGCTTGAGCATATCGCCATTACCGCACGAAACCAGGAGCGAGTATCGCTGGACCTGGTGTTGCGCGCGGTCGGTCGGCGCTCCTTTGCCCCGGTGCTGCTGCTGGTGGGCATTATCCTGTTTTCGCCTCTCTCCGGTATTCCCGGGCTCCCCACTACCATGGCGATCCTGGTGCTGCTGGTGACGATTCAGCTCCTGCTGGGCCGCCACCACTTCTGGCTGCCCCAGTGGATGCTGCAACGCTCCATCTCCAAGCAGAAGCTGCTGACAGCGCTGCACTGGCTGGAAAAGCCGGCAGCCTTTATCGATAACTGGCTGAAGCCGCGGCTACGGTTCCTGGTGCGGCGTACCGGCACTTTTGTTATTGCCCTGATCTGCACCCTGATTGCGCTGGCACTGCCGGTCATGGAGGTGGTTCCCTTCTCCGCCACTATCGCCGGCATTGCCCTCGCCGCTTTCGGTCTGGCGCTGGTGGCCCATGACGGCGTCCTGGCACTGGCGGCTTTCTGCCTGACTGCCACCACGCTGGTCACCATTGGGTTCGGTTTACT
Source organism: Microbulbifer sp. JSM ZJ756 (assembly GCF_044383805.1). NCBI lineage: Bacteria > Pseudomonadati > Pseudomonadota > Gammaproteobacteria > Cellvibrionales > Microbulbiferaceae > Microbulbifer > Microbulbifer sp. JSM ZJ756. Next base: position 505,490 of record NZ_JBISER010000002.1, on the reverse strand, counting down.
CTCCGCGGCATAAGCCAGCCCCCACGGTTTTCCCCTTTTGGAAGAATGGCGCACCGATCTACCCTAACTTCTTCGCTTTGCGTCAGCCGGGCGCGTCCCGGGCTTGCTTACTCTCGCGGCCTCTCTTACCTTTCTATCTACCTGCCCAGCCGCCATTCCGGCGCAACTCGCATTTCCGGGCTTATTAAAAGAAAAACAGCAGTACGGTTCGTTGATCCCAGTACTCGATGTCCGCTGCCCGCCGGCATTCTGTACGGCCGTGCAGGCTAGTCAGGGCAGGAGCTACAAGGGCTTTTCCGTTTGGTACCCACACCAACCCGCACAACCTTATGAAGGGAGCTGCACCATGAAGTCCGTCAATGAAATGATCGAGGATATCCTTCGCCGCGAGGGTGGCTTTGTCGACCACCCGGCCGATCGCGGCGGCCCCACCCGCTACGGTATTACCCAGAACACCCTGTCCAGTTACCTGGGGCGTGCGGCACAGTACGAGGAGGTACGAAACCTCGATCGGGAGGTGGCCCGGCAGATCTACGCCCGCGATTACTATTACCAGCCGCAGATCGACCAGCTGCCGGAGGAAATACAGCCATTCGTGTTTGATTGCGCGGTCAATCACGGCCCGGGGCGGGCCATCAAGTTTGTCCAGGCGGCCTGCAACCGGACCGGCTATACACCGCTGCTGGTGGTGGATGGCGCAATGGGGCCGAATACCCGGGCGGGTGCAGAGTGGGCCCAGGCGCAGCTGGGGGCGGCCTTTATGCGGGCTTTGCTGGAAGAGCGCCGCGACTTCTACCGCCAGATCGTGGACCGGGATCCGTCACAGGATGTTTTCCTGGCCGGCTGGATGAACCGTGTGAGGGAGTTTGAAGAAGAGATTGCCTGACGGACGTGGCCAAAAGGGGGCGCCGCCCCCTTTCCCGCGCACGCTTCTTACGGCGCAGACGCCTCGCGCTGCGGCAGGCCCAGCCATTCGGGCTTGCGGGTGATCACCGCAATGGCAACCAGGTCGTAAACCCCATGCCAGCTTGCCACCAGGAGGACACTACCCGTCAGCCAGTAGGCCAGCCCCAGTACCAGCCCGAAAGCCAGGGTGATAAAGAAGTACAGCGGGGTCATGGCGTGCAGCAGGGCAAACAGGAGCGAGGCAATCACTATGCCCAGCGCCGGGGAGAACGCCCCGGCCAGCCACTCCTGCAATAATACCCGAAAGAGCAGTTCTTCCCCCAGCCCCGCCAGCAGCGACACCACCACCATTTGCGGCCAGGTAATCCCGGCCAGGAGGGGTCGTAGCATAGAGACAATCCGCCGCAGGCTGCGGCCGATGGGCAGTGACAGGCGTGTCAGCCACATGGCCAGCGCATAGCTCACAACGCCCCCAAGTGCACCCCAGAACAGCGCTCCATAGCCGGTGTTCCCCGACCAGGAAAACGGCATTCCGGACCAGGCAGTGAGCCCGCCGGCGAGCAACAGCAGCGCCACCTGCATGCGAATCAGCAGGCCGATTCTGGCTGCACCGGGTGACTCCAGGTACTGCATTGCCCCTCCTTTCGGATATTTCGCAAACACCGGCCTGCACGGCTTTCCCACTATCCTCGCACGAACTGGGTCAGCGTGGGGCCGGTGCCTCAACCGCCACCAGCCGTGCGTGGCCGTTGCCGGTAATTTTCAGGCGCGCGTGGGCGGCCTTGCGCAGGACCTTCTCCAGCCACAACGCCTCTTCCTTTGGTGCGAAGAACGCCTCGATACCGTAGCGCACACGATAGGCCTCGCCACTGTCCCGGAACCAGCTGCCGCTGACACGGCCACGCAGGAACAGGCCCTCTTCCGGCGGCTCCAGGCCCGCGCCGGCCAGCCGGTACACACCGGATTTGGTCTCCTCGAGAGCGATATACACCACCTCGCCCTGGCGCAGCTCATGCTCGCCAAACAGGGAGGCATCCAGCTCGGAAAAAGGATATTGCAGTCGCGCGTAATTCCCGCGGAACATCGAGCGTGGGTCCACCGGGATGGTTTTCACCAGGATTTCCTCGCCCGTCCACAGCGGCACCTGTGCTTTCAGGTACATGCCCACCAGCACCAGGAACTGGAACAGGATCGCCAGTGCCAGCCCCTTCTTGGCTCTCCGCGTCATGGGCGCTTCTCCCGGTCGGTTTCATCCAGTGCCGCCTGGTAGTGCTTCCAGTAGCGGGCCGCCCCCAGCAACAGCAGTGCGAACAGGGCAAACATTACCGCACCACCAATGTAATCACCGATCAGGTCGATATAGCGCAGGAAGGCAGTCACCAGGATGGCGGCCACGCCGAGGAAGAAGTAGTGGGAAATACCACTGTGAATCCCCCGCACCACCAGCCAGATACCGAAACCGATCATCAGGAAGTTGGCAGCCACCTGGAAGTAAACGGCATAGTCCTCGTTACGCACTGTCGAGACCGCCAGCACTACCAGCCACAGGGCCGCCAGCAGCACTGCCGGGAACACCCTGCGCCCAGCCCTGCGACCCAGCCACACGGTAGCCACGGCGAACAGGAGCAATACCAGCCACATGCCCAGCCGGTGCTGCCAGCCGGCATCCAGCAGTTCCTCCCAGGGCCCGGCAAACCCCAGCACCAGCAGGGAAAGCACCGCGAAACGCAGGCACCACACCGAAATCACCGCGGCGTAATCGCGGGCCACATTGCTTTCCCGTCCGGACAGCCACTGACTGAAAACCGACAGCAGCAGGAACATGGCCGCGGCCACCGCCAGGTTTTCCGCATGCAGGTCAAACAGGTAGAAACCGCTCTCGTAACGCCACAGCGCCGCCAGCGAATACTCGATCCAGAAACCGGCACTGGCAATCACCAGCAACAACAACAGCACGCTCTGCGGGCCGCGCAACAGCACATACAGCATGGCGATGATAAACAGGGGGAACAGGGCGGGATAAAAGCCGAAACTCACATCCATAAAGAACCACAACAGGCCCAACAGGCCCGCCTGCATGGCCAGCCACGGATTGCGGGTGAGCAACGCGAACGGCAAACACCCCAGTGCCCACCAGAAAATGCCGTCGGGCATATACTCGCCCAGGTGATAGATCTGGGCGATAAGGATGATCGAGGCCCCGAAGAACAGGTTGCCCAGCAGGAACAGCCCGATCCCGCCGCCGGAGTCACCGGAGAGGTAGCGCTTCAGCCCCATCCCCTGGGTGCCCACGGTCAGGCCGATCAGGCCCCACATGCGCACCGCCCGCGGGATATTGTCCCAGTTGGCCCCCAGTAATGTGATCAGCGCGAGGCCAATAAACAGGAAGCCCAGCCCCACCAGCACGTTGTAGCCAAAGCTGCGGTGCCGGGCCTGTTCATAGTCCACGCCATAGCGGCCACAGATTGCCTCCGCCTGGTCCCGGCTGATCAGCCCGTCGTCCACCCATTCGGCGGACTCCCGGGCCAGGTCGTTTTTCAATAAGCGGATCAGTCGCATGGGCCCTGGGCGGCTCCTGTTGGGTAATTTCTGGGAACACTTCACCCGGACCGAACAAAACGGACGGGATGGTCACGCGCCAGTATCCCACAGGGCCGGCCGGCCACACCACACCGTTAACTTGCCGCAACTGACCAACTATTAACCAGCCGACATTGATTAGACCAGCCTATCAGAGCCATTTAAATAGATTATTTTTATTGATGAGCCGCAACCCATAGTATTTGCCTCGTTCCAGACAAACAGACCGCAACATTCACTTGCAACGAGGAGACGACAATATGTCCCGTTACATCGAATCCGAACTGAAACCCTTCCAGGCCAAGGCTTACCAGGCTGGTGACTTCTTCGACATCAGCGACGCCGACGTTAAAGACAAGTGGGCTGTGTTCTTCTTCTACCCGGCCGACTTCACCTTCGTCTGTCCCACCGAGCTGGGCGACCTGGCTGACAACTACGACGAGTTCAAGAAGCTGGGCGTGGAGATCTACTCCGTATCCACCGACACCCACTTCACCCACAAGGCATGGCACGACACTTCCGAAACCATCGGCAAGATCCAGTTCCCGATGATCGGTGACCCCACCGGCACCATCACCCGCAACTTCGGTGTGATGATCGAGGAGGAAGGCATCGCCGACCGCGGTACCTTCGTGATCGACCCGGAAGGCAAGATCCAGCTGGTGGAAATCACTGCCGGCGGTATCGGCCGCGACGCCAGCGAGCTGCTGCGCAAGATCAAGGCCGCCCAGTACATCGCCGCGCACCCGGGTGAAGTCTGCCCGGCCAAGTGGAAGGAAGGCGAGGAAACCCTGGCCCCGTCCCTGGACCTGGTTGGCAAGATCTAAGCAACTTCCCAATTGATTCCGGCCCCGGCCGGGATCAAGCGGGGCAAGCATGCGGGAGCCCGCCTGCCGGCGAGGCCCACAGAGCCTCCGGGACTGCGACGGCGGGCTGGCTCCCGCACCTCCCCTCTCCCCGAGGGACCAACCCCAAACTTGGCCCGCCCCCCGCGGGCCCTTTTTGAACGAATACACACAGGACACACCGATGTTGGATGCAAACCTGAAAAAACAGCTGGACACCTACCTGCAGAATATCGTCAATCCGATCGAGGTGCGTGTGTCCGGTGACGACTCCCCCAAGTCCGCCGAGCTGGAACAGCTGGCGAACGAAATTGCCGGCCTCTCGCAGAAGATCGAGGCCAGCGCGGGCAATGGCAAACGCACGCCCAGCATGGCCGTGGGCCCGGCGGGCGAAGAGCCCCGGGTAAGCTTTGCCGGCATTCCCCTGGGCCACGAATTCACCTCGCTGGTGCTCGCCCTGCTGCAGGCCGGCGGCCACCCGTCCAAGGCCGACCCGCAGGTGCTGGAGCATATTCGCCAGCTGCAAGGCGAGTTTCACTTTGAAACCTATATTTCGCTGTCGTGCCAGAACTGCCCGGATGTGGTGCAGGCCCTGAACCTGATGGCGACCCTGAACCCGAACATCACCCACGAGATGATCGACGGCGCACTGTTCCAGGATGAAGTGGAGCAGCGCAATGTCATGGCGGTGCCTTCGGTTTACCTGAACGGAGAGCACTTTGCCCAGGGCCGCATGACCCTGCAGGAAATCGTCGACAAGATCGACACCGGCGCCGCCGAGCGCAAGGCCGCCGAACTGAACCAGCGCGAGCCTTACGATGTGCTGGTCGTGGGCGGCGGCCCGGCCGGTGCCGCGGCAGCCATTTACGCTGCCCGCAAGGGCATCCGCACCGGCCTGGTGGCCGAGCGCTTTGGCGGCCAGGTCATGGATACCGTGGGTATCGAGAACTTTATCTCCGTGCCCTACACCGAGGGCCCGAAACTGTCTGCGGGCCTCGAGCAGCATGTGAAGGAATACGGAGTGGACATCATTACCGAGCAGCGCGCCGCCGCCATCCAGCGCAATAAGATGCTGGAGCTGGAACTGCAGAGCGGTGCCACCCTGGCGAGCCGCTCGGTGATACTGGCCACCGGTGCCCGCTGGCGCGAGCTGGGTGTGCCCGGCGAGGCCGAGTACCGCACCAAAGGCGTGGCCTACTGCCCGCACTGTGACGGCCCCTTCTTCAAGGGCAGGCATGTGGCGGTGATCGGTGGCGGTAACTCCGGTATCGAGGCGGCCATCGACCTGGCGGGTATCGTCAAGCATGTCACCGTGCTGGAATTCGCCGATACCCTGCGCGCCGACGACGTGCTGGTACGCAAGGCCCGCTCGATGGGCAACGTGGATATCATCATGAACGCCCAGACCACCGAGATCCTCGGTGATGGCAACAAGGTCAATGGCCTGCGCTACACCGACCGCGTGAGCGGAGACAGCGTGCACCTGGAGCTGGCGGGTGTATTCGTGCAGATCGGCCTGGTGCCCAATACCGAGTTCCTGCGCGGCAGTGACGTCGCCATGAACCGCGTGGGTGAAATCGAGGTCGACGATCGCGGCACCACCTCGATGCCCGGGGTATTCGCCGCCGGCGACGCCACCACCGTGCCCTACAAGCAGATTGTGATCTCCATGGGCCAGGGCGCCACCGCGGCACTGGGTGCCTTTGACTACCTGATTCGCCATTCCGAAGAAGAGGACGGGTCGGAGGCCGCTGAGAGCGCCGAACCGGAGCAGCTGGCGCAAAGCGCATAACCCGCAGCCATCAATAGGGCAGCCGCGTCCAGCGCGGCTGCCCTTACTTTTTGCCTAAAATTCCCCACCCGGTACGCCCACGGGTCACCATTTCCCCGAAGGCCATTCGCCCTGTTCCTCGCCTCGCCCCCGCGAAGCGACATGTCATGTGGAAAAATCTCACCCGGAATCCATCCTTAGGGACACGACACCTGAAAACCGGAACGAGATGACTATCTTCTCCAAAAACAACGCCGGCCTGCTGCAGCTCGCGCTGAAGGCCATGGACCTCTATGAGGGCAAAATTGACGGCATTGTGGGCCCCCTGACCCTGACCGCCATCCAGAAAGTCGAGGCACTGGCATTCGACCGCCCAGCGGTAGAGAAGCCCGAACCAGAGGAGCCCGCGGAAAAGACCGACGAGGTCGAGGACATCATCGAGGACCAGGGCGCAAGTATTGAGCATGCGCTGGTCTTCACCCTGAAAAACGAGGGCGGCTATGTCGACCACCCTGCGGACCGCGGCGGCGCCACCAACAAGGGCATAACCATTGGCACCCTGTCCGCCTACCTGGGCAGGGACGTAAGCAAGGCCGAGGTCAAAAACCTGAGTTATGAGACCATCAGGGATATTTACAAGCGCAACTACTGGGATGTGCTGAACCTCGACCATGTCGTCGACCAGAGCATCGCCACCGCCCTGTTCGACATGGGCGTGCTCTGCGGGACGGGCACGGCCGCCAGGCTGTGCCAGGACGTGCTGGATATTCCAGAGTCAAAAAAAATGGATGCCGGCACCCTGAAGGCTATCAACAGGGTCGCCGATGACGAATTTATCCCCGCCTTCATCGACCGGAATATCAGGCGATTTGAAGCCATTGTAAAAAAGCGGCCCTCACAGCGAGTTTTCCTGCGGGGCTGGAAGAACCGCGCCAACCGGCTGCGCACACTGATCGAGACCGATTCCGTGGACGAAAGATCGCCGGAGTCCGTGCCGGACGAACCCATTGGTGACGGTCTCTACACCCTGGCCGACCAGGTCGGTGTGCCACGGGACGATATCAGCAAGATGATCAACTGGCAGAGCAAGCACCATCCCACCTCCAACCCCCGCTACTGGGCGATTTTCAAGATCCGCGAACACTCCCGTAACAAACGCCTGTATGTCTTTGATCGGGTCGCCAGGAAGGTCGAGCGCTTCCATGTCACCCACGGCAAGGGCAGCGACCCCAATCATGATGGAATCGCCACGGAATTTTCCAACCGGCCCGATTCCCATATGAGTTCACTGGGGCTCTGCCGGACCCTGAATGAATACCGCGGGCGTTACGGTAAATCCCTGCGGCTGGAGGGACTGGAGCCGAGCAACAACAATGTATTCAAGCGCGCCATCGTTTTCCACGGTACTCACTACGCAGGTGACGACTGGGTCCGGCGCCACGGCCGCTGTGGACGCTCCTGGGGCTGCCCCGCTGTGGAGCACGCAGTGGCTCCCGGGCTGGTGGACAAGCTCAAGAATGGGTCGCTGCTCCTGGTTTGTTGACCGTCACCCGCAGCCAGGCGGCCGCTTCCCCGGATAATACCCGCGTGGCCGGGCCGCTTTCCGGCTAAACCGCATGCGTGTATTTTTCCCTGCTGCCCGGGGGCATTTGCCCCGGTAACCAATAAAAATCCGCACTTGCCCACCGGGACAGGGTAGGTGCCGAAAATTCCGCAACCTTTCACACCACTTTTCATTTACTGCCGACCGGGACGTTGACAAGCGTTGCGCGGGACCGGAAGATCAGCCCGGTTACAAACACTGTTTTGCCTTGCCGGAGCGGTTTGGATATTGTCTTCAGCCAGCCCGGAACCGTTTAAATAACAGGCGATCAAATCCGGAACTTTCCGCCATTCATAACCGCAGGAGCTTTCATGCAAATCAAGCAACTTATTGCCGTACTTGCTGCTTCACTCGGGGGCCTGTCGCAGGCTGCCTTTGCCGACTGGAATATTGTTACCGACCAATCAGAAATCAGCTTTATGTCGGTCAAGAAAACCACGTTTGCAGAAACGCACAAGCTCAGCAACATCACCGGTGGTATCGAGGATTCCGGCCAGGCAAACATCAGTATCGGGCTCGCCAGCGTTGAAACCGGGGTGCCGATTCGCAACCAGCGGATGCAGTCCATGCTGTTCAATACAGAACGCTTTCCGACTGCCACCGTATCGGCGCAGATCGACAGCGACAAACTCGCCAGGCTCCAGGCAGGGCAAACCTATGCTGCCGAGCTGGAGATGGAACTGTCACTCGCCGGCAGCAAGCAGACTGAGCCTGCCATGGTGCAGGTGACAGGCCTGGAGAATGGCCGCGTCATGGTATCTACGTCGGAGCCCATCATTGTCAACGCCGGCAACTACGAGCTGGTGCAGGGAATTGAAAAGCTGCGCGAGGTCGCTGGCCTTGACGCCATCAGCACGGTAGTACCCGTCACCTTCCAGCTGGTGCTGGACAGGGAGTAAACGGGTGGCGGGGCCCCGCCCCGCCCGTCTCTTTACTGGTACAGCCTGCCCCCAATACCGTACAGTTCCGCGACCACCGCCGTTAACCCGGGATTGTCCAGCTGCCACCTGTTGCACGGCGCCCCTTTCTTCTGCCCTCCCTTCCCTGGTGGCCCTGAAAAAGAGTTGTTGACTTACTGGGCAGCACCTATACACTGGGGGCAGCTAGAAAATCAGCTCCTGTTGACTCCCTCCGGTTTCGAAGCATTAGTCATAATACTCGTTCTGTAGTACCGCAATATCAGCCAATTTTCCGGCGCTCCCGATCCTTACGGGTCGTAATTTTCATGTTTTCTATAGGACTTATATTATGTCTAACGCAGTAAAAGGCACCGTGAAGTGGTTTGACGAATCCAAGGGCTTCGGTTTCATCCAGCAGGAGTCCGGTCCCGACGTATTCGCCCACTACAGCGCCATTTCCGACTCTGGTTTCAAGACCCTGGCCGACGGCCAGCAGGTAGAGTTCAACGTCACCAAGGGCCCGAAAGGCCTGCAGGCTGAGAACATCGTGGTTATCTAAACCCGATCTCCGGCGCGCGGGCCCGGCCTGCGCGGCGGTACCTGAAGGCGCAATATGCGCCGTTAAAAGCAAAGCATTCGCTTTGCTTTTTTTATGCCCCGCTCGCGGCCCACTATCCCCTTGCGCCACCGGTACCAGTGCGGGGCTGCGAGGCGCGGGCATCTTGCTGGCGCTCTCCCCCTGCTCGCCACTAACGACCCCTCTCCCGAGTCAACTCAACCGAATTCCTCCCCATAACTGCCCGGATGCGCAAGATGGATCAGGCTCCACTACCGGGTCGCGAGTTATGATGTGCCCATTCAATCCGGGGGAACGGGGAGGCATTGCTTGAATACCAGGAACAGGATCGAAAAGTTAAGGGCATATATTGATGCCAACCTGGACGGCGACCTGGGCCTGGTCCAGCTGAGCCGTGTGGCCCACCTCTCGAGGTACCACCTGCACCGCTGCTTCTCTGCCAGCCAGGGCATTACCCTGGCCCGCTACATCAGCCGCCTGCGCCTGCGCCGGGCCGCCTGGCAGCTGGCGTACCGCCCTGCCCTGCCAGTCACCGACATTGCCCTTGCCGCGGGCTACGGCAGCACTGAGGCATTCTCCCGAGCATTCCAGCGACTTTCCGGCAGCGGCCCCACCAAATTCAGGACACAGCCGGACTGGGCATGGCTGGAAGGGCAGGATCAGCAGACCACAAGCCGCGAGGTTCCTATCGTGAATAACATTAACCAATCGCCGACAGTTGAGTTGGTGCAGTTTGCGCAGGTACTGGTAGCACGACTCGACCACGTCGGCCCGCCACAGTTGCTGGGCGATACCATCCGCAAGTTTATCGCCTGGCGACGGCTGCACGGGCTGTCGCCGGCGAAGAGCCGCACTTTCAACCTGGTCTTTGACGACCCCTCCGCCACCCCGGCAGCGGAGTATCGTTTCAGTCTCTGCGCGGAGACCCGTGGCCCGGTGGATGGCGACGATACCGCCATCTACGCCGATATGATTCCCGGCGGACGCTGTGCGCGGGTACGCCACTGCGGGCCGGACTCCGGTCTGGAGGGGGTGGTGCGGGCACTGTACAGCGACTGGCTGCCCGGCTCGGGCGAAGAATTACGGGATTTCCCGCTGTTTTTCGAGCGGGTCAGCTTCTTCCCGGACGTGCCGGAGGCTGAAATGGTGACCGATATTTACCTGCCGCTGGCATAGCCAGCACGAACCGGCCACTGCACCGCCCCGGCCAGCAACCTGCCCGCAGCGTTAGCCGGTGGATTTTCCGGCGAAGAAGCGCTGGTACATCACCGGCACCACTACCATATTCAACGCCGTGGAACTGATCAGGCCGCAGAGGATGACAATGGCCATGGGCGCCTGGATTTCACTGCCGGGCTGGCCCGCGGCCAGTGCCAGGGGCACCAGCGCAAACGCCGTGGCCAGGGCGGTCATCAGGATGGGAACCAGTCGCTCCTCGGCGCCCTGCCGGATGGCGTCCGCCAGCGCCATCCCCCCGTCCCGCTGCAGCCGCCCGATATGGTCCACCAGGATCACACCGTTGCGCGTGGCAATACCAAACAGGGTGATAAAGCCGATCACTGCCGCAATTGTGACGATGCCGTCGGTGAGCCAGACACCCAGTACTCCGCCAATCAGGGCCAGTGGCAGGTTCAGCATCACCAGCCAGGCTTCACGGGTATTGCCGAAGGCAGCGACCAGCAGCAGGAAGATGCCCACAATCACCAGTGCCCCCAGCAACATCAGCCGGGTACCGGCGGCTTCCGCACTCTCGAACTGGCCACCGTATTCGATGTGGTAACCGGTGGGCAGGGAAATGCTGTCCCCCAGGGCCACGCGGATATCCTCCACCACACTGATCAGGTCGCGACCGGCGACATTGGCCATCACCACCAGCTTGCGCTGTACATTTTCGCGGCTGATGGTGTTGGCCCCGCGTTCACGACGGATATCCGCGATTGCCGCGAATGGCACTCGCGCACCGTTGTCGAGGGTCAACATGGTCTCGCGCAGGGTGTCGATATTGTCCCGGGCGGACTCGGGGAAACGCACCACCAGGTCGAAACTCGCCTGCCCTTCCAGGATCCGGCCCACTTCGGTGCCGGTAAAGGCGGTCTCCAGTGATTCGGCCGCTTCAGCGACTGTCATGCCGTAATTGGCCAGTGCCGGGCGATTGAAATTGACCGCGACAAATGGAATCTCACTCTGCTGCTCCATCGCCACGTCCACGGCACCGGGGATCTCCGCTACCCGGGACTCCACCTGCTTGCCCAGGCGACGCAGCTCAAACAGGTCCTCGCCGAAAATCTTGATTGCGATATTCGCCCGCGTGCCGGACAGCATATGGTCGATCCGGTGTGAGATCGGCTGGCCGATCACCACGTTGGTTCCGGGAATGCCGGCAAAGCGTTGCCGCAGGCTCGCCAGCAACTCGTCTTTCTCCCGCTCCTGCATCACCAAAGTGACATCGATTTCGGAGGCGAAAACCTGCTGCGCATGGGGATCCAGCTCGGCGCGGCCGGTGCGGCGCGCGGTGGCCACCACCTCCGGCTGCTCCAGCAGGATCTTCTCCACCCGCTGGCCGATTTCATCCGAGGTCTCCAGCGATGTCCCCGGCAGGGTGACCACGCTGATGGTGAGGCTGCCCTCATTGAATTCCGGCAGGAATCCCCGGCCCGCCAACACCAGGCCGGCGATGGCTACCAGCAGCAATGCGGTGGAACCTGCCAGGACACTGCGCCAGTAGCGCATGGCACCGGCCAGGACCGGTCGGTAGCGGGCCTTTAGCCAGCTGATAAAGCGGGTATCGTGATCCTTGTGCACCGGGTCGCTGTTTGGCAACAACAGCAGGGACAACACCGGCGTAACGGTAACAGCGACCAGCAGCGATGCCGCCAGGGCGACCACATAGGCCAGGCCCAGGGGCTCGAGCAGGCGGCCCTCCACACCACTGAGGAAAAACAGCGGCAGGAATACCAGGATGATGATCAGCGTCGCGAAGACAATCGACCCCTCGATTTCGCGGGTCGCCTCGAACACCACGGCGACATTGCTGCGCCGCCCGGCCTCCGGCAGGGCATGGTTTTCCCGCAGGCGCCGCACAATGTTTTCCACCACGATAATGGCATCGTCCACCAGCGCGCCCAGCGCAATGGCCATCCCGCCCAGGGTCATGGTGTTGATACTGCCCCCCAGGTAACGGATTACCAGCACTGCCACCAGCAGTGACAACGGGATTGCCAGCAGCGCGATACCGGTTGCCCGCGCACTGAACAGGAAGGCGAACATGATGGCAACAACCAGGATGGCCCCGTCCCGCAGGGCGGCGGCGAGGTTATCGACGGCGACGTTGATGAAATCAGCCTGGCGGAATGCATCTGTCTCAATACGCATGCCCTCGGGCAACGACGCCTGGATATCATCAATCACGGTATCCAGGCGTTTTGTCAGTGCCAGCGTGTTGACGTCGGGCTGTTTCTGGATACCCAGCACCACCGCCGCCTCGCCGCGGTAGGAGCCGGTACCACGGCGCGGCGCCGGGCCGGTCTCGACACTGGCCAGGTCGCGTACCTGCACGGGCACGCCATCGCGGGTGGTCACCACGGCCTGGCGGATATCTTCCAGGCCGCGGGCGCGACCCACACCCTGGATCAAAAACTCCTGGTCGTTCTCGGTGACAAACCCGGCGGATGCATTCTGGCTGGCGGCGGCCACCGCCTCACGCAGCTGGCCCAGGGTAACGCCATAGGCCGCCAGGCGTTCCGGTGTGGCGATCACCTGGAACTGGCGCGTCTGGCCGCCGGTGGGAATCACCTGGGCGACACCCGGCACTGCCAGCAGGCGGCGGCGCACGACCCAGTCAGCCGTGGTCTTCAGGGTCATCTCGTCGTGTACATCCGAGGTCAGGGCAATAAACAGGATCTCGCCCATGATCGAGGTAACCGGTGCCAGCACCGGCGACGGCAGGTCCGGAGGCAGCGACGCGCGCACGGTCTGCAGCTTTTCGCTGACAATCTGCCGGGCACGGTAGATATCCATACCCCACTCGAACTCCACCGTAACCACACTGATACCAATGCCGCTGTTGGAGCGCACACGCCGCACGCCGCTGGCACCGTTCATGGCCGTTTCCAGCGGAAAGGTAATCAGCCTCTCGACATCTTCCGGCGGCATTCCGTGCGCCTCCGCCACCACCGTCACCGATGGCGCGGTCAGGTCGGGGAACACATCCACCGGAGCCTTCAGCGTCGTCCAGGTGCCCCAGACGAACAGCAGGGCTGCGCCGGCCAGGATCAGCAGGCGATTCCCCAGGGACCACTGGATTATTCGATCAATCATTCGCTATTCCCAACATCAGTGTGCGTGGCCGTGCCCCACTTCGTCACCACCGACCGATGCCAGCTTGACGAAATAGGCCCCCTTCGAGGCCACCCGCTCACCCGCTGCCACGCCGTCCAGCACCTCGACCATCTCACCGTCGACAATACCCAGCTCCACCGGGCGACGCGCGAATGTCTCACCGCCGGTCTGCACATACACTACGTTGCGGCCGCCATCATCAATCACCGCACTGCGCGGGATAGCCAGCCGCGGCTCCGCCGGCGCCGTGAACACGTGCGCGGGCAGGCGTGCGCCGAGAATGGTCGGCCCCAGGGAAACCGGGTACTCGACCGTGACGTGCGCCGTGCGTGTTTTCGGGTCCACGGCAGAACTGACCTGCACTACACGCGCGCCACTGGCTTCATCCAGCACTACCGTGTCGCCCCCTGCAGTTTCTAGCCAGGCGCCACTGGCTGCGGCGACATCGGCGGCAAAGCGTTCCGGCACCGCCAGGTCGAGCCAGCGACGATCCTGCGAGGCAATGCGGAAGACCCGCTCCCCGGCCTGCACGAATGCGCCCGGGCGGGCATTGAACTCGACCACCTCGCCCGCGACCGGTGCACGCAAGGCAATGCCGGCCTCGGCACTGCCGCCCTGGTACTGTTCGACGCGCGCCCTGGCGGCTGCGAATTCTGCCCTGGCGACCTCCAGTTCTTCCCGGGCTTCCACCAGCCGGCGCTCGGCGATCGCGCCCTGCTGGTAGAGTCGCTCCAGGCGCTCGACATCGCGCTTGGCCAGTGACAGTTGCGAACGTGTCCGCTCCATCGCTACCAGCAACTGGCCAAAGTCGGTCTCGCCGCCCAGGCGCGGTACCAGGTATCCCAGCACGGCCCCGCTCTCAACCACATCCCCGGCCCGGGCCATCCCCGCATGGGAGAAATAACCATCCGCGGGAGCCCGGATCTGGGCGCCCGCGTCCGCGGGTGCATCCACGGTGGCAAACGCCGGTACCGACGGGCGCATGGGACGCAGCTGCGCCTCGGTGGAGGCAAATGGGTTGCTCCACTGCTGCTCTTTCAGGTAACTGATGTCACCCTCGGGTTCAGCCTGGCCAACCACCGCCTCTGCCGCCGACGGGTAGACCTGCACCATGCCCAGGTCATGGGTGGCCTGCAGCTCCCCATCCTGCACTACGATCAGCAGGCGGAATTCCCCCGCGTCACGCGGCTTAACCCCCGGGGTAAAAATGCCGGTACGCGCGGGCTCCCGCACACGGAAACGGGCGGCTATGCTGTCGCCCCGCTTGAGAACCACGTCGACGCGCCCGCTTTCCAGCGGCGCCGAGTCGGCAAGCCGGGTGACATGGGCGGCAAATTTCGAGGTCTGCCCGGCAACCAGGGGCGGGAATTCAACAAACATTTCAGTGGTATCGGTGTAGTCGGTAAAGACCAGGGTCGGCCCCGCATCACCATGGCCATGTCCACCGCCGTCGTGGCCGCCCTCTCCATGAGCGCCTCCTGCCCCATGACCGCCGCTGGGTCCATGTGCATGGCCGTGGCCGCTGCCTGCGGGTTCGCCGCAGGCAGCCAGGCCGAAGCCGAGCGCGGCCAGTGCCAGCGCCCGGACAAGGTTTTTAGTGCTCATGCTCGGAATCGTCATCATGGCTGTGTTCGTGGGAATCTTCCTCTGCGGCTTCTTCAGTGGTGTCGTCCTCGTGGGTGTGCGTTGCTTCACCGTGCTCGTGGCCTTCTTCCTCGCTGGACGCACCCTCCTCTGCTGGCGCACCGGTTTCAGCTTCTTCACCGTAAAACGCCTCGGTCTCGGTTTCGTCGTGGGAATGGGCCCCGTCGCCGTGGTCGTGCGCGGCATCATGGCCCTCGCCATGAGAGGCGTCGTCGTGGCCATGTCCGCCCTCTTCGTCGGCGTGGCCTGACTCGCCTTCATGGGGATGCCCGTGATCATCGTCCTGGCCACAGGCGGACAGCAGGAACGCGGAAAACGCGATGGACAGGATCAGTGCAAGCTTGTTCATAATTCACCTTTTATCAGTTGGAGTTGGATGTAGGACTGTCGCGCAGCGCGCGCGCGGCGCACCGCCTCGCGCTGCGCAGAAAGTTCAGTGCGGTGGGCATCGATCAGTTCCAGGACACTGACCTCACCCGCGTCATAGGCGCTCTCCGCAATCGATACCAGCGACCTGCCGGCAGAGGCTTCGCGCGCGGTAATTGCGGCACGCCGGCGGGCGCGCAGTTCCCGGAGTACGGCCCGGGTCTCCACCGCGAGGCGTGTCTCGAGCAGCGCGCGCTCAGCCTGCAGTTGGTGCGAGCGGGCAGACTGCGCCCGCGCCTCGCCGGAACCGTTATCAAACAACGGCACTTCCACCCCCAGGGACAGCAGCTGGCCGTCGGCAGATACCTCGGGATCCTCAAATTCACGGCGCCCCACCCCCAGGGTCAGCTCCGGCCAGCGACGGCGTTGCTCTGCCCTGGCGGAGAGGGATGCGGCCTGTACTTCTGCTTCCAGCGCCTGCAGCATCGGATGCCCGGACAGTACAGTCGCCAGCTCCACCGAGCCAGCTGCCGGAGGGAGCAGCCCGCCGGCCAGCGGCATCGGTTCGGACCCGAGCAGGCTGAACAGGCGGTCCGCTGCCGATTCCGCCGCAGCCCGGGCGTCCAGCGCCTCACCGCTGACCAGGGCCAGCTCTTTCTCCAGCCGCAGGGCATCAAACTGCGAGGCATCACCCGCCCGGGCGCGGCTGGCAACTGCCCCGGCCAGCTGTGCCAGCCGATCACGCCAGCCGCTCACCGCAGCGGCCTCACGCTCGGCTGCAACCGCGGCGTAGTAGAGGCGACGCATCTCGGCCACCAACTCACGGCGTTTCAGGTCGACGCGGGCGTTTTCCGCCTGGCGCTCACTGGCTGCCGCATCACGCTCCAGCCCGTGTACGCCGGCAATATTGAAGCGCTGGGTCAGCCACAGGTAGCGCTCCTCTGCCGTGCCGCTGTCCAGGTCGAGGCCTTCATTGCTGTATTCAATTTCCGGGTTCGCCCAGCGCCCCGCGGCGTCGGCGCGCCCCGCCGCCGCTTCACGCCGTGCGTCCAGCAAAGTGGCGATGTCCGGTTGCGCCAGCCCGCGCCGCACGGCCTCGGCCTCCGTGAGTCCGGGCGCGGCACGAACGGCCCCGGCGGCCAGGATCGCACCGATCAATAGAAGCAATCGCATGAAGTCAGTGTCCCGTGAGAAGTCCGAGCAGGGTCTCCAGCTCGTGGTGCGCGCCAGCCGATAACAGCGCCAGGGCACAAATGGCAGCGAGCAGAATTCCAGAAAAAACACGGCCATTCCCTCTGCTCTCAATGGGACACAGCAATCGCTCGATACGCATCACGGCGTCGGCCCCCGCCACCGAGAGCCCGGGCATTACCTCGCCACGTTGCAGGCGGAAAACCTTGAGCAGGGTTGCGGCGACCGCTTCCCGGCCGAAGCGGCCCGCAACCCGGTCATCCGCGCTTTCCTCCATCCCCTGGCGCCACTCGCTGCGCAGGCGGGACGCGGTAGCCGGCAGCTGGAGCAGCAGCAGGATTTCGAATACCCCGTTGTAGAGAAGGTCCCGCGCGCGCACGTGGGACACTTCATGCGCAACCACGATGCGCCGCTCCCGCGCTTCCAGCCGGTCGAGCAGGCCCCGTGACAGGATCACGCGCGGCGAAAATGTGCCCGCAGTGACGGCAAAAGGACTGTGATCCTCAACGGTGTGTATTTTGCGATCGGGACGGCGTCCCTCTACCAGCCGCAGCAGGCTGCGAATATGTTTGCCCGCCCGGTACTCCCGGCAGGCAAAGCCGACGATGATGTAGCTGATACCTGAGAGGAGCAGCACAGCCGCAACGAACTCGACAAGCCCGAGATCAATGGCCGGCAGGTGCCTGAAACAGAGATGGGGATGCCCCGGGCCGTGGTAGATACAGTGATCCACCACCCAGCCCAGGGACTTGCCCAGTGCCGTCGTGGCAACCGCTGCGACCAGGGCGGCCATGGCCAGCAGAGGCAGGGCGGCAAGGGTAAAACTGTGGCGACGACGTGCCAGTGGCGACAGGCCCTCGCGGAAAGCAAAACGGGAAACCAGCGCACTGGCCAGGCACCCCATGGCCCAGCCGCCCGCTGCCAGCAGGACAAACAGCCAGGCCAGGGAAAGAATCGCGTTCATTGGCCACGCCTCCCCTGGCGGCGCTTGCGCAACTCCTCTTCAAGGCGTTCCAGGCTGGATTCATCGATATCCTCGGCGGCATCCACAAAGGCCGCCAGGGAGGAAACCGCATCGCCACCAAAGCGACCGAGGGTCTCGCGGATATAGGAGGCAATCAGTCGCTCCCG
Source organism: Microbulbifer sp. JSM ZJ756 (assembly GCF_044383805.1). Classification (NCBI taxonomy): domain Bacteria; kingdom Pseudomonadati; phylum Pseudomonadota; class Gammaproteobacteria; order Cellvibrionales; family Microbulbiferaceae; genus Microbulbifer; species Microbulbifer sp. JSM ZJ756. Next base: position 487,639 of record NZ_JBISER010000002.1, on the reverse strand, counting down.
CTCGACGCTGGCGGTGTAACGATAGGCATGGCCGCGCTTGCTGCGCGTGAGCAGCTCCTTGCGATGCAGTCGCTCGAGGGTGGACTGCACGGTATTCAGGGAGATACCCCGCTGGCGACCAATGCGCTCATGCACCTCCTTCGCCGAGCACTCCGGTGTCTCCCAGGTGATCTCCAGTACTGCCACCTCCAGGTCCCCGAGTGCGGGGGTTGGCTTCGAGGTTGCGCCCATGTCGCCTCCTGCATTCCAGCAATACCCTCAGTGTATTGGCCCAAAAAACCGATCGTCAATCGGTTTTTAACAGGAAAGCCTGGGTATGAGCGCCAGGGCCGCCGGAGCGCCGGGCACAAAAGACGCCAGTTGCGTTCTGGGGTAGCATGTGGACCACAAGATCCATAACAGATTCAGGCCGGAGGTTCCTCGTGTCCCGATTGTCCCTTGCTACCGCCCTATTCTCCTCAATGGCTGTCGCCGCCCCAGTCGTCGCACAGCCCGCAACCGACTCTGCACTGCTGGAGCAGATCCGGCAGGACGTGTCCGCAGAGCGAATCGAGAAGGATATCCGCACGCTGGTTGGCTTCGGCACCCGCCACACCCTGTCAGAGACCAAATCTGACACCCGGGGGATTGGCGCGGCCCGTCGCTGGGTCCACGACGAGTTCCAGCGTATCAGCGACGCCTGCGACGGCTGCCTGGAGGTCTATTACCAGTCAGACTTCGTCGAGGGGGAAAAGCGCATTCCCGAGCGCACGGAAGTGGTCAATGTGATTGCCGTGCAGCGCGGCACCGTGGACCCCGGCCGTTATGTGATCATGTCCGGCGATATCGACTCCCGGGTTTCTGACCCCATGGACTACACCTCGGACGCACCGGGAGCCAATGACAATGCCTCCGGCCTCGCCGGCGCCCTGGAGGCTGCGCGGGTTCTGAGCAAGCACAAGTTTGCCGGCTCGATCGTCTACGCCGGGCTCTCCGGCGAGGAACAGGGCCTGTTCGGCGGCAAGATCATGGCGGCTGCGGCAAAGAAAGGCGGCTGGCGTATTACCGGCGTGCTGAACAATGACATGATCGGCAATATCGAGGGCATCAATGGTGTGATCAACAACACCACCGCGCGGGTGTTTATGGAAGGTACCCGCATGAACGAGACTGCCGATGAGGCCCGCGCGCGCCGCTTCTACGGTGGCGAGGTGGACTCCCCCTCCCGCAATCTGGGGCGCTACGTACACCGTATCGCCGAGGACTATATTCCCAACCTGGACGTGATGATGATCTATCGCCTGGACCGCTTCGGTCGTGGCGGCCACCATCGCCCGTTCAATGACCTGGGCTATCCCGGCGTGCGTATCATGGAAACCAACGAGAACTACAACCGCCAGCACCAGGACCTGCGCACTGAGGACGGCATCCGCTACGGCGATGTGATCGAGGGGGTAAACTTCGAGTATGCCGCCAAGCTTACCGGCCTCAACGCACTCACCATGGCCGCCCTGTCCAGGGCCCCGGCGCCGCCGGCGGATGTCACCATCGAGGGCGCGGTGTCCCCCGATACCACCCTGAAATGGAAAGCAGCGGGCAACGGGAATGAAGATATCCTGGCCGGCTACAAGGTCTACTGGCGGCTGACCTCTGAACCCACCTGGACCAACAGCCGCTTTGTCGGCAAGGTGGATGAGTACACCCTGGAGAATATTGTGATCGACAATTACTTCTTCGGTGTTGCCGCCGTAAGCAGGGACGGCTTCGAGAGCCCGGTGGTTTTCCCCGGCCCCGCCGGATCTTTCTACCTGGATGGATCAAAACGGGACTGAGTCTCGACAGACTGATACCCGCCCGTTTCCCCTGCCGCGCCGGAACTGCGCTCGCGCGGCAGGGGCACCACTCCCCGCACGTTGCCTCGCCGGGACCGCACTCCCATCCCCCCTCCCTGCCATACCATCACAGCTGCCGCCGGGCTCACCCGCTGGATTGATGACTATCATTGGGAAGTGTCACCCCGCCCGCAGGAACCGCCCTGCGAGTATTGCCATTTGACGCGCCCTTTGGGCACCCCTGTGACAGGAGAAAGCTTTATGGGAACCGGACCAGTCACCACAGGCAACAGGACAGTCCATCACGCAGTCGCGATAATTACCCTGCTGCTGGTCACTGCCGGCGCCAATCTCACCGGCTGTGGTAAAGAGGACAATGGCCACGCCCTGAAAGAAGACACAGCGCCTGCGAAGCAGCAGGAGGCGACCAGTGAAAACACCGGGCAAGCGGAAACCGGCAATGGCACTGGCAACGGGGCCGGACTTACCGATGAGGAGCTTGAAGAGCTGATTTCGCGCTCTTACCAGTACGTCGCCATGTACAACGTGAACAACAAGTTTGCCGAATCCCAGGGAGGATGGAACACCTGTGTCGCTGACACCCAACTGAAAGACCATACCGTGCGTGAAATAGCACGACCAAATAATGACACGCTGTATATAAGCTGCCTGCTGGACCTGCGCAGTGAGCCTATCGTTCTCAACGTACCACCATTCAATACCGACTACGCCTCATTGATGATCACCGGCTACGATCATTACGTGAATATCCCCCTCGGCTCCCGCAAGGGTGACTTCCAGGAGCCGAAGAAAATACTGGTCTACAGTGCGCGGACGGACGGCTATGACGGCACGCCGGTTGACGGTATCGACCAGGTATTTGAGGCCACTGGCGACTTTGTCTCTGCGGTTTTTCGTGTAATGCCGCACAGTGACGAGCCGCAACGCTTCCAGGAGATCACCGGGCAAATGCAATCCGTCGAGCCGGTCACCCTCAGCGAATACCGTGGAAATCCCCCCAAAACCAGGCAACCCGTGGATTTTCCCGCTACCGGCGAGACCGATGTCGCCATATTCGGCAACAACCTGCTCGAAGTGATGCAGTTTGTATTCAACCACACCACTTTCGATCCCGATAACCCGCTCGACCAGCGCTTGCTTGCCATCTACAAGCCACTGGGTGTGGAGCCAGGCAGGGAATTTGATCCAGCATCAGTAAAGCAACTGGATAGCGAGCGTACTCGCGACATGGCAAAGCGCATACAGGAAGAGGGCCTGGCGCAAATGAATAACCCCGAACTGATGGAGAGGATCCAGCCGAAGATGTTCCAGCCCAAGGGCGAGACCGACCTGGAAACCCTGCTGGCAGTATCCATCTACGGCCCCATTGGCGTGCCGCGCGAGGAAGCCGTCTACCCGACAGTCGATTCCGGCGATGGCGAGCCGCTCAATGCGATGCACGACTATGTCGTCCGCATGGACAAGGATTCGCTGCCACCTGCCGGGGCCTTCTGGTCACTGACCCTTTACGACCTGGAGAATGGTTTCTTCATTCCGAATGAGCGCAAGAAATACAGCGTGGGCAAGAACGCGGGTATGAAGCTGAACGAGGAAGGCGGCATCGATATCTATATTGCGGCGGAAAAGCCCGAGGGAGTGCCCGAAGAAAACTGGCTACCCATCGAGCGCAAGGACATCGATCTCAACCTGGTGCTGCGAATTTACGAGCCCGACCTGGAAAAACTTGGAAAATGGTCACCGCCGGAGGCAGAAAAACTTTCCGACTGAAACTGCGACGGACTCCCGGGCAAACAGGGGCTGCCGGTGCCGGGCTGGTGCCCGGCGACCGGAGCCCCCTGGCAGGCTCAGTCCGCGTTGGGGAGAGTCCCCTTCCCATCACCCTCCAGGGTCTCGTTCCCCCGCACCCGGTGGAATACCGCATACAACACCGGCACCGCGATAAGCGTCAGTACCGTTGCGAAGCCCAGGCCGCCCATAATCGTCACCGCCATATCCGCGAAGAAGGCGTCGAAGAGCAGCGGCGACATACCCAGGATGGTAGTCACTGCGGCGAGGGATACCGGCCGCAGGCGGCTGACGCTGGCCTGCTGGATCGCGGTCAGGCGCGGCAGGCCGGCGTGGGTCTGGATCTCGATTTCATCCACCAGCACCACAGCGTTCTTGATCAGCATACCGGACAGGCTCAACACCCCCAGCAGCGACATAAAGCCAAACGGCAGGCCCGAGACCAGCAGGCCGACAACCACACCGACCAGTGACATGGGCACCACCAGCCAGATAATCAGCGGCTCACGCCAGGTGCCGAACAGCAGGATCGATACCAGGATCATGATCAGGAAACCGATTGGCAGGCCCTTGCCCAGGGACTGCTGTGCTTCCGTGGAGCGCTCGTATTCACCGCCATATTCCAGCTTGTAACCGGGCGGTAGCTGCATACTGTCAGTTACGCCACGAACCTGCCCGAAGGCCGCCATGGCGGTCATGCCCTCCGGCGCATCACCGCTGATGGTAATCGTGGGGACGCGGTTGCGACGCTGGATCAACCCCTCCTCGGCGGTGGTTTCAAATTCCTCCACCAGCTGCCCGGCGGGAATATAGCCGCGCTCGTTGGGGCTCCATACCAGTCGGTCCGGTAGCGAGCCCACTTCGTTGCGATCACCCTCGGGAAGGCGTGCAACAATCGGGATAATCCGGTCGCCGCTCTCGAACTCTCCTACCCGGTACCCCTGGGTTGCAAACTGCACCGTGCGGCTGATATCCACACCGGTGACCCCGGCTACCCGGGCCCGCTCTTCGTCCAGCTCGGCCCGGATTGTCGGCTCGCGCCCACGCCAGTCATGGCGCACATCCTCCAGTCCCTTGTCGCGGAATAATTGTTCCACATCACCGGCCATCGCCCGCAGCTGGTTGAAATCGGGCCCGGATATCCGCACCTCGACATCGGCGCCACCGCCCGGGCCAAACACGATGCGCTTGAAGGTCACCAGCGCATCGGGATGCGCATCGCGCAGCTCGGCTTTCGCCCGCTCAATCAAAACCGGGATCTGCTCGCGACTCTCCGTGCGCACGATCAGCTGCCCGTAGGAGGGGTTCGGCGGTTCCGGCGCATAGGTGAGCATAAAGCGGTCGGCGCCGCGCCCTGCGACCGCGGCGACAGATACCACGCTGTCCTGCGACTGCAGGAAATCCGTCGCTTCCTGCAGGGCGCGGTCGGTGCGCCCGATATCGCTACCCTGGGGCAGGTGATAATTCACATAAAAGAGCGGCGCATTGGAATTGGGGAAGAATCCCTGCTTGACGAAGCCGAATGCCCAGTAACTCACCATTGTCACCGCCAACAGGACTGCGATGGTCAGGCCGCGGCGACGCAGTGACCCGGACAGGGCATTCGCATACATCTGGTAAAAACGGCCGCGGTATGGATCCTGCGAATCGGAATCCTTGCCCGGTTTGAAAAGGTGGTAACCCAGGTAGGGAGTGATGGTGATCGCCAGCACCCAGCTCAGTAGCAGCGAGATACCGATCACCGCGAACAGTGAGAACAGGAACTCGCCGGTGGCATCGTCGGAGAGACCGATCCCGGAAAACGCCATGATACCGATAATGGTTGCGCCCAGCAGCGGCCAGAATGTCTGGCGCACCACCCGGGCGGCGGCATGCTCGGGTTTCTCTTTCTTCTCCACCCCCATCAACATGCCCTCAGCCACCACAATCGCGTTGTCCACCAGCATGCCCATGGCAATGATCAGCGCCCCGAGGGAAATCCGTTGCAGGTTCAGCCCCAGCAGGTTCATGATCAGGACGGTACCCAGCACCGTCAGCCCCAGCACGGTGCCGACCACAACCCCCGAGCGCCACCCCATAAACAGGCACAGCACCAGGATCACAATCACCACCGAGGACACCAGGTTGAAGAGGAAGCCGTTCACGCTGTCGGCCACCACCCGGTGCTGTTCGTAGATGGGGAATATCTCCACACCAAGCGGCAGGCCCTGCTCCAGTTCAGCCAGTTTACGCTCCACCGACATGCCCACATCGACGATATTGGTATCCTGGCCTCCGGCGACGCCGAGCAGGATCGCCGGCTTGCCGTTGTAGCGGGCAATAAAATCCGGGTTCTGCTCGTAACCGATGGAGACGTCGGCAATATCGCGCACGGCCAGCATAGCGGTGGAGCCGGGCACGCCGACCAGGATGTTACGAATGCTTTCCAGGTCATTGGCCGGGTTGTCAACGACGATGCGGGTGCGCAGGTCCTGCCCCTCGATCTCACCGACCTGCTGCACGGCGCTTTCTGCCTGCAGCACCTGCGACAGGTCGTCGAGGGAAAAGCCCAGCTGCGCCAGGCGCGACTCATCGATATCCAGGTAGGCGACTTCATCGATCACCCCAGAGCGGGAAACCTTGGCCACCCCTTCCACAGTCAGCAATTCACGACGAATGGCCTTGGTGATATCCCGCATCTCGCTTTTCGAGAACCCGTCACCAGTAATGGCATAGTAGATCCCGAACACTTCACCGAAATCGTCATTCACCACCGGCGGCATTGCCCCCCGAGGTAGCTGCCCCTGGGCATCACGCACCTTGCGGCGCAATTCATCCCAGATTTGCGGCAGCTGGCTGGAATCGTAGTGGTCCTCGATTTCCACTCGAATTTCCGACATGCCCGGCCGGGAGGTGGAAGTAATATCCTTGAGCTGCCCGAGCTGCTGGATCGCCACCTCGAGCTTTTCCGTAACCTCCTCTTCGACCTGGCGCGCACTGGCGCCCGGATAGGCGGTGAATACCCGCGCCTCCTTGATGGTAAACGCCGGGTCCTCCAGCCGACCGATGTCGGCAATACCCCATAGCCCGCCGAACAGGCAGATAAGCATCAGCAGCCAGGCGTAGACCGGCTGCCGGATAAATACCTCAGAGATCTTCACTGCGTGTCTCCCCTGACAACCCGATTACTGGCGCTCGCCGGCATCGCCGACATAGTTCCGGACCTTTGCCCCCTCATAGAGGTGCTGCCCGCCGGCTGCCACCAGGCGGGCGCCGGTCTCCAGGCCCTCAGTGATCTGGACGGTATTGCCGTCGGTGGTTCCAAGTGCTACATCAACACGGGATACCGAGCGGTCTTCATTGATCAGCCACACATAGGGGGTGCCATCGGCATTCGTCTGCACCGCGGACAGGGGCACACGCATTTCTCCCCGGGCCTGCTTCAGGCGCAGGTTAACCCGTGCAGTCATGCCCGGCAGGATCTGGACATTGTCCGGACGTGGCATGCCCAGCTCTACCTGGTAGGTCTGGGTGACGCTGTCGGCCTCAGCCTGGTGCTCGCGGTACTCGAGCGGGAATGCGCGACCGGGCAGGAATTCAAAACTGGCGGTAATCGACTCCACCCGGTCAGCATCGATGGTGGCCAACAGCTTTTCCGGCACCGAGACCTGGACCCGCACCTCGGACACATTCTGCAGGCGCACAATCCCCTGTCCGGGCTGCACATTGGTGTAGTTCTCCACCAGCTGGCGGGTCACCAGCGCATCGAATGGCACCGTCAGTTTTGTGTAGGCCAGGTCCTGCAGGGCATTTTCCAGCGCCACCTGGGCCAGCTCGTAGTTGCTCTCGGTTTCATCCAGTTGCTGGGCAGAAACCATATTGCGCGCGGCAAGGGTCCGCTGGCGGTCCAGGGTCTTTTCCAGCAACTGCACATTGACCCGGGCCTCCTTCACCCGCCGGCGGAAATCCGTGTTATCCAGCACGGCAATCAGCTGCCCCTTGGGGATGATCTCGCCCTCGCTGAACTTCACCTCCTGCAGTTTGCCGCCCACCTGGAATGACAGGTCCACGGTCTGCACCGCCTTTACCCGGCCGGCAAACTGGCGCGCTGCAACGTCGCCACCACTGGAAACTGCGGTGATCTTCACCGGCCAGATACGCTCGGTTTTTTCCTCGCCCGACTCCCTGTCGCTGCAGGCTGCTATTGCCGTTACCGCCACCAGGGCAACCAGTAAACGGCCGGCTTTACCAAAAAATTCCATATTGGGGATCCACAAAATCATTGGGTGGGAAAACGAAAAAACAAAGGCTGCATCAGTCCAGCTCTTTGCACATAGCGACCAGGCGTTCGCGCAGTCGCTCGATACCCGGGTCGCCCGGCTCCAGCACGCCGAGCACGCGCCCGAGGAAAATGCCCCGGGCGGCAAACACCAGCAGCTGCGCGAGCTCCGGGTCGCTGGAACGTTTACACACCTCCTGGCGCAGGTATGTCTCTTCAGCCTTGATGGGCTCCAGCAGCGAGGGGTCCTCGGCCACCGCCGCAATCAGTGAGCGGGGCAGGCCCTCGTCATCCGCCATCAGCGCAAACATGCACTGGACCCGGGTGGCCAGCTCGCTACCCGGCCCCTCGCCCCCGGGCGCACCGCATCCGAGCCGGATTGCCTCCTCCCGGGCGATGGTGGATTCGATCATGGCTTTCAGCAGCGCCTGCTTGGTGCGGAAATGGTGCAGCAGGCCGCCCTTGCTCAGGCCGCACTGGGCGGCAACGGCGTCGAGCGTCAGCTTGCGCGCGCCCTTTTCCCGGATCACCTCCTCGGCGGCCCGGATAATGGTGTCTTTGTCGACCTTTGACACGTGACCTCCCAGACACTTCCAGTCAAAACCAACCAACTGGACGGTATGGTAGCAGTGAACTGTCGGCCGTCAATAGACAGAATGTGACAATGCCACCCCATGGCGATAATTGGCGGGATTTATCACTCTTGCCGCACCATTTCGACAGGGTTGACCAACTATCCGCAGGCCTGTGATTCGCTATGCTTGGAGACTTCCCGGCAATTCCTCCCAACGCGAAGGTGGTCGCTTTGGCATCAGCGCAACACAAGCTCGGATTCAATGGCACCTGGTCAATGGCCGTGGGCGGCATGATCGGCGGTGGGATCTTCTCCACCCTCGGCGTGGTGGTCTCGATTGCCGGCCCCTGGGCCTGGCTGAGCTTCCTGGTGGCGGGACTGATCGCCCTGGCGGCGGGCTACAGTTATGCGCGGCTGGCCGTGCATTACGGTGAGGGCGGTGGCGCCTTTACCTACCTGAACCGTGTTGGGGCCCACAACCTGGCCGGCAGCCTGGTCTGGGTGCTGACCGCCGGTTACGTGCTCACCAACGCGGTGTACGCGTACACATTCGGCCAGTACCTGGGCCATGTCGCCGATCTCGGCTCCTGGTTCCCGCGGGCAATCAGTGTTGCCGTCATGGCGGCGTTTATCGGCCTGAACCTTCGCAGCGTCGGCGAGGCCGGCGGCGTGGAAATATTCCTGGTGTGGGCAAAGCTGCTGGTACTGGTAGGGCTCGCCACCTGGGGGCTCGCCCGCTGGGATCCACCGATGCTGTCCCGGGGCGTCCCGGACGCGGGATTATTGGCTGCCATATTCGGCGCGGTATCGGTATTCATGGCGTACGAGGGCTTCCAGCTGATCAGCTACGACTACGACGATATTGAGTCCGTGGACCGCACCCTGCCCCGGGCCATGCTGTGGGCAATCGCGGTGGTTATCCTGGTCTATATGCTGGTGGCCATCGGCACCACGATGCTGATCGGCGCCGACCGGGTTGTCGAGCACGAGGAAGTCGCCCTCGCCTATGCGGGGCGGGAGGCCCTGGGCCTTGCCGGGCTGGTGATCGTCACCATCGCCGCCGCCTTTTCCACCGGCTCAGCAATCAACGCCACCCTGTTTGCCACCGCCCGCCTCACGCACCAGGTAACCCGGGGCGGACAATTCCCCGCATTCTTTGATCACCGGAACAACGTCGGCGTACCGGATCGCGCCGTCGTTGCCCTCGGTGCGGCTGCCGCGCTCCTGGCGGCACTGGGAAACCTGACCGCATTGGTGGAGGCCGCAAGCCTTGCCTTTCTGGTTACTTTTGCCGTGGTCTGCGCGCTGGCATTCCGGGAATCCGCCGGACACCGCGCGATTACCGGCTTTGGCGCTCTCAGTGCGGGGGCTGCCGCTATCGCGCTGGTGAAAGAATTGGTGGATACGGCCCCCATCGCCCTGGCCCTGCTGGCTGCCCTCGCACTGATTGCGATCTTCTTACGGCCATGGCTCCTGAAACATGTGCGCACCCTGCAACCTGATAAGAATAACGACACTCCAGGCAGCAGGGATTGAGGCCCGCTCGCCACAGCGCGAAATGCTATGATTCCGCACAATGGTTTCCCGACGCAGGATCGAGACAGGCTTGGAATGGAAAACGCGACGCAGCCTGAAGAAAGCTGCAAAACTGGTTGCCGGTGCTGACGGCCTGCTGATTGCGGCAGGTGCAGGTATGGGCGTCGATTCAGGCCTGCCGGATTTTCGCGGCAATGAGGGCTTCTGGAAGGCTTACCCGGCCCTGCGCCACTCCGGGGAATCTTTCGCCGATATCGCCTCCCCGGTTACATTTGCCGCTTTTCCGGAACGGGCCTGGGGATTTTACGGCCACCGCCTGAACCTCTATCGCGAAACACAACCACATGAAGGGTTTCGCCTGTTACGGCAGATGGGCGAGACTTGCGAGCGCGGTTACTTTGTCTTTACCAGCAATGTAGACGGGCAGTTTGAAAAATCAGGCTTTGCTCCCGAGCGCATCAACGAATGCCATGGCTCGATTCACCACCTGCAGTGCCTGAACGACTGCCGCGGGGAAATCTGGCCTGCGGGTGAAATAAATCCTGAAGTCGATACCGGGCGCTGCCTTGCCACCGGCGACCTCCCGACCTGCCCGCACTGCGCGGAAGTTGCCAGGCCCAATATCCTGATGTTCTCGGACTGGGGTTGGAATACAGCACGCCAGGAGACCCAGCAGGAAAAATACCAATGCTGGCTGCAATCCGTATCAAACCTCGTGGTTATCGAATGCGGTGCAGGTACGGCCATACCCACTGTACGCGAGGAATCCGAGGCGGTCGGCGGCCGCCTGGTACGAATCAACCCGAGTGAGCCGGAATCCGGGCTTGATGATGCCATCGAGGTCCGCATGGGGGCCCTGGAGGCCATTCGCAGTATTGCGGCCATGCTGTAAACGGCTGTCCCGGCTGGCCGCGAAACTGTTAAGATCTGGACCTGACAGTAACACCGAATCCAGACACGATGCCCGACACCCCCTGCCCCTGCTGCTCGGGAAAGCCCCTTGAGCAGTGCTGCCAGCTCTATCTTTCCGGCAAGGCCTACCCGAATACTGCCGAGGCCCTGATGCGCAGCCGCTTCAGTGCTTTTGTAACAGGCAACCTGCCCTACCTGCGCAAAACCTGGCACCCGGATACCTGCCCGGAGCTGGATGAAAGCGAGATGGATACACAGTGGACCCGGCTGGAAGTAGTGCGCAGCAAACAGGGCCTGAAAAAATCGATCGTCGAGTTCAGGGCTTATTACCACACAGGGGAAGGAGAGCGCGCCATGCATGAGATTTCACTTTTCCGGCTGTACCGGAAACGCTGGGTCTATGTCGGCCCGCTGCCGGAGTGGCCCTGACCCGCCAGGGCATCCACGAGGAAAGGAATCGCGAACATGAATCCCAGGGCGCAATTTTCCCGGCCGGCGACGCTGCTGGCAGCCGCACTGGTGCTGGCCGGCTGTGCCTCCAATGAACCGGTACTGCCGGGCTACCAGAACCAACCCACCACTGACCCCCTCAATTGCGACAGCTATTCCCTGACCCGGGACGCCCAGGTGCGCCGTGACGGCGACTTTTCCCTGGTACTGACATTTTCCGGTGGGGGGCACCGCGCCGCGGCCCTCGCGTACGGGGTGATGCTGGGCCTGAAGGAAGTCTCCCTCACTACCTCGCAGGGCGAGCAGGAGAGCGTCCTGGACGAGGTGGACATGATCAGCTCGGTGTCCGGGGGAAGCTTCCCGGCCGCCTACTACGGGCTTTATCGGGACCGGATTTTCTCAGACTTCGAGGATGACTTCCTGCGTGCAGACGTATCGCGCAGCCTGGTAAAGCGCCTGCTGGACCCAAACGCCCTGTTTGGTGACCGTCGCCGTACCGACCATATTGTCAGCTACTTCGAGGAAACCCTGTTCCGCAACAAGACCTTCGGCGACCTGAAACAGGCGGGCGGGCCACTGATAGTCATCAATGCCACCGACCTGGGGCGCGGGGTACGCTTCTCTTTCCTGCAGGAATACTTCGACCTGCTCTGCTCGGATATCGACAGCTACCCCATCTCACGGGCGGTGACTGCATCGGCCGCGGTACCGCTGGTGTTTAACCCGGTGGTGGTAAGGAATTTCGGTAACTGCCGACCCACATGCCAGTCCATGGAACTGCTGCAACAGGCACAATACGACCACGATTCGATGCAGGTGCGCGAACTGGCCCGCGACCTGGAGAGCTATGAGGATGCACAGCAGCGCCCATTCATCCACCTGATCGACGGCGGCATCACCGACAACCTGGGCCTGATGGCCATCTATGAAATGGTGGAGATCACCGGCGGCGCGACGGAGTTCCTGCGCCGGCTCGACGCCACTGCCATGCCGCACTATGCAGTGATAAGCGTGGATGCCTCGACCAACGCCCCCACGGTCATCGAGCAGTCGACCCAGCCGCCAACCGTAAAAGACACCATCAACGCGGTCACCGAAGTGCAACTGCACCGCTACAACGCCGCCACCATCGACCTGATGGGGGACCGGCTGGAACGCTGGACCGGCGAACTCGCCGACCAGGGGATCGACGTCACACCGCACTTTGTACGGATCCGTTTCAGCGACCTGCCGGAAGCCGAGCGCCGCTATTTCGACAGCATCCCCACCGGCCTGTCACTGACCGACATCCAGGTGACGACCCTGATCAACACCGGGCGCTCCCTGCTGTTCAACAACCCGGATTTCCAGCGGCTGGCGCAGGCGGTTGGCGCACGCATCCCGGACATCCCCGAACCCGCCGCGGGCGTATCTTCCCTGCAGCCGCCGCCAGCTGCAGGTGAAGATCGTTAATATCGCTCAACCCGGTTGCGCCCGGGGGTCCCGGCCCTGATCGACATCGCCTGCGCCTCCCGGCCTTTCGGCCCAGGCTGGAAACAGATCAACCTATGGGATTAAAGAGAAAGCATCAACAAAACGGCCAGTACGCTGCTGCAGCTTGAAATAGCCTTCAGTGCGGAGCCGGGCCAGTAATAACGGGGTAACAGTTTGGCGGCTCCGAGTTGCGGCAGACGCGGATCAGTCCGTATGGGTGAAGCGCGCTTTTTCCAGCTTCTGTTCACCATCAAACCGGTAAGCGACTAGCTTCCCTCCCCCCTTGCGCCCCTTCACCACCGAGTAGTCGAGACAGGCCACATTGTGAGTCAGTGGCCCGGGTTCGCCGTGAAGCCAGTAGTGCCCGATAAAACAGGGTATGGCATCGGGTGGATATTCGGGAACATTCTCCGGCACGCTGAGACTTGCCGCCGCTCCGATATCCACTCCCAGCGGCAGCGCAATATCCCCGAGACATGTTGCATCTTTGTTCCACCACTGGACCCGTACAGCCTTGCGGGCATTGCCGTCTTTGTCAGCAAAGGTTATTCCTTCCGGCAGTGAGACCTCATAGCCCTTCAGGAGTGTTTCCACCGCAACAAATTCGGGAGTTCCGCGCGTCGAGGCCGCCACAAGGAGCTCATGGTCCAGCCGCGCATCCGGGGCCCTGTCGCGCAGTAAGTCAACATGCTGCTGGTCCCAGCAGGCATGCACCACCCGACATCCTTCCAGTTCCAGCCACAGCGGCAGCTGGCGAAAAAAGTCCAGTACGTCCCCCTTCAGCTCTGGCAGGTGATCGAACTCGTTAAGGAAAGCCTGGTGCTGGCGGGTGTTCTTTGGGGTGCGCGGGCGCAGGGGCTCGCCTTTGTGCAGTGTATGGTAAGCCAGGGCATTGAGCTCGTGGTTACCCATCACCGCCAGGGCGTGGCCGTTGTTCACCATGGCCATAACAATTTCCAGCAACCGGCGATGCTGGCGCAGGTGCTCACCGCGGTCGATAAAATCGCCCAGGAATACGACCTTGCGCCCGGGATGGCGGAAACCGGATCCAGTTTCCCGATAACCCAGGTGCAGGAGCAGCTGCTCCAGTTCAGCGGCATGTCCGTGGATATCCCCGATAATGTCGTAGCCCTGTGGCAAAGCGCACCCCTATATTGAACTGGTAATACTGGTCAGCAACCGGGCGGTACGGCCAACCGATAATCAGATTACAATAGGCAGCATTTCACCACTACAGGCTGTCCGCTGTACATGGACCCCGAAATTCTCTTTGAAGACCCCTACCTGGTCGCCGCCTACAAACCCGAAGGGTGGCTGGTGCACCGGTCATCGATCGACCATCACGAGACTCGCTTTCTGCTCCAGCACCTGCGGGACCTCGTGGGCTGCCATCTCTACCCGATCCACCGGCTCGACAAGCCCACCTCCGGGGTAATCCTGTTTGCCAAGAGTAGCCAAGTCGCCGCCCGCGCGCAGGCGGAGCTGGCTTCAGAGAGTTCTGTGAAAGCGTATGTGGCCGTGTGCCGAGGCTGGTGCCCGGAGGAAGGCGTGATCGATTATCCCTTGCCGCCGGTCAGCGATTTCAAGCACCAGCGCAAGCGCCCCAAAGCCGACCAGCCCCGCCAACCGGCGTTGACGCGCTTCCGGCGGCTGGACACCACCGAGCTGCCCTATGCGGTCGACCGCTATCCCTCAAGTCGCTACTCGCTGGTGGAGATCGAGCTGGAAACCGGTCGCCGCCACCAGATCCGTCGCCACTTCAAGCACATTCACCACCCGCTGATCGGCTGCCCCAAGTATGGCAAGTCAGTGCACAACCGTTTCTTCGCCGAGCAGTTCGGCTGCGCGCGCCTGCTGCTGCACGCCCACCGACTGGAACTGAACCACCCCGCAACCGGAGAGCGGCTATGCATTTACGCCCCCCCGCGGGGCTGCTTTGCCTCTATGCTGGAGACGTTGGGTTGGGTGCTGCCGGCCCGCTGAACACCAGCCGAACGGCTCACCCCGCAAGCACGGGGGCTGATTTCGACTGCTCGTCGTGGGATGACTCGCCAACTGCACCCTGTTCCCCGCCATAACTCATCAACGCACCGGAACTGATCACGCCCTCCTCGCACAGCGTCGCCAGCGCAGCGTAGGCGATACTGGCGGCATCCACCTCGAAATACCTGCGCAGGTCATCCCGCGCTTCGCTCAGGCCGAAACCGTCGGTGCCTAAAACCACGTAACGGCCGGGCACCCAGCGGGAGATGCTGGCGGGCAGTGCGCGCATGTAGTCGCTACAGGCCACGACTGGACCCTCGATGCCCTGCAGCACCTGCTGCAAATATGGCTCCCGTTTTGCGCCGCGCTGCTGGCGATTGTGGCGCTCTACCTGTTCGGCGTCGCGGGCAAGCTCGGTGTAGCTGGTGACACTCCACACGTCGGCACACACGCCCTTTTCAGCCAGCAGTTCCTGCGCGGCCAGCACCTGTTGCATGATGCTGCCGCTGCCGAACAGCTGCACCCGGGGCGCGCCGCCCGGCGTCAATTCCGATTCGCGGTAGAGGTAAATCCCCTTCAGCACGCCCTCCTCGATCCGCTCGAGCGCTTCTTCCGGCAATGCGGGCATCGGGTAGTTCTCGTTGTAAACCGTGAGGTAGTAGAACACCTGCTCGCCGCGGCCGTACATCTCGTCGATACCCTCGCGCAGGATGATCGCAAGCTCATAGGCAAAGGCCGGGTCGTAGCTGCGCAGGTTGGGCACGGTGGAAGCCAGGACAGGGGAGTGGCCGTCCTGGTGCTGTAGCCCCTCACCATTAAGGGTGGTGCGCCCGGCAGTACCGCCGAGCAGGAAGCCGCGACACATACTGTCGGCCGCGGCCCAGATGAGATCACCCACCCGCTGGAAACCGAACATGCTGTAGAAAATATACAGAGGAATGGTGGGTACGCCGTGGTTGGCGTAGGCGGTGCCGGCGGCCAGGAATGAGGCCATGGCACCAGCCTCGCAGATGCCCTCCTGCAGTATCTGGCCGTCCGCCGCCTCGCGATACGGCAGCAGGCTGTCGGCGTCCACTGGCTGGTACTTCTGCCCACCGGGGGCATAGATGCCCGCCTCGCGGAACAGCGCCTCCATGCCGAAGGTGCGCGCCTCGTCCGGCACGATGGGGACTATATATTTGCCGACGTTCCTGTCCTTGATCAGCTTGGCCATCATGCGCACCACCGCCATGGTGGTGGAGATGGCGCGCTCGCCGCTGCCCCGGTAGAACTCTGCAAACAGTTTTCGCTCCGGTGCCGCCAGCGCCGCACAGTCAACACGTCGCGACGGCATGGGCCCGCCGAGGGCGCGGCGCCGCTCGCGCAGGTAACGCAGTTCTTCCGAGTCTTCCGGCGGGCAGTAGAAAGCGGCCCCGGCCAGCGCCTCCTCGTCGAGGGGAATACCCAGCCGGCGGCCGATGGCGATGCGGTCTTCCCGGGAAAACTGTTTCTGCTGGTGCGCGGTGTTCTTGCCCTGGGCCGTCTCGCCCAGGCCGTCACCCTTGACGGTTTTCACCAGGATCACCGTGGGCCGCCCGCTGCCCTCGGCCGCGCGGGCAAAGGCGGCGTGGATTTTTTTCGGGTCCTGGCCACCGCGCTTGATCTCGCGCACCTCGTCGTCGGTCAGGCTGCTCATCAGCGCCCGCAGCTCGGGGGAGTTTTCCACCCAGTGCTCGCGCTGGGCGCCACCCGGCCGGGTGGAATACAGCTGGTAGTCGCCGTCCAGGGTCTCGTCCATGCGCTTCTGCAACACGCCGCGGTGGTCGTTCTGCAGTAATGTGTCCCAGCCGCTGCCCCACACCACCTTGATCACCTGCCAGTCGGCGCCGCGGAAGCTACGCTCCAGCTCCTGGATAATCTTGCCGTTGCCCCGCACCGGGCCATCCAGGCGCTGCAGGTTGCAATTCACCACCAGCACCAGGTTGTCGAGGTTTTCCCGCGCGGCAATATTGATGGTGCCCAGCACCTCCGGCTCGTCCGCCTCGCCGTCACCGATAAAGTTCCACACCTTGCCACCGTTGGCGGGCTTGAGGCCGCGCGCCTCCAGGTACTTGGCGAAGCGGGCCTGGTAGATGGCCGACGGGGTGGAGAGCCCCATGGACGCGGTGGGCGCCTGCCAGAAATCCGGCATCTGCCGCGGATGCGGGTAGGACGAGAGGCCGCCGCCCGGCTGCAGCTGGCGACGGAAGTTTTTCAGTTGCTGCTCGGTGAGACGCCCCTCCAGGAAGGCACGGGCGTAGATGCCCGGCGCGGCGTGGGCCTGCACGTTGAGCTGGTCGCCGCCGTAACGCTCGTCACGGCAGCGGAAGAAATGGTTGAAACCCACCTCGAGCATGGTGGCGGCGGAGGCGTAGGTGGCGATATGGCCGCCGACCCCGGTGCCGCTGTCTGCCGCCTGCAATACCATGGCGATGGCGTTCCAGCGGATCATGTCCTCCACCCGCCGTTCCAGCTCCAGGTCTCCCGGATAGGCAGGCTGCGCCGACAGCGGGATGGTATTGCGGTAGGGGGTGTTCAGCGGCGCCTCGTCCAGCGGCACGCCGCTGCGCACCAGGCGCTCCTGCAGTTCGCGCAGGATTTCCCGGGCGCGGCCGGCGCCCTGGTAACGCAGGATATCGTCCAGCGCCTCCCGCCACTCCTGCAGTTCCGGGTCCAGTTCCCCGACACACTCCTGCGGATCCACTTGCATGTTCACCTCGCCCTACCCCGTTTTCAACTCCGGTCCATTCTCCAGAGGGAAAGACAGCCCGGCCCGGAAACCGGGCGGGCTGTCATCACTCCTATACCGTAAATCCAGTGCCAGCTGTCAGCCGATACCGGCCAGCGCCTGCTCCAGGTCGGCTACGATGTCCTCGGCGTTCTCGAGCCCCACCGCCAGGCGGATCAGCGTGCGGGAGATACCCGCCGCCGCCAGCTCCTCGGGCTCGTAGGTGGAGTGGGTCATGGAGGCCGGGTGTTGGATCAGGGTCTCGGCGTCGCCGAGGCTGACCGCACGCTTGCACATCTGCAGGCCGTTGATGAAGGCCACCGCCTGCTCGAAGCCCTGCTTGAGCTCGAACGCCATCACGCCACCGGCACCGCTCATCTGCTTGCCCAGCAGCTTGTAACCGGGGTGGTCCGGCAGGCCCGGGTAGTAGACCTTCTCGACCGCCGGGTGCTTCTCCAGGTACTCGGCCACCACCTGGCCGTTCTCGCCATGGCGCTGCATGCG
The DNA here is from genome assembly GCF_044383805.1 of Microbulbifer sp. JSM ZJ756. Taxonomy (NCBI): domain Bacteria; kingdom Pseudomonadati; phylum Pseudomonadota; class Gammaproteobacteria; order Cellvibrionales; family Microbulbiferaceae; genus Microbulbifer; species Microbulbifer sp. JSM ZJ756. The sequence continues at coordinate 469,586 of NZ_JBISER010000002.1, read as the reverse complement.
CAGGTGCAGGGTCTTGAGGCCGCGGATCACCAGCCAGGCATCGTGCGGGCTCATCACCGCGCCCATGTCCTTGCGGGTGGTCATCTTGATCTGGTCAATCAGTTCAGCCGGCCCGCAGAGGATGCCCGCTACCACGTCGCCATGGCCGTTCAGGTACTTGGTGGCCGAGTGCAACACCAGGTCGATGCCGTGCTCGGCCGGGCGCTGCAGGATCGGCGACATGAAAGTGTTGTCGATCACCGTGACGATACCGCGCTCCCTGGCGATACCGGCCAGGGCGTCCAGGTCCATCACTGTCATGCAGGGATTGATCGGGGTCTCGCCGTAGATCACTTTGGTGTTCGGCTTGATGGCCTCCCGCACTGCCTGCGGGTCGGCCAGGTCCACAAAGCTGACCTCGATACCGAGCGCCGGCAGCTGGTGGTTGAACAGCGCGTAGGTGCAGCCGTACAGGCGGTGGGAGGTGACCAGGTGATCGCCGGTCTTCAGCAGCGCGAAGATCGCTGCGGACACCGCGCCCATGCCGGAGCCGAAGGCGGCGGCCGCCTCGGTGCCCTCGAGGATGGCCATGCGGTTTTCCAGCTCCTCCACGGTGGGGTTGCCCAGCCGCGAATAGATGTGCCCGCCCGCCTCACCGGCGAAGCGATCTGCGCCCTGCTGCACGTCGTCGAAGACGAAGGTGGAAGTCTGGTAGATGGGAGTGGACAGCGGCCCGTGCTCACCCTGCGACTGCTTGCCGCCGTGGATGGCATTGGTCTCGATATTCTTGGATTCCCACATGTGTGCCTCTCTTATCGTTATACATCCGCGAGGCACTCATGCTGGTAGTGCCCCGCCTAGGGTTCCGGCAGATCCAGCTCGGTTGTCTGCTTCAGCGCCTTCAACACGATGCTGGTATGTATCCGGGCGATGCCCGGAAGCGGTATCAGTCGCGCGGCGATGAAATGATCGAGCGCGCGGTTGTTCACGGTGCTGACCTTGATCATGTAGTCGTATTCACCGGTCACGTGGTAGCACTCCAGCACCTCGGGCATGGCCACCAGGCGGTCGAGCACCTCGGCGATCCGCTCGTGCTGGTGCAGTTCCAGGGCGATCTCGATCAGGGCCAGGTTGTCGTGCCCCAGCTTCTCCCGGTTGAGCATCGCCGCGTAGCCGCTGATATAGCCCTCCTGTTCCAGCCGCCTGACCCGGGCCAGCGTGGCCGGCGGCGACAGGTGCACCCGGTCGGACAGCTCCACATTGCTGATCCGCCCTTCGGCCTGGAGGACCCGCAGGATGGCGATATCCGTACGGTCCAGCGACGAAACAGAGGTTACCATTCGAGAGGCCTCACAGAGTATGATTAGGAAAAATCTAGATTATTCTGAATATTGTTAAGTAGCAATGACTTGCCACCGGCTCGAATTAAGAAAATTCGGTTCGGCTGGCGACCGGATTTTCGGTTATTAGGTGGGGCACGGAGGGACCGCGCGCGGCGGTCAGGGGATCCGGTGTGCCGGCCGGGATCGCCCATCAAAAAAAGCCAGCCCGCCATCGGGCTGGCCCTGGCGCGGGCTCCGCTGCATACGGAGCCCTCTTTCATATACCCTCCTGATCCGGGCATGTCCGCCGGCGACCAGAGCCGGCTAACCTATTCCCGTCTATTTCCCACCTATCGCCGTGACCGATCGAGTGTATTTCGATACGCCCGGGACTGGGGGTAAACTTTCGGGCATAGCCCCGCATAAAAGAAGAACAGCAATATGCAGCCGTATCCCGATCGCTGGCCAAACCTCGCCAGCCTGCTGATGGTGTCCATGATGGGCGCCGCCGTGCTCACCTTGCTGCCCCTCTGGGTCGGCGGGCTCAGCGACCAGGGAAACTTCACCGAGTCCCAGGTCGGCTGGCTGGCGGCAGCGGATGTGATCGGCATCTTTGCCAGTTCCGCGTCGGCGCTGTTCTGGGTCCGCCAGCTACCCTGGCGCCCGGTAACCCTGGCCGGGCTGGCGCTGTTTCTCGGTGGCAATTTACTCAGCCTGGATACCGACAGTTTCCCCCTGCTGATGTTGTTCCGGATCCTGGCGGGCCTGGGTTGCGGCGCGGCTTATGCGGTAGCGCTGGCCGGGCTCGGCGATCACCGCCGCCCGCCACTGGCATTCGGCCTGATGGTGACCGCGCAGGTGACCTTCGGCACCCTCGGGTTCTTCGCAGTGCCACGGATCATGGAGCTCTGGCAGGTCAATGGCTTCTTCCACTACCTGAACGGGTGGCTGGTGGCCACGCTAGTGGCCTGTACCCTGGCGTTTCCTGTCTCCGGGCGGGAATCCCGGGCTGCGGGCCCCGCTATCCTCACCCTGCTCCACAGGCGATCGCTACTGGTGTTCGCCACCACCGTGGTTTACTACTGTGGCGTTTCAGCGGTGTGGGCTTACCTGGAACGCATCGGTGTCGATATGGGTCTGGACGGTGCCCGGGTCGGGGACCTGCTGGGTATCGGGTTTGCGCTCAGCGGCCTGGGATCCCTGGCCACCCCGCTGGCCAGCCGCGCCCTGGGCCGGCCCGCGGCGCTGGTGACCACCTTCGCCGTGCAGGTAGCGACCCTGGCCCTGCTGATGGGCCAGGCGGATGTGAACGCCTTCCTCCTGTACGCTGCCACCTCAATCGTGTTCCAGTTTTTCTGGAGCTTCACCATTCCCCTGCTGATGGACCAGTTCAACCGCGTTGACGATACCGGGCGGTTTATCGTGCTCTGCGCCAGCGCCTTCAAGGTGGGGGAAATTCTCGGGCCGCCCCTCGCCGCCTCTGCAATCCAGCCATGGGGTTACGCCGGGGTCCTGTGGCTGGGCATCGGCTGCATGGTCCTGGCACTGGCGATGGCGCTGGTAACCGAAGGCTGGCAGCCAAGTACCCAGGCCGCACCAGTACCTGGCACCCCATGAGCAATCCCATTGCGCCATTTTATGCCCTTTGCCTCACGGTATTTCTGTGCGCCGGCACGGGAGCACGGGCCTCGGAGGACGCCGGGGACCCGTTCCGGCGACTGGGACAGACGGCGCTGGGACTCGGCCAGTTCCGCTCCGCCAACGGCACACCGGCGTCGAATTACTGGCAGCAAAGGGTCGACTACGAACTCGACGTCCAGCTCCTGCCGGAGGAATCGCAACTGGACGCCAGTGCGCTGGTGTATTACCACAACAATTCGCCTGACCGTCTGCACAACCTGTACTTCGCCCTCGACCAGGATGCACTCCTCCACGACAGCACCGCCAGCTATCAGCTCCTCGCCGGTGATCCGCCAGCGAGAACTGTCGTCATGGCACGGGCCGGCGCCACCGCGGGCTTTAACATCGAGTCGGTGCAACTGGCCAGCGGACAAACGCTGCAGTGGCAACAGCATGGAACCCTGATGCAGGTACGCCTGCCAGCCCCGCTGGAAAGCGGCGACCAGGTGGCACTGTCATTCCGGTGGCGGCTCGGCCTGCTGGACAAGCAGGCCGCAGCGGCGCGCAGCGGATACGAAGCACTGGATGACGGCAGCCGTATCTTCCTCGCAGCACAGTGGTTTCCCCGGGCGGTGGCTTACACAGACTACGCCGGCTGGCAGCTCAAGCCCTTCCTGCAGCAGGGCGAGTTTTCCCCCGAGATGGGTCGCTACCGGGTGCGTATCACTGTGCCGGAGAACTATGTGGTGGCCGCCAGCGGTGAGCTGCAAAACGCCCGCGACGTGCTGGACCGCGAGCAACTGCGACACTGGGACAGCGAGACCGGGGACGCCCAGTGGATCGTGGATGCCGGGCGGGCGCAGCAACGACGCGGGCGCAGTACCGACCGGCGGAAGGAATGGTTCTTCCAGGGAGAACAACTGCGGGATTTTGCGTTCGCCGCATCCCCGGTGTTCCAGTGGCTACAGAAACAGGACCGCAGCGGGCGCCGCCTGCAACTGTTTTTTCCTGCCGAGGCAGCCCCCCTCTGGGAGACCTTCGGACTGGCGGCGATGGAGCATACGCTGGAGATTTTCGACCGCGCCACATTCCCCCTGCCCCGGCAGAGCATCAGTGTGGTGAATGTGGCGGGTGTCGGTATGGAGTATCCCGGTCTCTCTGCCATCGGTTTACGCCCGCAGAGGAATACGGCGGAAACCAACGCGGATGACACAAGCATGAAGGGAGGCGAGGAACAGCCCTGGGATGCGCAGACAAAATACGATTTTATCGGCAGCGTTATTCACGAGGTGGGTCACAACTACCTGCCGATGGCCATCAATACCGATGAGCGCGAGTGGGCCTGGCTGGATGAGGGGCTGGTGAGTTTCCTGGAATACCGCGCCGAGCATGCCTGGGAGGCCAGTTTCCAGGTTATTTACGGGGAACCGCGTAGCGTGGCTGGCTACACACTCTCAGCCAACCACCAGCCCATCATGACCAGCGCCGACAGCCTGAAAGAAAAAGTCCCCAATGCTTACAACAAGACTGCCAGTGTCCTGAACATGCTCCGGCACCTGGTGATGGGGCCGGAGACCTTTGACCGGGGCTTACGCCGCTTCGCCCGCGACTGGCAGGGCAAGCGCCCCGTGCCCGGGGACTTTTTCCGGGCCATGGAGAATGCCGCGGGGGAAGACCTTAGCTGGTTCTGGCGCAGCTGGTTCTACGCCGCGCACCACGTGGACTTTGCCATTACCGGCATCGCCGAGCAGGGAACCCTCCTCAGCACCAGCCCGATCGCCCAGCCAGAGCCACCGGCGCTGGCTTACACCGCCGGGGAAATTACCTCTTTTGCCGTCGATCGTGACCCGGAGCTCGTGGATGGCTATACGAAACCCCTGGAGCAACAGCCGGTGGCCCAGGCCATGACCAACGCCGGCAGCAAACTGCCCGCGCCCGGTGAGACCACACGCTGGTTTCAGCTGACGCTGGCCAACGGCGGCAACGGCCTGTTGCCGGTGCCGCTTGATATCGCTATGGACGACGGACGCGGCTTCCGCTGGCAAATTCCCGCGCAGACATGGATGCGGGCCGACCGGGGAAGGCTGGTGCTGCAGGTCCCCCTGCCGGACTCCTCCCGGCCACAGCGTATCTGTATCGACCCCCTGTGGCTGACGCCGGATACAGACCGAAGCAACAACTGTATTGAGATCGAAGCACTATGAACAGAAATCAACTCCCCGGGCTTGTGGTGCCGCTGCTCGCCATCTTCTTACTGCCCGCAATGGCCGCAGCAGAATCGACGGCGCCCCGGCAGGACATGGCCAGTAAAGTCATGGCCCAGGCCCTGCCCTGGGACAATAAAGAATACCGGGTGGGCAGTGCCGAGCAATGCATGAACTGGACCCGGGAAGTGCTGGTGGCGGCGTGCGGCAAGCATTTCGCCACCATCGAGACACAGGAACCCTGGGACGGGCACCTGCTCGGCCCGGACGATGAGCTGCTCCCGGAACATGTGGACTCACTGGCCGCGGATGAATTCGGTGAAAAAATCATCCGCCTCGAGGATTTGCAGGCCGGCGACCTGGTGTTCCTGAAAAATACCTATGGGGACTGGGCCGAGGGTGTCTTGACCCACGTGGGCATCGCCCTGGGTGACGGGAGCTATATCCATCGCATGACTTCCAATGACGGTATTGTCAGGATCGACCCCATCCCCAGCGGCGACTTTGACTCGGGCATTCGCTTGAAGGAATCTCTGTGCTATTCCGATTGAAGCCCACCGCCGGCCGTTTTATCCAGCGGTGGCTGCCCACCCTGCTAATGGGCCTGCTGCCACTCGGCGGGTCTCTTGCCGGCGACGCAACGACACTCAAGCTGCCCTACTGGAAGCAGACTGAAAATCGCTACCAGCCGGAGCGCACCTGCTCACTTACTTCCCTGGCGATGGTGACCGATTATTTCGGCCTTACGGATCCCCAAACAACTGGCCGCACCCCGGACTACCTGTTCGGGCGACTCGATGGGGTACGCCAGACAGTGGCCGCACTGCAGGAAGGTTTTAACAGCATCGCCGCGGCTGCGGGGAGCGACCTGCGCGCTCACAGCAAGACCAACGGCACTATTAGCGAGCTCCGGGCCGCCCTCGCCACCGGACATCCTGCCATCGTGCATGGCTGGTTCACGCCATCGGGCCATATCCTGGTGGTAACGGGTTTCGATGGGGATCACTACACCGTGCACGATCCCAATGGCCGCTGGAACCTGGAGAAGTGGGGCAGCTACGATACCGGCATGTCCGGGCGTGACCTGCGCTACCCGAAAGAGGCATTTGAACTGGCGATCAACGATAACGGCAGCGGTGATGACCTCTGGCTGCATATATTCCGCAGGCAGGTAGCCACAGGGAAACAATGACCGGCGGGAGATACCTGTTAAAGCCGAGCATCACCTCCCCGCTTCCGGAACCGTGGTGTTGTCGATGATGATATTCCCATGGTGCGCAGACGCCGATACCTGCGCCAGGGCCCCGAGTCGGTCGATCATCGCCTGCCCCTCCACCGCCGGTCGTCCATCCTCAGTAGCAGTGCCCCGCCCCGTCACACCATCAACAATGCCCGCAGCATTCATGGACTCCAGCAGCGGCTGCAGTGGGGATGGCAACATCAGGTCCCGTTCCAGGTAGCCTGAGGCCAGTGCGAGCACGCCATGCACACCCCAGTTGGAAACATCGGACAGCACCAGGCAATCAGTCTGCACCGAGGCCGGGGTGATCCCCTGCCTCTCCAGGATCGGCGCCACCAGCCCCATGCCCACCTCATTGCCACCGTCGGCAAAAGCAATACTCGGGCAGCGGGACAGCTCGAGCAACAGCTCCCAGCAGGCTGTCTGCGAGCCGATTTCCTGCCCGTGCATGTTGTAATAGCAATTGTCCCCGGCGCGGCCCGGCACTTCGACAAATACCAGCAGAGTGGGCCGGAAGTGATGCAGGTGTTGTTGCACCTGCAGGCTGAAGTCCGCCGCCGTACCGCCCATGGGTTCAAATACCTGCTTGTGCCGCAACCCGACCAATCCCGCCGGCTCTTCAAGCCGCTGCAGATAATCCGGTAGCCCGACCAGGCGTACCCGGGAACCCAGTTGCTCCAGTGCCGCCGCAAGGGCGAGCGCGCCAACCGGCCCGTCTGTCTCGAAGCTCTGCCCCACCGGGAAGCCGCTGATAATGGTGACCCGCTGGCAACTGCGCAGCAGGCAGTTCATCGCGCGCTGCAGGTAGCCGCCACCCCAGACTGCGCGCACCCCGGCCATCCCACGAAAGTCGGAGTCCACCAGTGTTTGCTCCATTGCTGTTGCAAGGGCGTCAAGTTGCGGTACGTCGCCCCGCAACCCGGAATGGTCGGCAAGCGCGCGCCTGCTGGAACTTCGCCGGCTCACAGCGGACTCCAGTCAAGGTCGCCGGCTGCAGGGATGCCCGCCAGTGATGTGTTGAGCCGGTCGGTGACCAGCATATGGCCGGGACTGTGGGTGATACAGAAGTCGAGTCCCGCGTTTCGCAGGGCCTCGATCGCGGTAACGCCGCAGGCCCAGAAAGCCGGAACCTCGTCCTGCCGGAGCGGGACCGGATCGCCAAAATCCGGCTTATCTATATCGGTAATCCCGAGTGCAGCCGGGTCGCCGGCAAATACCGGCGCACCGTGAACCAGGGGATAGCGCTCGCACACCTGTTGCACTTGTGGCAATTCAGTGGGCATAAAGGGGCGCATACTGACCACCAGCCGAGCGTGGAATGGTCCGGACGCTTTGCAGGCCTGCTGTGTCCGGTACATGGGGACGTTACAGCCCTCGGAGATATTTCGTACCTCCAGCCCCTCGCGGTCCAGCGCTTCCTCGAATGAGAAGGAACAGCCAAGGGCAAACGTGACCAGGTCATCCCGCCAGTGGCAGTGGATATCCGTAATCTCTTCCGTGTCCGCACCGGCCCGGTGCAACTGGTAACGGGGCAAGTCCGAACGGATATCAATATCCTCGCCAAGTGCCGCAAGTCGGTGGTCACCGGGCGAAGAGCGATACAGCAGGGCACAGGCCCGGGGATTGGCGGTGCAAAAGGCCGCGAAATCGTCGGCATATGCCGCCGGGACTATGGCGATATTTGCCTGGACCAGGCCCGCCCCCAGTCCCGAGGTGGGAGCCCGAAAACGGCCGGCACGAATTTCCCGGCGAATATCCAGCCCGCTTTCCCCGCTCACGCCCCGGCTCCCAGCTCTTCCCGTACCATCTCCTCGCCAACGCCGGGTTTCCGGCGAGCGTTGATAAAGGTCCCGCACTCTGCTTCCACCGCCAGGCCCGCCCGCAGCACCGCGGCATCAGCATAGGGCCGCCCCACCAGCTGTACACCGGTGGGCACGCCGTTTTGCGCCAGCCCACTGGGCATGGAGAGTACCGGGCAGCGACTCAGGGTATTGAACGGGTAGGTCATAAACCATCCCTTGACCGGATCCACCTGGTGCCCGTCGATACTGATACTGTCGCGGCTGTAATCGAAATCTGCCGGCACCCGTGTCGTGCACACGGTCGGGCACAGGATAAAGTCACAGTCGCGGAAAATCCGCTCCAGTGATTCCCACATGACCTGGGCATAGGTGTGTGCCTCCAGGATCGCTGCCGGCATCGCAGCGCGGGACAGGGCAAAATAATGCCGCGCATAGGAGGTGAGCTGTTCGTGACACTCCGGCCGGTCAAACTTTTCCCGCAGCATATGCCCCATCTGCGCTCCCTGGTGCACCTGCGCGGTGTGGATACAGCGATCGTCCCAGCCCGGCGAGACAGTGTCCACCTCGGCGCCCATACGCCGCAGCATGTCGGCAAAAGCCAGTGTGTTTTGCCGTACGTCGCGCTCCAGCGGGTAAAAACCCAGGTCCAGGGACAGGCCCACACGCACGCCCCGCAGGTCCAGTGGGTCTGCGACTACAACCTCTTTCGGCAACTGCGACATCAGGTCTACCGGATGGGGACCGGAAACCAGGTTATAGGCCAGCAGTGTATCGCGCACACTGCGGGTGAGCATGCCATGGTGTACATAGGGATCCACGTTGTAAGGCGGGATTTCCGGGATGCGGCCAAACGACGCTTTCAGTCCCACCAGACCGCACATGGCGGCGGGGATGCGCAAGGACCCGCCCATATCGGTCCCGTTTGCAAGGGTGCAGAAGCCGGCGGCCAGTGCAGCCGCCGAGCCACCGGAGGAGCCGCCCGGTGTAACCAGGTGATTCCAGGGATTGCGCGTCACACCCCAGAGATCCGACCAGGTATAAGCAGCCACAGAAAACTCAGGTGTTGTCGTGCGCCCGCAGAAGGTTGCGCCGGCGGCCTCCAGGCGCTCGGGCACCGGATCGGTGACATCAGCCAGGTTGTGTTCCAGTAGGCGTGAGCCGTTGGTGGTTACCTCACCGTGGAGATAGGTTTCGTCCTTGATCGCCGTGCTGATGCCTTCCAGCTGCCGCGCGCTGCCATTCATGTAGGCCGCTTCCGCCCGCCGTGCCCCCGCCATCGCGCGGTCCAGGTAACGATCAGTGAATGCATTGATACCCGGGCCCAGCTCTTCGATGCGACGGGATTGTGCCCGTATAACCTCCACCGGGGAGATGGCACGCTTGCGAAAGAGTTCAATCGCCCCACAGGCGTCGAGATAGCACAGTTCCTCGGACATGGTATTTCCTGTGATTGATCTGGAATCTGGAGTCATGATGGGGCAGCGCCCCGGCTTGTAGAAGTGAACAACCAATGGCGCCACCGATAGGTCCCCGCCCCGGGCAAAAAAAACCGGGAACGGCAATGCCGGTCCCGGTTTTCCATCCTGTGGTCAATGGCGATCACTCAGAACTGGTAGGACAGGTTAAGGCCCACCGTACGGGGCCGCAGGTTGATCGCCCGGTAGCCCATGCGTCCGCCGAAATGCCCCGATACCTCCGCGTTTTCATTGGACAGGTTGTTCACCCACAGGCTTGCACGGTACTGGTCATAATCCGCGGCGACGTAGGCATCGAGAACGGAATAGGCATCGCGCACATAGGCTTCCCCATCCTCCTTGTCGATACGATCCGAAGCCGTCTCACCGACATAGCGGCCGGCCAGGCTGGCAGACAACCCGAGCCCATTAACCAGGACTGTATCGAATTTCAGGCCCAGGTTATGCCGCCACTCCGGTGAGCCACCCAGCTCACCGCCTTTCTCGTAAATGTAGCAATCGCTACCGCCATCCGGGCCACCGTAAGTGCAGACTTCGGCTGTCTCGGCCCACTGTGCCTCAGTCGTCGCGGCTTCATAATTCAGGGACCAGTTATCCGCGAGCCGATAGCTTGCCGCCAGCTCGATGCCGGTGGATTCCGAATCCGGGCCATTGGTGGTGCCATTGATCGGCAGGTAGCCGCCGACTGTCTGGCTCCAGTAGGTCTGGGTATTTTTCCAGTCCATCCGGTACCAGTCGGCATGTACAAACAGCGCGCCGTCCAGCAGGTAACCCTTTACACCGATCTCATAGTTATTTACCGAATCCGGTTCGTAGAACTGGATATCCTCAGTGGGCTCCTGGCCGCCCTCCTCCTTGAATGCGTTGGCACCACCGCGACGGAAGCCCTGGGAGGCGGTGGCATAGAGCATCACGTCATCAGTCAGGTCGTAGGCGGTATTGAACTTGAAGAAAGACTCGCCCGTACCTTCGATTTCCGCAACTCGCTCGCCGCTGGTAAAGCCCAGGTAGTCGGTCACTTCGCCATCGGATTCATCCGTGTAGTTGAACACCCGCGCACCGAGAGTGACATCCCAGCGCTCCGTCATTGCGTAGGTAGCCTCGCCGAACAGAGCCAGCTCTTCATAGGTACCGCCCAGGTCCTCGGCGTAGCCCTCATTGACACGCCCACCTGCCGCAGCGCGATCCAGCCAGGGAACATTCTCATCCAGCTCCGGCATCCACTCCGAGAAACGCTGGCGCTTCTCCTGCTCTGCATAATAAATGCCACCAATCCAGCTCAGCGGACCTCCGCCATTGGACACCAGCCGGGTTTCGTGACTCACACCCTCGTAGACATTGTCAAAGGTCATGTAAGCGCTGTTATTACTGCCTGAGAGCGAAATCTCCGGGGAGATCCAGCCATAGAAAGACTCGCCGTAATCGGCGTAATCTCCCTGCCCTGCAGCCTGATCTTCATAGCGCGAGGTTGTGGAGTAGATATCGGCAAAGCCCAGCGCGAGCTCCGCAGTAATGGAGTCGAGCACAAATTCCCGGTCCGAGAATTCCTCGTAACGGGACACCACAGTGTGCTCGCCATACTGGTACGGCGTATCCTCGCGGAAAGTGGTGTCAAAACAGTCGATATCGCCTTCACAGAAACGACTGACCGGCAGGCGGCTGGCACCATTGATACCATGGGCCAGCTCACTCTGCTGGATATGGCTCAATGTCACCTTGAAATCTTCAGTGGCCTGCCATAGTAATGAGATCTTGCCACCGGTGGCCTCATGCCAGTCATCATCCTCATACAGGGTCTTGCCCGGGCTGGGGTCCCCGGGCCAGGCACTGTCGCCAGTCCGCCACACCGGGTTGACGGCGCGATCGGTATAACCCTTCTCGTCCAGGTTCGCCACCGATGCACGAACCGCTACGCTGTCCCCCAGGGGCAGGTTGACGACAAAGTCCGTGTCATTGCTGATGCCGTCACTGTAATCCGTCTGGTAGATACTGGTGTTGGCGACAAATTCGGTTTCCCCCAGCTGCGGCTGGTTGGTGACATAGCGCACCGTACCGCCCAGGGAACCGGCCCCGTACAGGGTACCCTGCGGTCCGAGGAGGGTCTCGACACGGGCGATGTCCTTGATGCGGTAGCGCATATGCGGCAGCGGGGTGTCGTCCAGGTAGTACGCCAGGGTGGAGCGAACAAACTGGTCCAGGTTGTTGGCGTTTACCGGCGACACGTTCAGGCCCCGCACTGTCACGGAGTCATTAAAGCGGGCGCCGTTCAGGGGTGCGCTGATGGCGACACTCTGTTCGATCAGCTTCTTGGCGTCGGTGATATTTCGGTTGCGCAGGGCATCCTGGTCGATCGCGGAAATGTTGTAGGGAATATCCTCGACTGACTCGGCCCGGCGTGTTGCGGTTACCGTGACAGTTTCCAGTACACTCTGTTTTTCCTGATCCTTCGCTTCCTCTGCGTCGCTGGTGTCCTGGGCGAAGACGGCCGGTGCCAGGGCAAATGCCAATGTGGAAACAAGACAAGGGAGCGGCTTCTTCTTGAAAGGTACCATAACCAGTTCCTTATTATTTGCGGGTCTCTGTCGGTGAATAAACTCCCGGGCGCGCACCTCTCACCCTTGCTCACAGAATCACCCGAAAACCCCGGCCGCCCAAAATACAACCTATCGGTTTAAGCTATGCATCAGCGACGATTATGGTGTCTTCCAGGCTTTTGCCAGATCGGCGGAACTTAGACATAAATGACAGAAATGACTGGTGGCAACGCGACCAGCTACAGGCCTCCGCAAAACAGGGCCCTGATTTGAAAGGGTTTTCACTGCTCCCGCATTCGCTACCGACATGTCCCCGCCAGCCCAGATGAGCAATCCAGGCCCGGGTTGGGCAATCCGGTTTACTCACAAGAAGGGTGTGATAGAGTCCTTACCATAGGCAAAACCGATACCAGCTCACGACCGGACAACGCCGGCAAGTGGCAAGGAAAATATATAAAAGGAAGTAAGCCCGGATGGAAAGCCGTTTCTATATCGCCCCTGAGCAGCTGGAGGCCTTCGAAGTTGCTGCCCGCAGCGGCTCATTTTCCGCCGCCGCCCGCGCCCTCGGCAAGGCCCAGTCCACCATCTCCGGCCTGATCAGCAACTTGGAGATCGACACAGGCCTGCAACTGTTTGACCGGGCCGGGCGGGAGCCAAAACTGACCGCCCAGGGCCGCGCCCTGTTGCAGGAAGTGCGTGCTCTGCTGAACTCCTATTCCCGCTTCGAGGCCAAGAGCCGTAGCCTGGGCGCAGGTGTGGAGGAGTCGATTACCCTTGCCATCGACGAGTCCGCCATCGACCTGCAACAACTGGTGCAGGGACTGGATGCTTTCTACGAGCGATATGCCACCGTGTCGCTCAACCTCCTGCACGCATCCGGAGACAGTGCGGCAGAGCTGGTACGGGAAGGCAGGGCTGATATCGGTATTATCCTGAGCCAGGGGGATTACCCCGAGGACTTCGACTTCCGCGGCGCCGGCAGCTGCAGCTTTGTACTGGTGGCAGGTGCCCAGCATCCCATGGCCGCGCAGGACGCTGTGTCCAGCCAGGACCTGCAAGATCACCTGCACCTGCGCATCAGTGCCCCCGGCAACCAGGGATCACTGCCGGAAAACGACCTGAGCCATCGAATCTGGTACCTGGAGAGCTACTCGCTTTTCATGTCCATGCTGACCGCCGGCCTGGGATGGGCCTTTGTCCCACTGCATATCGCGAAGCCGCACCTCGACGCGGGCAGCATCCGTATTCTGACCACGGATTTCCAGCTGACGCCCTACCCCTACGGCACTGACCTGATCTGGTCCCGGCGCAAGTCACTTGGACCTGCGGGGCAGAGCCTGGTGGATGAAATCTCGGGGGTGCTGGCAGCGGCACCGGAAGAGCCGGCGTGAGGAGATTGCCTTCCCGGCAAGACGACGATCACCGAGCGGGCGATTGCGTTTACGGTCAAAGTCCCATCCGGGACTCTACTTACATGCAAGCCTCCCTGGTATTACTTCATGAAACATAAAGATTTATTGTCGCCCATCAACCGCACTCTGTTCTTGTAGCCCCACGCAGCCTTTCAATATCCCGCCTCGGCGGCGCGCCGAACAGGCGGCTGTACTCACGGCTGAATTGTGACGGGCTCTCGTACCCCACCCTGAACGATGCTGTGGAAGCATCAAGGTGTTCATTGAGCATCAGGCGTTTCGCCTCACTCAGCCGCAACCACTTCTGGTACTGCAACGGGCTCATGGCAGTGAGCTGGCGAAAATGATGATGGAATGTGGGCGTGCTCATCTGCACCAGACCGGCCAGGCTCTCGATGCGCAATGGCGAACTGTAGTTTTCTTTCAGCCAATCGATGGCCTTCGCGATTCGGTACCCCTGGCTGTCTACCGATGCGATCTGGCGCAGCAGTGCGGACTGGTCACTCAACAGTAACCGGTAGTGTAACTCCCGCTGAATCAGCGGCGCGAGTACATGGATGGCACCGGGCTCGTTGAGCAAATTAAGCAGGCGCCTGAACGGCTCCATGATCGCCGGGGTCATGCTACCCAGCCCGGCACTGATCCCGCCCGACCGTTCACCGGGGTCAGGCGGGCCTTCCCCTGCCATCAATTCCGCCAGCACACTGATATCGAGCTTCATGACCAGTCCCAGGCAGGGCTGCTCCGCGCTGGCATCCAGCACCTGGGAACTTGCCGGCAGGTCCAGCGATGTGATCAGGAAGTTGCTCGTATCGTAGGGATAGGCTTCGCCACCGATCAGCATCTGCTTGGTGCCCTGTACCACCAGCACTATGCTCGGTTCAATCAGGCAATAGTCCGGCTGGGTGGGCTCGTCGCGCCGGAAGAACAGCAGGTCCGGTACCGGTGTCGCCCAGTCCCCTGTCGCCTTCACCCTTTCAGCAATTATTTGCGCCATTTCCCGCTGAAAAGGGCGAATCTGTGCATTGTAGCCGTGATCTTCAACCATAAGAGGTTCCCGCTTTCTCCGGATGCACTATAACCCAGGGTTTCCACGCCATCCAACAGAAACGATACCGCCTCATAGGATCAGGCAACAAAGCAAGCGTAATACTCTAACGACCCGCGGGGATGGCACAGCAGAATAACCCCGACAGCTCGAGAGACCGCCCACACGCCTCCCCGGCGGAATCGGTCTCCCGGCTGATCCGTCGCGGCCAGAGAAAACCGCTATGGTTTCACCCAAGTTAACGGAACAGCAGAGTCATGAGGAGGCTTCCATGATGGATAACGTTAAAGGCAAAGTGATCGTGATTACCGGCTCCAGCAGCGGCAATGGTGAAGCCGCTGCACGCCACCTGGCAGAACGTGGCGCAACCGTTGTTCTTGCCGCACGCCGCAAAGACCGTATTGAAGCACTGGAGAAAGAGCTGGCCTCCGCTGGACACCAGGCGAAGGCGATAGTGACCGATGTGGTCGATAAAGCGCAGGTCCAGAACCTACTCGACACCACCGTAGAGACTTTCGGTAAGGTCGACGTCCTGATCAATAATGCCGGCCTGATGCCCCTGGCCCCGCTCGAGCAGGTCAAGACCGATGAGTGGGACCAGATGATTGATGTCAATCTCAAGGGCACGCTCTACGGCATTGCCGCCGCGCTTCCGCATATGGCAAAGCAGAAGTCGGGACACATCATCAACGTTTCTTCGGTCTACGGACACAAACTCGGCCCCGACGCCACCGTGTACTGCGCCACCAAGCACGCAGTGCGGACACTTTCCGAGGGACTGCGCCAGGAGGTCAAGCCCTACAATATCCGCACAACCATCATTTCCCCCGGGGCGGTGGCAACCGAGCTGCTGGAGCATATCAGTGACAAGGAAATCCAGGCGCAGACAAAGGATTTTGTCAGCCAGATCGCAATCCCCCCAGACAGTTTCGCACGGATGGTTGCATTTGCGATCAATGAGCCGGAGGACGTGGACGTAAACGAAATTCTCTTCCGTCCAACAGCCCAGCCGATCTGATCCGGGCTGGCCAACCAGGCCCCGGGGATCTGTCCCGGGGCCACTGGCAGCAGGGACCTGACCATCAATAGCAGGGGAAAGGAAGTATGATCCGTAAATTTCGCAAGGCGCCAGCCTTTTTATCAAACCGGCTCAAAGCCTCAGTGATCGGCTTTGCCGGGAGCTGTTTCCTGGCCGGTTCGGTTACTGCAGCCTTACCGGCAGCTGCAGAAACACAAGCCACCAAAAAGGAGGTTGGAATGATTCTGAGAAAGAATGGCTCACAGGACTCGATTGAAGGTCCAGCCGATTGGTTTACTGGCCGAGCGCGCATCGACCCCATTCACCTGGAGGCCCAGGAGCCTTCACGAATCACTTCGGCGCTCGTCACTTTTGAACCGGGCGCCCGAACCAACTGGCACACACATCCCCTGGGCCAGCTCCTTATCGTGACCTCGGGTAAGGGCTGGACGCAATGTGAGGGTGAACCCCGTGTCGAGATCAACGCGGGAGACAGCATCTGGTGCCCGCCAGGACATAAGCACTGGCATGGAGCGACCAGCAGCACGGGCATGAGCCATATTGCCATCCAGGAGGCACTGGATGGAAAAAATGTTGAATGGCTTGAGCCTGTTACCGATGAGCAGTACCTGGATTAAGCCGTGGCCCGGGGCTCCCGACCCAGTTGCCAACAGACACCCGATCACCAACTGGGATCGGGAACAAGATTCGCGCCCCTGGTTTTATTGATCGCAGTGCTGGCAACTGCCGGCCCTGCCCTGGGCAGCTTGGCCGGCCCGGCTACGCAAATGATAACAACCTCGAAAACAAGGTCACCACATTGACGAAAATCCAGATAACCGCTGACGGCACCACAGTAACAGCCACGATCGAGGATAATGCAACCTCCCGGGCTTTTGTCGCATTGCTGCCATTGACCCTGGAGCTGGAAGACTTTCACCAGGCCGAAAAGATAAGCGACCTTCCCGACCGCCTGCCTACGGACGGAGCCGCCGATGGCTACAGTCCCTCAGCGGGCGACATCAGCTACTATGCACCCTGGGGAAACCTGGCAATCTTTTATCACGATTTCGGATACTCGAAGGGACTGGTTCGGCTGGGGCATGCCGACGCCGGTATCGAACTGTTCAGAAAGCCAGGCTCCGTCACCGCAACCATCGAACGTGACTCGCAGCAGGACTGAGTAATCTCTGAAGGGCTTAAGGGCATCACCGCAGGAGGCATTCCCAAGCCACAACTAATGTACCATTCACGATTTCTGTACAAGAACGCATTCGAGACACTGAAGTCGGACGACCACAGGATAGAGCAAAGCACCGGCCGCCGGCGACTTACGCCCGCCTCCAGCATAGATACCGGCAGTCTTTGAGTACCGGATTGCACTGGTACACAAAATACTATTACGACGCCTCCTCCCAATCATGATCATGGCCACAGGTGGTGACCATATGATTGCCTGGATCCACACCGGCAGACCAAGCAAAATATCGCTGAAATGAAGCGCCTCAGCGAATTCCCCTGACAATCATGTTGCACTCCGGATCCCCGGCGCTCCCCCTGTTTTCCATTTCCCAATGCGTTATATT
Organism: Microbulbifer sp. JSM ZJ756; assembly: GCF_044383805.1. NCBI lineage: Bacteria > Pseudomonadati > Pseudomonadota > Gammaproteobacteria > Cellvibrionales > Microbulbiferaceae > Microbulbifer > Microbulbifer sp. JSM ZJ756. The sequence continues at coordinate 452,346 of NZ_JBISER010000002.1, read as the reverse complement.
TGGGATATCCAACATAAATAAACATAAGAAGTTGGCCCATATATGACGCAATCCGACCAGCCGCCAGAAATACTGAGCGGCGGCCAGATCCTGGTCAGGCGCCTGCAGGCGCAGGGTGTCGATCGCATTTTTGGCGTCCCCGGGGAGAGCTACCTCGCCGTGCTAGACGCCCTCTGTGATGCACCCGACATCCAGATGATCACCTGCCGGCAGGAAGGCGGTGCCGCAATGATGGCGGAGGCCGATGGCCGCCTGACCGGCAGGCCGGGCATATGCTTCGTCACCCGGGGCCCTGGCGCGACCAATGCCAGCGCAGGCGTTCATGTCGCCCAGCAGGCTTCCACGCCCATGGTTCTGTTTATTGGCCAGGTGGCGCGCGACCAGCAGGACCGGGAGGCTTTCCAGGAAATTGACTACCGGCGCATGTTCGGTCAGGTCGCCAAGTGGGTGGCGCAGGTGGAGTCGCCGGCGCGCCTGCCTGAATACATTGATCGCGCCTTCGCGGTTGCCATGTCCGGACGACCCGGCCCGGTTGTAATCGCACTGCCCGAAGATATGCTGCGCGAATCCTCCCCTTATTGGGCGCCGCCAATATCTACTGCGTTGCCCTCTGCCGCCCCGGCCCCGGCCGACCTGGTACAACTACACCAGTTGCTTGCCCGGAGTGAGCGGCCGCTGTTGCTATGCGGCGAAAGCGGCTGGTCCGGAGACGCACGTTCCCTGCTGGAAACTTTCTGCGAACGACAGGCCGTGCCCATTGTGGCCGCATTTCGCTGCCAGGACCGCTTCGATAATAGCCATCCCGCTTATATTGGCGATTGCGGCCTGGGCATCAACCCGGCCTTGCGCCAGCGTATCGAAAACGCGGACCTGGTGCTGGTCATGGGTGCACGGCTCAGTGAGATTGTCACCCAGAATTACGAAATCCTCACCGAGGCCGGCTCCCAGAAAATGGTGCATGTACACCCCTGCCCCGACGAGCTTGTCACTGTACGACAACCGGATATCGCCTTCGCCTGCCCAGTAGCAGCGGTGGCAGAAGGGTTGGCGATGATCCGGACCGATCCCGAACGACTGGAGCGACGCCGTGCGCGGCTGGAAAGTGCCCGCGCGGAGTACGAGGCCTGGTCGAATCCAGGTACCCTGCCCGGCGACCTGCAGTATGGAGAGATAGTCTCCTACCTGCGTGAACAGTTGCCCGCGGATACCATTATCTGTAATGGCGCCGGCAACTATTCCATCTGGGTACACCGGTACTTTCGTTATCGACGCGCACACACGCAGCTGGCGCCGATCAGTGGTTCCATGGGGTACGGGCTGCCCGCAGCCATTGCCGCCAAGCTGCGCCATCCCCAGAGGGATGTGCTCTGCTTCGCCGGTGACGGTTGCCTGCAAATGACAATCCAGGAACTGGCCACCGCGAGACAGTACAGCGCCAATATTATCGTGCTGGTCATCAACAACGGTAGCTATGGCACCATCCGCACACACCAGGAAAAGAACTATCCTGGCCGGGTGATGGCGACAGACCTGGTCAACCCGGACTTCACAGCGCTGGCCAGCGCTTACGGATTTCACAGCGCCACCATCACCTGCACAGAGGAATTCTATCCCGCTTTCGAGGCAGCACGCGCGGCAGACCAGCCCGCCCTGCTGGAGCTGTGCCTACCCCTGGAAGCGCTGTCCCCCACGGTCACACTGTCCCAGTTCCAAAATAAAACCTGATAAAAGAAGTCGACTGCCATGAATCTCGATCTCTCAGAAAAACGCGCCCTTGTCTGCGGTTCCAGCCAGGGGCTGGGAAAGGCCAGTGCAATCGAACTCGCACAGCTTGGCGCATCGGTTACGCTGTTCTCTCGAAATGCAGAGAAGCTGCAGGCGGTAATAAAGGAGCTCGATACCTCGAAGGGCCAGCAGCATCACGTACTGGTGGCCGACTTTACCAACCCGCAGGCGGTCAAATCGGCAATCGAGAAACATATCGCCGAAACGGGGAATTTTGAAATCCTGGTGAACAACACCGGTGGCCCGGCACCCGGTCCGGCCAATGCTGCCGATGCAGCGGAATTTATCGATGCCTTCAACCTCCACCTGGTCAATAACCACAACCTGGTACAGACACTCCTGCCCGGCATGAAAGCGGCTGGCTATGGTCGTGTGATCAATGTGATTTCCACTTCGGTGAAAGCCCCGCTGAATGGCCTTGGTGTGTCCAACACCGTGCGCGGCGCGGTTGCCAACTGGGCCAAGACCCTGGCCAATGAGCTGGGCCAGTTCAATATCACGGTCAATAACGTGTTGCCGGGCGCAACCAATACCGTACGCCTTGAAGCGATTATCACCAACAAGGCGAAAAAAGCCGGTGTCAGCGAAGCGGAAATGGCGGAGCGGGAGAAGACCACCATCCCCATGGGCCGCTTCGGGGAAGCGCACGAGTTCGGCGCGGCTGTCGCCTTCCTGGCCTCCCCGGCTGCTGGTTATATCAATGGCGTCAACCTGCCGGTGGACGGCGGCCGAACCGGGTGCCTGTAATGGAAACCCTCGAAAACTATATCGATGGCCAGCTGGTGCCTCCCCGGGAAGGGGATTACCTTGACAATATCGAGCCCGCTACCGGACAGGTAGTTGGCCGGATTCCACGCTCCGGCGAGCTTGACCTGGACGCCGCAGTAGCCGCCGCGGACAAGGCACAGGCGGGCTGGCAGGCGACCCCACCCGAGCAGCGCGCGGCGCTGATGGAGCGCATCGCCGACCTGATTGAACAAAACCTGGAACTGCTCGCTACTGCAGAGTCGGAGGACAACGGCAAACCAGTCAGCCTGGCGCGCTCCGTGGATATTCCCCGTGCGGCCAGTAACTTCCGTTTTTTCGCCCATGCGATTACCCAGTTTGCGTCCGAATCCCACGCCATGGGGGAGACTGCAATCAATTACACCCTGCGCGACCCGGTCGGGATTGTCGGTTGTATCTCACCCTGGAACCTGCCGCTATACCTCTTTACCTGGAAGATTGCACCAGCACTGGCGGCCGGCAACTGTGTGATTGCCAAGCCGTCGGAGGTCACCCCGAAAACAGCATTCCTGCTATCGCAATTGTGCATCGAGGCGAGCCTGCCAGCCGGTGTGTTGAATATCGTACATGGGTTGGGGAACGAGATCGGCAATGCGCTGGTGGTACACCCCCGGGTGAAAGCCATTTCCTTCACCGGGGGGTCCGCGACCGGCGCGCATATCGCGGCCCAGGCGGCGCCGAAGTTCAAGAAACTGTCGCTGGAACTGGGCGGCAAGAACCCGAGCCTGGTATTTGCAGATTGCGACCTCGACAAGACCGTGGCCGGCGTTGCCCGCGCGGCCTTTGCCAACCAGGGCCAGATCTGCCTGTGTGGTTCGCGCATCTACGTGGAACGCAGTATCTACGGCGAATTCCGCCAGCGCCTGCTCGAGCAGGTGTCAGCTATGCGCGTCGGCGATCCCCGGGGCGATGTCGACCAGGGGGCACTGGTATCCCAGGCACACATGAATAAGGTTATCGGCGCGATCGACAAAGCCCGCGCGGAAGGCGGCAGGATCCTGTGCGGTGGTGAACGCGTCATGCCGGAGGGGCGCTGCGCACAGGGCTACTTCGTGGCACCCACGCTTATCGAGGGCTTGCCGCTGGACTGTGAGACCAACCAGCAGGAAATATTCGGCCCGGTCGCGACACTCCAGCCCTTCGACACGGAAGAAGATGCCGTCCGGCTGGCTAATGGCACCGACTATGGCCTCGCCGCAACGGTCTGGTCCGAAAACCTGCGCCGCAGCCACCGCATTGCCAGGGAACTGGAGTTCGGCATCGTCTGGATCAACTGCTGGTTACAGCGCGATCTGCGCACACCGTTCGGCGGCATGAAAAATTCCGGCGTCGGCCGTGAGGGCGGACTGGAAGCCCTGCGCTTCTTCACCGAGCCAAAGAACGTCTGTATTAATTATGAATGAAGCTGAGATAACCATGAGCGCAGCGAAACACTCCTCCCGGGCCCCGGCACCCGTCGGCCTTTACCCACATGCACGCCAGGTGGGCAACCTGTTATTCCTGTCCGGCGTCGGCCCGCGCAAGAAGGACAGCCCGGAAATCCCCGGGGTGACACTCGACGGGGCGGGCAACATAGCCGCCTATGACATTGCCGAGCAGTGCCACTCCGTGTTTTCCAATGTCCGCGCAATCCTGGAGGATGCAGGTTCCAGCTGGGACCGGCTTGTCGACGTCACCGTATTCCTTACCAACATGAAGGACGATTTCAACACCTACAATGAAATCTATGCGGAATACTTCAGGGATAACCAGCCGTGTCGGACCACGGTCGAGGTCCTGTCTCTGCCAACCCCGATTGCAATCGAATTGAAGTGTATCGCTACAGTCGACCAGGGGATGGAGATCGACTAAAACCACAGCCACCCGTGAACACCGCTTTGTGAGGCCACAGAATAATGAAAAACATGATGCCGCCCGTCAACTTCAAGCAGTGGATCGAGGACCACCGCCAGTTCCTGAAACCGCCGGTGTGTAACAAACTGGTCTTCGAGGAAAACGGATTCTTCATCATGGTGGTCGGCGGGCCCAATTCACGCAAGGACTACCACGTGGATGAAGGGCCGGAATTCTTCTACCAGGTCGAGGGCGACATGCTGCTCAAGACCGTGCAGGATGGCAGGGTTGTCGATGTGCCGATCAGGGAAGGCGAAATATTCCTCCTCCCTCCGCTTATTCCCCACTCACCACAGCGTTTCGAGAATACCGTGGGGCTCGTTATCGAGCGCACCCGCCTGCCGCACGAGAAGGACGGCCTGCAGTGGTACTGTGACCACTGCGACAACCTGCTGTATGAAGAATATTTCCACCTGAAGAATATCGAGGAGGACTTCCCGCCGGTATTCGATCGCTTCTTCTCCTCAGAGCAGAACCGCACATGCAACGCTTGCGGACATGTGATGGAAGTCCCGGGGGCATGATGCTGACAATTGATATCCATACCCATATCCTGCCCAAGAACTGGCCCAACCTGAAAGAGCGCTATGGTTACGGGGGCTTTATTCACCTGGACCACCACAAGTGCGGCTGCGCGCGCATGATGAAGGAAGACACATTCTTCCGCGAGGTGGAGAGCAACTGCTGGGACGCCACTGTTCGCATGCAGGAATGCGATAACCACGGAGTCCATGTCCAGGTACTGTCGACGGTGCCAGTGATGTTCAGTTACTGGGCAAAGCCCGAGCATACCCTCGACCTGTCACGCATGCTGAATGACCACATTGCCGGCGTAGTCGACGCGCATCCCCGGCGCTTTGTGGGGCTCGGCACCGTACCCATGCAGGCGCCGGAGCTGGCCGTTGGGGAGCTTGAACGCTGCGTCAGGGAGCTCGGGATGGTCGGCATCCAGATTGGCTCCAACGTGGACGGCTGGAACCTGGACGCACCGGAACTCTATCCGGTATGGGAGGCAGCGCAGGAACTGAACGCATCAATTTTCGTGCACCCATGGGAGATGATGGGACGCGAGACAATGCCCCGCTATTGGCTGCCATGGCTGGTGGGTATGCCAGCGGAGACATCGCGGGCAGTCTGCTCAATGATTTTCGGTGGTGTTTTCGAGAAATATCCCCGCCTGAAGGTGGCCTTTGCCCATGGCGGTGGCTCCTTCCCCGCCACTATTGGCCGTATCGAGCACGGGTTCAATGTCCGCCCGGACCTGTGTGCCGTCGACAACCCGGTTAACCCACGCAATTACCTGGACCGGATCTATTTCGATTCCCTCGTGCACGACCCGCAGATGATGAACTACCTGCTGGAACTTGCGGGGCCGGACCGTATCGCCATGGGGAGCGACTACCCCTTCCCGCTCGGCGAACTGGAGCCGGGCGCCCTGATTCGATCGATGGGATACAGCGAGGACGTGCAGGCCAAATTGCTGCACGGCACGGCACTTGAATGGCTGGGGCTGGAAAAGTCCCGCTTTATGGAGAGCTGATTATGGCTACCTTTCTCGAACTGGGCCGCGTCCGGTACCGCCTGTGTCATGAGCGGGCCAGCAGCATTGCTATCCCGCTTGATTTTTCCGGCCCACAGCCCAACCACTTCGGGGTACCTACCGCAACAGTAACGACCGTGGAGGGCGGCGGTTTTGTCGGGGATACCTCCCGCGGGGGCAGCTGCAACGTGCGCACCCTGCAGCTGACACCACACTGCAACGGCACGCATACGGAATCCATCTCCCATATTGTCGACGATGAGGTGGCTGTGGGTGAACTGCCACTTCCGATCCTGCAAAACGCTGTATTGCTGTCAGTGCAGCCCGTCCAGCTTGCCAAAAGCAACGAAGGCTACTGGCCCAACCCGGAAGCGACCGACAGTGTCGTGACGCGACACGCCCTACTGGAGGCCCTGGATAACACCGGCTTTCCGGAGCGGCTCGGCGATTGCCCGGCACTGGTGATCCGGACGCAGCCAAACAGCCCCGAAAAGTGCGCGCTGGAATATGGGGAGGATTGCCCACCGGTGTTCCTGAGCCTGGAGGCCATGGAATGGATCAGTCAAAATTTTGATCACCTGCTGGTGGACTTCCCCAGCGTTGACAAGATGTATGACGAGGGGCAGCTGGCGAACCACCGGCAGTTCTGGCATGTCCCCCGCGGCATCACAAAGATGGATGACACTGCCCATGCCATGCGTACCATCACTGAAATGATATTTGTGCCAGACGCACTGCCGGACGGTTATTACGGCCTGAACCTGCAGGTACCTGCTTTTCGCACCGATGCCGCACCCAGCCGGCCGATACTGGTTCCGCTGGAAGAAGAATAACGAGGAATACCCATGCATTATGAATCGGGTCTGGAGTTCGCCCACCAACTGGACAGCGACGATCCACTGGCAAAGTTCCGCGAACAGTTTTCGATTCCGCGTACCGGCGATGGCACCGAGGAAATCTACCTGTGTGGCAACTCCCTTGGCCTGCAGCCAAAGCTGGCTCGCGACTATGTCGTTCGGGAACTGGACAAGTGGGCTAGCCTCGGCGTCAAGGGACACTTTGACTGCGAACACCCCTGGATGCCCTACCACGAGTTCCTGGCAGAAACCGCCGCGGACCTCGTCGGTGCAAACACCGACGAAGTGGTAATGATGAACTCCCTCACGGTAAACCTGCACCTGATGATGGTGACTTTTTACCGACCGAGTGAGACGCGTTACAAGATCGTGATCGAGGATCACGCGTTTCCCTCGGATCACTACGCGGTAGAGAGCCAGCTGCGCCATCACGGTATAGATCCCAGGGACGGCCTGGTGCTGCTCAGGCCCCGGGAGAACGAGGACCTGCTCCGCCAGGAGGATATCGAGGCACTGATCGCGGAGCAGGGAGACACCATCGCACTGATGCTGCTGCCGGGGGTGCAGTACTACACCGGGCAGGTACTGGACTTAGCGGGCATTACCCGTGCGGCACAGGCGCGGGGTATCAAAGTGGGTTTTGACCTGGCCCACGCGGTAGGCAATATCCCGCTCCAGTTGCATGAATGGAATGTGGACTTCGCCTGCTGGTGTACCTACAAGTACCTGAACTCGGGGCCCGGATCGGTGGCCGGCTGCTTCGTACACCGCCACCACGCGCGCGACATCAGCCTGGACCGTTTTGCCGGCTGGTGGGGCCATGACAAGGATACGCGCTTCAGGATGGAAAACCGTTTTGTCCCGATGCCAACCGCCGAGGGCTGGCAGCTTTCCAATCCCCCTATCCTCTCCCTTGCGGCGATCCGCGCCTCTTTCGATGTTTTCCGGCAGGCCGGTGGCATCCAGCCCCTGCGCAAGAAATCAGAGAAATTGACCGGCTACCTGCGCTACCTCCTGGATGCTGAAGTGTCAGAGTTTATCCGCGTTATCACGCCGGAAAGCCCGGACGAACGCGGTTGCCAGCTGTCGCTGTGTTGCGACGCGAAACACCTGACTGGCCGCGAACTGTTCGGGCGGCTGGAAGCGGCGGGCATTACCGCAGACTGGCGGGAGCCGAATGTAATCCGTATCGCCCCGGTCCCGCTGTACAACAGCTTTACGGACATTTACCGCTTTGTACAAATCCTGAAATCCGCCTGTAACGAGTGATGGCAATGCGCGAAACCAGCAAAGAAAAAATCGTCATCGCTGGCGCCGGCCTGGTGGGTGCCATGGCCGCCTGCTTCCTGGGCCGCCGGGGCTTTGATGTGGAAGTCTATGAAAGCCGTGTGGACCTGCGCCGGCACGACATCTCTGCCGGCCGTTCCATCAACCTGGCACTTGCCAATCGCGGTATCTACCCGCTGGAGCAACTCGGGCTGATGGACAGGGTCCGGCAAATGATGATCCCGATGCGCGGCCGTATGATCCATGACCCCAGGGGCGAGCAGAACTTCCAGCCTTACGGGCAGACCGAGGAAGAAGTCATCTACTCGATTTCCCGGGGGGACCTGAACCACCTGCTACTGGACGCAGCGGAGGACACCGGGCATGTCAGGATCCACTTCTCACACAGGCTGGATTCCGTTGACTTCGACAACAACTGCGCTGTGTTTATTGACGATGAAAGCGGCTCTCCTGTCGAAGTAACCTTCTCGAGGCTGATCGGGGCGGATGGTGCTGGCTCAAAAGTCCGGCAGGCGCTGGTGGCTGCCCAGGATGGCAGCGACAGCCTGGAGCCCCTGGACCACAGCTACAAGGAACTGGAGATCCCCGCCGGAGCCGATGGTGGCTTCCTGATTGAAAAGCACGCGTTGCATATCTGGCCCCGCGGCGGCTTTATGCTGATCGCACTGCCGAATATGGATGGCAGCTTCACGGTGACCCTGTTCCTGCCCAATAAAGGCGAAGCCAGCTTTGCGGCCCTGCAGACGCAGGAGGACGTGTTCCAGTTCTTTGAAGAGTACTTCCCGGATGTGGATGCGCTGATGCCTGGGCTGGTGGATGACTTCTTTGCCAATCCCACCGGGAAGCTGGGGACCGTGCGCTGCAAACCCTGGCATATTGGCGACAAGGCGATCCTTATCGGCGATGCCGCCCATGCGATCGTCCCCTTCCATGGCCAGGGCATGAACTGTGGCTTTGAGGATTGCGTGGTACTGGACCAGTGTATAGAGCAACATTACGCCGACTGGAAGCAGGTGTTCAGTGAATATGACCGCCTGCGCGCACCCAATGGCGCGGCCATTGCAGACATGGCGCTGGAAAATTACGTGGAGATGCGGGATTCAGTAAACGACCCGCAGTTCCTGCTCAAGAAGGCGATTGGCTTCGAACTGCAGAAGCGCTGGCCGGAACAGTTTACCCCGCGCTATGGCATGGTCATGTTCCAGCGCATTCCCTACGCCGAGGCCCAGCGCCGCGGGGTAATCAACCAGCAGATCCTGGACACCCTGGCCTCTGGCATAGAATCCCTTGAGGAGGTGGACTGGTCGGAGGCGGCAGCACTGGTAAAAAAGCACTTCGGTTCAACCACTGCAACGGCCTGAATCGCACGGCTGGCTATAGCCCTGCCGCAATTGCCTGAGCATCGACAGCTAAAGACACCAGCTGACCGGCTGGAAGCACCGGCCTGCCTGCGGTGCCGTTTCCAGTCCCACGGCCTCCTCCCAACCCGGAGACCGAAACCCGCCTCTGCCTGATCTCTCCACCGCAAGATGACCAGCAAAGGGCCGGGTGCGCCCCATCCAGCGAATGGTCCTCACCCCCACTCCCCGATCTCACACCGGCTGGCTCCTCCGGGCCCTGCCCACACCAGACCTTATTGATATTGATTCTCACTTTCTTTACCATTGCCGCCACAGTACAACAGAACGGCCACTTTTATTGCACCGGCCATTCCACAACGCGTAAATCCCCGACCTTTCGACGCATCAAGGAACCGAAAATGCGCCACCTGAATACCACGCTCGCCCTGGCCATTGCCGCTGCCAGCTCTGCCACCTATGCCGCTGGAGACGGCGCCCGAATCGATGAGGAAGTAGTGGTTACCGCCAGCCGTACCGAGAAACCGCTGAGCAGTATCCCCAATACCGTCACCCTGATCGACGAGGCCGAACTGACCCGCGAGCTGGCTGCCACCAGTGACCTGTCCACCGTGCTGGGCAACCTGATCCCGAGCTTTTCCCCCAGCCGGCAGAAAATGACCAGCTCCGGTGAGAGCCTGCGCGGGCGCAAGCCGCTGTACCTGATCGATGGCGTGCCCCAGTCCAACCCGCTGCGCAACGGCGGGCGCGATGGACACACCATCGACCCGCTGATGCTGGAACGTGTGGAAGTCATCCACGGCGCCAATGCCATCCACGGTATGGGCGCATCCGGTGGCATCATCAACCTGGTCACCCGCACTCCCAGCGACGAGTTCCAGCAGAGCCTGCGCGTGGAATCCACCCTGCAGCCGGAAGACCTGGGCGAGACCGCAGGCTACGGCGGCAACTACAGCCTGTCGGGCAAGGTGGATGACGTGGACCTGCTGGCCAGCCTCAGCTATCGCGACACCGGCATCAGCTACGACGCCAATGGCGATATTGTCGGCTTTGACAACACCCAGGGCGACACCATGGACAGCCAGTCCATCAATGCCTTTATCAAGACCGGTTACAGCTGGGACGACCAGCGCCTGCAGCTGACCGCCAACCACTACAAGATCGAGGGTGACAACAACTGGGTCAGCGTCGATGGCGACATCAGTGCCGGCATTCCCACTACCGCAGTCGAGGGCCAGGTCCCGGGCGACGCCCCCTCCAACGACGTCACCACCGTCAACCTGCAGTACAGCAACGAGGAGATCTTCGGCCACAGGCTGCGTGCCCAGGTATTCTCCCAGGACTTTGCCGGCACGTACGGCGGCGGCACCTTCGGTACCTTCCAGGATCCGGCTTACGGTGATGAGGTTTTCGACCAGTCGCAGAACAACTCCGAGAAGCGGGGCCTCAAGCTGACCCTGCTGAAAGACCGGGTGGCCGGCGCACCGGTGAGCCTCGCCTACGGCGTGGACATGTTTGAAGACGAGACCTGGCAGCAGCTGGTGCAGACCGGCCGTGCCTGGGTACCGCCGACCCAGTACCGCAATATCGCCCCCTACGTTCAGGGCGAATTCACTGGCATCGAGCGGCTGACCGTTACCGCGGGCATCCGCCACGAGCGCTCCAAATTGGAGGTCGAAGACTTCACCACCCTCTTTTCCTACGGCAGCCAGCAGGTAGAGGGCGGCTCGCCGGAATTCAGTGAAACCCTGGGCAATATCGGCGCTACCTACGACATCAATGACGCCCTGCGCGCCTATGCCAATTATTCCGAGGGCTTCTCCATGCCCGACGTGGGCCGGGTGCTGCGCGGCATCAACCAGCCGGGCCAGAGCGTCGAGAGCTTCCTCGACCTGCAGCCGATCCTGACCCAGAACCGCGAGCTGGGCCTGGACTTCAGCAGCGAGCGCTTCGCCGCCCAGCTGGCCTACTATACGTCGGACTCCGATATCGGCCAGCGCCTGGCCCTGGGCGCGGACGGCGTATACAGCGTCAAGCGCGAGCTGACCGAGATCGACGGCGTGGAAGCCCGCGGCCAGTGGTTCGTGAGCGGCAGCGATACCCTGGAGCTGCGCTATGCCTACACCGAGGGCCGCTACGATTCGGACCAGGACGGCAGTGTGGATACCGACCTGGACGGCCGCAACATCGCGCCCAACCGCATCAACCTGAGCTGGGCCCGCAACTGGACCGACAACCTCTCTACCCGCCTGCAGGCCAACTGGCTGATGGACCGGGATTTTGAGAACGCCGACGGCGACGTCACCACCGAGTTTGACGGCTACGCAACCATCGATGCCAGTGCGCAGCTGCAGGCGCTGTCCGGCGAGTTCGCACTGGGGATCCAGAACCTGACCAACGAAGACTACTTTACCTACTACTCCCAGACCGCGGGCAACGATATCCGCAACTTCAAGGGCATGGGGCGCAGCGTAAACCTGTCTTACTCCCGGGTATTCTGATCCAACTCCCGTAAACCCGCCGCGCCGGCCATAACCGGCCGGGCGGGATAACCGAGTTCACCATGCGCAAAGCCCTGTTCACCCTGCACAAGTACGCCGGCCTGTTCCTGGGCCTGCTGCTGTCACTGATCAGCCTCACCGGCAGCCTGCTGGTGTTCGACCATGCGCTCGATGAACAGCTGGCGCCACACACCGTCACATTCAGGCCCAGTGAGGCGCCGGCCAGCTACGCGGATATTCTCGCCGCGGCCCGCGCCGCTGTGCCCGGTAATCCCGCCCCCAAGCGCCTGATGACCCCGCGACAATCCGGCAGTCCCTATGTCGTGCGCTTCCCGGGTGCAGAGGGCGCGCCGGGGCCCATCGAGGTCAGCGTATCCCCCACCGATGCCGAAGTTCTGGCCGTGCGGGGCTGGGGCACCCCCGGTTACACCATGACCTGGCTCTATCGGCTGCACTACACCCTGCTGTCCGGCAAGCAAGGCAAGACCGTGGTCGGGTTGATGGGGCTGTTACTGATGGTGTTCTGTATCACTGGTGCCGTGCTCTGGTGGCCGAAAAGGAGCCGCACCGGCGGCCGGCGCTGGGGCAAGGCGTTCAGCATCTCCCGCAGCGGCAACCGCTTCCGCTTCTACTTCGACGTGCACCGGGTATTCGGCATCTATTTCCTGCCGCTGTTGCTGGTCACCAGCTTCTCCGGCGTCACCCTGGTGTTCCCACAGCAGGTGCGGGCCGTGGTAAGTGCCGTGTTCCCCACCGAGCCCCTGGCTGCCCTGCCCGGCTCACACACAGACCGCGGCCAGCCGATTTCCCCGGACCGCGCCGCAGCAATCGCACAGGAGGAATTTCCCGGCGGTGTCCTGAAACGTATTTACCTGCCACAGGATGCGGCGGACAGCTACGGGGTTTCCTTCCGCGCTGCCGGCGAGGTGTGGCAAAACTATGGAGCCAGCTTCGCACGCGTGGACCAGTACAGTGGGGAGGTGTTGATGGTCGAGAATGTCACCACGATACCGCTCGGCAACAAAATCCTGCGCTGGCAGTTCCCGCTGCATAATGGCGATGCCCTCGGCCTGGCCGGCCGCTGGCTGGTGCTGCTGGCCGGACTGGTCCCGGGCCTGCTGTTCGGAACAGGGGCCTACCTCTGGTGGAAGAAGCGAGTCCTGAGGCGGGCAAAATCACGATCCCCGGAAAAGCCTGCCCGGGAAGGGAAGCAGGCAGCACAGACCGGGCTGCGATCGACACCGTAAAGGTATCCCCGGGTGATGCGAGTAACAGCTGCGCAACGCCATTCCGTGCCGGGAAGCCCGTCAGGGCCAGGCATTCCCATGTCTTGCAGGTTTGCTCCCCGCCTTCAGCAAGGGGGTATGGGCGCCTCCGCTTCCGGTCTGGATAACAGCTGCAGGACACTCCAGTGGATTACAAAAAAATGGGCGATGGCCGGTGATGCCAATCGCCCATTGACCGGGCTCGCCCAATAATCGCATTGGCCGTTGGGAAAACCGGGGGTTTACGCCAGCCCGAACCGCACTCGAAAACAGGCGGGCGCGGCCCCACTTTATTTGGCCCCGGGGCCTGTGGGCCAGGTACCTAGCGCACTACGGTAATCGGCGGTGAGGTCCAGGTCTCGAAGCCCGGATAGCTGACACCATCCCCACCCAGCTTGTCGAATTCCAGGCGGATGTAGTAAGTACCCTCAGGTGCGGGCGAACCGTCCTCCAGCACACCATCCCACTGTGCGAAATCAATGCCGGTGCCGGTACCACTGTTGCGCACCCAGTGCTCGAACAGCTCTGCCGGCCGGAGGCCGGTATAGCGGTCCTTGGCCCAGGCCACCGTGCGACCGCTTGTGTTGATCACCCGTGCACGGTATTTGCGCAGCATCGGGAAGCCCTGCGACAGCATGGTAAAGGCAACATCGTCATAAATACTGTCGTTGCTGAAATCCAGGGTTACTGAGGTGCTCTTGCCAATCGACCAGCCGCAGGCTCCCGGTGTGGAATCGCTGCAGCAGCGCGGGCGTGCGTAAGGCGGCAGGTCGCAATTGGGTACGTTACCCGGGCGAAGCGACGGGTTGTCGAGCCCCTGGTTAATATCAGTGAAGGTCGGGTTGATCGCCGGCAGGGCCTGGAAATCGCCCTTGATGCCCAGGTAGGGTACCCGCAGGATCCCATCACCATTTTCGGGAGTGAGCTCGATCCAGCCGGAGAGGATACTACCCTCGGCAACATCAACCGGCTGGCTGAAGCTCACCGAAAGTTTTGCCTCACCAGAGGCGGGCACCACGACACTGTCACTGGAAAACTCAACCGTAGCCGCCGATGTGCTGGGAACCCAGCGGAATGTCATCGGCGGGTTAACGGTCAGTGCAGAGCGATGTGACACACGATAGCTGATATCAGTATCACTCTTGTTTTCCACCGTTATGTCACGGGACAGGCACCTGCCCTCGAACTCGCCCAGGGAAAGCTTTGCCGGCTCCGCCTTAGTGCGGGCTCCCAGGGCAGCAATGGCATTCACCATGCCCGCGCCCTGCTGTGCCACCGGGTGCAGGCCCAGGTCCGGATCAACCGTGAAGTCGGCCGGCTCTGAAGTGCTGAGCAGGATATCGCGGACCTCATGGGCTTTCAGGCTGGGATTAGCAGAGCGCATCAGTGCTGCGATACCGGCCACATGCGGCGCTGCCATGGAGGTACCGTCCATCAACCCGTAATAACCGGCATAGCCGGGGATAGCGGAGAAGATGTACCCACCCGGGGCCATCACATCCGGCTTCATGTCGAGCTCATGGCTCGGGCCCCAGGCACTGAAGAAGGTGGTCTTGCCCGGGAATGTGGCCGGGTCCTCGAAGAAGTGACCCCAGCTGACACTGGCCCCCGGGCTCATGGAGGCCAGCTCGCTACCATCACCGGTACGCACTGCCACGGTGGGGATATCCAGTCGCTCAATGGTGCTGCTGAATTGCGAAGCGAAGCGATCCGGGTCCCAGGAATCCTGCCACCAGATGGCCGCTTCCGCACCCGCCTCGGCGTAGAGGTTGACCGCCATATATGGGCGGCAGCTCCAGTGGCCGCGCTTGAGCAGGACGATCTTGCCCTCGTAGGAGACATCCTCCGGGAGGGCCGCGCAGTTGGCAGTGCCTGCATCCACGACCTCGAACGTGCCCTTGCCGGGAACCGGCTGGCCCAGGTACATGGCACGGAAAGGCATGATTTCGCCATTGGAGGCCTTGAATGCCATTTCGGTGGCTTTGCTGTTATAGGCCGCTGCCACCGCAATCGCGCTCTTGGCAATTGCCGGGCTACCGGGCAGGAAGGGTCCGGCCAGGTTATTGCCGATCGCCACCACCGGTACGGTACCGCGTCTCAGCATGCGGTCTGTGGCCCGGGAGATCACGCCGTTCTGCAGCACTTCATAGCGGTTACTGCCCCAGCTCATATTCACCACGTCGCAACCGTCTTCCACCGCCTGCTCCATCGCAGCAAGCAACACATCCTCTGTCGCGCCGGGATTCTCGGTACCGAAAATGCGGTAGACCCGCAGCTTCGCATCCGGTGCAACCCCGACCATGATGTCGTCCTTGCCCGCCACGATACCGGCCACATGGGTACCGTGCATCTCAACGGAGGCGTAACGGTCGTCAAAGGGATCCGCGTCGTCGTCGGCAAAGTCATAGCCGCCGATCACCTTGTCATTCGGGAAGCCCGGGCCGCCGAATGCCGGGTGGTTGTAGTCGATACCGCTGTCGATCACGCCCACCACTACACCCTCGCCGGTAATCCCGGCAGAGTGGGCCTCGGGCACACCGGTCAGGTTGGTAACGGTCACGTTGTCTCGGGTGGTGCCCTCCGGCGCTTCTGCGGGCACCGGTGACTGCCCCCCCATCACCGAATAGATCGGGTGACTGGCAGAGACAGTGTCCAGTGCCTCCAGCGCGGCCAGGTCTTCGGGATCAATCTCGATCGACAGGCCGTTGAACAGCACATCGAAGTTCCGGCGTTCGGTGAACTCGATGCCTGCGGCGCGGGCCTGTGCGCGGAACTCGTCCTGCTCGACCGCCAGCTTACGCAGGTAGGCTGCCTCGCGGCTGGGGTTCACCTGCGCTTCGGACAGCGGCTTGCTGTTCAACTCCACAAAGCGCACCAGGCGGTCTCCACTGGTGACCGGTTGTACTGCCTCCGGTGCTGGATCCGCGTCAATCATGCCATCGTCCGCCATAGCGGGCTGGCCCGACAGCATGGCGAACGCCAGGGATGCCGACAGCCACGCCTGCCATCGACGACGGCGGGGGTTAGTTGGGAACATACTGGTTCTCCATCCTTATCTTTTACTTGTTGTCAGGACGCAACGGCCTGGCCCAAATTTCAGGCTGGCGCTGCCCTTCAGGATGGTAAGTTGGGGCTTCTGCGAAGCTCTATAGGGGAATCCCTGATCTGCGTGTAAACCAGAAATGCCGCACAAATACAGCCACAGGCCGGGCACGGGTTAAACAGCGACGGGCAGGGCCGGAATCCGGGCGGGCGAGCGGCAAGCACCAGTAGAGCTGCAGCCCGCGCCAGTGTACTTCGCCGGATATCCGCTGGCAGCGGCATCGGGCAGAAAGGAAACCATTGGTAATAACGGGTCTACACTTTTATTAATCTGCCACCCAGGGATCGGGTGCAGGAAGGAGAAGTCGAGGTATTCAGGCGCCGTGGCAGGATAATGCTTTATCCGGCAGTGTCACCGGCAGCCGGCCTCATTGCCACGGAAAGGATCAACGGGCAGTACCATGCCAGCGCAGTTAAAGTCCCGCCATACCCACGCACAGCTGATTACCCGGGCCTTACAGCAGTTACAAATACTGAGATTCTGGTTGCTGTCACTGGGGGCCATTACCCTGGCGCTGCTTATAGCGTTATCCGCGGCTTCAGAGTCAACCGGCATCCCCGTCGGCACATTCACCCGGGACCCCGCCGCAGTCCTCCAGGGGCATTTCTATGTGGGCATACTCTCCAATATCGGTATTGTGCTATGGAGTGCCTCGGCAACCATCTGCCTGTTTTCCGCCCTTTTACTGGGTATGAAAATCGGCAGAAGAGCGATTTGCCTGTTCCTGCTCACCTCCGGTCTGATTACCTCGCTGGTGATGCTGGATGACCTGTTCCTGTTTCATGAGGACATAGCCCCACACTTCCTCCATATGCGCGAGCGATATGTACTAATCGCCTACGCACTGATGATGCTGGCTTACCTGGCAAAGTTCCGTACAACCATTCTGGAGACTGATTTCGTCCCATTCGCGATCGCCCTGGGATTCTTTTTCCTGTCGGTATTTATCGACAAGAACTCCTTTGACTGGCTACCGGACCCGTACCTGCTGGAGGACGGCGCCAAGTTTGCCGGCATCGTTTTTTGGCTATTCTATTTCTCCCGGACAGCGTACCAGGGCCTGGCGGTCACCTGTGGCATACTGGCTGAAAACGAATCTCCGGAACAGTGGAAAGATGCGTCACTGCCGGGGCAGGCGCCGGAAGCCTGAACGCTTACCACGACTGCTCCGAAGCCATACCTGGCCAGGCGCTATCTACCCGCCCTTCCCGCCCGGGCCGGCGAAATACCAGATGATCAGGCCGATCACCGGCAAAATCAGCACCAACAATACCCATATAATCTTCTTGAGCGCGCCTGCCGGGCTCTGGAGGATTTTGATGATTGCGTAAATATCAGCAATAAGGATCAGGATCCCGAGTATCGCTTCCATAATTGCCTTCCCTTTATTTTCACATGTACTCGAATGGAGGAAAGCGAAAAGTATAGCCAAGGGCGGGTAGAGTGCAGGAACGCTTGCTACCAGGAGAAAAACTACAGGGCACCCGGGGCATACCACGCGTTCTGCGCCAGGGACCGGCAGCTCGCCCCGCGCAAGTACAACAGTCACGCAGCATACACGCTTGCACCAGCCAGTGGTCACCAGCGGGTTTCGTCCTCCACGAGAAAGCTCTTCGGACAAGACAGGGCCCGCCGCTTTGTAAGGATGGTTTTGCTGCCAGAATAAAACGTTTGTACAAAACTCCCCTGTTAGTATCGAGGGGAACTGAGCGAGGGCAGACAGTAAGGCAGCCGGGATGGCACTAGGCACCTGCTTTAAGGCATCAACGGTAGTGAGCCCCACCGATCACCCATCACCTTGCCAGAAGCGCCTTGCAGCTCTCCCCGCTCGGCTATTACAGCACTACTGCCCCTGCAGTGTCACGGCAGGCAGTGATTCCTGTCCCCTCCGGTCTTTATCGACCACACTATCACGGCATTATTATCCAAAGCACTCTTACCTCCCTATTATCAATTAATGGACTTCTGACAAATCAACATAATAGGGAGACAACCATTAACGACAGTAAATCACCTTCAGACAACCTCACAGATCCAGATAGTCTCTGGCAGCAGAAAGATACTCAAACAGAAAAAAACAAGAGAGCCGACTCGGTGCCGCCTTTCCGGAAAGCCCTGTTGAGCCTGAGAATTCACCACCCCGGGAAGCAGGCGACCCATAAATATAAAATGTCCAGGATAGAAAAGAACAGCAAATGCCTCTCCCCCAAACCGCACTTAGCTAAATATTATTGACTACCCCTACAAGCAAGGCTTCGCCTTGAAAACGGTAACAAGGTACTGCTGGCATTCCCGGTTTTAATCCTTTCCTACAACCACATCCTGCTTTCCTATTGAACCCGCGGCCACCACCCACAGGCGTTACCGACACACCATGCAGGGCATACGGTTTAATGCCTGTAGCCACGGGGCATATTGCTGCAACCACCACTATCCATATTCTCACGGGTCGCAATACGTATCTACAGGCCCCATAAAAACCAGTTTTGATGATTGGCCCGGCAAGGTTAATTACACGGACTTTCAGAAATGCAGGAAAAAGAAACCTTGTTAACCGAAAATATTTTGCAATTCACAGCCGTAGAAAATCCCCTGAAGAACATTCCCTGCAATTTTAATCCACACAACTGGTACACATCACCTGCAAGCAGGCATGGCACCGGCCACTCACGAAAGTGAAACCCTCCACCACCAGAATGATACCCAGTGCTCCATGTAATAAGACGTAAGAGGATTAAGCGCCAACATCAATTTCAACCATAGACAGGAACAATTTCCCACTGATAGGTTCATTTTTGATTCCCGCCAACCCAAGGTGGATATAATGTCGATAATGTTGTCCCCCGGTGTTCGCACCTTCGAGCATCCCTCTGGCCAGTCTGTAGCCCGCGGCGCAATTTCGAGCCGACTGCTTGCTATCGGCATGGCACGGAAGGGTCCCATTAATACACCTGTTGCGATTCGCAGTTTCGAGCAGTACGTCGCGCAGTTCGGCGATGACCTGGCTTACGGCGAGCTCGGCATTCAGATACGCCAGGCCTTTACTGCTGGCTTGGGCGATGCGGTAGTCGTCCGCACTGCCAATAATGCCGTTGCTGCACATCATGTGATCGAGAGCGAATTCGCCGGCCCCGGCAGCGAGGTGCTCCGCGTTGACGCGGTTGATGCCGGGGTTCTCGGCGATGCGATCCGGGTCGAAGTCGACTACGACACACCCGACCCGGAACTGACCTTCAACCTGACGCTCTGGCGGGAGACGGTGGACGACCAGGGCCGCCTGGGGCGGGCTGAAAGCGAAGCCTTCACCAACCTTTCCATGGACCCGCAGGCGCCCAACTTCGTCCAGCGCGTAGTGAATGGAAATTCCCGGCTGGTCCGTGTGACCACCGAGCACGCCCCGCCGGACCTCACGATTAATAATGAGGACCTGGTCTACAGCCAGTCCGGCTTTTACTTTGCCGATCTCAGTACTTTCCTGTCCGGCATCGGCAACGACCTGGGGATCATCGTCGAGATTGACGGGCGTGAGCAGGTACCGGTAACGCTGACCCAGCCAATCACCCTGGCCTCTATCCAGGAGGCAATCAACACCTCGCTGGGAGCCCGTGGTCTCTCGGCCCATGTACACGTGACTGCTCACGACAGCGGGCACGGTTCCTCCGCGCTGCGCATCGCAGTGGACAGCACAGATGGGACCCGTTCGATCCGCATCCTTCCTGCGGGGCATAACGACGGTACAGGAACCCTCGCGCTCGGCAGCCTGCAGGGCGGATTGGAGGTTGGCCTTTACTCCCAATACCGACCCGTGATGACCGGTGTTACGACGCGCCCTTTCGCTTCGGCGGACGACATTTCACCGCTCGAGGCACCGCTCAGTGTCGGGGCGGAGCCGTGGCCGGTTGATTTCGGGGATGGCACCACAGACGGCAGCCTCACGGGGCTGACCTGGGGTATCCCCAGCGCGACCAGCCCGATGGACGACGGGGACGGGGACAGCGACACACCACTCTCGCTGGCGAATTTTGCCAACAATCTCGATAGCCTGGTGGCAACATTGAATGCTGCCGACCCGCTAGGCAATACCTGGACGTTCAGCCGTATCGGTTACCGGGTCCGGGCCGTCCGCAACGACGGCATGTTAGCGCCCTCAGAAGCGGGAAGCTTTGATACCGGAGGCGCAATTGCCTACCTGGATTCAGCCGCGGCAATTCGCGCGGCGTTCAGCCTCGGACAGGCCGGTGGCGCGACTATGGGTAGCGACGGCCAGGCGCCGGTCCTCGCGGATTACCAGGCCGTGTTCCAGCGGGTTTCACGTGAAGTCGATATCTTCAATATGTTGATTCTGCCTCGCGGTCATGAACAGAGCGATGACCAGCGCGGCGGAATCTGGGGCGCAGCCAGCGCATTTTGCCGTGAACAGAACGCCCTTCTCATCATGGACCCGAGAAGTGACGAGAACGCCTGGTCGACGGTCGACGAGGTCACCGCAAAAGCCCAGCTTATCGACTTCAAGAGCGGCGTGATCCCCGAGGTAACCTGTGTCTTCTGGCCGCGGGTCAGGACGCCCTACGGGCGCACCCAGGTGCACATTGATCCTTCCGGCACCATGGCGGGCGTGATCGCCTCGACCATCGGGCGGCTCGGTGTGTGGAACGCCGCCGCAGGCCTCTCTGCACCGCTCGTCGGGGTTACAGGCCTCGAGTACCCGATGTCGGACGCCGACAACGGCGTTATCAATCCGCGTGGAATCAATGCACTGCGTGCGAAGTCGACCGGCAACGTCAGCTGGGGCGTTCGCACGCTGGCGGGTGATGATGCTTTCTCGAACCGGGACTTCGCCTACATTCCCGTCCGGATGACCACGGACTTTATCAAGAACTCTCTTCAGGCAGCGCTGCAGGAATTTGTTTTCAAACCCAATAACCGGGTTACCTGGGCGAATATCGAGATGATGTGCCGCGCCTTCATGCACGGACTCTATGAGAAAAAAGCGTTTCGCGGCGCGACTGTCGATGAAGCCTATAACGTGCGTTGTGATGAGACCACCACGTCCCCTACAGATATCGCGCTCGGCATCATGAACGTCTGGGTTTTCTTCGCACCCTTGTTCCCAGCTGAGTTTATTCACCTTCATGTTCAGCACAAGTTTGAGCAACCCTCATTTTAAGGAGGGCGACCATGCCCATTACGCCTGTCACGGTTCGTCCGACCCCGCTGACCAACGCCTATTTCGAGCTGTTTCTCGAAGGGCAGTCAGTTGCCGCTGTCACCGCCATCGGTGCCATCAAGTCGAGTGTAGCGGCGAACCCCTCCAAGGACGGCACCCAGCTTTACTCGGTCTACAGCCCTGGTGCGGTGACCTATGAGGCCTGTGAGATCAAGCAGGCACAGGTGCTCGACGTCGCGTTGCTCAACTGGTTCGAACAGGTACACAGCCCCGTTAGCGCCGGTGCAATCTCGGTTGATGGGATGAAGAAAAACCTGATGATCCACGTCAAGGACAGCCAGATGCGCCCACGCATCCAGCATGAGCTGTTTTCCTGCCTGCCGACTTCGATCGCCTGGGACGCGCTGGACTCCAACGCCGAGGCAAACACATTCCTGACCTTCTCGCTGCAATATGAATACAGCCTGACGAAATACCTGGAACCCTGATCACGGGAGGCTATGTGGCGCAGATGATAGGGGGGAAGGTCATTTATGGTGTCGGGAAACGACGAAGCTACCTTTGCCGCCCTCTGGACGAGCAGGCGCTGTTTCGGCTGGGCGCGAATCCTGACCAGCTGATGCCGACAGCGCTTGTCCAGGGCGATGACCGTTTGTTACCGGATGACCTGCCAGAGCTTCCGCTGATCGACTACGAGTTGATGCTGGCACATGTCTATGCAGGTACATTTGGCACCACCATCGACCAGAACGTGGACTGTCCGGATTGCAGCAAGAAATTCTCCGTGGCGTTCTATCTCGGCACCTGGCTGTCCAGTATCCGCGACGCGGTGAAACCGGACAGGGAGAGAACCTTTGATGGCGCACCGTATGTGCTCCCCACGCAGTCGATCCTGAAATCAGTAAAACGGGACCAGCGCGTCCTGGCTCGCCGGCTCTGGCAAGGTGGCACAGACCTTCACCCGGAGAAAATAACTGAGTTCGAGGCGGAAGTTGCCAGGGCCTGCCCGATCCTGGCGGACGACATCGAGTCCCCCTGCCCGCGCTGCGGGGAAATCGTGCGTAAGCGCTTCGTCCTGCGAAACCACCTTGCCTCACGACTTCGCACCTGGTTGCACAGGCTCCTGGCCGACATTCATGTGCTGGCTTCCTGCTATCACTGGTCCGCCGCGGACATCCTCGACCTGCCACGCCAGACACGAGTTGCGCTGGTCGACACTATCCAAGTGCAGCGCGGTCGCGCACGTAGTAGCCGCTGAGGGCGATAGAGCAATGTCAGGTTACTTCGAAGACATACTGGAAAGTTATCGCCCTGCTGAGCCTATAACAGGCACGGATGCCCCATGGACGGACCCGATCACCGAAGCTGCCACTCCAGACCTGCCATTTTCGGATGTCGGGGCTGCTACCGGACCCGACGACGTGAACCTGCCGCTCGCCCATCCCGAGCTTCCCGAACCCGATGATTTTCGGGAGACCGTTCACCGATCCCCGCCCGAGCGGGAGCCCCCCGCACAGCCAACACAGGCCCAACCGCTCGAACCGAACGAGCAAATTGTCGCACACGAAACTCGGGTCATAGAGCGACCTGCCGATATTCCCCCGGCACCCGACTCCGGCATCGAGGAGCCGATACAGGCTACGGACCCCGATATTTATGTTCGAGAGCATGTCGACCACTCAACCACGCATATCCACGAACACTTCGAAAATGTCGACAACAACATGGTTTTCGAGCCGGAGCCGGAAGAGACTGAATCTCGTGCACCAGCGGAAGGGCATCCGGCACCCGAACCCACCGAGCCTGTGGAGCAGGATCCCGGTCCTGCACTGGCTGCGATCGAGACAGAGCTGGCCCGGGCCCTTGCCCGGCTGCACGGCGAGTTCGAACCCCAGCAGCCCCTTGTATCTCCCAGCGATTTCGAGCCCGAGGTGCGTGACAACCCGATTCCCACCGACATCGAACCCGTGCGCGAGGTGACACGGGAAGTCGTTACCGAGATCCACCATCACCACACGAACGAGAGCCGCGCCGAACAGCCAGCCAGGCCTGCACCCCGAACTGCAGCCGAGGCCTCGAGAATCGGCCCGATTCGATTCGCCGCGGCCTGGAAGAAGGAAGAGCGCTAGATGGCAGTCACCCAGCTTTCCCAGGTCACATCAACCCTGGAGACCCTGCTCGCGGCCAATATCGAGCGGCGTATGGGGGGCGTACTTACCGTCAATACAAGTTCGGTTTCACCGCTGGACGTGTCGCCCACAACCAACCTGGTCAACATCTTCCTGTATCACTTGCATCCCGAGGGAAAGCCCGACGCCGCGGAGGAACCTGCTGCCAGTCCGTCCCGCCCGGTGTTCTTCTCCAAGCCAGTGACACTTCATTACCACCTCACTGTCTACCAGGCGACCGGAGTGCTTCCGCACCTGTCCGAGCAGGATCTCCTGGGTCATGCCCTGGCGACACTGCTGGACCATTCTGAACTGGACGAGGACGTCTCGATCGGGACGGTCCCGGTCTTCGACGACGCCCTCGTCGGGGCGGGCAACCACTTCGAGATCGAAGTCGTCGTCAAAACCGGCAGCGAGGCGCTCAATGTCTGGCCCGCCTATGACGGCGGTGCGGTTCGACCGAGCCTATATTTCAGGGTCAAGAACGTACGGCTACAGCCGGAGATGCCGCAGGAACTTTCCGGGCCGATCCTGACTGTCGGTGACGCGACGCTGCCCAACATGGGGCCGCGCCTGCAGCGTATCTCGAGCACAATCACCGCAACCATTCCCGGAGCGGGCGGAACTTCAAAGCGACAATTCAACCGCACACCGGCCGAGCTGTTCCCGGGCGCAGGACCGGAAGACCGCGTTCTCGTGCTCCGCGGCACTTCCATTGACCAGTTCGTGGATATCGAACTCACAGTGCCCGTGGGCGATACCATGGAAACCTTCCGCGTCGACTTCGAGGCTAACGCCGCGAACGGCTGGGCAATCGATGACGAGCGCGGTGAAGTTCTGGTAACCACCGGTGCAGTGGTCGCCCGTCCGGTCGCCGGCGTGATGCAACCACTCTCACTTGAGCCAGGCGATGCGCAGATTCGTGTCCTGACCAGCGAGACCATGATGCAGGGCGGCGAACCGGTGCCCTTCGAGATCCCGTCCAACCGCCTGCCTTTCACACTGAATCCCCACATCGCGCAGGCCGACCTCGTCTCCGGTCGGCGCTTCCGGCTCGACCTCGATGGTAACTTCGACCTGGAGACGATGGCGCCCGCGGATAACCATGCCAGTCTCCTGCGGCTGGCCATCGGTGGTGCGGTCTATCACGTGCGCGATTCTGCGGCCGGCCTCCAGGCGGGAGACGCCGCCATTGCCGGACCAAGGCGAATCGACTATGTGCTGTCCGACGACGCTGACGAGAATGCCCTGGCCTATGTCCAGCTCTGGATCCGCAACGCCGTCAGCCAGCCGTTCTGGGTGGGGGGTACCTAGATGCGCAGCTTCGCCGAACTCTATGCCATCGACATTGATGCCATCGTCGAACTCACTGAAAAAAAGCTGACCGGTCGCCACGACGGCGAGCAGGTGGCGATGCTGCGCGCCCGGCTCAGCGACCCGGAAAATTCGCGCTTTGCAAAGCTTGTCCAGATGCTGGGCCTGACACAACCCGAGTGTGACCTGCTGACCTGCCTTATTGCACAACATATCGACCCCACTCTCGAGGCAGCCATTCGCGAAAGGTCCGCATTCCCCTATATCCATGAAGCGCTCGTCAGGGAGGCCTTCGGGCTGGGCCGGATACCAATCTACACCTCGGACAGCGCCCTGAATCTCTGGCAGCTCGTCCGTGCCCGCGATATGGGACCCGGGGCCCCGATGGCTTTTGACATCGACCTCGCAGTGATCGAATGGCTGGCCGGCAGGCCGGGCCTGGAACCGGCACTCCAGCAATTACTGACGCGCGTCGAGGAGGGACAGGCTGCTGATGAAAAGGTCCTGCAAAACATGGCACAGGCCATCCGGGTCGAGGGCAGCAAGGCGCACTGTATCGTTTGCGAACTGACAGGCAGCCCCGAGACTGACTTCACCCGGGTTGCCGCAGGAGTGGCATCCATGTTGAACACCAGCCTGTGGGTCGTGCAGGCACAGGAGGAACCGTTCACTCCCGACCAGGTTCTGCGTATCCACCGTTTCATCACTGTCCAGAACGCGGCGCTCTGCTGGCAGGCCCCCGAACCCCAGCTCCTCGAGCCGGGCATCTCGCCCTCCGCGCGGCTCCAGTTCATTCCGAATGTAGAAAGCCAGCCAGCCCGAACTTCCAGGACGCACCGGTACCTCAGCTTCGAGATTCCCGCCCCCCGCCGTGATGCCCTGCGCGCGCGGCTGCGCGAGCGCTTTCCCGATGCACCTGAGAACAAGCTTCGTCGTGTGGCCGCCATTCGCGGCGTGGATGCCCGGTTGATTGAGACTGCGCCGTCGTCCGATATCGACCTCTTCGCACGTCGCGCCGTAAGACGAAGTACGCGCGCCCTCCACGCCTGGGCAATCGAACTGTCGACCGACGTGGGCTTCGACGATCTTGTCCTGGATCCGCCCATGCGGGAACAGCTCGAGGACCTGGTGGCCCAGATACAGACCCAGCACGAATTGATGAACAGGCCCGAGGTCGCCCGGGTCTATGTTCAGGAACGGGCGCTCTCGATCCTGCTGCAGGGCCCCCCCGGCACTGGCAAGACGCTGAGCGCCCGGGTTCTGGCGGGCGCAGCGGGCAGGCCGCTCTTCCGCGTGGACGTGGCGAGCCTTGTCAGTAAATGGCGCGGCGAGACAAACAAGAACCTGCGCAAAATGTTCCGGGCCGCGAGCCAGTCCGGCGCGATTCTGTTTATCGACGAGTTTGATGCTGTCGTCTCGAAGCGGACGGACACTCGCAACGAGATCGCGCGGGCCGACAACCAGAACACCGCCTACTTCCTGCAGCTGATCGAGAACGCCTACGAGGGTACGGTGATCTTCGCCACCAACCGGCCCCAGGAAATCGATGAGGCCATGCTGCGCCGTATCCGCCATACGCTCGACTTCCAGCCGCCGGGCGAGTCCGAGCGCACAAAACTGTGGCGCCTCGCCCTGTCACCTTTCGAACCGGCAGAGGACGTTCTGGCATTTTCAGAGGTCCTGGGTCCCGCATTCAGTTTCTCCGGCGCGCGCATCAAGGCCGTCGTGCTAAACGCTTACGCACAGGGAGCCGCCAGTGGAAAAGACGTGCTGACCATTAATGCGCTGCGGCGCGCGACGCTGGCCGAAGCGCGGCAGAACGGCCGCCTGCCCGGAAAGCGTGAACTGGGCCGTGTGCTCTCCTACGGCAACCCGGAGATCTCGGAGGTCCCGTCATGACCCTGACTGCCCCCCCGGTAAAGTCCGTCAAGGGCGCACTGATCCAGCTCAACCCGAAATCCGGCATCGCCGGGATTGCCGGCAACATTCCCAACGTTGTGCAGTTCGACATCAACCCCGAGACCTTGACCCGTAACTTCACTCCCTGGAAGGCCGAGGCGGAGGAAGGCGCCCCCAGCCCCGGCGCACCGGTGCAGCCGATTGAGGTACCGCAGAAGTTCACCGGCTTCGAGATCAAGATCGATCCCTATGCCGCGAAGGGCTCACTGGTCCCACCGAACTCGTTCAGCGTTGAAGCGCGCCTGGCGGCGCTGCGCAAGATGATAGAGCCTACCAAGGGCCTGGTCGGGGATCTTTTGCAGTCGGTGGCCGACCTCACAAACACCGGCTCATCGGATTACACCCCGCCCGAGGTGGCTCCGGTCATTCTCTGGCTGGGTGCACGGATAATCCTGCCGGTCCAGATCGAGAGTTTCACAGTTACCGAGCATCAACACGATGCGCTCTACTACCCGATCCGGGCGACGGTGGCAATGGAGCTGAAAGTGCTGACGCCCGACTACTTCCGCTGCAGCAACAGCGATGCCGCCGAAATCGCAATCGCCGCCTATGAATACACCCGCGCGCAAAGTGATTTGCTGGCGGTCGCCAACCTCGCCGACCTGTCGCCACTCTGGCGACTCATCGCGCCAATCTGAATGAGGAAACGATGGCCAAGTTCTCCCCCGATAGCCGTTATACAAAGCACTCACAGCCCTTCAAGACCACTGACCCGCGCGGGCGCGAGGTGCTGGCGGTCAAGCCTGCCGTTATCCCGGCGAGACGGAACCGCGGCACGCATATCACGAAGGACCCCCAACGGCTGGATCATCTCGCCTGGTTCTATCTCAAGCGCGCCGAAGCGTTCTGGGAGATCACAGCGCATAACGGGCGCCTGCTGCCTGATGCTGTTCTCGCCCAGGCGCGGATCCGCATCCCGACGGACGAGGATTGAGATGCTTTCGACTATCCAGATCGTCAGCGGCAGCGGGGGAACCCCGTGGACCCGGGAACAGCGCCAGTGTGTGCTGGAGATCCGCTCCGAGCACAAACTCAATGACCCGACGAGCTTCAGTATCCTCATGCACGACCTGCCCGACCGGCAGGGCGTGCGCCACCGGCTGCTCGCCCCGGGTCGCAAGGTCGCGGTTCTTGTCCGGCCGCGGGACCGGGGCGAGTGGCACGTGCTGTTCCAGGGCAAGGTCAGCGAAGTGGAGGAGCATCAGACCCAGGGTGGCGTCGGCTCGACCATTCTCTATCGCGGCCAGGACATCCGCACAATCATGGCGGCACGGAGCTATACCGGCGCCTGGTCCGGCCAGGTTGACGCGGTCATGAAACACCTGATCGAGCAGGACTTCGCCGAGCACCACGTCGACGCGCCGGAGAACAACGAGCTCGACGAGGAAGAAAACCCACTTGGGCAGAACAGTAACAACCTCGATTTCCTGCGGACGCAGGCCATTGCCTTCGGTCACAACTTCTGGGTCAGCTACGCCCGCGTGCCCGAGGCGACACCCGGGCTGGGTGACCTCAACCCGCTTGACGACAGCGAGCCCAGCGTGACTGTGACACCAAAGATCCACTGGGCCCGCTCCCCCTATTTCGAGGAGGGCGGTGCGCCATCAACCGGCGGTGTTGCCGCTGCCGCCCAGGCGCTGCCGGTTCTCGGAGGGGAGGATACCGGGCCAATCAGTTTCAAGGTGAATGTCAATCGCGCCTCCTGCCCCAATGTGACCAGCTTCGAAGTAATGTCTGAAGGCAGCAACGTCCAGACCATGCCCGAACAATCAGGCAGCCAGACCACACCCGGTGTTCCCTCACCACCGACAAACCCACTGGAACCGCCTCCCGACGACGACACCCCCGGCATTCATTTCGTGCCCCGGGCTGTCCAGCCGGGGGGGGACGGCGAGCAGGTCAATGAGGCACTCGAGCAAGAGCGCGCCTTTGACCGCAAGGTAAAGCTCTCAACAACCCTGGCGATGCTCAAGAAGCTCTGCATCCCCAACGAACTGGCGACGCTGGAGGGAGTACCGGAGGCCGTGGCGAACAGGCTCTTTCGTATCAGCGACGCGACGCACGTGATCCGCATCGATGGACACTGGATGGATGCCGTCCTGGAGAGCGACGGCAGGGAATACGGTGCAGCCGACGAGACCGGGGTGCCCGGTGCAACTGGAGAAATGGTATGAGCGACATTCCGAACCGCGGTCCCACAATCGACGAACTCTACCGGCCAAGCACCGGCCGTCTCTACGGCAAGTACCTCGGCGAAATCATCGACAGGGATGATCCGAAATGTCGCGGCCGCCTGCGTATCAGGGTAGACAACATCACAGACTCAAAAGGTGTCTGGGCTGACCCTTGCGTGCCCTACGCAGGGGACGGCATCGGGTTTTTTGCGCTGCCACCGGAGGGAACCAGGGTATGGGTGGAGTTCCTCGGTGGCAGGATTGACCGCCTCGTGTATTGCGGGTTCCTGTGGCAGGAAGGTGAACTCGATGCGCAGGATTATGACCCTGCCCGGGTGCATTTCGAGACCGGGTCACTCCGTATCGAGGTCGACGACTCCGCGGATGAGATCAAGATCGAAATCAAGAAGAACGGCGGCTCGATCACGATAAAAGGTGGCGAGATCACGCTGAAAGCAAACGTCGTCACCCAGGAGGCCCAGGGCAACAAGGTTGTCCTCGACGCCGCTGCCTTCGACGTCAAGAACGCCGCGCTGAAAGTCGTGTAAGGAGGCCACCATGAGCAACCCCACCCTCACCGTAGCCGCACACGTTGTCGATTCCGCGCAGGGACGTGCAGCAGCCTTCGTACCGGTAAACCTGCGCGCAACCTCGACGAATATGCCGCTTTCGGTACAGGCCGACGTGCCGGCTTTTCCCGGCACCTCGCCCGCACTGACTGTTACCGGTACCTGGACCGTCGCCGGAAGCCGCGTCACGGCCAGTGGCATACCTCTTGTCAATACGCAGTCGGTGGGGGTCGGTTACACCCCCGTGCCCGCTTCCTCCGGTCCACTTCAGATCCTGCCAGGAAACCAGCATGTTCTCATCACCTTCTGACCCGATCCACGCGCTGGCCTACCCGCTGGCCCTGGACGAGGACCGCGGTCGGTTTACCAAGACTCTCGACTACGAGCGCTACGTTCAGGACCTGGTGCTGCAGACGCTGATGACGGCGCCGGGTGAGCGTATCAACCGGCCCGAAATGGGCACCCCCATCCCACAACTGCTGTTCGCATCGATCAACGAGGAGGTTGCCGATCTCGTCAAGGCGCAGATCCGTCGCGCGATGGCGCGCTGGCTGGACAAGGTTGTCCGTGTCGAGGGGATCGAGATCCGCCAGCCTGAACCCACCCGTTTCGAGATCGAGGTCAGCTACGTCATCCTCGCCACGGGAACGACGGATGTCCTGAAGCGGACCATGGCGCAATGAGTGGGCTCGGACGCCATATACTCCTCGCTGAGCAGGAGCCCTCGTTCGACCAGACGGGCATCGACTTCATTGCCGTCGACGGAGTCAATCACGCGAAAATCTATATCTACTTCGTGATCGACCCGCTAGAGCCCGATCTCGGTTTCGCGGCGAACGAACTGGATATCGAATGCCTGGGCACCAGCTCCAGGGAACCACGAATCGTCGAGGCCCAGAATTTCGAGGCGCATACGGATGCCCAGGGCAGGACGCGCAACGTGCTGGCGGTAATCTTCGACTCGGGCGCCAGTTTCGAGATGCAGCGCCTGCGCCTGGCTGACCTTACCGGGGCGCGCCTGGATCCTTTCAGCTCGGCCGCGGACTTTTCGTTCAAGCAGGCCTGTCCCACCGTGTTCGATTGCGCCTGCCACGGCGTACCCGGCGACCGTCCCGGCTCCGACTATCCGGTGGATTACCTCGCCCGCGACTTCCAGAGCTACCTCGACACCTTCGCGGCATTCTCACGGGAACGATATCCCCAGTGGCAGATGAACATCGTGCCCGACCAGGCGCGAATGCTGGGCGACCTGATCGCCGCGATCGGCGACGAAATGGCTTTCCTGCAGGACGGCTACCGATTGCAAACCCAGTTCGAGCACCTTACAGAGCGACGCTCCTTCCAGCAGATCACGCGTATCCTCGGTTACAGCCTGCGCCCCGAGCTTCCGGCACAGGGTTATGTGGTGCTGCGCCATTACGAGGGAACCTCCAGGCCAACCGGTCTTCCCCCTTTCGACGAAACCGTTATCGCGGGAACCGCCCTCGCCGGATTTGGCGACAGCGATATGGTGATTCCCTTCGAGGTCGGGGCCAGCTTCGACGACATCCTTGCCGGCACCGGCTATCCGACCAGTGCCCGCTGGACCGATATCCCGGTCCACATCCCGGACGAGACCTGCCCCTGGATCGCCAGGGGCGCGCGCGAGCTGACCGTAACGGGCACCGACCTGGTCCACCCACAGGTCGGCCCCGGTACCAGGATCCTGATAGAAACCCGGCCGGTCGACCAGTCCGAGCCGCTCCACCGGATCATTGTGACGCTCGACGAGGACCCCGGGCTGGTCGAGGATGCACTGGTCGGTATGGATGTCACACGACTGCACTGGCGCGCCGAGGATGCACTGCCCTTTGACCTGAAACTGGAACGGGCATTCGTCAGCGCCAATATCGTGCCGGTCGTGTCCGGCCTGACGCACGAAGAGCGCTTTAGTATCGGTGACAACGATCAGGCGCTCCCCACCGCAATTGAACGCGAAGGTCCGCTGTCCGGGAGCGGGGCAAGACGTCCGGTGGTCTACCGTTTCCCGATGGTGCGGACCGTGACCGATGGGCTGTCATGGCGCCCTGCCGCGGGCGACATGCCATGGGACCGCCGCTACAGTCCCGATGTCGCACTGGCGCGGACCAATGCCGAGGGCGCGTTGCAGGAGCACTGGCGGGTGGTCGCCGACCTGCTGGCGGAGGGCCCGGCTGACGAGGCAGCGACCGTGGAAGCCGGCCATTGGGGACCTGTCTTCACCTGGCTCGACAACGGGCAGCGCCGTGAGCATCGGGATTATATTGGCGACCCGGGCTGGTGCCTGCGCTTCGGCGCAAACGGCTTCGGCCTGGCACCGGCAGACGGCGCCTTCTTCCGGCTGCGTTACCGGACAGCATGGGCAGCACATGCCAACCTGCCGCCGGACCGCATGCGGCTACTCGCCGATCCTGCCAACGAGGCACCGGACAGCCTGCCGATGCCAACTGCGATCCTGTCGGCCTCGAACCCGCTGGCTTTCGACAACGCCCAGCCGCCCGAGCCACTGGCCCTCGCCAGGCTGACCGTGCCGCATGCGACGAAGGCGATGCAACTGCGGGCCGTCCGCGACAGCGATTACGAGGCGCTGGTCTCGGCCCGGGATGACATCGACGCGGTTGCCGCCCGATCGTACTGGCTCGGCACCTGGACCGGCACCTTCCTGGCCACGGACCCGAAAGACAGCATTGCCCTCGACGACGACATCAGGACCGAGGTCACCCGCTTCCTGGAAGAGATCCGCCTTGTCGGGCGGCCGGCATACCTCGCCAACACCGCACTCCGTCCGCTCGATCTGCAAATAGTTCTCTGCCACGATCCGCGTGTGCCCTGGGGCCACGTTGTCGAAGCCATCGTTGCAACCCTTGCCGCCGACGATCCTGAAGCACTGTTCCACCCGGCCAACCTCACTTTTGGCAGTCGCCTCCACCGCGCCGCCCTCGAAACCCGGATCGCGGGGCAGAAGGGCGTGACCCGTATCCTCCGCATCCGCTACCGCTGGCGCGGCGAGGGAGACTTCAGGGACTTCACGGAGAGTTTCCTCGAAAGTGCACCGGACCAGATTCCCGTCCTCAAGCACGACCCGATGCGCCCTGACCTGGGCCGCCTCGAGATCTTTGACAGCCAACTGCCACAGGAGACCGCCCCATGAGCGTTGCGACCGACGGCCTCCACTGCCTCTGCCCACCCCGCTTCCCGGCGCTTCTCGATGCCGACGGACGACCGCTGCCGAAACTTTTCGCCGACCACCGTATCGAGGTATTCCAGGCACTCTCGACCCGCGCCAACTTCGCGCACTGGCAAACCAGCCTCGAGGATGACATTGGCCGGATGGTCCTCGAATGGCTGGCGACACTGCTCGACAACCTGTCGTTCTACAACCATCTCTGGACGCTGGAACAGCACCTCGCAACCGCGACACAGGAGGATTCACTTCGCCAGCTGGCGGCCCTGACCGGTTACCAGCCAAGGCCGAACCTTGCGGCGATGGCGCGCATCGCTGTGATCTCGGATGCCCGCGCGCCCCTCGTCCTGACCGGCGGACGGGGTGTAACGTCCGAGGGCAACGACAGGCATCCCGCCCTCGCCTTCGAGACGACAGGCGATGCGCCCATCGACCCCGCGCTGAACGCGATGACGGCGATACCACCGCGCGAGACCACCTTCGACGCTGACTTTGTCGCCATCGGTGGTGCCTTCCGCAACCTTCGCGTGGACGAGCCGGTGCTGTTCAGGAGCGGTACCATCCGCAAGGCTGCGATCCTCGAGGAGATCGGCAATGACAAGTTCCCCTCCGGCGAAAGCTATGCCGAGCTTCAGCTCGACCGCTCGCTGTCAGTCCTCACGGGCAGGGACCTCAGCGATATCGAATTAAAGAGTTTCGTCAACCAGAACGAAGGCCGGGGTATTTCCAGTTACCAGCTGGAGCTCCAGGGTGTGCAGCCGGGCTTCCAGGTGAACCAGGAAATCGCTGCCATCGATGGCGAAAGCGGCGCGCTCAGGTACGGCCGCATCACCGGGGTGAATGTGATCAACCGGGTGTTGATAGAGAGCGAGACCGCACCGGTGCTATCGCCCGTCACGCGGATTTCGCTGGACACCTACGTTACCAACGGCCACGCGCACGTAATATTCCACGGTGCCCGGCGCGGCGGGCACCTGATCGGCGCGCCAAAGACACATCTGGCACTGGCCGATTTCGCAGGACATATCGACGTTGAAGAGAAATACCTGGGCGACGATCTCGACCACCAGGGCGATTTTGTCGTGGTCGATGCGGAGCACCGCAGCGTCAAAATCACCGCCAGCCTCAACGTCAACCCGCACAATCGCCGCGCGGCACTGGAACTGGCCTCGATCTCCAACCCCGCGATCGTATTGAAGGCACCGCTCAGGATCCACGGTAATTTCGCCATGGTGGACCAGGGCAAGACCGTGGTTGAAACCCTCGGCAGCGCCAGTGGCCGGCGTTACCAGACATTCCGGCTCGGAAAGAAGCCACTGACATTCCTGCGCAGCGACCTCTCGGACCCCGAGCCCGCCATCGAGGTTTACGTTGACAGCGTGCCATGGCGCTACGTACCACACCTGTTCGGGATCGCTGCCGACGACAGGGTCTACACCCTGCGGGTCGAGGCCGATGGACAGGCCCATGTCATCCTCGGCGGCGTTGCCAATCCCGGCGACAAGAACGTGGCTGCACGCTATCGATACGGGACAACCGGCGACAACCCGGATGCCTTCACCATCAATGCGCTGGCCGGAAAGGTCGAGGGGGTACAGAAAGTCTTCAACCCGTTCCCGGCTCTCGGCGGCCTGAAGGGTGACGATACCGAGGACCTGCGCTTTATCCTGCCCGCACGGATCTCGGCCAACGATCGCTGCGTCTCGGCCAAGGATTACGCGGTGCTCTCGCGCAACTTCGGCGCCCTGGCCGCCAGCGCGCGGCCCTACTGGAATGCTGTCCGCAAACGGGCCGGGGTCGAGGTGACCGCGGTCTTCGATGGCGGCTTCGACCCGGCACTGGCGGGCGAGCTTCGCGATTTCCTCGTCGGCCATGCGCCGGAGGGCAGCCTGGTGAACGTGGCCAGCGCGCGGCCCGCGCCGCACAGCATTGCCCTCACGCTGCGCCTGGCGCCCGGGGCCCGCGCGGCCGATGTTGAACGCCGTGTACGAGACATCTACTTCCACGAGTTTACCGGCCTTCTGGCCCCACGCCGCGCCAGGATCGGCCACACCTGGAGCCGCACCGATTTGCTGGCCCCGCTCAACGGAATTGACGGCATCATTCGCGTCGAACGGCTGAG
This sequence comes from Microbulbifer sp. JSM ZJ756, assembly GCF_044383805.1. Lineage (NCBI taxonomy): Bacteria > Pseudomonadati > Pseudomonadota > Gammaproteobacteria > Cellvibrionales > Microbulbiferaceae > Microbulbifer > Microbulbifer sp. JSM ZJ756. Next base: position 417,296 of record NZ_JBISER010000002.1, on the reverse strand, counting down.
CCTTGATGGCAGCGAAAGTACCTCCACGATCGCGCAGGCTCCGGACGAATACCTCGATGCGACGCTGGACCTGGAGGTGGTGCGATGAGCAACCCGATCAATGGCCGCGCGCTCGACGGTTTCGAGGAATACTACTACCGCAAGCTTCACTCCTGGATTCCCGAACTCTACTGGACCAACGACCTGGACAACGGCACCCTGGAAACCCTGGTCCGGGCCATGTCCGAGCGGCTCGCGGAGATGCGGCGTGAGATCGACCGGGTCTGGACCGCCTCCTCGATCGAGCTGGCCGACGACTGGGCAGTGAAGTACCTGGGCGACCTGGTCGGTGCCGAGACGCTATCGGCGCAGAACAGCCGGGCGAACCGGACCGTCGCAGCCAATTTCATGAACTACCAGCGACGGAAAACCACCCGCTACCTGCTGGACATGCTCATCACCGATATCGTCGGAACCGAGGGTTATGTCCGCGAGATCGAGCGCTGGCTGGCGCGACCGCCCCACGAGCTGGACATGGCCTACCTCCGCTCGGCACCACTCTCGGGGGGCCCGGTCGGCGGCCTGCCCGAACTGACCGGGCCGCGGGTGGACGACGCCGCGCTTCCCGCGTTTGACGAATTCGCGCGGCTACCGGACTTTGGCCCGCGCGAGGGACGCGCGGCCTCCTACGACTACGCCACGATCCACTTCAACCTGTTCGCGAACGAGAGCTGGCGGGTCGACATGGCGACACCATTCTGGCTGGACGAAACACGCCTTACCCTGGACCCCTCGGGCCGGGCCACGCAGCTCTTCCACAGTGCGACCTTCGACCACCGCGCCGGAAGTTGGCCCGTCGGCCCCGAGGAGTTCCCGGTTCCAATGCGCTGCGCGCGGTTCAACGACGCGCAATTCGAAATCAGCAGCGATGCCCTCGATACCATCGCCTCCCCGGGCCTGACACCTGCCCTGACACCGTGGATCGGTGTCGCATTCCGGACCCGACAGGCCTTCCAGCGGATCCTCGCCGACCAGTTGTCGGCCTCGCTGTACGCAAACTTCCGCGAGTCACTATTGCGCGAGTGCCAGGTTCCCGGTTGCGCCAAGGCGCGCCAGCTCGAGGCTGATGTGCGACTCGACATTGGCCCGTTCGCCGACACCCGGCAGCTCGATCCTTACGAAATTGTGGCCGCCAATCTCTCGCGCTGGATGCCCGGGACACAATGGCCAGAAGACGCCGCCCTGCTCATCGACGTAGCCAGTGGCTGTGTCCAGCTTGCCGAGGCACCGGACGATGGCGCCGCGCCGCCGGAAGTGTTCCACCCGCTGTTCCACCATCTCGGCCTCGTCCACCGTGTCGGGGCCGGGACCTTTCCGCGCGAAAGCGACATCGACCTCGGGCCCACCTTCAACGATGCCAACGACGAAGTGCCGTTCACACCGCCCGGCGCCGGGCTGCAGCCCTTCCGCGATAACCGGCGCTACCTGTGGGAGTGGCCGGCCAACCGACGCTTCAACGTTACCGGCGAGTTACGCCTCGAGGCTGCCGATCGCACACGCCCCTATGTCATCTCACGCACCGATGACCCGGAGCGCGACTTCACCATCGTCGGGACCGGCGGACAGGACAATCACCTGGTCATCGACGGGCTCTGGCTGGGCCTGCTCGGCGATGCCCCTGTCGAAACCGCTGTGGGCGGGGCGCATGAGCCGGCCCCGCCCGCCCATGCCCGGCTGGTCCTCGACGGGCACTTCGAAACGGTCACTCTTCGCCATGTCTCGCTCGACCCGGGCGGCGAACAGGCACGACTCGACCCCGGCACCGCCCGGGCCATCCCCGCCGTGGCACTCGAGATCGAGGGCTCGGTGCGGCTGTTGCGGATCGAGCGGTCAATCACCGGCCCCATCGTCGAAACCCGGACCGACCCATCACTGCTGAACGCCGGTGAAATCCGCATATCGGATTCCATTGTGCAGTCGAACGACCCGGATCGCCCGGCGATCTCAACCGAGCTCGCCCGGCTGCACCTGGTGAATTCCACCGTCCTTGGCGCCTGCCACGCGAACCTGGCCTTCGCCACCAACACCCTGTTCAACGGGCCGCTTTACATCACAAACCGCCAGCAGTCCTGCCTGCGTTTCAGTGCGGTAGCCGGCTACGAGGGGGTCGCCGGCATCGACCCGTCCACCCTGCCCCGCCGTTTCGAATGCGTCGAGTACAGGCGCACGATACCTCCGGCATCGCTGCGTTCGACCCGGTTCGGCGACCCGGATTTCGCGGCGCTTTCGGACCTTGCCGATTCTGGCCTGCTTCACGGTGGCGAGAACCGGACCGAGATCGGCGTGGGCAATTCGAGGTTCTGGCACCAGCGCCGGAACGACCTGGCACGGGTTGTCAGTACCTTTCTGCCCGTTGGGCAAAATGCACAGATTTACGAGGAAACGGGGGGGCGTACATGAAACGTCGTATCACCAGGGAACACGACGCCCGCCAGGGTTACGGCGGCGTCTATTGGGAGGGCGGCGGTGCGATTACCGACGCAGACCTCAACGCCGCCTTCGACGCGCATCGCGAGCGAGACGAGGCCCGGGACCGGGCCTGGATCGCGCCCGCGGGCAGCGCCGACAACGGCTGGCGTGCCGACGGGCTCAGGAACACGGGCGGCATGGTCGATTTCGACCTCGCCGCCGGTCACTACATGCTGGACGGCGACCTCCTGAGAAATCCCGAGAGCTATCCATTTATCGCCCAACCACATGGCCTGTCCGCCCCGCTCGAGCCCAACATGACGCTCGGCTGGCCGGAAGCAGACGAAATAACAGCGGCAGGTGGCGAACGTTTCGATGCGGTGGTAATCGACAACCGGACACTGGCAGTCACGGTCGTAGAGGACAGCGAGCTGGACGAGGTGGCGATGCGCAGCGACCCGGCCACACGCGTCCGCAACTCGCCCAAGGTCCGCATCCTGCCCGGCGTCCCGTCCACGTGCGCCGAGGCGCGCCCGGAAGTCATGGACCTGCTGGCTGGCGCCTGTGCCGAGGTCGAGATGCCCTCGCCAGCTTTCCGCCCCCGTGGGCGGTTGCGGGTCCACCTGGGCACAGTGGAACAGTCCGACAACCCCTGCGCGCCCGAGCAGGCCCTGGGCTATTTCGGACGACTGAACCACACGATCAAGGTGATGCTGACCGCGCCGGACCGCTTCGTCTGGGCCTACCGTAACGGCGGCGAGCTCTACCGGGCGACGCTCGACGACGACGCCACCCTGCGGATCGTGACTCCCTTTGACGACAGCTCGCGCTTCCCGGTCTCGGGCCAGATTGCCGAGCTTCTGGCCTGGGACAGCCGACTGCCGAACGGGGAAGTCACCGCCGCGCCCCTCGGCCGGTTCCACGCCATCCAGGAGGGCTATTCCCCTGGCGACGAGACCCTGGAACTCGCCACGCCGGTGGACGGCGACCTGCGCGACTGGTACGACGCGCAGGGCGACGGCACATTCCTGTTCGTGCGCTTCTGGGAGCCGCCGGCCGTTGCCATGCAGACCTCCACGGCCACCGATGTGGATGTGCCTCTCGCCACGACCGGAGTAAGACTCGACTTCATCGAGCCGGGCTGTCCGGGCGACCAGTGGACCTTCAGCGTACGCGTCAACGCCAACGACACGGTATTCCCGCAGCGGATGCTCGAACCGGGCGGCCAGCCACCGGGTGACACCCGTCGCGCCGCCGACCTGATCGCGCTGATCCACTGGCAGCTGGACGGCGGGGAAGTGGTGGGACATCTCCACGACTGCCGTCGCAAAATCCGGCCGCTGTGGAAACTCCAGGGCTGCTGCACCGTGACGGTTGGCAACGGCGTGACAAGCTTCGGCGACGTCGACCGGCTCGAGGACGCCATTGCCGCACTGCCCCATGAGGGCGGGCGTATCTGCCTCCTCCCCGGCACCCACACGGGCGGTGTCACACTCCGGAATCGCGCCAACATCACCATCGAGGGCTGCCGGGGCCAGACCCGCCTGGCACAGGGTCAGGGCGGCGGGCCCGTGCTGACCATCGAGGATTGTGCGGGCGTCAGGATCAGGGATCTGACCATTGATGATGGCAACAGCCTTGCAGTGGCGGCCGCACGTACCCACCAGCTGACGCTGGAGCGAATCGATACGAATGGCCGCGGCTCCGCCATCTCGCTGGTCGACGGCACCGCAACCCGGGTGCAAAACTGCAATTTCCTCGCGACTGAGGAAACGGAGATCATCCCGGCAGAACAATACGCCGAACTGCGCCCGCTCGCGTTCGTCGGCGGCGAGGATCTCGATATTTCCGATAACAGTTTCCGCTGCGACTCCTCCCGCCTGACACTGATGTCGCTCGGCGGCCTGCAGGTCGCCTCCGGGAGCCGGGGCGTCCGGATTGCGGGCAACGTCATCCAGGGTGGACTCGGCCACGGAATTACACTCTGCCACCTGAATCTCATCCAGGTGGTGGGCGTCAATTACGGCGAGGCGAACCTGGTCGCCGAGTTGGGGGACGGCATGATGAAAGCCGTCGATCAGCAGGCTGTCTGGACGCGAAACAGTCGCAAGGCAGATGTGGAAGGCAGCTACCTGCTCGAGCAAAGCGATGCGGTTTCCGCGACCATTGGGGCGGCGCAGGACGTGATCTCGAATGCGACCTTCAGCTTCGTGGAAAACCCCATCAATATCGCCCAGGTCGCCCTGCAGGGCTGCCTTGGCATCGACCCGACACTGACAATACCCGAGCCTGAGGACGAGGATGACGACTGGACACTCTACGTACCGGCGGGTGCGGTAAGCCATGTCCATATCATCGACAACGAGATTACCGGCATGGGCGGCTCGGGCATCTCGATCCCGTCATGGAATCTCTCACTCCGCTCCACCGCCGGCGAGTGTATCGTCGAGCAGTTGGCCGTCGAGCGAAACCATATCAGCAACTGCGCCCGGGTGGCTGTCGCCACGACCCTCGACGACGATGACCTGCAGGAAATCGGTTTTGGCGGCATAGCGCTGCAGGTCGTACGCGGTGCGAAAATCGGCTCAAACATCATCCAGGGGATCGGCACCGATCACCGCAGCCCGTCCGCCGGCATCTACATCTCCGAAGTGCAGACCGGCCACATTCACGACAACCAGATCAGTGCAGTCGGCCGCATCGAGCGCTCGGGAAACCGTAATATCCTGGGTGTGTCGGGCGGTATCCTTATCGACGGCGCCGCGCCGGTCTGGGGACCACCCGTCACCGGCGGCATCATCCGCGATTTCACGGACGGCGAACTTGGCGACCTGACCGATAAAGTCGCCGATGCCGGCGGCGCCGATGCCGGCAAGGAGCACCATGTCTCCAGAAAAAAAGAGGCGGAGATGGTGAAGAACCGGAAATTCTCCGCAAAGGCCGTGGACATCGCGAAGCTGCTTTCCCTGCCGCGGACAGAGGCCCTGCGTATCCAGAACAACCAGGTCACGGTCAATTTCGGCATGAGCCTGGACGTGCGCGGGGCCGGCTCCTTCCATATCGCTGACAATCACCTGACCACCCTCGCCCCGCGGACCAACCCGGACCGGCCCCGGCTGGCGAGCGCGGTATCCGTGGTTAATTCCGGGTTCCCACAGATAGAGTCACTGGTCTGGGTGATGGCCCTGTTCCGCATCTTCCAGATCGAGTTCGGGGAATTCGGGTCGAACTACCTCCTGCAGGTCTTCGTCTCCGCAATGATGAAGGTTTCGGCTTACCGGGACCGGGATATGATCCAGTTCCAGAACAATCATATCCGCACGGAGAGCTTCACGCGCAACGATACCGCCGCCGCAATGGTAACCGTCGTCTCGCCCTATGACGTGCAGATCAGCGACAACACCCTGAAGTCGATGCACAGCGACACCAATGCATTCCTGCACCTGCTGGCGACAGGCCTGCTCTCGATCCAGTGCGTCTCAAACCGGATCGAATCCCGGCCGCAAGAAGGCGTCCTTGGGGCGGCGCTGACCGCCGGGCGTGACAACACCACTTTCCTGAACCATGCCAGTCACCAGATGACACAGATGCGGATAACCCCCGCTGTGCCGTCCGGGCCGGGCAACATCCAATCCTGATAAAAGCGAGGCGCCGCCATGGCGAAAGCGTTCAGCGACAACATTCTGGACCGAACAGGGGCCGACCTGGAAGAAGCCTTCGAACGGGCGCGTATCCGGCACAAGGCACGCAGAGAGGCCGCGCAGGAGGCGACGGCCCGGGCTGCCCGCTGGGGCGGATTCGCGAGAGACCCGGGATACACCGACACACTGGTCTGGCGATCAATTTCACTGGCGCAGGCCCAGGGCACTGCAGAAAGCGCAACAGAGGAATTGGATGATGCCCACGCGACCATGAAGCGGCTCTCCACCCGATCCGACACTGAGGAAGCGCGTGTCTTCGGCCATGTCGAGTCACCGACCGGCGGCGGCGAGGCAGACCTGATCGATTCCAGCGGCTGCATCATCGCTACCTCGCCGATCGACAGGCTCGGCTACTTTGCCATCGTGGCCGAAGCGACGGGGGAGTCGGCGCGGATCGAGATCCGGGACGCCCAGGGGCAGCTCGCCGTACTCGACGGTCGCCCACTGGAACTGACCCCGGGGCTGATGGTAAAGCGCGATTTCACCACCGGTCGCTGCGGCAAAGTGGAACCCAGGCCGGACCAGCCGTCTGAGGAGGTGGTAATGCCCGACCTTATCGGCAAGACCACCAAAGATGCAAAGGCGACGCTGGGCGAGCTTGGCGACTTCCGCATCAGCTACGACGAGAGCCACTCGGACAATGCGCCTGCGGAGACGGTCATCACCCAGGCGCCCGATCCCGGTCGTACCCTGGCACCGGGCGGCCTTGTGCTTCTCGGCATCTCCCTGGGTCCCGAACCGGAACAGGCCATGCCCGACCTGATCGGGCGGACCGAAGAGGAAGCCCGCAAGGCTCTCACCGACCTGCAATATTCCGTAGTGCAGTTCGCCCAGGTAGTGGACCGTAAAAATGCGGGCCGCGTGGTCGAGCAGAGCCCGGAAGCGGGTGCCGCCGTCGGCGAGAACACTGAAATCAAGCTTTGCATGGGCGTTGCCGCCCGGCTGATGCCCGATCTCGTGGGCCGGACCCGCAAGGAAGCCCTCGAAATTCTCGTGCCGGACTACATCGATGCCCCGACAACCCATGAGAAACCCAGTGACGGGCCCACCGCGGTCGTCCTCGAACATGACCCCAAAGCGGGCGAAGCCGTCGGCGATGCGGGGGTAACACTGGTCATCTCGGTCAAGCAGGCGGAAGAAGGTAACGGCCTCTCGATGCCGGACGTGATCGGCAAGAGGCACAAGGATGCCCATACTATCCTGCGCCGCGCCGGGATCGAAAAAATCGAAACCGTTACCAGGCCCCACGACGGGCCTGAGAAGGTGGTTATTGACCAGAGCCCCGCGGCTGGCGAGAAAACCGGGAACAGCGCGACCATCGTGGTCTCTGCAGCACCCGAACCACCGAAAGAGGATGCGGAGAAACCTCCCATCATGCCCGACATCACCGGGAAAACCCGGGCACAGGCGCTCAAGCTGCTCAAGGCAGAGGGTATCGGGGAACCTGAATTTGATGAGGACGCAGCCAGGCGCAGGGGGGCACGGGTGCGCAAGCAGACCCCGGCCGCCGGCAAGCCCCTGAAAAAGGGTCAGCGCGTCAAGCTCATGTTCGCGAAGCCCAGGTGAGATGGAACAGACGCAGGCAAAGAAGCAGACAGCCGATGCTCCCGAGGCCACCCGGTCCCGGCGCACCGAGGTGCCTGCCGACGCCGCCGCGACGGCCCAACGGCAATCCCATCAGCCGGTGTATATCGAGCCCCGGAACACCAGCTTCGAATCCGAGGCGCGCCATGCGGCGAAGCGCTTCGGGAGCCAACCGGTAGACCTTGCCCCCAGCCCCTTCTCGGCATCGGGCCGCCGGGCGGAACTGGGACCCGACCTTTCCCGCAAACTGGTAGACCGGGTGGACCAGGGCGGCCGCCCGCTCCCCAGTGGAACCCGCGACCAGATGGAGCGTCACTTCCACAGGAAGCTCGACAGTGTCCGCATTCACGACGATCCGGTAGCGGCCGAAGTCGGTAACGCCATCGATGCCCGGGCCTTCGCGCTGCGCCGCCATATTTTCTTTCGCGACGGCTTCGCAGCGAGCGACCCCCGGGACCTGCGTGTACTCGCCCACGAACTAATGCACGTCCTGCAGCAGTCCCAGGCCGCGAGCGAGGGTTATGTTATCCAGCGCGACGATCCCGGTGATGTCGAGGTCAGTGAAACCTGGGAGGGTGAAGGCAGCGATCGCGGCTTTATCCTCGACTTTGCCCAAAGTCCAAGCCTTTTCACCATGCCGAGGCTGGAGTTGCCGAAGATCAACGGCAAGATCAAGGGCAAATCCCCACTGCGGGGTATTACGACGGACAAGTTAATTTCGGGCCGTGACTTTGAATACGTAACCCACTCTGAAGAACGCGATACCGCGCAACGCCGGCTGTGGACGCAACATGTCAGCGAAAACAAGGATGAAATCGAAGCGGCCATCGAGTCCTTTATCCCCAACCCCGCTTCAGAGAGCGACCGTGATCCGGTCTACTACCTGAAAGTCCGCGCAACGAACCAGATACTGTCCGGAACCAAGGCCCAGCTTCTGGCCCGGGACGAATTGCTGATCCCAAACTGGAATAAAAAGGGCAAGGCAACCTTCTATCACGTCGACCACTACCGCGAGCACCAGCTGGATGGCCCCGATTCGATCGAGAACGTCTGGCTCCTGGAAGGGTCCGCAAATACATCCTCCGGGTCCCAGATCAGGAATACGGTCCTGGCAGAGATCAATGACCTGTTCCGCCGTGCGCGAGAGGACAATTTCTTCCAGGGCCGTAACGAAAACCGCGACGTGCTGCGCTTCTCCCGCACACCGCGGGGACAGGCCCTGCATTTCAACCGCGTCGCGGGTGGTGACGAGGTGGCCGCTGATGTTGACACCTGGACGGTGGACGAAATCATCGCCGCCAAGCACATCAAGTTCGGACAGCGGCGGCTGCTTCAGGCGGTGCCCCTCGACGAGTTGCAAGAACTGGGACTCGCCGCAAAGGGCGATGGAAGCGCACCGAGTACGGTGCTCTGGTTTCTCGGCAAGGAGAGCGGGTTCTACCGGCGGGTCGATGTCTCGGATCTCGCAAACCCAACCTATCGCGGCCAGCCCCTGGGCGCCAAGGACGACGATTTCTTCAAGAACTTCCGCATAGAATCGGCAACGATCCAACAGGGGCTTGATCCTCAGGCCCTCGAGCCGGATCAGGAGGTCGGCGCAATCACGGGCCGGGTCCGGGGCGGCGTCGGTACCTATTACGACCGCGATACCAAACAGAAAGTTAAAGGCGACAGGATTGTCGTAGGCGCCGATATCAGGCTCCCGCTGCGTTTCGATCGCCGCTACGGCTATGGAGCCTACATCGACCGCAGCGAGGTTCGCGAGGCATTGATGGGCGCACGGGCGAGGCATGCGGAACTTAAAGGTGCAAGCCCCCTCGAGCTGAGCGAAGCCGGGTTGAGCGACGCCTGGGCGATGGAGCTGTCGGCGACGCTGACCTCGACCCACCCCATGTTCGATGGCTTCCAGGCTACCGTCGGACTCACGGAATATGGGATCGGCCTGGATGTCGACATCCCCACTGACCAGCTGGACTTTGGCTTCTTCCAGGTCACCGAGGCGAATATAGCGGTCGCCATGGGCGACGAGGGATTACTCTTCCGCGGCGCCGCCGCCTTCGAACTGGACCAGATCGGCAGTGGCACCGTGATTGCCACAGGCACCGCGATCGAGGGCAACTTCGATTTCGACTTTGATTTCGTCGACCCGGCCTTCATCACCGTCCGCTACGAGGACGAGGCATGGAGCTTCGATGGCGAGCTGGGTATCACCGAAGGCGTTGTCCCCGGCCTGCAGTCCGGCACGATCCACGTGGGCATCGACGAGGAACAGAACTTCCTCTTCGACGGTGAGGCAACCGTGCAGCTGCCCGGCCAGTCCGAGCCTGCCACCATCGAGATCGGCTACAGCGAAGAGGAAGGCATCTCGATCGGTGGCACGGTCACACTGGACACCTCAGCCTGGCCAGCGGTCGAGAACGCAACGGTGACGGTGAACGTGACCTACGACCCCGAAACCAGCGCCTGGGCGCTGGGCGGCACCGGCTCGGCCGATTTCGCCATCCCGGGGGTGACCGGCACACTGGACGCGACCTTCGATAACGGCGGTTTGATCCTGCGCGGCGAGGGCGACCTGGCGATCGGCAATGCGACCGGCACCTTCGACTTCGCCATCGGCAACTATCCCGTCACCGAGGAGGGCGAGTTCGACCAGTCAGGTGACCCGATCGATACCTTCGAAGCCTGGGGTGGTGGTTCTATCTCGATCGAGTTCGGCCCCTACCTCACCGGCACCGTCGGCGTCCGCTACACCCCCGACGACGAGATTGTCCTGTCCGGCGGCATCGCCCTGCCCCCCTCGATCACCCTCTTTGAGGCCATCGAGCGCGACCGGGACCTGGTGACTTTCCCCAGGGTCGAGTTCCCGATCTTCGGGGTAACCATTCCCGTCGTTGGTTCGATCGGTGTTTTCGGCTTTATCGGTGGTGGCCTGCGCGGATATGCGACGATCGGGCCCGCCACCCTGGACGACAGCCACGCTGACATCGAATACACGCTCGGCGATCCGGATTCGGCCGTGATTCACGGTGAGAGCCACCTGAACTTCGGCATGGATGCTGGTATCGAACTGGATATTGGCGGCGGTCTGGGGGTTGGGGCCGCGGTTGCCGACCTGACTGGCGAAGTAGGCATCACTGCTGCGCTGGATTTCGAGGTGGATGCCGGTGCCGACCTGGCTCTGGACTGGACACCACTGGCAGGACTGTCACTGGAACTCGACCTGGAAGGATCCTTCACGCCGTCTTTCCGGGTCGGCGTCTACGGCCAGGTCGCCGCCAGTGTGGCACTCTACGGCGAAGTGTGGAGCGAGCGCTGGGATGAAACGCTGGCCTCGTTCGGCTCGGGCCTCGAAGTCTCCATCTTCCAGCCCGCCAGCTGGGACGAGGAAAACGGCCTGCAGCTCGACTTCTCTGACGCCGAATTCACCTACCCCGACATTGACGTCCGCGAACTCGCCGGGGATATCATGGAACGGATTGTCTAGCGTCGGTCGCTGTATGCCCCTGGGTGCCAAAGCTGTAATCAAGCCAGGACTGGTGGAAAGCCAATTCTGGGGCAGAGTGGCCATGCCCTTTAAGGCGAAAAGGGCCGTCAGTGAATATACTCAATGGCAGTCAGGGAAAATCCGCTCCAAGGAGAATAAATTCAACGCCAGAACCTGATTACACCTGGAAGCATTCCTGATCAGGGCATTCGAGGTTGTTGAACGGGGCAGGAGCAAAACCCTGTCTTACAATGCTATATCCCACGTACAGCAATTCCTGTACTCTGAAGTTTTCCGCGCCACTTGAGGGATGCATGACCAGCGATCTCGTCGATGCACAGGTATCACCCGTAGGACAGTTCGACATTCTGTCCAAGTATGAAATCAACAAGCTTACGGACGACAGCCGCGGCCCCCAGTACCAGATTTTCCGCAACTGCTCCCTGGCCGTTCTCAATAGCGGCGGCTTTATGGACGACGGCAAGGAACTGCTCGAGAGGTACTCCGATTTCGACATCTCGGTTATCCCGACCGAGCGCAGTGTCAAGCTCAATGTCCGCAACGCCCCGGGGATCGCCTTTGTCGATGGCAAGATGATTCGCGGGATCAGCGAACACCTGTTTTCCGTGCTCCGCGACATTATCTATGTCAACAGTGAAATTACCGGCGATCCCCGCTATGACCTGGTTTCTGCCCAGGGTATCACCGACGCGGTGTTCCATATCCTGCGCAATGCCGGCACCTTTGACCGGTCTCGCTCCCCGAGGCTGGTGGTCTGCTGGGGTGGGCACTCCATTTCATCGGAGGAATACGACTACACCAAGCAGGTGGGTTACGAGATGGCCCTGCGCTACCTCGATATCTGCACCGGCTGCGGACCCGGCGCAATGAAGGGCCCGATGAAAGGGGCCACCATCGGGCATGCCAAGCAGCGCGACCGGCACGGACAGTACCTCGGCATTACCGAGCCGGGGATTATTGCGGCAGAGGCACCCAACCCGATCGTCAACCAGCTGGTGATAATGCCGGATATCGAGAAGCGGCTGGAGGCTTTCGTACGCACCGGCCATGGCATTGTCGTTTTCCCCGGTGGGGCCGGTACCGCGGAGGAAATCCTCTACCTGATGGGGATCCTCCTGCACGAGGAGAACCGGGAGCAACCCTTCCCGGTCATTTTCACCGGCCCGGCCAGTGCCGCGGACTACTTTATCCGCATCGACCAGTTTATTGCCTCTACCCTGGGCGAGGAAGCCAGGTCACGCTACCAGATCATCATCGACGACCCGGCGGAAGTTGCACGGCAAATGGCGGCCGGTATCCAGCAGGTCAAGGAGTACCGCAAGGCATCCGGGGATGCCTACTACTTCAACTGGCAACTGAAGGTATCCACCGAGTTCCAACGGCCATTTATCCCCACGCACGAGAACATGCATAACCTGGAACTGCATTCCAACCAGGCCCCCTACCTGCTGGCCGCCAACCTGCGCCGGGCCTTCTCCGGCATCGTCTCCGGCAATGTCAAAAACGAGGGTATCTGCAATGTGCAGGAAAATGGGCCCTTCCAGTTACGCGGCGACCCCGAGCTTATGCGCAGTATGGATACCTTGCTGGCATCCTTCGCGAAGCAGCAACGGATGAAGCTGCCCGGCAAGGAATATATTCCCTGCTACGAAATCAGTACCGGGTAAGCCAGGCTGGCCGACGGCCATTCCGGGGCCTCTACTGCACAAACCGGCAATAAAAAGCCAGCCCGCTATCCGGGCTGGCCCTGACTCGGGACCCGCAGCTACCGGGGTCCCCTTCTCTCTCACTTCCTAACGAAAAGTTTACGCCTCAATCCAGGGACTTCAGGATCTCCACATGGTCCAGGTACATCGGATTGATATCCTTCAGGGTGAACATCCCGGTTACATCCAGGTGGTCCCAGCCGGACTTTTTGCCCATATGCTGCCATACGCCGGGTACGGGCAAGCCGTTGTAGTCCTGGTAAGGGGCACCCATCGGCGCCACCATGCTGTTGGTGTTCACCACGCTGTCATTGGCGAACCAGCTGGCATCCACGCCCAGGTTGCTGTTCTTGTACTGCCCCATAAACAGGGACTGCGGCATAAACGGCAGGAAGGTGGAAGCAACAGGGTACTGCTTTTTCGTGAACAGTCCCTTGAAGGTGGACTGGTTCGAGAAAGAGAAGTAGTACACATCCGGGTAAGTGATGGCGCCACCATAGATATAGGGCGCACCCTCCGCACTCAGGTCATAGAGGGACGTATCCAGCGAGTCCTCCCACAGGCGGTGGTCCTTCACGCGCAGGAAGTAGTCATCCCAGCTCTCCCCGGACTGCCGTGTCAGCGCCCACTGGTCCAGCTTCAGGTCGTAGATCACGTTCTCGCCACTGACCAGCCCCGCCGCGCGGTAAATGGAGGTCACCAGCTGCTCGGTAATATCCAGCGGGTTGAAGAACTCGGTGAGTGTGGTGCCGTTGTGGGGCGTGGAAACCGTGGTGATGCTGTGCACCCAGTTCCTGCCGCCCTCGAACACACTGCCGGATTCGTAGTTCTCCTCCGGCGAGCCGTCCCGCAGAAGCTTGAGCAGTACACGGGCCGTCTGGCCGCCCTGGCTGTGGGCAATGATGTGGATCTTGCTGGAGGCATCCCAGTCCGGCAGCAGCCCGCTGAAACAGCGGCCAAACTGGCTGTGCCCGTGGGTCGCGGCATGGGTTGCCCCATAGTTCACACAGCCGCCCTTCAGCTGGTAGTAGGCCTCTACCGCCCGGTCCCAGTTGGAACTGAGCGGCCCCACTGCCAGGGTCACGGTGTCGTGCCCCTGGGACTTCAGGACTTCCTGCAGGTCCCGCTTGCCCTTCCAGCCACCGCCCCAGTACTTGAAACCGAACAATTCATTGCGGCCCCAGCCGGCAAAGCCGTGCAACAGGACAACGGTTTCATTGTTGGCAACCTGCGCTGCCGCATAACTGGCTGGGGTTGATAGAGGCTGTAGCTCAAAGACCTGGTTGTTGTCGTAGTTGCAGGTGTATTGCTCCAGTTTCTGGTAACCGGAACTGAACGGGCTGTTGTTCACATCCAGGCACTGGTAGCTGGACTTGGGCCGTATTACGTAGCCGGAATCGTAGGGCACAAAGCGGAAAAGCTGGTTGTCACTGCCAAAGCCCTCGCCCTGCTCGATGGCCGCGCCGGCGGCGCCGGCAAAATCCCGCACCGACAGTGAAAGGCCACTGTTGGTGTTCTGGATCTTGTAGTAGCCGTCGGCCTGGTGAACCAACTCGAAGGTCTGCGCACTGGTACCGTTACAGGAGTACTGCTGCAACTGGGTGCCCGTGGATGTGCTGGACCCGGGTACATCCAGGCATTTGCCACTGTGACGGGCGACAATATTGTAGATGCCGTCCTGCACCGCGGCCGCGTAGACCACTGGCTCCAGCGTCCACTTCTGGTTATCACCACCATGCTCGTCCCAGAGATGGATGTCGGCGCCAGCATTCATTGAGACATCGGAGACATCGATCGGCTTGTTGCCCGACAGAATGCTTTTGATAAAAAACTCGCCGTCACCGGTGCCCTCGACCAGGAAGCGCTGGTTATTGCCCTGGTTGCAGCTGTATTGCTGCACTGGAGTGCCATTGCCGCTCTGGCCCCAGTAGATGTCGACACACTTGCCGCTGTTGACGTTGATGATCTCGTACTGCCCGCCACCGGCGTAAACAAAGTCGAACTGCTGTGCGGCGGTGCCATTGCAGCTCCACTGCTGAAGCTGCCTGCCATTGGCGGTACTGGACGAGGGAACATCCAGGCACAGGCCCGAGTGCACTGCCCTGGCCGTATACCTGCCGGGTGCCAGGGTGCGCTCGCCGTCGATGGTGGGGTCGATGGCAAAGGTCTGCTGCGGTGAGCCGGTACAGGACATCTGCACCAGCCGCGCCCCGTCACCCTGCGATGCACCCGAGAGCTCGACGCACTTGCCCGAGTTGCGGTTGCGCAGGATATAGCCGCTGCCGTTTCTTTGCGGCAGGAAGTGCTGGGAGCCATAGTCGTACCAGCTATACTGCACCACAGCCGCGCCGTCCGATTTCGAGCCGGACTGCACCCGCATGGCCTTACCGCTGTTTACGTTGACGAGCCGGTAATAACCGTCGCCCACCGAACTGATATCGAAATTCTGCACCGCCGAGCCCGAGCAGCCGGCCTGCTCCAGCTGGATGTTACTGGAAGTGCTGCCGCCGGGCACATTGACACATTTGCCACTATGGGAAAGCGTCAGCGTGTACCTGTCCGCGGGTAAATTGGATGCGTTGGCAACCAGGGGCAGCTGGAGGAAAAACAGGGAAATGATCCCGAGGTAAACGGGGGTAAGTCTCTTCATCATGCGCCGAACCTCATTCTCTCTGTGAACTTGATTTGGCAACACGTCAACGATCAATTGAAAGGAGAACTACATACCTTTGAGGCTGGCCGGCGAATCGAGAAATTGACTAAGGCAATACGATACCCTGGACATACAGCGGTATGCCGGCGTTTGATGATGATTTGGCGTGTTGTCGCTGATTTTTATTGGGATAAATTTATTATTTTTAAAACTTATTATTTTTGACATCACAGCCATGGAGGATCACCCAAATGGCTGAGTGAAAGATTCTAGTCACGAAAGTGAAACAGAGTAAACAGCAAAAAAGTGACCGTACGTCCCCTGAGAAGCAGCGCACAAAAGAGGCGCATACTGGCGTACCAGTCCTGTATCCAGCGCATGCCACTTTCATACCTGGACCAACAATTCAGGGGACGTTAACGGCAAAGCAGCACGGGAAAGCGGGTGGAAATAAAAATTCGGGCCAGCCCGTAAGCATCGAGAACGGTAACCCGAGGCAAACCTTACCCCGAAGACGTCTCATTATGCCGACGTCACGGGTTGGAAAAAGCGCATTTCTTCTTCCTTCTGGTGGAAGCTAATACGACGGGAAAAGCATTATCTCCCGTCGATTTGCCAACCCTGGCATCTATCCTCGATACCAGCTATCAAGCCGGGTCGAGCTGGGAGCGCCCCGAACCCTGGGTGACTAAGCTCCGCTTGACCACTTAAGGCCGATAAAACCAGCGACGAGAAAGCACAGGCTGACTACCTTGATCACCGATGTGACTCATGAAATACCACAACACCCACGACAACCGCCCCCACCATGCCGATTCCAACCCAGACTGCATAGGCGGATCCCAGGGGTAGCGAGCGCATCGCGATACTGAGGAGGCAGAAGCTGGCAGCCATGGCGGCCACCGTTGCCAGGGAAGGTATTGGCCTGGTGAAGCCCTCGGTGTATTTGAGCCCTGTTGCCCAGGCCACTTCCAGTAAACCAGCGAGGATAAGGATCAACCAGTTCATACGGCACCATTTGATTACGGGGCCTTCCCCACTGATTAACGATCATCCCAGGGTCCTCCCTGGGACTGCATCGGACACTAGCGCGGCAAAGTCATGTTAGACAGGTTAAAAACCGTTAATGGCCTCTGCAAAAGAGCCCCATCTCCCCCACAACCATTTTTCCCCCTGTTATTGCCTGTATTCTGTGCCCCATTACCCGCATATGTTTCTGTCGCTCCGCCGATGTGACCGATCGGTCAATTTGCTGAGTGAGACATACTGCCGCCCAAGAACTGGTATAGTTCACATATTCTCACCACCCGGGTGCAGGTGACGGCTAACTATAAATAGAAGGAGAGCCCTCCCGTTGATTACCAAGGCCAAAGGCATATTGCGGCACACCGCCAACGGTCTACAGGCACATTTTGCCCGGTTGTTACCCCGCCGTATCCCGATTGCGCTCAAACTGGCACTGGTCATGACCCTGCTGCTGGTGTTGGGGATGACGAGCCTGGGCCTGTTTATCAGCGATAACCAGAACCGCCTGATCCGCACACAACTGCATGAGTTCGGCAACACCATGGCGCTGCAGCTGGCCAAACTGGCCGGAGAACCGATTCTGTCGGAGAACGACCTGAACCTGCGCATGCTGACCGCCAACCTTGGCCTGGACGAGAAGATCCTGGGGGCGGGTATTTACGCACGCGACGGCGAGCTGCTGTCGGCCAGCGGCATCCAGCCGGACCTGACCGGCTCCCCTCTCGAGGCCGCCGGGCCTTTCGCAGCCGCCGGGGTCATAGCCCGGCCCTGGTTCCGGGACACGGCCGACGGCTCCCCGGAGCGGTTGATCAGCTTTATCGCCCCGGCCAACTACCTGGACGTCCGGGTCGGCTCGGTGGTGGTGACCCTGTCCGCGTCGCAGATGGACCAGGCCGCAGCCCGGGCCCGCGATGCGATCATCTATGCCACCCTGGCCATGACCCTGCTGGCGTCCCTGCTGGCCTACTGGCTGAGCCGGCGCCTGTCGCTGCCGATCCACCACCTGATGGAGGCCACCCAGGCCATCGACCGCGGCGACTTTGGAACCCGTATCGAACAGCAGCGCAATGACGAAATCGGCTACCTGTTCGAGGGCTTCAACAATATGGCGGCCGGACTGCTGAGAAAATCGCAGGTCGAGCAGGTCTTCTCCCGCTATGTGTCGAAGAACGTTGCCGACAAGGTACTGGCCAACCTGGACGAAATCCGGCTGGTGGACCGGCCGATCGAGGCAACGGTGCTGTTTGCCGATATTACCGGCTTTACCGCCATGTCCGAAAAGCTGGAGCCTTGCCAGGTTTCCGAGCTGCTGAACGAATACTTCTCGTATATCTCCCGGGCCTGCTCGATGTATGGTGGCGTGGTCGACAAGTTTATTGGCGACTGTGCGATGCTGGCGTTCGGGGTGCTGGAGGAAGATACCGACCACACCTTCAACGCGATCAGCTGTGCGGTGTTGATCCAGCAACTGGCGGTACAATTAAACGAGCAGCGCCGCGCCGATGGCCGGCCCGAAGTGCATTTCCGCATCGGCATCAACTCCGGTGCCATGCTGGCCGGCAACCTGGGCTCCGACGAGCGGATGGAATACACCGTGGTCGGCGACGCCGTCAACCTGGCCTCCCGCCTGTGCAGCGAGGCCCGGGCGGACCAAATCATTATCCGGGAACAACTGTTCACCATGCTTGAGCCACGCATTATCGCCCGGTCCGAGCGGACAATCCCGATCCGCGGCAAGTCGGCCCCGGTGGGAATCTATTCCGTGCAGGATATCCATCACAACGACCAGCATCTTCTGCAGGCTAACCTGCAGAAAATACTGAAGAGCCGGCCCCGTAAACAGGACCGGAAGGCAGCCAGCCATGCTTGATCGCCGCCTAGCGCTTGTTTGGTTCTTGCTAATGCCGCTGCTGCCGGCCTGTAGCCTGCTGCCGCCACAGCAGCAGGCGCAGGAAGGTTTGCCAGCCGACACACTGCAGCAGGCCCAACAGCAGTCCGCCGAACTCGGCCAACTGCAGGAGCTGGTTACGGCGACGCCAGCCCAGCAGCAAAAAATCAGGCGTTTGCAAAGCAGCCTGCAGCAGTTCGAGCGCAACGCAATCCGCGCCGCGAGCCACCTGGAGAAACAGGACAACTGGCATGGCGCCGGGAAGGTATTGCAGGCAGCTACAGAGGTACTGCCAGGCAGCCAGGCACTGGTCAGCGCACGGCAAGAATTTGCAGAGCGACGCCAGCTGCACGAGCAACGCCTGCGGATGGAGCTGGCCATCCACCGTGGCGAACAGTTGCTGAAAGACGCCGAGGCCTATGAGCGCCTGCGGCAGCTCAATGGCCCCGGTGTGATGACCTGGCTGGAACAGAAGAACTTTCTCCGCCAGTGCCGCGGGTCGGCCCAGGCTCTACAGGAGCATGCGCAACTGGCCCTGCAGCGAGAGGACTATACCCAGGCCCAGCGTGGCTTGAAGGTGGCACGGCGCCTGTACGGCCATGACCTCCTGCAGGATAAGGCGCAGCGGGAAAACATCGACCAGGACCTGGCCCGGGCCAACCGCCAGCTGCGCCAGGCGAGACGCCAACCGACCAGGCGCCCCCCGGAAAGGGACAACAAAGCCCTGGTCGCGGAATTACAGCAGGCCCTGGAAGCCGGTGACCTGGCGGGTGCACAGCAGCGCCTTAACAAACTGCAGCAACAGTCGCCGCAGGAACCGCAACTGCCATCCCTGCAATCACAGCTCCAGGCGCAGCTGAACGCCCGGGTCAAAACCGCGATCAAACGGGGCAATGACCTGTACAGTGAGGGCAAGATCGAGCGTGCCGTGGAAACCTGGCGCGAAGCCAGGGCCCTGGACCCGGACAATGCGGAATTGCTGACCAATATCGCCAGGGCCGAAAAAGTACTGGAAAACCTGAAAGCCCTGTCGTCACCGCCCCGGGCCAAGCCTTAGGAGCGGTGTTCCGGATTCCGGGTTATTGGTTTACCATTAAGAAAAAATGACCCATTGATTGTTTCCAGGTGAACCGATTGGTTACCGGGAAACTATTGAGCAAACCGGGTTTCGTGTCATAACGTCCCTGTGACCCGGGTTACTCTTGCGATGCCTGTAATCTTTGGGTGTCCTGTTTTTTCCAAAATTCAGAACAGCCGATTTTGCTGCATCATGCGGCCGCCAAGGACGAACAATGCTTAATTTCCTGCTCTGGCTCTTACTTCTTATTCTCTGCTGGCCACTGGCGCTGCTTGCACTCGTCGCATGGCCATTCATCTGGCTACTGTCATTGCCGTTCCGCCTCGTCGGCATCACCTTCGAGGCAATATTTGCCTTCCTGCGAGCAGTACTGATGCTGCCGGCGCGAATCCTGGGGCAAAAGCCGGCAGCTTGAGTTGCCCACTTGGGCCAAGCCCCTTTCGCGATCCGGGCATTAACGCTGTTTTGACTCGCTTCTTCCAGGGCCGTTATGCACTTGCCCCTCCCTGTCAATGTGACATCAAAACTACCGGAGCAGATCCATGATCTCCCATACCACCCTCGGGACAAACAACCTCGAAAAAGCAGAAGCGTTTTACGATCAGTTGCTTCCCCTGCTGGGCGGAACGAAAGTAATGAAAACTGACAGGGTGATTTTTTTCTCTTTCAAAAATCACGAAGCCAAGCTAGCGATATCAAAGCCTTTTGACGGCGAACCCGCAACAAACGGGAATGGCACAATGGTTGCCTTTTCAGCGGAAAGTGATGAAACGGTCAGCGCGGTCTACGCAAAAGCGATATCGTTGGGCGCCACTGATGAGGGCGCACCAGGACCAAGACTTGACGGCCTTTATTTCGGTGCGTACTTCAGGGACCTGGACGGCAACAAACTTGCAGTGTTTCACCGCCCAGCATAAAAGTACTGCAATAATCACAACCACCCACTTCGGAGGAGTTCGGGAAACCATGGGAATCTACAGCCGGCACTTCGAGAGCTGTTTTAAAAGCCCGTTGAGCTAAGCAGACGCTGTTCGCAGCGCCTGTGATCGACTCGGAAAGCGCTGGGTTCATGGCATTCGAGAATGCGATCGTTTCCTTTCACTGCCCGCGACATAGGCCCTTCCCACCTGAGACAGCGCTACCCGTAATGCCTATGCACCCTTCCTGCACCAGAAGAGGCCGCCTTGGTGCGTAAAGCCACAATTCAAGCCTCCCTCCCCAGTTAGCCCTCTAACCGGCGTCACTCTCGCCTTGAGGAAAGCTCGTGAGCTCGACATCCCTAGTCGGTGGGCGTCCGTTTTATTTATGCTCTATTTTTTGTCATTTCATTTTACTCTTACCACGTACCCTTCATTCTCCCTACTTGCCATAAAACAAAAATGAATGCGGCCGGAAAAGAGATAGTTGCCAAAATAGCCAGAGCTCTACCTCTTTCCTGGAACTTTCTTGTCGCCATATTTAACGCTTCATCGTAGCGCTTCCATCGATTACCACTGAGCAATATCCAATGGTTAATACCATAGAGAGCAAAAGATGAAGGAACAATCACTAAAGCCGGATGAAATGAAAAGTTAACGCCAATATCAAGAACTGCAAAAAGATAAGCTGTCAACCCGATAAGGATAATCGCCTCCAAAAAACATAGCGTAATTATAGCTTTGCTTTCATAAAGCCAGCCTGAGGGACCATTCTTAAAAAAACGTCTGAGATAACAATAGTAATAAAAATATATTGAAGAAATATTCATACCACCTTAAACCAACGCTCATTCTATATGGGTTACAGTAACCCCCCAAAGACTACCCGATTAGCAGTTGTAGCTGGGCCGCGCCCAACCATTGCAGCTGCCCAGCCGACCGGATAAATTAAATCCAGCAAGTCGGTTCAGACCACTCTTTTTGCGAATTACACTCCTAAGCAAATAAGCGCCGAAAGTCGGTCCAGCCTCACTTATTTTCAAATCAGTGCCTGCATAAATTTCGCTTTTAAGCAGGGCCTAACCAGACAATAAAAGAGCGCCATAGAGCAAACAACTAGCACATCGATGACCAACGGCTCGTCCAACCTAAGAATCCAGAATACAGGAATAAAGACGCCGAAGGGCAGCCAAAAATTATACGAAAATCTCATCGAAGAAGGCCGCTCTTGCCTAAAAATAGAACAAACCAAAAGGTCCACTATCAGCAGAAAAGCCCAATAATACAAAATTTGTATAAATGTTAATGACCCAATCCAGGCTAAACCATCATCCAAAGTTAATATCTCTTACTCTCAGCAGTTACGGTATTTACGGATTTATTAGTTGTTGAGGCAACGTTAATAATCACGCCCACAGCTGTCATATTCTACTTGACTACTCGAGAAGCAGCTAAACCCGGCACAGGCACTACCCCGAACAGTGCTTCGAGAACTGTTCCAAAAGCCTGGTGAGTAGTGCCCACACTGTACGCGGCGCCTGTGAGCAGCTCAGCAAGCGCTGGTCACACGACATTCGCGATTGCGAGCGAGTCCTTTCAGCGCCAGCCACCTGGACTTCCCTTCTTACGCTGCCTTGCCATGACACCGATACGGCTCTTCTGTGCCTGCAAGAAGGATATCTAGCTTGATATCTTCAGTTGGTGGGTGTCCTTTTTATTTTCTCTTTTTATCATTTTTCACACAGCCTTGTTCTCAGAAACTTCACCCATTAAATGTAAAGTAGGAAAGAAAAAACAAAGTGAGAATTACAAGCAAAAGACTTAGTATTCCTCCAAGATACTCGGAGGAATTACTTAAAATTGACTTTCTCTCAACCAAAAACTCCTCGCTACGACTCCGAATAGAGAAGAGAGCATAGTTTATCAACAATACTACAAGAAATACGATTACCGCCAAAAACTTACTAACACCAGAAAATACCAACTCCCAGCGCCCCAGCATATGGACAAGCAAAATCCCATTAACAAAAGCAACAATCTCAAAAAAAGAAAGAGTTAAGCAGGCATAGTAGTGATTATGCCTGCCCATACCATTGACCTTTTGAGAGAGAGCATAAAATTTGAAATAGAAGAAATTAAGCATATTTCTTACTAACAGTTTTCAGTGCCCAGCATAAAAAGTCCACCCCGGGCTTCACAGTATAATCATACACATCGGTAACATATTTCATAGCTGCCGATGTTCCGCCATAGCTCACAGCAGCAACTCCTCCCACAGTCCCCCAACAAACCCTACCACACCAAATGTCAGATCGACACCAGCATTAAATATACCAAAGCCGTTCCCTTTACTTATTGCCTGGCCGCCTCCCCAAAGTGATATAGCGGTTCCAGTATAAAGAAGCCCGCACTTGCATGCTTTATCGCCTGGAAGCTCTTAGAGGACGCCAACGTCTTTGCAAAAGCAAAAAGAGTCCACTTATTCGCCCAAATATCATCAATACCATTTACACCACCGCGACTCACGAGCGAAGTAATAGCCGCTAATCCAAACAACTGGGTGAAACTGAAGATAGTGGACACTCACTAAACATAACGGGTGCGCGCCAGGGGAATAGAGCTGCTTACGGGCACGGGCAAAATGCTGCACACACACCCATACCGCGTTCCGAGAGATGGCAAGAGCGCGTAAAACCCTCACCTGCCCCAGCACCACTCCATACTGACACTGCGTCTCACGCTGTGTACGGCGGGCATTCCTGTGCGGGCGGGATGGTCGTACCGGACAGTGCTTTGAGCATCGACGGCAATGGATTGAGGACCGCATGTTGGAGCTAGGGCGGGTTTTTGCTCTGGATACCTGCGCCTACACGGTAATGAGCAATCACTACCATGCGGTCCTGTACATCAACTCGGCGGAGGCGGACAGCTGGAACCTCCACGAAGTGGTGGAGCGCTGGCATCGGCTGTACAAGGGCTCCGTGCTCTCCCAGCGCTTTCTGCGCAGCGAAACTCTGGGATCTGCAGAGTATGCCCGCCTCTCGGAGGTCGCGAAGGGCTGGCGTACAAGACTTGCCGATATCAGTTGGTTTATGCGTTCCTTCAACGAGTCCATCGCCCGCGAGGCCAACCGGGAGGACCGGTGTAGCGGTCGCTTCTGGGAGGGACGCTTCAACTTCCTGGCATTACTTGGCAAGAGGGCCCTGGCAGCCTGTATGGCTTAGTGAACCTGGACGCTATCCGGGCCAGGATGGCGAGCACACCGGAATCGCCAGCCCACACGGCCATCAAGTGACGCATTTCGGGGGCTGAGGACGGCATCCAGGCAAAAGCAGACTTCCTCCCCCCATTGAGATACCCTTTTACCCTCAAGTTCGCTAGCGGTACCAGGATCAAGCGGCAGTCCCCCGGCAATAGGGAAAATGCATGAAATTTCTTGTCCGCACCCTGCTGGTGCTCATCGTTGCATCGACGGCCTTCGTCGCCTACAGCTTCTATATCTCACGCCCCACGGTGGATATCGCCTGGGACGCTGGGCGGCCCCAGGTTATCGCAGACCCGGCAGCAGCACTGACGTTTGCACGTACAGCCTCGTCACTGATACGGGTCACTCGCCATAACGGCGACACTATCGACGGAATCGACGTTACTGCCGGGCTCGGTGACGCCGGCGACCTCATCGAGGCCTACGCCCGGCTGGGCTACGACGGCCTCGCAGCAGTGACTGGCCCCACGGTGACCGTGCCGCTCAGCGGGCTGACGGTGCCCGTGGACTTCCAATACCCCTATGTGGCGGCCGGCACGAATTACCGGGAGCACGCCGAAGAGGTGTACCTGGACGATCCGCCATTCCTGTTCCCGAAGCTGGCGCGGGCAAGTGGGTGGAACGACCCGGTAAGCTTCCACCCACGCCTCGACTTCGAGGCCGAGATCGCCATGGTTCCACTTGCCGACATCCAGTCACCTGACGACCGCGTGGACTACGCTCTCGTACTCTGCAACGACTTCACCGATCGCTGGACCCTGCTCCGCCAGATCGACCTCGACGCCCCCATGGGCACCACAGGCTTCGCCGCAGCCAAGGGGCGCCCGTCCTTCCTGCCCACCGGCTACCTCTTCGTGATCCCGAGGTCGGCCTCCTTCTACCAAACGATCGCCCTGGAGCTCGCTGTAAATGGCGAGGCACGGCAGCAGTTCCCGGCAGATCAAATGATCCTGGATATCGACGACATCGTCCGCCAGGCGTTCGCCCAGGCCGGACACACCTTTCTAGATGGTGACCAACCTGTAGACCTGCTACCGGCAGGTGGCATCCCACGGGGCACGCTGATTCTGACTGGCACAGGAGCCGGTGTAGCCTTCAAGCCCGCGAACGTGTGGAACCAGGGCTTTTACCTGCAGCGCGCCGACCGCGTGATCACCAGGGCTACCTTTCTGGGACACCTGGAAAACAGGATCGAATAGCGCTAACCGGTTTTTCGCTGCAGGCCACGTGGTTGGGAGCGAGCCCTACCTTTCGACGAGCCCGCGCTAGCAAACTACCACCAATGCTGGGGCGCCTGCAGATAGAGCCCAGGCACAGGCTCTAGCTTAACCCGCACTTTGAGAGCCGGTTCAGGAGCCTGGCGGCTAGCGCCCGCGCTGTTCGCAGCGCCGGTGATCAGCTCGGCAAGCACTGGTCACACGGCCTTCGCGATTGCGAGCGATTCCTTTCCCCGCTGGTTAGCTAGCCCTCCCTTCCCACGCCACCCTGCCGAAGCAACGAGACGGCCCTCCTGCCCCTTAAAAGACCACTTAGGCATAAAAGACATCATCCCTTATATCTGTGAGCCAGAGCCCTCCCCTACGTGGAGGAAGGCTCTGCAGCCCGATATCTGCAATTGGTGGGTGTCCTTTTTATGCCTTATTGATATTGGGGCGCCTGGAGTTGTGCCGGGGATTGGGGAAAGGCGCAGCCGCTGAGTAAACTTCCAGCAGTTTGCAACAGAGGGTGTGCCGCTATGCGCTATGCCATCGCAGTTCTGTTCAGCTTTGCCATCGGGCTGGCGTGGGCAGATGATCGGGTGAGGACCCTGCCCAGCGGCGCCTCACAAATCCTTGTAGGCGGCCAGACCTATTACTACTGGGTGGGTTCTTTCTACCGGCCGACCAAAGGTGGTTTTGTCCGCGTGGATTCCCCACTGGGCGCGCGGGTGCCGAATGTTCCCGGCAGCAGCGGTACCTTCACCATGGGTGGTGAACGCTACTATGTCACTTCCAGGGGCACCTTCTTCGTATACGAGCCTGACGGCGACGACTTCACGGTCGTAACCCCGCCTTATGGCTGGCGCGACTATTACAGCGCGCCGCAGAGAATCGCCTCACTTGCCCCGCCAACTCCGGCCCCGGCTCCGGTAGCGCCACCGCCTCCGGAAATACGCCGGGTCTACCCGCTCCCCGCGCCGGGTTATCGCGGCGGCGGTGACTACGGAAGCTACCGCGGTGAATACGAGGGTTATTACGGGCGCTACCGTTTCCGCGACGACATCCGAGGTGAAAGTTACCGCGAGCTCCAGTCGACATGCCGTCGCGTCGCCTCGGATCAATCGCGTCGCGCCAGGGTCGGCCCCTACCGCCGCGAGCCGGGCAGCTTCCGGGACGAGTATGCGCGTTGCATGCGCTATTACTAGCAACCTGGCACAGGCAGTGACACTCAACGAGCGGGCTTGTTACTGCGGTGATGGATAGGGATAAGAAGTTTTGTGGGAAGAGCCGGGCACAGTCATGTGCCCGGCTCTCTGATTTCAAGCCGCTGATTGGGACAATACACGGTGCTGTATTTGGCTGTTCTGCGCCTGAAAAGGCAATTTTAGCGCGTAAGGCCACATTGCAAGCATTTTGACCCAGTTAGCCCTGCTGCCCTGAGCCACCCTCGCTGAGAGGAAGACTCTTCAGCACGATATCTTCAGTTTGTGGGTGCCCTTTTGTTTGTCTTTTTTATTTTTGGGGTTCTTACTGCTTTGCTCAGTAGGAGCTTTGTTTAACTTACGGCTCCCCACATAGGGTTCCGTTAATATCACACTGGGGTTCGATCCCCACCGCCCTTTGCTCAGCATTGAGCCGGCTGATTTCGCTATTGGTCTGCGCATTGATATCCATCTCGGAACATCCACAGATCTGGCTCGCGCAACAGCTACAACCCGCTACTGTTTCGACCTGCGTGATCAGATCGAGGCCGTCCAGGTTCTGAACGCCGTTGCACGCCTGGCCCATGATGCCAAACCGCTCCCCCATCGTGACATTCCACGGCAGGTCCTGCCCGAGGCCAAGTGTTGTGCATAAGGCCGCGTCGCAGGTGTAGCCGACCTGTACATTCTCGGCCGCAGGATCGCCTCTGTAAGCGGCGCAAACGGCCCGGCAAATGGCGCCGTTCGGGTCGGCACTGCCGCTGCCTGCGGGATACAGCGGGCAGCCGGTGTCCGGCGGCGCGTCGGGGAAGCAGGAACCTGCCGGTGGTTGCGGGTCTATCGGATTGTTCGTGGTAGGGTTGTGCGCCGCCGACCAGAGGTTTCGGCCGCCCAGATCGCATTGCAGTTGGTTACCTCCGCCCTGGTCGGCGCCCTGCCCTATCTCGAAACGCCCCTCATAGATTGGGCAGCTGCAGTCCACCAGTGCGTTGCCATTGGCATCCGTCTCGCCGGTGTCATAGCAGGGTGCGGTCATGCAGCCGGCGTAGAGCGACCTGCAGGGGGTGGATCCGGAGAAATAGTCGAGCTTTTTGACCGGCGAGAAGACGGACACCAGGTCGGCCCCCGGTATCAGCTGGTTGGTGTTGATCGAGCTGCACACCGGTGCCTCGATACTCGTGGTGGGCGCACACCTGGTGCCGTCTCGGCCGCAGGTTTCGACGGTTTTCTGGTAGATGTCCTTGTTCAGGATTGCGTGTATGTCGACAAAGTAAGGAACCTTGGGTGGCACTGTGGTATTGGTCAGCTTGTAGCACTTGCAATTGGCAAGCTTGCCGCTGGCAGAAAGTGTACACGGCAAAGCGGGATTGTCGGCTGATTGGCCCGTTGGGTCTTCCGGCCCTGAGTAGTAGCAAAGCGCGTAGGAAAATTCCCGCCCCTGGGGTGGACTGCATTCCAGAAAGTTCTCCCCCTCAAGCCAGATATTGGCCCAGGCCGGGCCGAACAGCGTGGTCATGATGTCGTTGACCTGGAAGATATCGCTGGTGCGCCTGACGCCCCGCAGGATGATGCTCTCGTAGCGTTCGGCGTACCATTTGTTCCGGTCCGGGAACCAGCCAGGCCTGAAGAACTCTGCTTGTTGCTCGGCATTGGCTGCAGCCTGCCAGGCAAGAAGGCCGGCATGGCTTTTATCTTCCGCTTCGGCAGCCAATTTCGAAGGAAGTACAAAACAGAGCGCCAGAGTTGCCAGAGCCACCTGCATGACGATACGGATCCGCTGCATTGCCCACCTCCTGTGGTAACCGCTCCCGGCAAAACAGATTGCACTTCTAAGAGTGTATGTCAGGAAAGGTTCGCTCGAAGGACGAGGACGAGGAGAAGGACGATGTGAGGACGATGTGGAGAGGACGATGTGGAGAGGACGATGTGGAGAGGACGATGTGGGACACCCAGCAAATATAAAGCATCCTCCGCCAGCCTATTGCACTTTCTCCAGCGACAAGCAGAATACTGTTTATATATACAGAACTCCGCTTACCACTCGATGACCAGAGCACGTAAAACGCTTATCTGTCCAGGCGCCACGCCATACTACCACTGCGTCTCTCGCTGTGTACGGCGCGCGTTCCTCTGCGGGCGGGACGAGCGTACAGGGCAATGCTTTGAGCATCGCCGACAGTGGATTGAAGACCGGATGCTGGAACTCTCGCAGATATTTGCCCTCGATATCTGCGCCTATGCGGTCATGAGTAATCACTTTCATGTAGTCCTGCATATCAACACCAATGCAGCAGCAAACTGGGACCTTCGCGAGATTGTGGTGCGCTGGCACCAGCTATGCAAAGGCTCCACACTGTCCCAGCGCTTCGTCCAGGGCGAGCCAATGGGTTCTGCGGAAATGACCCGTCTTTCAGAGGTTGCAGAAATCTGGCGTGCACGTCTCTCCGATATCAGCTGGTTTATGCGTTATCTCAACGAGTCGGTCGCCCGTGCGGCCAACCGTGAAGACCGCTGCACGGGCCGCTTCTGGGAGGGGCGCTTCAAGTCCCAGGCACTCCTGGATGAGCGGGCCCTGGCAGCCTGTATGGCCTACGTGGACCTGAACCCGATCCGGGCCAGGATGGCGAACACACCGGAGTCGTCAGCACACACCTCCGTCAAGCAACGTATTACTGCGGCCAGGGACGGGATCCAGCCTGAAGAGCTGATGCCCTTCGCCGGCAATCCCCAGGATCCGATGCCGGCGGGCATCCCCTTCCGGCTGCAGGACTATATAGAGCTGGTGGACTGGAGCGGCCGTTGCCTGCGTGAAGGCAAGCGAGGAGCCATCGACAGCGAACTGCCACCCATCCTCGAGCGCCTCCAGATTGATCCCAGGCACTGGCTATACCTCAACCGGCACTTCGAAAGCCGCTTTAAAAGCCTGGTGGGCAGCGCCCACGCTGTCCGCAGCGCCTGTGAGCAACTCGGCAAACGCTGGTCCCATGGGATTCGCGATTGCGAGCGCTTCCTTTCACCGCCAGCTACCTAGCCTTTTCCGTCCAAGAAAACGCCACCCGTAACGCCTATGCAGCCCTCCTGTACCTGTAAAGGCCACTTTGGCGCATAAAGCCACACTTGAGGCATTTCTACCCAGTTAGAGCGTCTGCCGGAGTTCACCCTCGCATAGAGAAAGGCTATTCAGCCGGATATCCTCAGTTGGTGGGTGTCCTTTTTATTAATGGGCGATTCCTTTCTCCGCCAGCGACCTAGCCCTCCCCTCTCTCGCCACCCTATCGCAGCACCGAGGCGGCCCTCCTGTACCTGAAAACGCCTCATTGGCGTAAAACTCCACACGTCGAACGTCTGCAGTACACTTTGCCCGTGAATGGGAGGGCCGACGTTTCTGAAGGAACGATGCTTAGCTTGGTATCTTCAGTTGGTGGGTGTCCTTTTTACTCCGCCCTATCGCAGAACCGAGGCGGCCCTCCTGTACCTGAAAACGCCTCATTGGCGTAAAACTCCACACGTCGAACGTCTACAGTACACTTTGCCCGTGAATGGGAGGGCCGACGTTTCTGAAGGAACGATGCATAGCTTGGTATCTTCAGTTGGTGGGTGTCCTTTTTACTATTTTCTCGTAACTTAAGAATTTTCGTGATTGAGTTCTTAGAAAATTTTTAACACAATTACGCTTCAGAAGCCCACTAATTCAATAACGTAGATATTTAACTTAAAAGTTGGGTAAATAGAGATTTCAATATGGCCAATAAAAGAAGTAAAAGAAACTTAGGGCAAAGCCGGGAAGGATCCAGAGGCGTATTTGTCAGAAGAGTTACAGGTAGAAAACACCATCCAAAGTTCTCTCGACCTTTATCAGGCGAAGCTCTATCTAAACATATTTTAGCCGCTCTGGAAAACAAGAAATACTTTGCCCGAACGTTTGACGGTATTGCTCGTGATGTCGGTGTTAAAAGGTCCGAAATATTAAAGAAAATAAAGTCAGATCAAGCTCTACGCGAAAAGATAAAAGTTTTTCGCCGGAAGTCCCAAGACGGAAAATTACTTTTAACGACAAAAAGCCGCTTCACTGAGAGCGCGTCGTTTACTGACAAATTCATTGATATTTTTTCCTCCAAAGGGGTTGATTTTGACAATCTTTAAGCCCGAACTCATAGAGCTTTTAGCCGCAAACCTTCACCTAGTAGCTATTTCTTTTTTTGGGGGCGTGGTTCTTTTCGTACTGAAACTCTCTGACCACCTTCACCGCCCGCCCGAAGATAAGATGTCAAACCTCAGAACAGGTATAATATTTTTCGGGCTTTTTATAGGGCTACCCATCCTTGGGGCTGCCATGTCCATAATATACATATTAAATGGGGATAAAATGAGCGCTTTACTGGCCTTTCAGGTAGGACTGACCTCACCCGCAATTGCAAAAAGCGCAATGACCGCATACGCAAACAGGAAGAGCTCGAGCCCTTTAAATGTTCCCTCTGGTGCATAGCTATAGATAGCTTTATGGGCTGCGAGTTAAAAAACAGTCCTTCTCTGCCGAAATTAGGCCGGACTTTTACCTATTGACCACTCCATCGAAACTATGAAAGACACTCACCAAACATAAAGCATCCTCCGCAATGGACATCAGCTTCCTGAGAACGCAGGAAATATACTGCTCATATATCCAGCACATGTGTTCAGCGATGACCAGAGCTCTGAGCACCGCCGGCAATGGATTGAAGACTGTATGCTGGAACTCGACCGGGTATTTGCCCGGATATCTGCGCCTATGCGGTAACGAGCAATTAATATTATATAGTCTTGCACATAAATTCCGCGGAAGCGGCCAGATGGAATCTCCGTGAAGTGGTGGAGCGCTGGCACCGGCTCTGCAAGGGCTCCCTGCTCTCCCAGCGCTATCTGCCCGCCAAAACCCTGGACTTAGCAGAGCACGCCAGAAACTTAATAAATCAAAGATAGCGGACAAGCCCATATGAAAAGCAAGATTCAAAAGCTAGAGGGGCATGCGAGTCAATTACTTGATGGGTTCATTCATCTCAGAGAGAAATACGCACTTCTCCACCCAATGTTATTTGACGAAAATGTCGTCAAACTAAGAGGTTCCAACCTTCAAGCTAGGGGTTTTTTGACACTTCGACATTCTCTATTTTTGACTTGCGCGCAAGACATAGCAAAGCTGACGTTCGATAAAGATAAAAGAGCTCCGAGCATTCGAAAGCTGTTCGAAGAGCTAAAAGAACACTCCATCAGCTCATCATTAAAGGATAGTTTTTCGATTTGGAAATCACCTTCACTAGAAAGCGAGAAGGATCCGGAAATAGCTGAAGCACTGAAAAGAATTGAAGTGCGAGAGCAGGAAGGGAGGCGACGGCAATTTGAAGAGATTCTTTGCTCAGCACAGAACGCCTGGGCGACACTCTCAAACGCCGCATATATGAAAGGTTTTCTGACCATTCGCGATAAAATTACCGCGCATACTGAAGTTCAACATGTTGTCGATAAATATCAACCAATAGACATAGGCACACTAGGAATTAAGTGGGGCGATTTAAAACGAGCAATAGAAGAAATGCAGGAGCTGGTGGAGTCTCTCAACCTATTAATTAGAAACTCCGGCTTTGCCTGGGACCAATTGGACCACGAGCTTTCGAAAGCAAGCGAAAACTTCTGGGACCCCAGCAACTAAGTCTCGCGTAGCAAGTGTAATTTGCCAATTAAGTGATTGACCAGACAGCAGTGAACGGTCGAATCTGGTTTGACGTATTGCAGATTCACACCCTACGCTGACGCCCTCAAATCTGGAAGAATTGAGGCATGAAATCTCATAACACAAAAAAGCCCGCTAAAAAGCGGGCTTTTTCGATCAAATAATGGTCGGAGTGGCCGGATTTGAACCGACGACCACCACACCCCCAGTGTGGTGCGCTACCAGGCTGCGCTACACTCCGACTGAGTGTGAAACCAGGCGCCCAGATGACTCTAAGTGCTTGATTTCAAAGGGGCATCGCATTGCGATGAGGCGCAAATCATACATTGTTGGCCGCGGAATGCAAGCCCGGATTTGCGCCTTTCTGGCCGCCCTGCCCCGCTGGGCGGGATCAGGTTTCCAGGAGCGTTAACACCCCCTCCAGCTCGGCGATCACCTGCGGCAGTACCTGCTGCAGCTGCACCTTCTCCGCCTGCTGGCTGCCGGCTTCCATCTGGTGGCGGGCACCGCCGATGGTGTAGCCCTCCTCGTACAGGAGTGCGCGGATCTGGCGGATCAGGAGGACATCCTGGTGTTGGTAGTAGCGGCGGTTGCCACGGCGCTTGACCGGGCTGAGCTGGGGGAATTCCTGTTCCCAGTAGCGCAGTACATGTGGCTTGACCGCGCAGAGCTCGCTGACCTCTCCAATGGTGAAATAGCGCTTGCCCGGGATAACAGGCAGTTCGCTATTGTTGCTCGCTTCCAGCATCTTCTTCTACTCGTGCCTTAAGTTTTTGTCCCGGCTTGAAGGTCACCACCCTGCGTGCAGAAATGGGGATCTCCTCGCCGGTCTTGGGGTTCCGTCCCGGGCGTGGGCTTTTGTCGCGAAGGTCGAAATTGCCGAAGCCGGACAGCTTTACCTGCTCGTTACTCTCGAGCGCATTGCGGATCTCCTCGAAAAAGTATTCGACGATCTCCTTTGCCTCACGCTTGTTGAAGCCCAGCTCTTCGTACAGTTTTTCGGCGAGCCCGGCCTTGGTCAGTGCCTCTGTCATTGGTTCCTACCAACAGATTCAGAGGCGTCAGTCCCGGATCGGAAGCGGCCCAAACCGCGGCGGCTTTCAACCCGGGAGCTGACGCTCTCGGGGTGCCTTAACCCGTAGTACCACCGGGCTAAACCGCTTGCACCCCGAGCGGAGCCGGGGGTCAGCGCAAGCTGGCGTTATATTTTTGTTCTAGCTGCTTAACCACTGCGTCAACCGCGGCAGTGATTTCTTCGTCATTAAGGGTGCGCGACGGATGCTGAAAGGTCAAGCCCATAGCGACACTTTTTCTATTGAAATCAATGCCTTCGCCTTGATAGACGTCAAAAATCTTGAGGTCCGTCAACATTTCGCCGGCGGTCTCGGCAGCGGTTTCCACCAGATTGGCGGCCTGAACATCGGCGTCGATCAGCAGGGCCAGGTCGCGGCGCACGGCCGGGAAGCGTGACAGCGGGTTGAATGCCGGCAAACGGGCCTCGCCGATGGCGTCCAGGTCCAGCTCGAACACGAAGGCTGCCTTGGGCAGGTCCAGCTGCTTCTGCAGCTGCGGGTGCAGGGCCCCCAGCACGCCCACTTCGCGGTCGCCGCGCAGGATGCGGGCACACTGCCCCGGGTGCAGCGCCGGGTGCTCACCGGCCACGAAGCGGAACTCGTCGGCGGCGTTGGTCTCGGCCAGCAGGGCCTCGACATCGGCCTTGATATCGTAGAAGTCCACCCAGTCCTTGCCGCCGGTCCAGCTCTCCGCCTGGCGGGTGCCGTAGACCAGGCCGGCGAGCATCGGCTGCTGCTGCAGGTCGGTGCCGGGCACGAACCGCAGGCCGGTCTCGAACAGGCGCACGCGCTCCTGCTGGCGGTTCAGGTTGTATTGCAGTGCCTTGCACAGGCCCGGGATCAGCGAGGTGCGCATTACCGCCAGGTCGGCGCTGATCGGATTCTGCAGTGCCACCGGCTCGGCCTTCGGGTCGAACAGGGCCGCGGACTCGCGATCGATAAAGCTGAAGGTGATGGCCTCGTGGTAGCCACGGGCCAGCAGAGTCTGCTCCAGGGCGGTGCCGTCCAGCTCCACCTCGTGCTCGGGCAGGATATCCAGCGCGGCACTGAAGCTGATGCTGGGGATGCGGTTGTAGCCGTACACCCGCGCCAGCTCTTCCAGCAGGTCGGCCTCGATGGCCAGGTCGAAGCGGAAGCTGGGGGCCAGGAAGGTCCAGCCGGCGTCGTCCTGGTCGATCTTCTCCAGGCCCAGGCGGGTGAGGATATCGATGATCTCGTCATCGGCGATCTGTACGCCCAGGCCGCTCTCGACCCGCGCGCGGCGCAGGGTAATGTGGCGCTCGGCGGGCATGGCGTCGTTCAGTTCACGCAGGTGTACCGGGCCCGGCTCGCCGCCGACGATGTCCAGCAGCAGCTGCGTGGCGCGCTCAACGGCTTTCTCCTGCAGGCGGTAGTCCACGCCGCGCTCGAAGCGGTGCGAGGAGTCGGTGTGCAGGCCGTAGGAACGGGCCTTGCCGGCGATGGCCAGCGGGCTGAAGAAGGCGCTCTCCAGGAAGATGTCGCGGGTCTGGCCGGTAACGGAAGACTCCTCGCCCCCCATGATGCCGGCCATGGCCAGCGGCTTGCTGTCGTCGGTGATCAGCAGGGTGCCGTCGTTCAGGGTCACTTCCTGGCCGTCCAGCAGGGTCAGTTTTTCGCCCTGCTCTGCCATGCGTACCTTGATGCCGCCGTCCAGCTTGGCCAGGTCGAAGGCGTGCATGGGCTGGCCCAGCTCCAGCAGGACGTAGTTGGTGACATCCACCACCGGGTCGATGCTGCGCAGGCCGGCGCGGCGCAGGCGTTCCTGCATCCACAGCGGGGTGGTGGCGCTCACGTCGATATTGCGGATCACCCGGCCCACGTAGCGCGGGCAGGCATCGCCGGCCATCAGGGACACAGGCAGGCTTTCGTCGATGGTGGCGGCCACCGGCTCGATGGCCGGGCCCTCGACCGGGCAGCGGTTGAGTACGCCCACTTCGCGGGCGATACCGGCGATCCCCAGGCAGTCGGAACGGTTGGGGGTCAGGTCCACCTCGATGGCCACGTCGTCCAGTTGCAGGTATTCCCGCAGGTCGGTGCCGGTGGGGGCATCGGCGGGCAGCTCCCAGATGCCGTCGCTGTCTTCACCCAGTTCCAGCTCGGTCTGGGCACACAGCATGCCGAAGCTCTCCACACCGCGGAGCTTGGCTTTCTTGATCTTGAAGTCGCCGGGCAGCTTGGCGCCCACCAGCGCGAACGGGATCTTGATGCCGGCGCGGGCATTGGGGGCGCCGCACACCACCTGCATTTCGCCCTCGGGGTGGCCGGCCACGGTGCAGACCCGCAGTTTGTCGGCGTCCGGGTGCTGTTCGCAGGCGAGGATCTCGCCCACCACCACGCCGGTGAAGTCCCCGGCCACCGGCTCGATGCCGTCCACTTCCAGGCCGGCCATGGTGACCTGGTCGGCCAGTTCCTGCGCGGAGAGTTGCGGGTTTACCCATTCCCGCAGCCATGCATTGCTGAATTTCATAGTCGTTCTCTGTCCGAATTCTGTTTTGCTGTCTGTTCTTCGTTCTGGTTCCCGATCTCTGGTCGCGGCCAGCGGCCGCTCCTACGGGTGGGCCGGGAGTAAAGCCCCGGTCAGAACTGCTTGAGGAAGCGCAGGTCGTTGTCGAAGAACAGGCGCAGGTCGTTGACGCCGTAGCGCAGCATGGCCAGGCGCTCCACGCCCATGCCGAAGGCAAAGCCGGTGTACTCGTCGCTGTCGATGTTGCAGGAGGCGAATACGTTCGGGTGCACCATGCCGCAGCCCATGACTTCCAGCCAGCCGGTGCCGGAGCAGACGCGGCAGCCCTCGCCGCCACAGGCGGTGCACTGGATGTCCACCTCGGCGGAGGGCTCGGTGAACGGGAAGTAGGACGGGCGGAAACGCACCGGGACGTCGGCCTCGAAAAAGGCCTTCAGGAACTGGTCCACGCAGCCTTTCAGGTGCGCGAAGCTGACGCCCTTGTCCACCACCAGGCCTTCCACCTGGTGGAACATGGGGGAGTGGGTCACGTCCGAGTCGCAGCGATAGACGCGGCCCGGGCAGATAATACGGATCGGCGGCGCCGCCTTCTCCATGGTGCGGATCTGCACCGGAGAGGTGTGGGTGCGCAGCACGGTGGACGGGTCGATGTAAAAGGTGTCGTGCATCGCCCGCGCCGGGTGGTGCGCGGGAATATTGAGCGCCTCGAAGTTGTGGTAGTCGTCCTCGATCTCCGGGCCCTCTTCCACGGCAAAGCCCAGGCGCACGAACAGTTTCTCGATGCGGCGCAGGGTACGGGTTACCGGGTGGGCGTTGCCGGGCTCTTCACCGCGGCCCGGCAGGGTCACGTCGATGGTCTCGGCGGCCAGCTTGGCATTGATGGCGGCCTCTTCCAGCGCAGCGCGGCGGGCGTTGATCTGCTCCTGCACCTGCTGCTTGGCCTCGTTGATCTTGGCACCGGCGGCGGGGCGTTCCTCGGCGGAAAGCTTGCCCAGGCCCTTCAGCAGCGCGGTCAGCTGGCCCTTCTTGCCCAGGTAATCGACGCGCACCTGGTCCAGCCCGGCCAGGTCTTCAGCCTTGGCCACGGCGTCCAGCGCCTGTTCGGTGAGGGACTGCAAATCTTGCATTGAATCGTTCCCGTTTGACTTCAATTTTTCTTCGTAAGCAACTGCCCTGCGCCCCGTGAAGGATAGGCGACGCGCGGGTGATTATATCCATGTATGTGGACAATCTCGCCGGCCTGGTACTCACCAGTGGAGATCAGCCGGCAAAAAAATAGGGGAGGGCCATAACAGCCCTCCCCTACTTTGTCGGGTACCTGGAAGATCGCAATGCGATCCTTTCAGTACCCTCGTCTTATTTTCAAAGACGCTACTTAAGCTGCCAGGGCTGCCTTGGCTTTTTCCACTACGGCAGCAAAAGCGGCTTTGTCGTATACAGCCAGGTCGGCCAGGACACGACGGTCCAGGGCGATGTCAGCCTTTTTCAGGCCGGCAATCAGGCGGCTGTAGCTCAGGCCCTCGGAACGGGACTGGGCGTTGATACGAGTGATCCACAGGGCGCGGAAGTTACGCTTCTTGACACGACGGTCACGGTAAGCGTACTGGCCGGCCTTGATCACCGCCTGCTTGGCTACGCGGAATACGCGCGAACGCGCACCGTAGTAACCCTTGGCCTGCTTCAGAATTTTCTTGTGACGACGACGCGCCTCTACACCACGTTTAACACGGGCCATAACTCTATCCTCTTAAACCTGTTAGCGATGGGCCAATTACTTGGCGCGCAGCATACGATCGACCAGGGTGGCATCAGACTTGTTCATAGTCGTGGTGCCGCGCAGCTGACGCTTACGCTTGGTGGTCATCTTGGTGAGGATGTGGCTCTTGTTGGCGTGCTTGTGCTTGTAGCCCGCAGCCGTCTTCTTGAAGCGCTTGGCGGCGCCACTATGGGTCTTTGCTTTCGGCATTTTGTACTCCAAAAGTAATTGTACCTGCGAACAGGCTTAACGTAGAACCGCCGGCGAGCCGGCGGCGTTGCGGGAGTGAGGAGGCAGCCGTCGCCCAATCACTTCCCGAGAGGAGGCCCGGCGGTTACCCGCCGCGACTCACTTCTTCTTTTTGCTCGGTGCGATGACCA
Source organism: Microbulbifer sp. JSM ZJ756 (assembly GCF_044383805.1). Lineage (NCBI taxonomy): Bacteria > Pseudomonadati > Pseudomonadota > Gammaproteobacteria > Cellvibrionales > Microbulbiferaceae > Microbulbifer > Microbulbifer sp. JSM ZJ756. The sequence continues at coordinate 379,723 of NZ_JBISER010000002.1, read as the reverse complement.
TGATCATCTGGCGGCCTTCCATCTTCGGCCGCTGCTCCACCGTGCCCAGCTCCTCGAGGTCTTTCTCGATGCGCTGCATCATTTCCATCCCCAGCTCCTGGTGGGCCATCTCGCGGCCGCGGAAGCGCAGGGAAATCTTCGCCTTGTCACCCGCTTCCAGGAAGCGGGTCAGGTTGCGCAGCTTGATCTGGTAGTCCCCGATATCGGTACCGGGGCGGAACTTCATCTCTTTGATCTGCTGCTGCTTCTGTTTCTTCTTGGCAGCATTTTTGGCCTTCTTGGCTTCAAAAATGTGCTTACCGTAGTCCATGATCTTACAGACTATCGGATCGGAGTCCGGCGCAATTTCAACGAGATCCAGATTGGCCTGCTGAGCTTTCTCCAGCGCTTCCTCGAGGGTGACAATGCCAACCTGCTCGCCGTCGGCGCCGATCAGGCGTACCTGTGATGCCTCAATCTGATCATTAATGCGGGCCTTCTTGGACCGTCCCTTGTTGTCTCGTTTAATAGCTATCGTCTCCAGTTACCAAAGAAATCAGTGCTCAGAACCTTCGCCCTCAATAGAGGTACGGCCGCGGCGGTTCACGTCCTGCTCGAGGATCTCCAGGAATGACTCGAAAGTCATGGTTCCCAGGTCCTCGCCGCTGCGCGTCCGCACGGCGACCGTCTGGTTCTCTACTTCCTTATCGCCGATCACCAGCAGATAAGGAACGCGCTGTAATGTGTGCTCGCGGATTTTAAAACCGATCTTCTCGTTTCTCAAGTCGGCGACCGCACGGTAGTTCAGGGCACCCAGGTGCTGCTCCAGGTCACGGCAGTAATCGGCCTGGCGATCGGTGATATTCATCACCGCCACCTGCTGGGGTGCCAGCCAGGTGGGGAAGGCCCCCTCGTAGTGCTCGATCAGGATACCGATAAAGCGCTCGAAGGACCCCAGGGTGGCGCGGTGCAGCATCACCGGGGTCTGGCGGGAACCGTCTTCCGCCACATACTGGGCGTCCAAGCGGCCCGGCATGGAGAAGTCCACCTGGATGGTGCCGCACTGCCACACCCGGCCCAGGCAATCCTTCAGGGAGAACTCGATCTTGGGCCCGTAGAAGGCGCCCTCGCCCGGCAGCTCTTCCCAGGGCAGGCCGGCCTCGTCCAGCGCCTGCGCCAGGGCCTTCTCGGCCTTGTCCCAGCTCTCGTCGGAACCCACGCGCTGCTCCGGGCGGGTCGAGAGGCGGTAAATCACCTCCTCGAAGCCGAAATCCCGGTACACGGAGTGCAGCAGGTCCATGAAATCGGACACTTCTGACTGGATCTGGTCCTCGGTACAGAAGATATGGCCATCGTCCTGGACGAAGCCGCGCACCCGCATCAGGCCGTGCAGGGAGCCGGACGGCTCGCTGCGGTGGCAGGAGCCGAACTCCGCCAGGCGCAGTGGCAGGTCGCGGTAGCTGCGCAGGCCCTGGTTGAACACCTGCACGTGGCAGGGGCAGTTCATCGGCTTGATCGCGAACTGGCGCTCCTCGCTGGTGAGCGAGAACATGTCGTCACCGAACTTGTCCGCGTGGCCGGACTTCTCCCACAGGCTGAAGTCCACCAGCTGCGGGGTCTTGATCTCTTTGTAGCCCACCTTGCGCTGGCGCTGGCGCATGTACTGCTCGACGGTGCTGTAGATGGTCCAGCCGTTCGGGTGCCAGAACACCATGCCCGGTGCCTCTTCCTGAATATGGAAGAGATCGAACTTCTTCGCCAGCTTGCGGTGGTCGCGCTTCTCGGCTTCCTCGATGCGGTGCAGGTAGGCCTTGAGGTCTTTCTTGTTGCCCCAGGCGGTACCGTAGACACGGGTCAGCATCTCGTTGCTGGCGTCACCACGCCAGTAGGCCCCGGCCACCTTGGTCAGCTTGAAGGCCTTGAGCTTGCCGGTGGACGGCACGTGCGGCCCGCGGCACAGGTCTTCGAAGTCGCCCTGGCGGTAAAGGGAGATATCCTCGTCGGTGGGGATATCGGCAATAATCTGCGCCTTGTACTCCTCGCCGATTTCGCGGAAGTGCTTCACCGCCTCGTCGCGGGGCATCAGGCGACGGCTGACCGGGATATCTTCCCTGGCCAGCTCCTCCATGCGCTTCTCGATCTTCTCCAGGTCTTCCGGCGTAAACTGGCGCTCGTAGGCGAAATCGTAGTAGAAGCCGTCCTCGATCACCGGGCCGATAGTGACCTGGGCGCCCGGGTACAGCTGCTTGACCGCCTGGGCCAGCAGGTGCGCGGTGGAGTGACGGATGATCTCCAGCCCTTCCGGCTGGCGATCGGTCACAATGGCCAGCTGGGTATCGTGGTGGATCACATAACTGGTATCCACCTCTTTGCCATCGACAACACCGGCGAGCGCGGCCTTGGCCAGGCCGGGACCGATATCGGCGGCAACATCGTGTACGGAAACCGGGTCAGAGAATACGCGATGGGAACCATCGGGAAGAGTGACAACAGGCATTGTACGTCCTTCTATCAGTGGCGATCCCTACGAAAGACCGCGTGATTACCTGCCCGTCGGCTGTCTGCCTTGCGGGCAGTTGGCCCTGTCTGTGGGCCAGGGAAACCCGGCGCCTCGGCGCCGGGAAGAGAATCTGGTAGACCCGAGCAGATTTGAACTGCTGACCTCTGCCATGTCAAGGCAGCGCTCTAACCAACTGAGCTACGGGTCTGGAGGCTTGCTAACGGGGGGTGCCCGCTGCAGAGGACGCGAACTTTAGCACCACGGTTTGGGCTTTTCAACACACTTATGCCAGAAATTTATTACGCCAGCTGGCGCGCGATTCAGCAAACGGTTCCCGCTACCGGGCTGCGGGAAATACCCACCGCATGGCCACTTACTGTAGCTGCATGCACATCACCTGTAGCATGTCCGGCCCGATCCAACCCCGCAAGGAAACCGCCGTGCCGGCCAGACCAGCCACAGGACCCAACCTGCTCGACAACGGCTATGCCCTCGCCTTCCTGGCCGCGGCACTGTTTTCGATCAAGGCCATCTTTATCAAGCTGGCCTACCGCCACGGCGTGGACGTGGAAACTTTTATCCTGCTGCGCATGCTGCTGGCCCTGCCCTTTTACCTGGCGATCCTGGCCAGCCTGCGCACCCGCGGGCAGTGGCAGCCAGTGCCCGGGCACACCCTGGCGCTGACCATCGCCCTGGGCATCTGCGCCTATTACATGGCGAGCTTCTTGGACCTGCAGGGGTTGCGCTACATCAGCGCCAACTTCGAGCGCCTGATCATCTACCTGTACCCCACCATGGTGCTGGTACTGGGCTGGTGGGTGCTGGGCAAGCCGGTCGAACCGCGCCAGCTGCTGTGCATTCTCGGCGCCTACGCCGGCATCCTGTTGATTTACTGGCAGGACCAGCAGTTTTCCACCGGCGAGGCCGTGCCGGGCTGGACCGGCCTGGGCGCCACCAGCTGGGGCGCGCTGCTGACCCTGGGCGCGGCTTTCTGCTTTGCGCTCTATGTGACTTTCAGCGAGGCACCGATCCGCAGGCTCGGCAGCCGGCAGTTCACCGCCCTGGCCATGCTGGCGGCCAGTGGCGCCATCGCCATTCATTTCCTGGTACAGGGGAGCTGGGACAGGCTGGCACAACCGTGGCAGGTATACGGCTACGCCCTGGCGGTGGCTTTCCTGTGCACGGTGATACCGTCGCTGATGATGAGCGCCGCCATCGAGCGCATCGGCTCGGCCAGTACCGGCGCCATCGGCAGTTCCGGGCCGGTGGTCACCCTGGTCGCGGCCGCCTGGGTGCTGGGGGAACCTTTCTCACTCATGCACCTGCTGGGCATGGCGATCATTATCGGCAGCCTGCTGTTGTTGAAATCCCGCAGCGGCAGCAGCCCGGCAAGCGCCGGGGCGAGGCAAAAGGCCACTGCAGGTAGTGCGGCCGGGGAAAATAAACCGGAAGGCGGGAACCCGGGACGCGGGAGCGCCGGCTAGCGCTCCCGCCCGGATCAACCGGCCTCTTTCAGGGCAGTGATCTCGTCGCGCAGCCGCGCGGCGGACTCGAACTCCAGGTTCTTGGCGTGCTGGTACATCTGCTCTTCCAGCTCCTCGATCCTGGCCCACTTCTCCTTGTCCGACAGCGGCTCGGGCCCGGCCTTGTACTTGCCCTTGCCTTCGGCCACCTTGCGCCGCCCCCTGGGCACCCCGGGGGCGATGGCGCCTTCCATGATATCGGCGACACTCTTGCGGATACCCTGCGGCGTGATGCCGTGCTCCGCGTTGTGGGCGAGCTGCTTCTCGCGGCGGCGCTCGGTCTCGTCCAGCGCGCGCTGCATCGAGTCGGTGACCTTGTCGGCATAGAGGATCGCCCTGCCCTGCAGGTTCCGGGCGGCGCGACCAATGGTCTGGATCAGGGAGCGGTCGGAACGCAGGAAGCCCTCCTTGTCCGCATCGAAAATCGCCACCAGCGACACCTCGGGCATATCCAGGCCTTCCCGCAGCAGGTTAATGCCCACCAGCACATCGAACTCACCAATACGCAGGTCGCGAATAATCTCCACCCGCTCCACGGTGTCGATATCCGAGTGCAGGTAGCGCACCCGCACGCCGTTCTCGCTCAGGTATTCGGTCAGGTCCTCGGCCATGCGCTTGGTCAGCACGGTAATCAGCACCCGCTGCTCCGCCTCGGCGCAACGGCGGATCTCGGAAAGGCAGTCGTCCACCTGGGTCGATGCCGGCCGCACCTCCACCACCGGGTCCACCAGGCCGGTGGGGCGCACCACCTGCTCCACCACCGCCTGCGCATGCTCCGCCTCGTAGGGCCCGGGCGTGGCCGAGACGAATACGGTCTGCGGCGCCAGGTGCTCCCACTCCTCAAATTTCAGCGGCCGGTTATCGAGCGCCGACGGCAGGCGGAAGCCGTACTCCACCAGTGTTTCCTTGCGCGAGCGGTCGCCCCGGTACATGCCGCCGATCTGCGGCACGGTGACATGGCTTTCGTCGATAAACAGCAGGGCATCGTGCGGCAGGTAGTCGAACAGCGTGGGCGGCGGCTGGCCGGAATCGCGCCCGGACAGGTAGCGGGAATAGTTCTCGACGCCGTTGCAGTAGCCCAGTTCCTGCATCATCTCCAGGTCGTACTTGGTGCGCTGCTCCAGGCGCTGGGCCTCGAGCAGCTTGTCGTTGTCCCGCAGCTGCTTGAGGCGCACCCGCAGCTCTTCCTTGATCTGGTCGATGGCGCTGACAATGGTTTCCCTGGGCGTCACATAGTGGGACTTGGGGAAGATGGTGATACGCGGGACCTTCTTGAACACTTCCCCGGTCAGCGGATCGAACAGCGTGATCTCCTCGATCTCCTCGTCGAACAGGGACAGGCGCACCGCCTCCAGGTCCGAGTCCGCGGGGTAGATATCGATCACGTCACCCCGCACCCGGTAGGTGGCGCGACGGAAGTCGGTGTCATTGCGGGTGTACTGCAGCTCTGCCAGCCGGCGCAGGATGGTGCGCTGGTCCACCAGGTCGCCCCGGTCCAGGTGCAGCACCATCTTCAGGTACTTGTCCGGGTCGCCCAGGCCGTAGATGGCCGATACCGTTGCCACCACGATCACATCCCGGCGCTCAATCAGTGCCTTGGTGGCGGACAGCCGCATCTGCTCGATATGCTCGTTGACCGAGGCATCCTTCTCGATAAAGGTGTCGGAGGACGGCACATAGGCTTCCGGCTGGTAGTAGTCGTAGTAGGAGACGAAGTACTCCACCGCGTTCTTGGGGAAGAACTCCTTGAACTCGCCGTACAGCTGCGCCGCCAGGGTCTTGTTGTGGGCCATCACGATGGCGGGACGCTGCAGGCGCTCGACGATGTTGGCCATGGTGAATGTCTTACCGGACCCGGTCACACCCAGCAGGGTCTGGTGGCTGAGACCGTCGCCGATGCCCTCCACCAGGCTGTCGATAGCGACCGGCTGGTCCCCCGCGGGCTCGTATTTAGAAACAACCTGAAACGGACGCGATTCCATAAACTACTTCGCCTGAACCTTGTTAAAGCAATCCCGGATTGTAGGCCGAGCCACTCGCCGGCCACAAATCCCCGCGCCAGGATCTACGATGATGGTCGAACTGAGCGCCTGACCACCATCCTGCCGTGTTTTTGTACAATCCGGTGTCAAAATTAAAATACTGGTAAATCAATAAGTTAAAGTTCAAAAAAGGGGTTGACCTACCCGGGGGGCGTCTATACTATACGCGCCATCTGAACGGCACGGCCGACAAGATATTCCGCCTTAGCTCAGTTGGTAGAGCAATTGACTGTTAATCAATGGGTCGCTGGTTCGAGCCCAGCAGGCGGAGCCAAATACGAGAAAGGCCCCTCAGCGAGAGTTGAGGGGCCTTTCTCGTATTTGGCCTTCAAGTATGCGCTGGGCGAGAAGAGCCCAGTTGGGTGAGGCAAGTGTTTGCGACGGACACGTCGCACGCAGCCGAACGACGCCAATCTATGATTGGCGGCCGGAGGAGCCAAAAATAGACAGCGGCCCCTCAGCGAGAGTTGAGGGCCTTTCTCGTATTTGGCCTTCAAGTATGCGCTGGGCGAGAAGAGCCCAGTTGGGTGAGGCAAGTGTTTGCGACGGACACGTCGCGTGCGGCCGAACGCCGCCAATCTGTGATTGGTGGCCGGAGGAGCCCGATACGCCCCCGGGTGCACACAAGGTGCGCCCCTACAAGCGGCACCAGGGAAGAAAGGGTTTACAAGATTACGGCAGGGCCCGACTTGTAGGGTGCATTGAGCACTGCGAAATGCACCGCACCCGGAACCCGCGCGATGCGCTGCGTTCACTGCACCCTACCCGCCTGCAGCGCAGCCCCAGATTCACCGTAGGGGCGCACCTCGTGTGCTCCCGCCAGGGGCCTGGGGACCAATAAAAAAGCCTCCCGGTTCCCACCGGGAGGCTTTCGTAAATCCTGGAAGCTGACTGTGGGCAACCCGCCCTATTTCACCGCCTCACCACTGACCGGCAGCAACTTCACCTCGGCACCCTTCGTTACCGGCGCCTCGCCCTGCTGCCTGGACCAGACCACATCCACCATGCTGTGCCTCGGGTTGTAATCCCGGACCGCGCGCTGCAGCAGCTGATGAACCTCGGTGCAGTCATAGCGGTTGCAGGCATCGCGCATATCGGCGATCAGTGCCTGCAACTGCTCGCTGTCGAGGCGCTCCTCTTCAGCCCGCATGATCATGGGGTGGTCGGTGCCGGACACGCTGTCACCCAGCAGCAATTCCTCATAGAGTTTCTCGCCCGGGCGCAGGCCGGTGATCTGGATCTCGATATCACCTTCCGTGTTTTCCTCATCCCGCACGGTATGTCCCATGATCTGGATCAGGCGGCGGGCCAGGTCGTAGATGCGCACCGGCTCACCCATATCGAGCACGAATACATCGCCATTGCGCCCCATACTCCCGGCCTGCAGGACCAGCTGCGCGGCCTCGGGAATGGTCATGAAATAGCGCGTTACCTTGGGATGGGTGACCGTCACCGGCCCGCCGGCATTGATCTGGTCGGTAAACAGCGGGATAACCGAGCCGGAAGAGCCCAGCACGTTACCGAACCGGACCATACAGATACGTGTCCTGCTGAAGCGACGGCCAAAATCCTGGCAGATCAGTTCCGCCAGCCGCTTGGTGGCCCCCATCACATTGGTGGGCCGCACGGCCTTGTCGGTGGATACCAGTACGAACTGCTCCACACCGCATGCCTCCGCCGCCTCAAGCACCGACAGGGTGCCCAGCACGTTGTTGTCCGTGCCCAGAACCACGTTCTGCTCAACCAGCGGTACATGCTTGTAGGCCGCCGCGTGGTAGATGGTCTGGACGGAAAAGCTGTCGATGATCTCGGCCATGCGGCCGCGGTCGCGCACATCACCCAGCAGGGCCGTGACCATGATCGGGTCGCCCTCGTCCTGCTGTTGCTGGTAGAGCTCGCGCTCGATCTGGTAGAGCGAATACTCGGAGTTCTCCAGCATGACCAGGTGCGCGGGCCGCCAGTGGGCGATCTGCCGGCACAATTCCGAGCCAATCGAGCCACCGGCTCCGGTTACCAGCACCACCTTGCCACTGATCGAGGAGGCGATCAGCGAACTCTCCGGCTCCACCGGTGCGCGCCCCAGCACGTTCTCGTAAATCTGCGACAGGTCGGAACTGCGGCCGGCGCCATCAACCAGCTCCTCGAGGCCCGGGATCACCTTGACCACCAGCCCGCGCTCACGCAGCGCCCGGGTGATCTCGCGACGGCGGCGCTTGGGCACGCCGGGCATGGCCAGCAGCACTTCGGAGATATCGCGCTCCGCTACCACATCGAGGATATTCGCCGGGTTATAGACCAGTACGCCGTCGATCAGCGTCTTCTGCTTGGAGGCATTATCGTCAAAGAATGCCACTGGCTTGTAAATTTCGCCGTGGACCAGTGCCTTGTACAGCTGCAGACCGGCAGTGCCCGCACCATAAATGGCCACGCGGGTTTTATGGATCTCCATCGCCATCTGGTAGTAGACACGCACCAGCCAGCGGGACCCACCCACGGCAATCAGGGCGAAACACCAGTAAATCACCGGTACCGAGCGCGGCACACCGGCATAAGTCAGGTAGGAAGCAACCGCCAGTACTACCGCGGAGGCCGTCACCCCCTGCAGCACGGCCACCAGCGCCTGCTGGCCCATATAGCGGATAACGGTTCGGTAGAGGCCGAGGCGCAGGAAAATAAAGCTGCTCGATGCCAGGGTCAGCCCGAGGCAGATCAGCATCTCACTCTCGAATGCCCATTCCACCCCGCTCAGGCGGATCGACATGGCCGCCATGAAAGCAACACTGAGCATCACCAGATCGTGCAGGAGCATCAACGCCGGCTTGTAGTTTTTGTGTACCGATCGCAATAAACGCTTCACTTGTCTGTCAGCTCCAAGCTTTCCCCCTATACCCGGTAATAACCAGGGCCCTTTTCATTCTTCTTAATCAATCCCACCACCATGGGAACAGCCTCGCAGGCTTTCACCATTGATGGACTACGCCAGCCCCAGCATCGCCAGACCCAGGGCGAATAGCGCCGCGGCTAGCATGGCGGCCACCTGGCGGTGGAGGGTTTTGCGGACCCCAATCCGCAGTGCGCTACGTTGGTACAGGTGCTCACGATGCGCTTCCCACCAGCGCTGGCCATTGAGCATCCGCCGGGCCAGCGTAAGCGTGGCATCCACCCAGAAGGGGGCAAAAACCACGATCGGCGCCAGCAGGCCGAAAGTACCGCGCTGCCAACCGAACAGCGACACCGCCACGACAGCGAGGCCGAAACAGGTGGAACCTGCATCCCCCAGGAAAATCGTTGCCGGTGGCCAGTTAAAGCGCAGGAATACCAGTGCCACAACCAAGATAATTGTACAAAGGCCCGCCAACCCCCAGTCGGCGCGCCAGGCACACAGCAGGCCCAGGCAGCCAAAACCGATGGCGGCCATACTGCCGGCCAGCCCATCGATCCCATCCATAAAGTTGTAGAGGTTCACCATCCACACGCCCGCCAGCAGCAAAAGCGGGTACCACCACCAGGCAAGTGCAGCGTGTAGATCCAGCAAAATCAGTGCCACCGCCATGACATGTACCGGCAGGCGAATTGCCGCGGAGACATGGCGGAAGTCGTCGATCACCGAAATCAGCAACAGCCCCCCGAAGGCAGCAGCAACCAGTGGTGACAGTGCCACGGGAGCCACACCAATCGCCAGCGCGCACCCCACCAGCAATGCCCAGCCGCCGGTCCGCAGCACCGGGGCCTCGTGCATCGAGCGGTGATTAGGCACATCCATGGCAAGCCGCGTGGTTCCTGACAGCATCAACGCCGTCACCGCGTAACTGGCCACTGCAGCCAGGGCCAGCGGCAGCCACCACTCCGCCATCCACTCTGTCACAGGTTACCTCGCGAATACTGGCTATATCGTCGCTCCGCCTTCCAGGCCAGTGCCCGGCGCAGGCGCGCCGCACTATAGAGCTCACTGGCATCCAGCTCAAGCAGGGCACGCATCTGCGGCAATGCGCGCGGCGCCCCGAACGGACCGGGAACCAGCCTGGTGAGGCGACGGGAGCTAAATGCTGTCCCTCGGCCGTCACTAACTCCGTAGACAGCCCTTGAGCGAATATTGTTCAGCGGGGAGCCCGCCTTAAAGTTAAGCAACTGCCGCTCGCCATCCCACTTGCTGCGCCCGTAGGCGTCACCTGCCGGCTCCCCCGCGCCCTCATCTGCCAGCACGCCCCGGGGCGGCCGCATGGCCTTGACGCTGGAGAGGTAGGTAAACGACTCTGCCCCCCGGGCATCGGCGGCCTGCAGCAGGATGAGCGGGCAATCGCTGTTGAGCCAGCGCGCCAGGCCTGGCTGGCGCTCGCACTGGCGGCGATCCGCTAGGCCCGCGGCGTAAATGACCCGGTCGCCGGGCTGAAACACAAAACCCGGGTCAGTGCCCGGGCTCAGGGAAATGGATTGATGGGTGTAGAGGGCATTGCCCGCACAGCAGGGGTTTCCTTGCGGCGCGCGGGAGACGGACACCACCGGCAGCCCTGATTCGGCCAGCTGGTGGCAGAGTGCCGCACCGATATAACCGGTGCCCCCGATAATGACCCAACGACTCATTTAGTTACTTCGTTTAATTGTTGTTCACTCGAACTGCGGGCCACCTTAGTCGAAAAGTTCTGACTTAAACACCGACAGCTACCGCAAAAGCGAATTCAGAGCGTAATTTTGTCGCGATTCTTATCAAGAGTCGCCGTGCCGATCCCCTTTATCTCCAGCAGCTGCTCCACCGAGGTAAAAGGACCGTTTTCCTCCCGGTATTTGATGATCATTTCTGCACGTACCGGGCCAACGCCCTCCAGCACCGCGGCGATATCTTCCGCTGTGGACTGGTTGATGTTGATTGTGCTCGCCGCCATCGCGGCCACATCGGCCTCTTTATCGCCGGCCACCTCGTCTGCGACGGCATAGCTCGAGCCGTAGACCAGGACAAATACTGCAAAAAGTGCGAGCAACGGGATACGGATCAGTTTCATATCGTGCCTCCAAGCGTTTATTGGTCTCCTTGACGCCGGGACTGCCTTTGACTCCGGACACGCCAGACTCTACCAGCTCTCCCGGTAACTTTGGGGGCAACCTGATTACACGCGCTTACACGGTTATTGAATTTCCTTGAGTATTGCTTTAAGGGCTTCGAGTGGTTGTTCGGCAGCGGTAATCGGCCGGCCGATTACCAGGTAGTCGGAGCCACCATCGAGGGCGTCGCGGGGGGTGACGATTCGACGCTGGTCGCCGGCAGCGGCACCACTGGGGCGAATGCCCGGGGTCACCAGCGCAAACTCTTTTCCGCAGAGCTTCTTCAAGGCCCCGGCCTCACGGGCCGAGCACACGACGCCGTCCAGGCCGCTCTCCTGCGCCAGCTTCGCCAGTGCCTCAACCTGTTCCTGCAGCGGTCGCTCGACACCGATCTCCGGCAGCTCTTCCGGGGCGGTGCTGGTAAGGACTGTCACCCCGATCAGCAGTGGCCGCTTCTCTCCCAGCGGGGCGATGGCCTCCATGGCGGCCCGCATCATACGGCTGCCACCGCTGGCATGGACATTGACCATCCAGACACCCAGGTCGGCGGCCGCGCGCACTGCACCGGCTACCGTGTTGGGGATATCGTGGAATTTGAGATCGAGGAAGACTTCAAAGCCGCGCCCCACCAGCGCCCGCACCAGTTCCGGTCCCGCTGCCGTGAACAGCTCTTTACCCGCCTTGACCCGGCACAGGCCCGGATCCAGCTGGTCCGCCATGGCCAGGGCCTGGTCGGCGTTGTTGTAGTCGAGAGCGACGATAACGGGAGAAGAAACCTGGGATTGCAATGTCTTACCTCTGAAAAGAAAGCTGCGTTGCGGCGCATTATAAAACGATCACTGGCGGCTGCCCTACTCCCCCTCTACCCCTTTCACCGAGCGCACCGTGTCCCAGTGCTTGCAGCTGGGGCACAGCCAGTGCAGCTGGTTGCCGGAAAAACCACAGTTATTGCAGCGATAGTGGGGACGGGAGGCAATCAGCTGGTCAATCAGGGTCTTGAGCAGGGAGAGGTTCTCCCGCGCGCGCCCCTCGGTGCTGTCGATATGCAGGTCCAGGAAGTGCCCCAGCCCCCGCAGGGAGGGACGCTCGGCCAGCTGGCGCCCCATAAATTCCGCCGCTTCTGCCTCACTCTTCTGGCGCTCGATGCGCTCTGTCAGCTTGATCAGTACGCTGTTGGTGGGGTGCTCCCGCAGTAGCTGCTCCAGGTAGCGGTCGAGCCCGGCCTCGTCGCCCAGGGACTCGTAGCAGGTGGTCAGCAGGTCGAGGATCTCGGGCACATAGTCGGGATTCTGCCGCGGGATCCTCTGCAGGGCCTTGATGGCCTCTTCCGGGCGCCCCAGCAGGTACTCAAGTCGCGCCCACAGCAGGTTGCCGCGGGCCGAGCTGCGATCGTAACCCAGTGCCGCATCGATATGCTTGCGGGCACTCAGGTAATCCTTGCCGTTGATGGCATCCTCGGCCAGCTCGCAACAGAAGTGGGCCTGGATGGAGGCCCAGTCTTCCGGCATCCGCTTGAAACGGCGACCGTGCAGCAGGTTCACCGCGTGGATCGCCTTGGCCCATTCACGCTCGTCCCGGTAGACCTCCACCAGGTGCTCAAGGCTGGTATTGCGCAGATCCGGCGAGGACTCCACCAGCTCCTGCAGCAGGCGCTCGGCCCGGTCGAGCCAGCCGGCGGCAATATAGTCCCGGGCCAGCTCCAGCTGTGCCCGGTGCTGGCTGCTACGGGCCAGGCTGGGACGCGCCAGCAGGTTCTGGTGCACGCGGATGGCCTGGTCGTGCTCGCCGCGCTTGCGCAGCAGGTTGCCCAGGGCGAGATGGGTATCGAAGGTGGTGCTGCTCACCTCGAGCGAATCGATAAACTTGTCGATGGCGTCGCCGTGCTGCTCGCTCAGCAGGTAGTTCAGGCCCTGCACATAGGTGCGCGCAAGCGCCTGCTGCTGGTCGCTGCAGTCCGCCTTTTTTCTCAGGCTCCTGCGCCCCAGCAGCCAGCCAATCGCGATGGCAGCGAGCAGGAAAAAGAAAAAGGTGAGATCGGCCAAATCAGTCTCCGGACACCTTGCGGCGCACCGTGTAGAGTTCCTCTTCCGTGCGGTCCAGCTGTTTCTGTAATCCACGCACGCGGCGACGCTCGGCATAGAGTGGCAACAGGCTGACGATAAAGCCCAGCAGGACCCCGAACAGGAGAGCGCCGATCAACCAGAACCCCACACTGCCCTCCGGCATCACCAGGCCGGCAAACCGGGGCGCGATGCTCTGGGGGTTATCGACTGCGAAATAGACACCGATTGCGATACAGATAAGGGCCAGGGCCCCGTACAGGATACGCAATAGCCAGCGCAAGAATGACAAGGGAACCTCCGCCTCGGGCAAGGGCTAACAAATCAACGACGGCAAATACCGCCAATCATACTTCGGAGATGGTCTCTTCGTGCATGCGCTGGTTGACCCTGTCGCGCAATTCCTTACCGGGTTTGAAATGGGGCACATATTTACCTGCCAGTGCCACGGCGTCTCCCGTCTTGGGATTGCGGCCGGTGCGCGGTGCACGGTAGTGCAGGGAAAAACTGCCAAACCCGCGGATCTCGATCCTCTCTCCCTTGGCGAGGACATCCGACATGGAATCCAACATTACTTTGACCGCCAGCTCGACATCTTTGACTGGCAGCTGGTCCAACCTCAACGCAATCCTTTCGATCAGCTCGGACTTGGTCATGCGCCCCTAAACCTTGTGTAAGTCATTGATTATTCTAGATTAGAGGGCAATCATGTAACAGAAAGCCGGACTGGGCAACCCCAGTCCGGCTTTCTTATAACCCCAGGCAATCAGCCCGGGGCGATCAACAACCAGAGACTATCAGTCTTTGTTGTTCATCTGGGCCTTGATCAGGTCACCGATAGTCGCCGGCTGAACCTGCTCAGCCTGCTTCTTGCTGTGATCCTTGATGGCCTGCTTCTCGTCTTCCTGGTCCTTGGCTTTGATGGAGAGGCTGATCACGCGGTTCTTGCGATCCACGCTGGTGATCTTGGTCTCTACTTCTTCGCCTTCTTTCAGGACGTTGCGGGCATCTTCCACCTTGTCGCGGCTGATTTCGGAAGCGCGCAGTACGCCTTCGACTTCGTCCGCCAGGGTGATGACAGCCTGCTTGGCGTCAACTTCCTTGATGGTGCCCTTCACGATGGTGCCGCGATCATTGGCAGTCACGTAATCGGTGAACGGATCGGACTCCAGCTGCTTGATACCCAGGGAGATACGCTCGCGATCGGAGTCGATACCCAGGATAACGGTCTCGATCTCGTCGCCCTTCTTGAACTTGCGCACGGCGTCTTCGCCGGACTCGTTCCAGGAGATATCGGACAGGTGTACCAGGCCGTCGATGCTGCCGTCCAGGCCGATGAAGATACCGAAATCGGTGATGGACTTGATCTTGCCGGAAATCTTGTCGCCCTTGGCGTATTTACGCGCGAAGGCATCCCACGGGTTTTCCTGGCACTGCTTGATACCCAGGGAAATACGACGACGCTCTTCGTCGATATCCAGGATCATCACCTCGATCTCGTCGCCAACAGAGACGACCTTGGACGGGTGGATGTTCTTGTTGGTCCAGTCCATTTCGGAAACGTGTACCAGACCCTCGACGCCCTCTTCCAGCTCGGCGAAACAGCCGTAGTCGGTGAGGTTGGTCACAGTCGCTTTTACGCGGCTGTTTTCCGGGTAACGCTGCTTGATGGAGACCCACGGATCCTCGCCCAGCTGCTTCAGGCCCAGGGATACACGGCTGCGCTCGCGGTCGAACTTCAGAACCTTGACTTCGATCTCGTCGCCAACGTTCACGATCTCGCTCGGATGCTTGATGCGCTTCCAGGCCATGTCGGTGATGTGCAGCAGGCCGTCGATACCGCCCAGGTCCACGAAGGCACCGTAGTCGGTCAGGTTCTTCACGATACCCTTGATGGTCATGCCTTCCTGCAGGCTTTCCAGCAGCGCTTCGCGCTCTTCGCTGTTGGCCGCTTCCATGACCGCACGACGGGAAACCACAACGTTGTTGCGCTTGGCGTCCAGCTTGATGACCTTGAACTCGAGCTCTTTGCCTTCCAGGTGGGCAGTGTCGCGCACCGGGCGCACATCTACCAGGGAACCCGGCAGGAACGCGCGGATGTTGGATACGTCGACGGTAAAGCCACCCTTGACCTTGCCGCTGATAACACCCTTGACCACTTCGTCGGCCGCGTGGGCAGCGTCGAGGATCTTCCAGGCTTCAGCGCGCTTGGCCTTCTCGCGGGACAGACGGGTTTCACCGAAACCGTCTTCAACTGCTTCCAGGGCTACCTGTACTTCGTCGCCCGGCTGCAGGCTTACTTCCCCGTTCTCGTCGGCGAACTGGGAAGCGGGGATAACACCTTCAGACTTCAGGCCGGCGTGTACAGTCACCCAGTCTTTGTCCACGTCGATTACCACACCGGTCACGATGGAACCGGGGGCCATTTCTACGCTTTTCAGGCTCTCTTCAAATAGATCAGCAAAGCTTTCGCTCATTACATTACCTATATAACTGGACCCAGCCGATGGCAACATTGAATTCTAGTCAACCGCCAGCAAAGGCCCCACCCGCGCTGCCAGCACGCGGGGTCAGATTACAACAACGGCCGGGCGATTCTGGCTGACCCCGGCCGTTGTCGTTGGAAATTCTTTCTGGGCTGTGGCCCCGGCGTAGTACCCTACCCGGTACCGATGCGCTCGCGAACCAATCCCATTACCTGCTGTAGCACACCGTCGATATCCACCCCGGTACTGTCCAGCTCAACCGCGTCTTCGGCGGGAGCCAGCGGGGAGGCCTCGCGGTTCATATCGCGCGCGTCACGGGCGCGGATGTCCTCCAGCAGGTCGCGGAGGCTAACAGAAACCCCTTTCTCCCGCAACTGCTCGAAGCGCCGCCGGGCGCGCTCTTCCGCGCTGGCGGTCAGGAAGACCTTGACCGGCGCGTCGGGAAAAACCGTGGTGCCCATATCGCGCCCATCCGCCACCAGCCCCGGGGACTGGCGGAAGTCCCGCTGGCGCTGCAGCAAAGCCGCCCGCACACCGGGCATGGCCGCTACCTTCGATGCCGCCATGCTGACACGCTCCATGCGGATATCCCGGCTGACATCCTGCCCCTCCAGTATGGCGGCGGTGTCGCCATTGTGCAGTTCAAAGCGGATATCCAGGTTGGCGGCGATCTCCGTCAGCGTAGCCTCATCGCTCAGGTCGGCCTCGCGCTCCAGTGCCGCCAGGGCGGTAAGGCGGTACAGGGCGCCGGAATCCAGCAGGCTGTAGCCCAGCTGTTCCGCCAGCAGGCGGGCGATTGTCCCCTTGCCGGAGCCGCTGGGCCCGTCGATGGCCACCACCGGCGGCCGCTGTTCAGTGTCTGTCATATTGTCGGGTGCTTCTGTCTGGTACTACTTCGCGGGGCGGCAGCCCTGCCACGGGCCGGGGCCACAGTGGTGGAACCGCCGCTACTCCTGCGCCAGGTTCATCCCGGCACGCTGTGCCAGGCGGACGAAATCCGGGAAGGATGTCGCCACGTTGGCACAATTCTGGATGCGAATGGTATCGCGTGCGCGCAAAGATGCCACCGCAAATGCCATGGCAATTCGGTGATCACCCAGGCTGTCGACTGTGCCGCCATCAAAAACCGCACCTTCGCCGGCACCCTCTATCACGATTCCGTCCGGCGTCGGCTCTGCCCGCACACCCAGGATCTCGAGGCCGTCCGCCATTGCCTGGATACGGTCACTCTCCTTGACCCGCAGTTCCTCCGCGCCGGTGAGGACCGTCTTGCCCGCAGCGCAGGCCGCGGCGACAAACAGGGCCGGGAACTCGTCAATCGCCAGTGGCACCTGGGCCTCGGGGATACGGATACCGGCCAGCGGCGCGTGGCGCACCCGGATGTCCGCCACCGGCTCTCCACCCACCTCGCGACGATTGAGCAGCTCGATATCCGCCCCCATCGCCCGCAGGATATTGATCACGCCGTCGCGGGTGGGATTGATACCCACGTGCTCCAGCAAGACCTCGGACCCCGGCGCGATGGCCGCCGCCACCATGAAGAAGGTCGCGGAGCTGATATCGGCCGGCACATCGATACGGCCGCCCCGCAGGCGCCCACCGCCACGCAGGCTGGCCCGGGGCCCGTCGCGCTGCACCTCGTAACCAAAGCCCGTGAGCATCCGCTCGGTATGGTCGCGGGTCGGCGCCGGTTCGGTGGTGCTGGTCTCGCCCTCGGCATACAGGCCCGCCAGCAGCACACAGGACTTTACCTGGGCACTGGCCATGGGCAGCCTGTAATCGATACCGTGCAGCTCGCGGCCGCCGGTAATTTTCAGGGGCGGGCGCCCCTCCGGCCCGGTCCCGATCTCGGCCCCCATTTCCCGCAGCGGGTCGGCGACCCGGTTCATCGGGCGCTTCGACAGGGACTCATCGCCGGTCAGCGTGACATCGAAAGACTGCCCCGCCAGCAGGCCCGCCAGCAGGCGCATCGAGGTGCCGGAGTTACCCAGGTACAGGGGCCCCGGCGGTGCCTGCAGGCCGTGCAGGCCTACCCCGTGAATGACCACCCGGCCATTGTCTGGCCCCTCGATGACCACCCCCATATCGCGGAAGGCCTGCAGGGTGGCGAGCGCGTCCTCCCCCTCGAGGAACCCCTCCACCTCGGTCACTCCCTCCGCAAGGGAACCGAGCATAATCGAGCGATGGGACATGGATTTGTCACCGGGCACCCGCAGGCTGCCGGAAACCGCGCCGCCGGGGCGCGCGATAAAGGTCACTTCCTGTTCTTGCATATTTTCTGTGTACGCTTTCTTGGCCAACATTTTTGTAAAGTGATCCCGGGCCGCCTTGGCCCGGGTGAAGATGCCCATCAACCGGTCGCTGTCGCCGGTGGCGATGGCACCGCGCAGCTCGGAGAGATTGGCACTGTAGAGGTCGATCGCCGCCAGGATGGCATCGCGATTCGCCAGCATGATGTCCCGCCACATAGTGGGGTCACTGGAGGCGATCCGGGTAAAGTCGCGAAAGCCGCCAGCGGCATAACGGAAGATGTTCTCGTTCTCGGCATCGTGGGCCAGGGTGTCCACCAGCCCATAGGCGATCACGTGCGGCAGGTGGCTGGTGGCCGCCAGCACTTCGTCGTGCTCGCGCACCGGCATGGTCAGCACTTCCGCGCCCGCGGCCTGCCACATGCGCTCCACGCGCTGAAAGTGGCTTGCCGCGGTCTCCGCAAGCGGGGTGAGGATTACCCGGTGGGCGATATAGAGATCATCGCGGGCGGCGGTAACACCGCTCTGCTCGGACCCGGCAATGGGGTGCCCCGGCACCAGGAACTCCGGCAGGCGCCCCCACACCCGGCCCGCGGCTTCCACCACGCTGCCCTTGACGCTGGCACCATCCGTTACAGTGACCCCGGCCGGCAGCCTGTCGCGCAACACCTCGAATACGCCCTGCACTGCCAGGGTGGGCACTGCGACAAAAATCACGTCGCCCTCACCCAGCTCCGGCAACACGCTCTCCAGCGATACCTCCGCCCGGTCGACGATCCCCAGCTCAATCGCCTGCTCGCAGGTTTGCCTGCGCCGTGCCACGCCGATGACTTCGCGGCACGCCGCCGCGGCTTTCAGCGACAGTGCGAGGCTGCCACCGATCAGCCCGATACCCACCACCACCAGGCGGCCGACAATCGGCTCCGGCATCACAATACCCCGCGCGGGTAGGATCCCAGGACTTTCAGGTCTGCGGCGCGGGCACCAACGTCACTCAGGGCCTCGGCCACATCCGGGGCATCCCGGTGGCCGATAAAGTCGATAAAGAACACGTAGGTCCAGTTGCCCGATTGCGACGGGCGCGTCTCGACCCGCGTCAGGTCGATTTCATGGCGCTGGAATGGCGCCAGCAGGTCGTGCAGTGCACCGGGTTCATTGCGCATGGAGACCATCAGCGAGGTCTTGTCATCGCCGCTGGCAGGCACCTGCTCGGAACCGATGATCAGGAAGCGGGTTGAGTTGTCGGGGCGGTCCTCGATCTTTTCCGCCAGCACCTTCAGGCCGTAGAGCTCCGCCGCCATGTCACCGGCGATCGCTGCAGCATTCCACTCACCCTTGACCCGCTTGGCGGCCTCCGCATTACTGGCCACCGCCACCCGCTCCACGTGCGGATAATGGGCATCCAGCCACTTGCGGCACTGGGCCAGGCTCTGGGCATGGGAGTAGATGCGCGTGATGGCGTCGGGCCGCGTGATATCGGAGATCATCAGGTGGTGGTGGATGCGCAGCTCCACCTCGCCGCAGATGTGCAGGTTGGAGTGCATGAAGTTGTCGAGGGTGTGGTTGATCACCCCCTCGGTGGAATTCTCCACCGGCACCACGCCGTACGCCACTGCACCGGCCTCCACCTCGCGGAACACTTCATCGATGGCCGCCAGCGGCCGGCTCTCGGCGGAGTGGCCGAAGTGCTTGATCGCCGCCTGCTGGGTAAAGGTACCCTCAGGGCCCAGGTAGGCCACCTTGACCGGCTCTTCCAGTGCCAGGCAGGCGGACATGATCTCCCGGAACAGGCGCGCCATTTCCTCGTCGGTCAGGGGCCCCTTGTTGCGCTCCATGGCCCGCCGCAGGACCTGGGCCTCGCGCTCGGGACGGTAATACAGGGCGCTGGCCCCGGTGGCCTTCTTCACCTCGGCCACTTCCAGTGCGCACTCGGCACGGGCACTGATCAGTGCCGCGATCTTGCCGTCGATTTCGTCGATTCGATCACGCAGCGCAACCAGCCGCGGATCCGCATTCAAAGTTTTTTCAGACATCCCCTTGCTCACAATTTTCCCTGTTAATCACTCATCCCAACCGTTTTTCGAAGTCCGCCATAAACGCTACCAGCGCCTCTACAGCCTCGACCGGCACGGCGTTGTACAGCGACGCGCGCATGCCGCCCACCGAGCGGTGGCCCTTCAGGTTCAGCAGGCCGGCCGCCTCCGACTGCTCGAGGAAAGCCCGGTCCAGGCTGTCATCCGCAAGCACAAACGGCACATTCATGCGCGAGCGGCTTCCAGGCTCTACCGGACTCGAGTAAAAATCACTGGAATCGATAAAGTCGTACAGCATGGAGGACTTGTGGCGGCTTTCCGCCTCCATTGCGGCGACACCGCCACGCCCCTTCAGCCACTTGAACACGAGCCCCGACAGGTACCAGGCAAAAGTGGGCGGTGTGTTATCCATGGAGCCGGCATCCGCCGCCACCTTCCAGTTGAGGCTGCGGGGAATACCGTCCATTGCCCGGTCCAGCAGGTCGTCACGGACAATGCCCACCGCAATGCCGGACGGGCCGATATTCTTCTGCGCACCGGCGTAGATCATGCCGAATTTTTCCACCGGGATCGGTCGCGAGAGGATATTGGAGGACATATCCGCAACCAGCGGGCTGGATACCTCCGGCACATAATCAAACTCCACCCCGCCGATGGTTTCATTGGGCGTGTAATGAAAATAGGCGGCGTCATCACTCTCCTGCCAGCTGTCCGGGCCGGGGGCGTAGCTGAAGTTGCGATCCTCGCTGGATGCCACCACGTTGACCGGGCCGTAGCGGCGGGCCTCGGCGATTGCCTTCTTGGCCCACTGACCCGTGTAAATATAGTCGGCAACACGGCCCGGGCCGCCGAACAGGTTCCAGGGCACGGCACTGAACTGCGCCGTGGCGCCACCGTGCAGGAACAGGACCCGGTAATTTTCCGGAATGGCGAGCAGGTCGCGCAGGTCCTGCTCGGCGGTTTCTGCAACCTCGGTGAATTCCGGCGAGCGATGGCTCACCTCCATCACCGAGCAGCCACGACCACCCCAGTCGAGCAACTCTTCTTGCGCCTGTCGCAAAACCGGCTCCGGCAATGCAGCGGGACCGGCACAGAAATTGAATTTCCTCATCGATTGAATTCCAACACCTGAAAAAAATGGTTACAGAAAAAACTAGATAGATGGACGCAAAAACGGTAGTTACGTGAAAGGTCTATCACTGCAGAACGAGATTTTTAGTGCCCCTGAGTCGAAAAAGGCCGCGATAAATCGCAGCCTTTTTCGGGGAAGCCTGGAGCGGTCACTCTGTACCGCCCTCTTGCTCTTGCTCATCCTCGTCCTCACTCTCCTGGATTCGCGCCAGGCCCCGGACCCGCTCCCCTTCCTTCAACCGGATCACCCGCACGCCCTGGGTGTTGCGGCTGAGCAGGGAAACCTCGTCGACACGGGTGCGCACCAGGGTTCCCTGGTCGGTAATCAGCATGATCTCCTCACCCGGGTGCACCTGGCAGGCGCCCACCAGTTCGCCGTTGCGCTCACTCTCGGCGATGGCAATGACACCCTGGTTACCGCGGCCCTTGGTGGGGAAGTCCTCCAGCCGTGTACGCTTACCGTAGCCGTTTTCGGTCACGGTCATTACTGCGCCGTCCTCTTCCGGGATCACCATGGCGATCACGTACTTGCCCTCGGGCATACGAATACCGCGCACACCGCGTGAAACACGGCCCATGGAGCGCACATTGCTCTCGGAGAAACGCGCCGCCTTGCCGCCACTGGTCAACAGCATCACGTCGCGCTGGCCATCGGTGATGGCGGTGGCCACCAGGCGGTCGCCCTCTTCCAGCTCGATCGCGCGCAGGCCGACGGTGCGGGGGCGCGAGAAGGCCGGCAGCGGGGTCTTCTTCACCGTACCGTTGGCGGTGGCAAAGAAAATGTAGTGGTTCTCGTCGTATTCGGACACCGGCATCATGCTGCTGATACGCTCGTCGTCCTCCAGCGGCAGCATGTTGACCATCGGCCGCCCGCGGGAGGCGCGGCCGGCGGTGGGCACTTCGTAGACCTTGAGCCAGTACACCTTGCCCTTGTTGGAGAAGCACAGGATGGTGTCGTGGGAGTTCGCGATCAGCAGGTGCTCGACGAAGTCCTCGTCTTTCACCTGGGTGGCGGACTTGCCCATACCGCCGCGGCGCTGGGCCTGGTAGTCGGCCAGCGGCTGGCTCTTGGCGTAGCCGCCATGGGAAATGGTGACCACCTTGTCTTCCGGGGTGATCAGGTCCTCGACGGTCAGGTCCTGGCGGGAGGCCACGATCTCGGTGCGACGCTCGTCGCCGAAGTCGCGCACCAGCTCTTCCAGCTCCTCGCGAATCACCTCCATCAGGCGCTCGAAACTACCCAGGATATGCAGGTACCCGGCGATCTGCTCCAGTCGCTCCTTGTACTCGGCCAGCAGCTTGTCGTGCTCCATGCCGGTCAGGCGGTGCAGGCGCAGCTCCAGGATCGCCTGGGCCTGGGCCGGCGACAGGTAATAGGAGCCGTCGTCGCGCATGCCAAACTCTGTCGGCAGGTCATCCGGGCGGCAGGCATCGGCGCCGGCGCGCTCCAGGAACTGCTGTACCTCGCCCACAGCCCAGCCCTTGGCCAGCAGCGCCTCACGGGCGTCCGCCGGGGTAGCCGAGGACTTGATCAGTTCGATCACCGGGTCGATGTTGGCGATGGCGATCGCCAGGCCCTCGAGGATATGCCCGCGCTCGCGCGCCTTGCGCAGCAGGTACACGGTGCGGCGGGTAACCACTTCCTGGCGGTGGCGGACAAAGTGCTCGAGCAGCTGCTTCAGGTCCAGCACCTTCGGCTGGCCGTCCACCAGCGCAACCATGTTGATGCCGAACACGCTTTCCAGCTGGGTCTGGGAATAGAGGTTGTTCAGGACCACGTCGCCCAGCTCGCCGCGCTTGAGCTCGATCACCACCCGCAGGCCGTCCTTGTCGGACTCGTCGCGCAGCTCGGAAATACCCTCGATCTTCTTGTCTTTCACCAGCTCGGCAATGCGCTCGATCAGGCGCGCCTTGTTCAGCTGGTAGGGGATCTCGTGAATTATGATGGTTTCTTTGTTGGCCTTGTCGTCGCGGACCACCTCGGCCTTGGCGCGCACATAGATACGCCCGCGACCGGTGCGGTAGGCCTGCAGGATACCGGCGCGGCCATTGATGATGGCGCCGGTGGGCAGGTCAGGACCGGGGATGTGCTCCATCAGCTCGTCGATGGTGACATCCGGGTTATCGATCAGGGCCAGGCAGGCCTTGACCACTTCGCCCATGTTGTGGGGCGGGATATTGGTTGCCATACCCACGGCGATACCGGAGGAACCGTTCACCAGCAGGTTGGGCACCCGCGACGGCAACACTTCCGGCATCTGCTCGGAACCGTCGTAGTTGTCGATGAAATTGACGGTTTCCTTGTCCAGGTCGGACAGCAGCTCGTGGGCGAGCTTGTCCATGCGGATCTCGGTGTAACGCATGGCGGCCGGGCTGTCGCCATCGATGGAGCCGAAGTTGCCCTGGCCGTCCACCAGCGTATAGCGCATGGAAAAGGGCTGCGCCATGCGCACGATGGTGTCGTACACCGCGGAGTCACCGTGCGGGTGGTATTTACCGATGACATCACCGACTACACGCGCCGACTTCTTGTACGGCTTGTTCCAGTCGTTCTTGAGCTCGTTCATGGCGAAGAGTACGCGCCGGTGGACCGGCTTCAGGCCATCGCGCACGTCCGGTAGCGCGCGGCCCACGATAACGCTCATCGCATAGTCGAGATAGGACTGCTTGAGTTCTTCTTCGATATTGATCGGAGAGATTTCTTTGGCTAGCTCGCCCATATTTTTCCGGCATTCCTTAAATAGTTATCACCGCCGCCACAGCTCCCGGGGCCTGACTGCCAACAGGCATCCGCCAGCGGGCGCACAAGCCGCCCCATCACCGGGAGCCCGGGAATCGATCAAGCGCGCAATGTTATCACAATTGGCGCCCTGTAGGACGTTCCCTGTAACCACCGGTCACGGGCTTGTCCGCGCCCCCGGCCGCGGCTAGAGTCTACGGCCTGACCAACCGCCCCCAATCCCGCAAAAAGGCACCGCAATGCAACCCTCCAGGCCCCAGCACCAGCAGATTGACACCCTGATATACGCCCGCTGGATCATCCCGGTGATACCCGCTGGGCGGGTCTACGAGGACTGCGCACTGGCTGTGGATGGCGGCCGGATCGCCGCCCTGCTGCCCGCCGCCGAGGCGAGCAGTCGCTACAGCGCCGCCGAGGAAGTTCACCTGGGGCAGCACGCGCTGATCCCGGGGCTGGTCAACACCCACACTCACGCCGCCATGAGCCTGCTGCGGGGCTTCGCCGACGACCGCCCGCTGATGGAATGGCTGCAGCAGCATATCTGGCCCACCGAGCAGAAGTGGGTGGAGCCCGGCTTTGTCGCCGATGGCAGCCGCCTGGCCATCGCCGAGATGCTGCGCTCGGGCACCACCACCTTCTCCGACCAGTATTTCTTCCCCGAGTCCACCGCCGAGGTGGCGCGGGAAGCCGGCATCCGGGCCCAGATTGCCTTCCCCGTGATCGACTTTCCCACCCCCTGGAGCCGCGATGGCGAGGATGCCGTGCAGAAAGGCCTGGCACTGCGGGACGATTATCGCTCCCACGAGCGCATCGATGTGGTATTCGCCCCCCACGCCCCGTATACCGTGGGCGATGCGACCCTGGAAAAGATCGCCGTCTACGCCGCCGAGGCGCAGGTACCGGTACAGATGCACCTGCACGAGACCACCGGCGAGGTGGAACGCGCGCTGGCGGAGTCCGGTG
The DNA here is from genome assembly GCF_044383805.1 of Microbulbifer sp. JSM ZJ756. Taxonomy (NCBI): domain Bacteria; kingdom Pseudomonadati; phylum Pseudomonadota; class Gammaproteobacteria; order Cellvibrionales; family Microbulbiferaceae; genus Microbulbifer; species Microbulbifer sp. JSM ZJ756. The sequence goes on along the minus strand of NZ_JBISER010000002.1, from coordinate 354,980 downwards.
AGCGCCCCACCGAGCGCCTGGCCCGCCTGGGGCTGCTGACTCCCCAGACACTCTGCGTGCACATGACCGCCACCAGCGACCGGGACATCGAGCTGCTGCAGGAGAGTGGCGCCCATGTGGCGCACTGCCCCAGGTCCAACCTGAAGCTGGCCTCGGGCTTCTGCCCGGCCGCGCAGCTGCTCGACAGCGGCATCAATGTGGCCCTGGGTACGGACGGCGCGGCCAGTAACAACAGCCTCGACCTGCTGGCCGAGGCCAACACCGCGGCGCTGCTGGCCAAGGCGGTCAGCGGCCGCGCGGAGGCGCTGCCCGCCCAGCAGGCGCTGGCAATGGCCACCATCAACGGCGCCCGCGCGCTGGGCATCGACCACGTCATCGGCAGCCTGGAGCCGGGCAAGTCCGCCGATCTGGCCGCGGTCGACCTCGGCGGCCTGGAGCAGCAACCCCTGCACGACCCGGTATCCCAGCTGGTGTACACCGGCAACGGCCACAATGTCAGTGACGTGTGGGTCAGCGGCCGGCCGCTGATGCGCCGGCGGGAACTGCTGAGTCTCAACGAGACCGATGTGATTCTCCGGACACGCTACTGGCGTGATAGAATCGCGGGCGAGATACGCTGAAGCACCGGCGCCGGCCGGGAGCAAATCGCGTTGCAAGTTGTCTGAAACCCGGGCCCAGGGCACCGGGCCATGACTGGAAGAGTGAATGACCAACGTTGATCCGGCGGAAATCGCCAAATTCGAGCAACTGGCCAGCCGCTGGTGGGACCGCGAGGGCGAGTTCAAGCCCCTGCACGAGATCAACCCCCTGCGCGCCAATTACATTGACAGCCGGGCCCCGGTGGCCGGCCGGTCACTGCTGGACGTGGGCTGCGGCGGTGGCATCCTCACCGAGGCCATGGCCCAACGCGGTGCGGCAGTCACGGGCATCGATATGGGCGAGGCACCCCTGAAGGTGGCCCGGCTCCACGCCCTGGAAAGCGGCACAGAGGTGGATTACCAGCGCATCCCGGTGGAAGAGCTGGCGGAAAAGCAGCCGGAAAGTTTCGATATCGTGACCTGCCTGGAGATGCTGGAGCATGTCCCCGATCCCGCCTCGGTGGTACGGGCCTGCGCCAGGCTGGTAAAACCCGGCGGCCAGCTGTTCTTCTCCACCATCAACCGCACCCCCAAGGGCTGGCTCTTTGCCGTGGTGGGCGCGGAATACGTATTGCGGCTGCTGCCCAAGGGCACCCACGAGTACGGCAAGTTTATCCGCCCCTCGGAGCTGGGCGCCTGGCTACGTGACGCGGACCTGGAGCTGCGCGACATCACCGGCATGACCTACAATCCCGTCACCCGCAACTACAGGCTGAATCCTCGGGATGTGGACGTGAACTACCTGGTTCACGCCACGAAAATGCAGTAACTCCCCCGGAAGTACCATGAAAGCAGTATTGTTTGACCTCGACGGCACCCTTTTTGACACCGCACCCGACTTTATCGTGGTGTTGAACCAGCTGCGCCAGCAGGAAAAGATGCCGCCACTGCCGGCGGACCAGATCCGCGCCGTGGTTTCCAACGGTGCCGGCGCCATGGTGTCCCTGGGCTTTGGCCGGGATGCCAGTGACCCGGCGTTTGAGGTCCTGCGCCAGCGTTTCCTCGACCTCTACCTGACCCACCTGGCGGTGGAGACCGTGCTTTTCCCGGGTATTGAAGAACTGCTGGGACAGCTGGCAGCCAACGATATCGCCTGGGGCGTCGTGACCAATAAGCCGGCCACCTACACGGTGCCGCTGATGGAAGCCTTCTCCCACCTGCCGGAACCCGGCGCAGTGGTCTGCCCCGACCATGTGACCAACCGCAAGCCGCATCCCGAGCCCATCCTGCTGGCCTGCTCGCAGATCGGCTGCGAACCCACCGAAGCCATTTACGTGGGGGACCACGTGCGGGATATCGAGGCTGGACGCGCCGCCGGCATGCCTACCATCGCCTGCAGCTACGGCTATATCGATGCCGGCGACAGTGCCGCCAACTGGAATGCGGACCACCTGGTGGAGTCGGCCGGTGATATCTGGCCCCTGCTGAAGGAAAGCTACCTCCGGGCCTGATTCGCCCCGGCGCCCCTAACAACGAAAGGACAGGAGACAGGACTCCCCATGCCCGAAACTATCGGCGACTACTCCCCCGCCCCGGACCTGCTCCGGGACAAGGTTATCCTGGTCACCGGCGCCGGTGATGGCATCGGCCGCACCGCCGCCAGGACCTTTGCCGCCCACGGCGCCACGGTGATCCTGCTGGGACGCACGACCCAGAAGCTGGAGCAGGTGTACGACGAAATCGAGGCCGCCGGCGGGCCGCAACCGGCGATCTTCCCCATGGACCTGGCACAGTCCCGGATCGAGAACTTCGAGCATTTCGCCGAAGCGGTAGACCAGGAATTCGGGCGCCTGGACGGGCTACTGCACAATGCCAGCCTGCTGGGACAACGCACGCCCATCGCCAACTACCACTACGGCACCTGGGAACAGGTCATGCAGGTCAACGTGAATGCGGCGTTCGGCCTCACCAAGACCCTGTTGCCCATGCTGGAAAAATCCGAAGCCGGCTCCATCGTATTCACCAGCTCCAGCGTGGGCCGCAAGGGGCGCGCCTTCTGGGGAGCCTACGCGGTGTCCAAGTTCGCCACCGAGGGCCTGATGGAGGTGCTGGCCGATGAGATGGACGGGGTTTCCAGCATCCGCGTCAACAGCATCAACCCCGGTGCCACCCGCACCAATATGCGGGCGGCAGCCTACCCTGCCGAGGATCCCAAGGGCGTGACCGCGCCGGAAGACCTTATGCCCACCTACCTGTACCTGATGGGGGACGACAGCCGCGACGTCAACGGGCGGCAGTTCAACGCCCAGGGCTAAGGCTAAGCGCTTCCGGGAGACCCGGGCGCTACCCGCCAGGGCGGGTAGCGCCGGTTATCACCGGCCCGGTATAACTTGACCTTGTTGCCAGCCGGGTCAAACAACACAGCCTCCCGCCACAACCAGGGCATGTCCTGTGGCAACTGGGTAAACTCTATCCCCCGCTCCCGCAGCACGGCCACCCGCTCGTCCAGGTCTTCCAACTCAAAATAGATGACCGCGCCATTACAAAACTCCCCCTCCGCCAGGGCGAGTGAGAATGTCGCGCCGCCATGCGGGCACTCGAAGCGCGCATAGTGCGGGGTATCGACGATCTGGGTAAATCCCAGGCGGCGATAGAAGAGGCAGGACACGGCCATGTCGGAAGCCGGGAGTGTTACCTGGTTGAGATTCATGGAGGTGGCTCCAGTTTGCCGGTGGCGGGTTTTCGCCGGACAAAAAAATACCCGGGCCTGGCCCGGGTATTCTCGGTGAGGGAGGGATATCCCGCGATATGCCATCACTCCTCGGGCATTTCGTCCATCACCTCTTCAGCAGCCTCTTCCGCTTCATCAGCCACGGTGTCCGCGGCTTCCTCGGCGGCGTCCATGGACTCTTCCGCCATTTCCTCGGCGGCATCCATGGTTTCCTCGGCCATTTCTTCAGCTTCCTCGGCCATATTTGCCGGGTCAGCAAAAACGTCGCCTTCGGCGCCCGCCATGTCATTGGAGGCCATTACGCCTTCCTCTGCCTTTTCGGCGGTTTCCTCAACCGCAGCCCCGGCCTCTTCAACCGCAGATTCAACTTCCTGCGCGATATCGGCCTCGGGCGCCGCCTGCTGGTTCTGGTAGTAAAGATAGCCACCGACCGCGGCAATTACGATTGCTGGAATAATGAGCTTTTTCATTTTCCGACCCCTGAATAGCGTGAATTTATGGTTATTGAGTGGCTTATTGTTCCATGTCACCCGGGCTCGGGACGTGACTCAAAGCACATTTTCATTTGTCAGGGACACACTTTATCGGCAGAATTTCCGCCAAATGAATGGAATGACGGTACCCATGCGCAAGATCACCCTCCTCGCCCTCCTGGCCCTGTGCCCCGCCCTCGCCCAGGCAGATCCCCTGCCACAACAGTTGCGCGACTGCGCCGGGATTGAGGCGGACGCAGAGCGACTTGCCTGCTTTGACCGGGTGGCCGGCTCCCTGGATGAACTGGCCAGGAAGAACTTCGGCAAAGAGCAGGAGGCCGCCACCAGAGAGGCGCCCGAGTCCATTGTCGCGACCATAGAGAAGGTCGAGGAAGGGGCGTACGGCAAACACATTTTCTACCTGGAGAACGGCCAGGTCTGGCGACAGAATGACAGCAAGTTTGTCAGCTGGGAAGCGGGCCAGCAGGTGGAAGTGGATCGCGGCCTGTTTGGCTCTTTCTTCATGCGCGATGCCGATGGAGGCCGCTCTATCCGCGTAAAGCGCGTTCGCTGAACTCCCGCCTGGGCCACCCGGTAACGACCGCCGGCGCCAACTCCGGCAAGGGGCGGGCAGCAGGCTACGCTTCCTGCAGAGCAGGAAGAAAATGGTGTCCAGATGCCGGGGAGCTTCCCTGTCCCGCTCATCGGCCTGTGCCTGCTGTGGTTGATCCCCGGCAGCGCCTGGGCGGCCACGCAAGCCTATACCATCGACCCGGGCCAATCCGACCTGCACTGGCGCGTCTACCGCAGCGGCCCGCTGGGCCGGCTGGGCCACAACCACGTCATCGCCGCCCACGGCCTCTCCGGCCAGGTGGACCTCGCCCCGGACGGCAGCGCCCGCTTTAACCTGGCATTCCCGGTATCCCGCCTGGAGGTCGATAATCCCGTACTGCGACGCCGCTATGGGCCCGACTTCGATTCCGGCCTCTCTGCCCGCGACAGGGCCGCCACCCGGGCCAATATGCTCGGCCCCGCACTACTCAACAGCGCGCGCTTCGGACAGATCCGCCTCAGCGGCAGCGCCAGCATTCCCACCGGCCGAGGCCCGCACCAGCTCACCATACCCGTGGACATTACCATCGCCGGCCGGCAGGTCCGCGTGCTGGTGCCGGCCACCGTGCAGCGCACAGGCCGGGGCCTGCGAGCCCGGGGGAACTTCAGCCTCACTCACCGCCAGCTGGGACTGCGGCCATTCAGCGCCGCCATGGGGGCGCTGCGGGTCGCGGAGCGCATCGATTTCACTTTCGATATCCAGGCGCAGGGACCACGCCCAGCCCATTCCCGGCGGGAGTGAAACAAAACCTTTCGGTCACCAATAGTCCGGCGCACCATTCAACACTCTTCTATATTCAATGAAGAAACAGGCGCCATCGCCCTTCGCGGGCCGGCGTGCTGTCAGTCACAAGGCCAACAGAAGGTGTAGTCACTTGTCCCGCGAAAACTTTCACTCAAGGGATGAAGCATGGCTGAAGGACACAGACGAGTCATTCTCCCGCGATGCTGACGCGGAAGGTACCGAAAGCCCCGTCGAATCTGCCGCGCCGGCAGGGAAAGACGAACCTGCCCGGGAGGATCGCACGGCGGAGAGCGGCGGCTCACCGATGCAGAATTACCTCAAGCACCTGTATCGGCTGCAGCTCCTGACCCCCGAGGAGGAAAACACCACCACGTCCCTGCTCCGCGAGCTGGAGGACAAGTTGATTGCCCTGCTGCAAAAACGCGGCACGGAACTGGTGGAGTTACGCAGCGAAGGGGTCGAACAGCGCGGCAGCACCGGGGCCTACGACCATGGGCTGATTATCGCCCGCGCCCGCGAGCTGCTCGATACCGGCAAACTGTCCCGGCGCGACCGCAGTTCCCTGCAAAGCCTGCTGCGGCGATTCCAGGAACAGCGCAAGAAACTCATCCAGTGCAACCTGCGGCTGGTCATCGCCATCGCCAAACGCTTCCGCAACCCGGCAGTGCCTTTTATTGACCTGATCCAGGAGGGCAACGTCGGGCTGATGAAAGCCATCGAGCGCTTCAAGCCGCAGATGGGCTACCGCTTTTCCACCTATGCGTACTGGTGGATCCAGCAGGAAATCCAGCTCGCCCTGCGCCGCAACGATGACCTAGTGCGCCAACCGGCCAATGTGCAGGATGACCTGCGCGCTATCTACCGGGCCATCGCCGAAGTGCGGGCTGAGGGCCTCCCGGCATCGGACGAGAACCTGGCGCAACACACCGGGCTCGACCTGGAGCGCGTCCAGAGCCTGCTCAAGCTACCCGGCCCCACGGGCTCCCTCGATGAGCCGGTGGCCGAGGACCAGAGCAGTACGCGCCTCGACTACGCGCCGGCGGACGAGCTCTACAACACCGATGAACTGGTCACCAACCAGGAACTGGCGGAGAGGTTGCGCGAGGCAGTGGCGCGCCTGCCGGCACGACAGCGCACCGTTCTCAACCTGCGCTATGGCCTGCTCTCTGACCGCGACTGCTCTTTCCGGGTCATCGGTGAACAGCTTGGGCTCAGCCAGGAACGCGCGCGCCAATTGCATTCCGACGCCTTGCGACAGCTCAAACGGCAGTGGCGCTGACGCGCCACCGCAACGCACCAGCCCCCCGACTGCCGCCACCGTGCCTTTTTGCACCGTGGCGGCACTCTGCGTTTGACGCGCCACTTGCCATCGCTGAATATCTGGCTAGGCTTTTCCCTGACCCGGGCCAGCAACCGTCATCGGGCCACCACGTAAATCGACCAATCAAGTGAGTTTCATGCGCGGAATCCCGCCCGCCCTTTTTCTCGGCACCCTGATCAACGCCGCCCCGGTCATGGCCGACCAGGAATTTATCATCAGTGCGGGCAAGGGCCTGGATAATACACTCATCCAGAGTGAGTCGATTTCCAGCGCTGAGATGGCCGGTTTCAGTTACGCCCATGACTTTGCCGGGTTCCAGTTTCGCTCGGGTCTGTGGCAATGGTGGGTACAGGGCAGTTATTCCCGGCTCTGGGAGCAGCACCTGGGGGAAGACCAGCACCAGGAGGTCCTCGAGCTGAAACCGGTGTTGCGCTGGTATCCCGGCGGCAACCACCATGGTCTCTTTGCCGAGGCCGGCGTCGGCGCCGCCTACCTGACGCACAAGAGTTTCGGTGACATCGAGTTGACCACGAAACCCAACTTTGCCCTGCACTTTGTCGGCGGTTACCGCCTGCCCGGTGGCTGCTCTGTGTCCTTGCGCTACAGCCACTTCTCCAACGCCTACACCAACACCCCCAACCCGGGCTTCGATTTCGCCTCCATCAACTGGCATTTTTCTTTCTGACCAGCAATCCCGGCGATTGCCGGTAATCGCCCGACACGCCCTCCCCCAGGCACCAACACTGCGGTAACAAAAGCGTCATCCGCCGATCACCGTATTGTCACCGCGACCACCGAGAATATTTAACAACTGAAGGATGAAGCAGCAATTCCGCCCTGTGCCTTTGAGCATTTGCCGCGGGGTCGCTGTGCCCTGCGCACAGGTCTTGCATTACCCGGAAACAGCCAGGAATAATTTCCGGCGGGCATAACAGTGCGAACTTACAGTGAACGGCCCCGGAACGGGCGCAGAGCTGAATTAATAATGATCCAGAATATTTGCCACCTGATTGCCAGCCGCGAGCATGGCAGTATTGAAAGACATGTGGTCGACCTGAGTCGCTGGCAGACCCACAATACCGGCGCGACGGTTACGGTTATCGCCCACCCCCGTTACCGGGAGGTGCTGGACGGGGCCGTTGATTTTATTCCCCTGAACACTGACCGGAGCCGCCACCACCCCAACCTGGTCTGGCGACTGGCCAACCAGCTGCGCGCCGGCAACTTCCAGATCGTCCACGGACACGGCAGCAAGTCAGCGCAACTGCTGGCTGCAGTCCAGCCCTATACAAACCTGAAGCACATCATTACCCGGCACAATGTCCGCCACCCACGGGACAAGCTTGCCAGCGCCTTCGATGCCCGCATCGCCGTGAGCCAGTCTGCGGTTGCCAACTCCCGGCTGTCCTGGCATGTGATTCCCAACGGCATTGAACCCCAGCCGCCAGGTGATCCCGGCAACCAGCAGCCACCGGCGGGCGCAACTGACCTGCTGCTGCCATGCCGGCTCACCAAAACGAACCGGTCAGAACAGTTACTCCAGGCAGTAGCGGGATTGCCCGGGGTTTCCCTGACAGTTGCGGGCTCAGGACCCGAGCAGGGAAACCTGAGAAAAACCTGCGAGATACTGGGAATCGATGACCGGGTCCACTTTACCGCCGCCCGGGATGGGGCAGCCCAACCGACAACGGCAATCACCGTAATCCCATCACGCAGCGAGGAATCTACCTACCTGTTAATCGATGCGCTGTTGCAGCGGAGGCCCGTGTTGTGCCGCCAGGTCGGCGTCGCGGAGGAGTTCGTGCCGCCACGTTTCCTGCTGGGAACAGATGACCCCGAACACCTGGCAGAGCGAATCCGGGCAGCACTCGGGGAAAGAGATGAGCTGGACAGTGTTTTTGCACCCGTATTTTCCCGGGCGGCACAGCAGCTCACCCTGGACTCCATGGCCTCTGCGACCTGGGAAGTTTACTGCAAGCTGCTGGCCCGCGATCAGGCTGTGGGGGACTGACAGAGCTCTTCGTAAATCTGCAAGACCTGCGCAGCAGTCTCATCGACACTGAGCCCGGCGAAATTCAGCTCACCCCGCCGATCGAGAATTGACAGGCTTTTCTGTACCAGCCCATCAAAATCGCCCCGCTCCACCAGGCCCCGGGAAAAACAGCGCTGCACGGTTTCCGCCGCACCATCGTCGCTGTAACACATCACCGGGCAGTTCATTGCCAATGCCTCACTGACCCTGGCTGAATGCGGCCCCGGTTGCTCTGCCAGGTGATAGGTAATCTGCGAACTGGCATACAGCTCGCGCATATCCCGGCGGGCCCCGAGGAAAAGCACCTTATCCTCGAGGCCCAGGTCCAGGGCGAGTTTTTCCAGCTTGCGGGCAAACTTTTCCTGCCCCACGGGTGGGTCACCCACCACCAGCCCGAAAACGTCCCCGCGCTCCCGGCCCAGCGCGGACAGCAACTGCAGGAAAACCTGCTGCCCGTTGCCGGGTGCGAGGGGGGCCGGAATCAGTAACCAGTTCTTGCCCTCCAGCTGGGGATACTCGTTCAGCAAGCGCAACTGCCACTGGCCGGACACAACTGCCGAGCGATCGAATTCCCGGGTATTCACGCCGCGCCAGATTACATTCGGGGAACCTGCCAGGCGCCTGGGATTGCGTTCGTGCAGGGATTTGGCCAGCCACTCTGACACGGCGATAACCCGCTCCCCATAAACCTGTGCCCGGGTAAAAAAGCCATTGCCACTCTCATCGTGCGCACTGGTAACCAGGCGGGGACGAGCAGCCGCAGGCATACGTCGCCAGGCTTGCCACGCAAGCCGTGCGGGTACAGCGCCACTGACATGCAGCACGTCAGCGTCCAGGTCGCGCAAAAGCCTTCGTAACCGCCCCACAACCCGCAGGCTCAAGAGGGAACGCTTGCTGACCGGCAACTGGAAATGCCTGCCGCCCCGCATGGTGAGACGTGGCACCAGCTCGCCACCACTGGAAATGACGATACACTCGTGGCCTCGTCGCATCAGTTCCTGGGCCAGGTCCAGGGTGGACCGCGCCAGCTCTCCCCCGTCAAAATCGGGCAATATTTGAACTACTCGCATGTAACGTCAAAACCCGTACTATGTTTTTTTCGGCTATTGTCCGGAAACAGGGAACTTCTGCCGAGGTGCACAACACATTTTTTACAATCCGTGCGTTCAGGCAGGTTAGCCAGCTCGAATCACAGATTCCTGGCGTGCTAGCATGGCCCGCCAAGGTAATGGAATTTTCACAGGGAAAATTCATAAGGAAAATCTTGATGAAACACACCTGGCTCCTCTCATACGCAAACCTCGCTCGTGCATGGACCGCACTGCTGTTCCTGGCCTTCTCTGCGCTGGCCTTCGCGGCCAACGACAAGGGGGTATTCTGGGTTGCCCAGAAAGATAACCAGACTGTCTACCTGCTGGGCTCGGTACACCTGGCCAACAGTGGTTTCTACCCACTGCGCGAGGAAATTGAACAGGCCTACGGGGAAAGTGACGCACTGGTGGTCGAGGCCGATGTCCTGGCCGCTGAATCCGACCTGGCGCTGCAACAGCAAATCATGCAGGCCTCTGTCTACCAGGGGCAACGGACGTTGAAAGATGACCTGTCGGCAGATGTTTACGGACAATTGCAGGCGTGGCTGGAGCGGCGCAAGATCCCCGAGGCCATGTTCATGCGCCAGCGCCCGGCTATTGCCATGGTCAGCATGAGTATGGTGGAGCTGCGGGCACAGGGACTGGAGCCCGGACTGGGTATCGACCGCCACTTCCTGCTCAAGGCGCACAAGTCAGACAAGCCGGTGCTGGAGCTCGAGGGAATCGTGGCGCAGCTGGAGATGCTCAATAACCTGGAAAACCCGGACCTGCTGCTGGAGCAGACCCTGGAACAACTCGAGGAAGTGCAGTCCTTTGTCCCGCGCATGACTTCGGCCTGGAAGTCCGGTGACATGGACGAGCTGTACGAACTGGTAATCGCCGAGGGGCTGCGGGAACACCCCGAATACGCCTCCCTTTACGATGTGATTTTCTTCGACCGCAACCACACCATGACGGAAAAGATCGCTGAGTTCAGCAACCGGCATGGCAGCCTGTTTGTTATTGTCGGCGCCGGGCATCTCGCCGGCGAAAGAAGCGTGCTCGAGGGACTGGAACAGCAGGGATTCCGCCTGAAGCAGCTCTGAGCTGACCACAGCCCCGCCAAACAAACCCGGGCGAGGGACGGCCCGGGACTCCCTCCCGAAAGAAACAACCGCCGGCAAACTGATAACTGGCGCGCGGCAATACCGCAACGCCCTCGCCGGCGGTTGGGGCCCATTGTAACCGGACACTCACAGGCCGGTAATATTGCGCCTTACAGGCGATCCCGCGCGCCATTATTGCAGCGCCCTACACGCCATTGTCTAGACTCTGGAGGCACCGTGCCCGGTGCGGAACGCAACGGCATCCCGGAGCCTGATATGGACACCCGCAAGCTTATCCTCCCACTGCTCACACCCGCATGGCTGGGGCTTTCTTTCATCCCCGCCCACGCGGACACGGCCAAGACCAGTGGCGGCCTGGAAATCGTTTCCGATGATGGAAACTTTTCCGCCGAGCTGGGTGGCCGCATTCACTTTGATACCTACCTTTTCGATACCGATATCGACGACCCTGTCAGCACCACCGAATTCCGCCGCGCCCGGATCACCCTGACCGGCGAGGCTTACAACTGGGAATACAAGCTTGAGCAGGATTTTGCCGCCGGCGACACCCTGGCCGGCTTCCGCGAGGTCTGGATCGGCCACGATTTTTACGGTGGGCAGATCAGGGTCGGCCAGTTCAAACCGTTCCGGGCGATGGAGGAGCTCACCAGCTCCAATGAAATCCTGATGCTGGAGCGACCCTTTACCACCGCCACGGGCATTTATGACGGGCGCCAGTTCCAGCAGGGCATTGGCTGGAACAATTACTGGGACTGCTACACCGCCGGGATCATGGCGTTTAACCTGCGCAACGCCGATACTCCCCGCAATGAGGGCGTCGGTGCGGCAGGCCGCTTCACCTGGGCACCGATCAACAACGAGCTGAGCACCATCCACCTGGGCGCTTCATACAGCTATGAAAACGCCAACCGGGAGACGGAGCCGTTTGAGGCCGACGCCGACTATGCCGGCCGACGCGGACCCAGCCAGCTGATTGCCCTGACTCCCGGTGACGAGGAATTCTTCTTTGGCGATTTCGGTGACGACGAATTCTTTCTCGGCTCCCAGGGCGGCGCCGTACACATCACCGGCCTGGAGCTGGCCGGCACCTGGGGACCGTTTTACGCCCAGATGGAATACGCCTATGGCGACTACGAGGGCGAATACTCGGTTTCCGAGATCTTCTTCGAGGACCTGTTTGACGCACCGCCAACGTTTGAATGCGATCCGGATTTCGGCTGCTTTATCGGCGACCAGGACGTCCACGCCTGGTATATCCAGGGCAGCTGGCTGATCACCGGTGAGCACAAGCCCTATAACAGCAAGAAAGGCGTCTTCAAGTCAGCCAAGCCCAGCAGCCCCTGGGGGGCCTGGGAGCTTACGGCCCGCTATGAGTCGATCCAGAACGATGAGATACCCGACCTGGAAGCGGACAGCTGGATTGTGGGCGTCAATTATTACCACAACCCCAAAGTGCGCTTTATGCTCAACCTCCGTTTCGGTGACGATGACTTCACCGGCGACGGTACTGACCAGCTGGGCATCCGCGCACAGATGAGCTGGTAGCCGGCAGCACAGCACGGAACCCGGCACAAAAAAAAAGGGCCCCGGAAGGGCCCTTTCCTGTTGCCGTGCCTGGTTATCCCACCTGCTGCGCAGTCGCGGGGTCAAACACCTCGACCGGTCGGCTCGCACCGGTACCACTGGAGGGGTTCTGGAAGCGCTCCAACGCATCGTTACGGAACTTTTGAGCCTCCTCGACGCTGGCCTCTTTCACCGGGCCATAACCGCGGATACGGTCTGGATAACTGAGCAGCTCGATCGCGGCGGCATGGTTATCGGCATTGAGGGAACCGATAACCCGGTCCACCAGCTGCTCGTACTCACCGATCAGCTGGCGCTCCATGCGGCGCTCGGCGGTGTAACCGAAAATATCAAACGCCGTGCCGCGCAGGAACTTGAAGCGTGCCAGCACTCCAAACGCCTTGTGCATCCAGCCGCCGAATTTCATCTTCCGCGGGCGTCCCAGCGCCTTGTCGAACGGTGCCAGCAGCGGCGGTGCCAGGTTGAACTCCAGTTCGAAATCGCCGGCGAAATTCTCTTCCAGCGCACTGGTGAAGCGACCGTCAGTGTAGAGCCGGGCCACCTCGTACTCATCCTTGTAGGCCAGCAGCTTGGCGTAATAACGCGCAACTACTTCCGCCAGGGCCTCGCTCGCCGGCACCCGCAGGATCTCGGCATCCCTGACCCTGTCCACCAGCGCCTGGTAACGACGCGCCAGCTCGGCGTTCTGGTAGCCGGTCAGGTGCCCCACCCGGTGGGCAACGATCTCTTCCAGCGTGCGGGGCAGCTGCGCCGTGCGGCGAGTGCCTTTCAGCAGCTGGTCAAGGCGGGCCCGGTCGGCCGCCGCCAGGCGCCCGGCGGCGAACCCCTGCAGGTTGGCCTCCACCGCCACGCCGTTCAGCTCGATAGCCTGCTGCAGGGCATCCAGGCCCAGCGGCAGCATGCCCTTCTGCCAGGCAAAGCCCAGCATAAAAATGTTGGCGGTCAGGGTGTCACCGAGCGCGGCTTCGGTGAGCTTGTGGCCCTCCACCGCTTCCAGCTCGCGCACAGTGTCACTGATGGTGTCCAGCACCGCCTGGGGCGAATGCGCATCCTCACGCCCGAGCACCGAGGCTGCCGTGGGGCTCAGGTGTGTGTTCACGACAGCCCGGGAATGGGTTTCGTCCAGCTTGGCCAGGCAGGCCTGCAGGTTACCCGCGGCGATCAGGTCGCAGGCCAGCAGGGAGTCCGCGCGACCGTCAGAGATACGCACCGCTTTCAGTGCCTCCGGCGCCGCGGCGAACCGCACGTGGGAGTAGACCGCCCCGCCCTTCTGCGCCAGGCCGGTCTGGTCCAGGGTGCTGGTGGCCTTGCCCTCAATATGCGCCGCCATCGCCAGCAGCGCGCCGATGGTCACCACGCCGGTTCCACCAACACCGGTGACCAGCAGGTTATAGGGCTCCTCCAGTGACGGCAGTTGCGGCATTTCCAGTTTGCCGGCCTCGGTGCGCAGTACGTCGCCCACACCAGCCTGTTTGTTCAGCTTGCCACCCTTCACGGTCACGAAGGAGGGGCAGAAGCCGTTCACACAGGACATGTCCTGGTTACAGCCGGTCTGGTTGATGCGGCGCTTGTCCCCAAAGGCGGTGTCCACTTTCTCCACCGCGATACAACTGGACTGCTTGACGCAGTCACCGCAGCCCTCACAGACCAGTTCGTTGATGAACGGGCGCCCCTCAGCCTGCGGCAGCAGGCCGCGCTTGCGCTTGCGGCGCAGCTCGGTGGCGCAGGTCTGGTCATAAATGATCACGGTACAGCCAGCGGTCTCGCGCAGCTCTTCCATCACCACCGGCATGTGGTCGCGGTGGCGGATTTCGACTTCTTTCGGGAAAGTCAGCATGCCCCGGTACTTGTCCGGGTTGTCCATCACCAGGACAACCTTTTCCACGTTCTCCGCCAGCACCTGGCGGCAGATCATGTCCGGGTGCAGCTCGCCATCGTGCGGCTGCCCGCCGGTCATGGCCACGGCATCATTGAACAGGATCTTGTAAGTGATGTTGACCTTCGCCGCCACGGAGGCGCGGATGGCGAGGATCCCGGAGTGGAAATAGGTACCGTCACCGAGGTTGACGAATACGTGCTCCTCGCTGGTGAATGGCGCCTGGCCAACCCAATTGACGCCCTCGGCGCCCATCTGGGTAAAGGTGTAGGTTTCGCGGTCAAGCCACTGGGCCATGTAGTGACAGCCGATACCCGCCAGTGCACGGCTGCCCTCAGGTACCTTGGTGGAGCGGTTATGGGGACAACCGGCACAGAACATCGGCAGGCGCGACACACTGGAGCCGGCCTGCCGGGAAATACGCTCGGCCAGGGTGTCCAGGCGCATCAGCCGGTGTTTCGCGCGCTCGCTAAGGTCCCTGTCACCAAGTACCCGGCCCAGCACCTGGGCCACCACCGCCGGCGACAGCTCGCCGTACATTGGCATCAGCGGCTGATCGTGCTCGTCCACCTTGCCCAGGATGCGGGGGAAATTCGGGTCCTTGAGGTGGACGTTGTACAGCTCCTCTTTCAGCTGCACTTCCATCAGGCTACGCTTTTCCTCGAGTACCAGCAGGTGGTCGAGCCCGCGGGCGAACTCCTGGATACCGGGGACATCCAGCGGGTAGGTCATGCCCACCTTGAGGATGCGGATACCCAGGTCGCGGGCCTGCTGTTCGTCAATGCCCAGGTCTTCCAGGGCCTGCATCAGGTCCAGGTGGGCCTTGCCGGTGCTGACAATCCCCAGGGTCGCCTGCGGGTTGTCGAGCACCACTTTGTTCAGTTTGTTAGCGCGGGCAAACGCCAGCGCAGCCGGGCGCTTGTAGCGCCACAGGCGCTCTTCCTGTTCCAGCGGGTTATCCTGCTTGCGGATGTTCAGGCCACCTTCCGGGCGCTCCACTTCCGGGTAACTGAATTGCACCCGCTCGGGATCCACCTCCACGGTGGAAGAGCTGTCCATGTTTTCCGCCAGGGTAATCATCGCCACCCAGCAGCCGCTGAAGCGCGACAGCTCCAGGCCGTAGTGGCCATAGTCCAGCACTTCCTGCACGGTGGATGGGTTGAGCACCGGGATATGCATATCCACAAAGGCGAATTCGGACTGCCCGGGATAGGACGACGACTTGCAGCCGTGGTCGTCGCCGGCAATGATCAGGGCACCACCCTTGGGGGAGGAGCCGGCCGCGTTGGCGTGACGGAACGCATCACCGGAGCGGTCGACACCCGGTGTCTTGCCGTACCAGATACCACAGACGCCATCCACCTGGGCGCCTTCGAACAGGCCTACCTGCTGCGATCCCCAGACGGAAGTCGCCGCCAGTTCCTCGTTCACACCGGGGACAAAGCGGATGTTGTGCTCCTGCAGCAGCTTGCCGGCGCGGCTCAGCTGCTGGTCGTAGCCGCCCAGGGGCGAGCCGCGGTAACCGGAGATAAAAGTGGCGGTATTGAGACCGCGGGCCCGGTCCATGCGCATCTGGTCGATGGGCAGGCGCACCAGTGCCTGGATGCCCGACAGCAGTACCCTGCCCCTGAGGGTGGTATAGCGATCGTCCAGGGAAATCTTCTGGGGCTGGGGTTGCGCCGCGTTCTGCGGGCTCTTGACTGCTTCACTCATACGCCTACTTCCGGTTCTCTCTTCGCTCGAACTTCTGCTAAAAGCCCGTTTCGTGCTGATCATTATTGTTCCGGCAATCCAGGTCCCCCTGCCGCCCCCCTTTTCCGGGGGGTTGCGGCCAATTCCGGGGCCGGTAGCCCGTTGCGCGGCCCCGCCCGGGACTGGCGGGAGGGCTACGACGAGCTGGTCAGGTCATACTAGTGCTTAAAGCGCAATGAATCATTGCTTTATTTACACCATTGGGCGTAAAATTATGATGACCGTCTCGATTAAAGCAAAAATTGTAGGACAGGAGTTTATATGAAGCGTTCGACAGACCTGGACGATTTTGACCGCAAGATTCTGCGAGCGCTGCAGGAGAACGCCGACTATTCCATGGCGGAACTCGGAGATAAAGTGGGTCTTTCCCACACGCCCTGCTGGCGCCGGATCAAACGCCTCGAGGCAGAGGGCATCATCCGTGGACGGGTCACCCTGCTCGACCCCCGTAAACTCGACCTGGGAGTCACAGTATACTGCTATGTGACCATCCAAAACCACGACGAGGAGTCACTGAACAGCTTTGAGTCCGCCGTTCACGATGTCCAGGAAGTGGTTGAATGCTACTCCACCAGCGGCGATAAAGACTATGTGCTGCGCGTGGTGGTGGACAGCGTAGAGCACTACGAACAGCTACTCAAGCGGACTCTGGTGCACCTGCCCAATGTCGCGTCGGTTAATTCAACCTTCGCCCTCAAACAGGTGAAGTACACCACCCAGCTGCCGCTCTAGGCCGCGCGGCAGGCCCCTGCCTGCCGCGGCCCCGGGAAGCGGTAAAGTGACGTGCGTCTCAGTCCAGCTCCCGCAGCTGCTCGAGCACCCGGTCCAGCACCTGCTGCAGGTTCCGGCCGTCGCAGTCCACAGTGATATCCGCGTACTGGCGGTAGAGCGCCTGGCGCTCCTCGAACAGTTCGGCAAAGGACTGGCCCGGCGCCTTGGCAATGCCGCGACTGTCATAGTTGTGGATACGGCGGCGCAACTCTTCGGCAGAGCAATTGAGGAACACCACCGGCCCGAAACCGGACAGGTTTTTCATGCCCTCGTCGCTGTACACGACACTTCCGCCGGTGGCGATCACGTGCTTCGGCAGGTTAGCCGCCCTGATGACCTCCCCCTCGATCCGCCGCAGGTTCATATAATCCGTTTCGTCGAGGATTTCCTGGAGGGTCTTGTTTTCCCGCAGCTGGATAAGCACATCGGTATCGACGAAATCCAGCGCGAGCTCCTTGGCCAGCAGCACCCCGAGCGTGCTTTTGCCCGCGCCGGGCATCCCGACCAGTACGATACTTTTCTGTTTCTTCATGAATTTATTGTGACTGCTAAATTATCCTGACGGCACTGCCTTGCAGCGGTCCCGCACCCGCACCGGCCTGGACATTACCCTGCCCCACCCTGGTTCTCAATCCCCGCGCCGCGGAGAGACCAGGGCACGCAACCAGCCGCGCAGGGTATTTTCCCCCAGCAGCATCCGGTCCAGTTCATCCATATTGTGCGCCTGGCGGAAAGCATCGGCAAACAGGGCCTCCCGCGTGATCATGCGACGACCGGGGTTGATCTTGCGAATTTCCCGGGCCGGGTTGCCGGCTACCACGGTATTTTCCGGGACATCCCTGGTCACCACACTGCCGGCCCCGACAACGGAGTTATCCCCGATCGTCACGCCCTTGCAGACAATGACACTGTCCCCCAGCCAGACATTGTTCCCCAACCGTACCGGCGAGGTACAGCGAAACGGACGCGTACGGTTATACAGGCCGTGCCAGTCCGAATCGCTGATATACGTATTCGCCGCTATCATGCAGGCATTGCCGATGTGTATGGACTGCTCGGCAGAAATGCGCACGCCGGGTGAAATAAGGACGTAATCGCCAATGTGGATTTCCGCCTTCTTGCCCCGGTGGCCCAGGGTGGTCAGGCGAATCGGGTTATCCGGTGTGGAAATCAGGTGGGGGAAGTCACCCAGCTGGATGCGGTCACCAAAGACCTGCACCGAACCGGGGTCCATGATTTCCGGCTCCCGGCCAATAGCGTCAAACTGCGGCCACAGGAAGCGACGCGCACGCCAGTTGCGCAGGCGCACCTGCAATCGCTTGAGCCAGTATGGGCGGTGGTCCTTGCGCATATAAAAGAGTTACCTTGCGAACAAATCCTGGAGCCCGCTATAGGCGAATGTGCCAATTGCTTTTCCAGGGGGGTCGGTTTACTGTTGCCCGAAATCCAGAACAAGAACGATCGACCATGTCCATCAACCTGCCCGTCGACATCCACTCCATCAAGGGTTTCCTGGCCGCCCACGAGGGCGAGGCCCTGTACCACCTCGCCGCCGAGGCGAGCGGTTTCGGCGCGTGCCTGGAAGTCGGGAGTTACTGCGGCAAATCCACCATTTACATGGCTTCCGCCTGCAAGCTGATGAATGGTGTGCTCTACGCAGTGGATCACCACCGCGGCTCCGAAGAGCACCAGCCGGGCGAGGAATACCACGACCCGTCCCTTTTTGACCAGGGCGCGCAGTTGATGGACAGCTTCCGTACTTTCCGCGGCAATATCCGCGCGGCCAACCTGGAAAACTGGGTGGTGCCGATTGTAGCGAGTTCAGCCGTGGCCGCGCGCTTCTGGAATACCCCACTGAGCCTGGTCTTTATTGACGGCGGCCACTCCCTCGAGGCCGCCATGACCGATTACCGCAGCTGGTCCCGGCATATTGTGCCCGGCGGCTACCTGGCGATCCACGATATCTTCCCCGACCCCAACGACGGCGGCCAGGCGCCCTACGAAATATACAAGCTGGCGCTGGCCTCAGCCCAGTTCGAGCTGGTCGAACTGGTCGACACCCTCGGTATACTGCGCCGCGTCTGATGAGTGGGTCACCGCTGTGAAAAGCGCACAGGCTCCGGTCAGCGAAGCCAGTGCATCCGCAGCAAGCAGCATGGCCCCAACTGTCCAGGTGGTTTTCTCTTCCGGCCACACGGCATCGTCACGGTAGACATAACCGGTCCAGTAACCCCCGTCCCGGTCCTGCCAGCGATGCAGGTAGCGGTAGATTTCAGCGGCGCGCCCCCTCTCTCCCGCCGCCACCAGTGACATGGTGAGCTCACAACTCTCCGCCACCGTTACCCAGGGCTCATCGTTAACACAGCGGCAACCCAGGCCCTCCACGACAAACTCATCCCACTTCCGCTCCAGTCTCGCGCGGGCTGCATCGCCACGAAACACCCCAGTGAGAACCGGGTAGAACCAGTCCATGGAAAAGCGGGCCTTGCTTTCCCAGGTGCGGTCGAAGCGCTCCGGCGCCAGCCGCAGTGCATCGCCGAGCTTGCGGCGCCCATGGATCCACTGCGGGCGCGCATGGCCGAGTGTGTGCGCAATGGCGATACCACACTCGAGACTTTTGTAAATCGATGCGCAACCGGTAATCAGCGCATCCTCCATCGGCTTTCCGTCGGCATCGACTGCCCAGTGGATCTCACCGTATTCCGTCTGCAGCCGCAGTACGAATGCCAGCGCCCTGTCCACCATTGCCCAGTGACGCAACAGGAAGTCCCGGTCGCCGCTCACCAGGTAGTGGTGCCAGATACCGGTGGCGATATAGGCAACAAAATTCGTCTCCCGGCGTTCGCTGTTATGCACAGCATTGTCCCGGTACGCGGCCCACCAGCTACCGTCCGGCAACTGCAATCGGGCCAGCCACGTATAGGCCCTCTCGGCGGCGCCATGCTCCCCGGCGATGCTCAATCCCATCGCCGCCTCGATGTGATCCCAGGGGTCGGCATAACCGCCGGTAAACCAGGGGATGCAGCCATCGGGCTGTTGCTGGGAAAGGATGTAATCGGCACTTTTGCGCAGGAAATCCCGCGGAAACAGTGGCTCATCCTCAGGCGCGACCACCTGTGCCGTCACCGGATTGGTCATGCGTGCGCCTCCAGCGCGGGAACCGCCTGTTCCGCCTCGCAGGGCGGCTTTACAAAGTACAACACAATACTTTTCCCCAGGATTGGTGCCAGCAGTTTCTCCAGCACACGCGTCAACAATGGCCGCTGCATCAGGTCCCAGACCAGGAAGCGGTGATAGAGCTGCAACAGGCGGGACTCCGGGCGCTCCCACAGCAGGCATTTCAGCCACCAGTAGGGCGCGTGCAGCGCGTGGGCTTTATGCCTCGCATAGCAACGATGGCCAAGTGATTCGATACTGCGACGCAGCTGGCGCTCGCGGAAAATGCGGATATGGCCACCTTCCACCTGGTGGTATTCGTCGCTCAGTTTCCAGCAGACCCACTCGGGCAGGAAGGTTGGCACGCTGGCCGCGAAGGTGCCGGCGGGCTTCAGGACCCGGTCGATTTCAGCAAGCATGCCGCGGTAGTCATGGATATGCTCGAGCACCTCGGAACAGATCACCACATCAAAACTGTTGTCGGCAAATGGCAGGCTCAGGCCGTTACCCACACCCAGCAGCAACCTGCCGGCCGCCTCCCCCTCCTGCAGGAAGGGTACCGCCCGGTCCCTTGCGGTGGAGATATCGGTAAAATCCAGGTCGAAGCCGTAGACATCGACATTGTCCGACAGCGCGAGGTGAATGGCATGGCGTCCCTCCCCGCAGCCCAGGTCGAGGACTGTCTGGCCCGGCTGCAGTTTCAGCCGCTGCGGCTCGACTGTAATCATCAGGCGGCCTCCGCCTTGTCATTGGCTACCCGCACCGAGAGCGGCAACAGCGCACCCGGTTGCCTTCCGGTGGAAATAATTCCCCGGTAGTAGTCCACCAGCTGTTCGGCCACATGCCGCCAGGAGAATTCGCGCTCGATGCGCGCCCGGCCCCGGGTTGCCAGCTCGGCCCGCAGTGATGCATCACCGAGCAAGCTCGCTATTGCTGTAGCGAGGGCTTTATTGTCACCGGCGGGTACCAGTAGCCCGGCGTCGCCCACTACTTCGGGCAGCGCACCACCGTTACTGGAAATCACCGGGGTGCCACAGGCCATTGCCTCGCCGGCAGGCAGGCCGAAACCCTCGTAGAGAGAGGGGCAGACCACCAGTGACGCAGAGGCGTAATAACCGGCCATTTGCTCATTGGAAATACCGGATTCGAAGCGCACTGCATCCTGCAACTGCAATTCCTGCAACAGTTCTGCCGTGGGACCGCCCTCTTTCAGCCGGCCAATCACCAGCAGCTCCAGCTCCGGGTATTGGCGACGCACCTGCGCCAGGGCCAGCAGCAATACTCGCAGGCCCTTGAGGGGCTGGTCTGCGGACGCGGTTGTCATGATGCGGTGCGGCACCTTCTGGATATGCGGCTGCGGGCGGAATACCGACGTATCGATACCGTTGTGGATTACCTGGATCTGCCGCTCGTGCACACCGAACTGCTCGATAATATCCCGCCGCGACTGGGCAGAGACCGTCACGATATGGGCCAGCTTGCGCGACACCCGCTTCTGCATGCGCAGGAAACTGTGCCAGCGGCGCACCAGCAGGCGATAACGCCAGTCCGGTGCCGCCTGCACGGCAAGGTCCCGATCCCGTGTGATCGGGTGATGGATGGTGGCGACAACCGGCAGCCCATTGCTCTCGATCTCCAGCAGCCCGTCACAGAGCGACTGGTTGTCATGCACGATATCGTAATGCATACCGTGCCGGCGCAGGTATTTTGCCGCCCGGCGGCCAAAGGTGTAGGGCTCGGCGAATCCCCCGGTGAGCTTACTCCACCATTCGAAGAAATCCGCCCAGCTGAGCAGGTGCCGCCAGCGCAGGGCACGGGTGGGGTTCTCGACCTCGTAGAGGTTCAGTCCCGGCATTTTGATCAGGCGAACCCGCGGATCCAGTTCCGGATACGGCTGGCCGGAAATAACGTCCACCTGGTGCCCCGCCTCAACCAGCGCCTTGCTCAGGTAGTAGAGGTAAACTCCCTGTCCACCGCAATGCGGATGACTGCGATAGCCGAGGAGACAGATTTTGAGTGGACGCGAACTCGAGACAGCAGGACCGTCGGCACAATTCTCCAGGGCCGTCATGGATTCCCCATTCAATTCGTATTATTGGTACTGGCAGATTCAGGAGAAGAATACACCGGCATGAATGTGACTGCCACCGCAATGGCGTCCACTCCGGGGTTGGCTGGACTGATATAAAAACGGGAGGGCAGCACCCTGCCCTCCCGCGGGAGTGATACTAACTGTTCAGAAACTGAACTTGTAACCTACACCCAGGTTGAAGATCCACGGATCCAGCTGCAGCTCGTCACGAATCCGTACCGGCAGCTCTACAGGCGCTGCAAAATCCGCCGGCCGGGTGAAGGTATTGAACCCCAGGTCCAGATCCGGCTCCGAGTCCACATACATGGCAGAAGCATTGATGATCCAGGTGTTATCACGACCGAACGCGAAATCCACACCGACCTGGGCGGTCCAGCTGAAATCGCTGCCGAAGCTGATCAGGCCATGGTCACGAGCGCCATCAACCCGTGTAACCCCGCGCACAAAGTCCTCGTCGATATTGGTGTAGGCCACACCGAGCCCCACATAGGGTTGCCAGAGGCAGGACGGGTCGAGGAAGAACCAGTCGAGGTACAGGCTTACCGTGCTGTAATCAAAGTCACCCAGCCCCTCGGAAAACTCACCGATAAACTCGCCGGTATCGGCCACTACCGCATCGGAGCGCAGGGTCGCGTCGAGGCTGGCCTCGCTCTCCCAGTAAAGCTCGATCGCCCAGTGATCCATGAAGATGTAGGTACCGCTGATAAACCAGGTAGTCTCATCATCGATATCAAGCCCTACGCCCACATCAATCGGGACCTGCTCCGGGTTCGGGAGGGGCTCGCCCAGCTCGTCAAACAGGAGGTTCTCGGCGATAAATGACTGGGTTGTCGAATAATCGTCATCCGGGTCCACCCAGGCGGCGCCCACTCGCACAATGGTGGTACCGGCAATGTAGCCGGAGGGGGGCGGGGGTGCCTGTACCGGGTAACCTGAGGGGCCCGCGAGAGCCGACTGTGCGGCGAGGCCGGCATTAACCGCCACTGCCAGGGGAATGAGGAGGGGCTTCAGTCTCATGGGGTAACTCCTTGTAACGCTAAAAAGCTCCTTCGCCGCATGTGCGGTTACAAACAGTATAGGTGGGGTTTTGCGGGCTGCAGAAAGGCTCGCCTAAAACAGGAATAAATCAAAGAAATTAATTTTCCACTTACTCGTCATCGCAAAAAAAATGCCCGCCAATTGGCGGGCCAGTTTTCTCGAACACACTTTCAGGAGGAGAGCTTAAGACACGCTGTTTGCCTGTCTGACTCTAGGTATAGCAGAGGAATTTTTGCCGCAGCCAGTGGCAGTCGCGAATCCCATCTTTTTCTGCTCACAACAGGCCGGCGCCGGCACTTGAGCTGTGACGCATCACACGCGATGCAGGTAACTCTGGTATTCCACATCGGTAACCCGGGCGTCGATCTCCGCAAGCTCCTGCCGCTTGAGCAACACAAACAGCTCCACAAACCGCGGGTCGAGGTATTTTTGCCACAGGGCACTCTGCTCAAAACGCTGGAGTGCAGCGCCCCACGTATTGACCAGCTGCTCGCTTTCCACCTGGTAGGCATCCCCCTCAACAGGCGCAGGGGCCTCCAGCTGCTGCTCGATTCCGTGACAGACACCCGCCAGGATAGCCGCCAGCACCAGGTAGGGATTCACATCGGCACCTGCGATCCGGTGCTCGATGCGGCGCGCTTCCGGGTCACTTGCCGGCACCCGCAGTGTGGTGGTGCGGTTGTCGTACCCCCAGCACAGATTCAGCGGGGCGTGGGAACTCTCCTGGAAGCGCCGATAGGAGTTTGCATGGGGGGCGAACACCGCCATGGCGTCGTTCGCCGTCGCCAGCATCCCCGCGGCGGCGTAACGCAGCAGGTCCGTACCCTGGTCAGAACCATCGTTGAAGACATTCTTGCCGTCCTGGTCGATCAGGCTCATGTGGACATGCATGCCATTACCGGCCTGGTCCCCGAAGGGCTTGGCCATGGTGCTGACCCTCAGGCCGTGGCTCCGGGCCACACCTTTCAACAACCGCTTGAACAGCAGGGTCTGGTCCGCCACTTTCACCGGGTCGGCGCTGTGCAGCAGGTTGATCTCGAACTGGCCCGGTGCGCATTCCGACAGGATCGAATCCGCGGGGATCCCCTGCTCCTCGCAGGCCGCGCGCACATCGGCAAAGAAATGCCGCTGGGCATCCAGCTCTGACAGGTCATAGACGTCGGTGGATGGCACCAGGTCGGCGTCGTTGTCGCTGACCGGTCGCGGCCGGGCCAGGTGGTCTGCATCTTCACGCAGCAGGTAAAACTCAAGCTCGGTGGCGCAGACAGCGCGGTAACCCAGCTCACCCAGCCGCTCGACTACCCGCTGCAACTGGGTGCGGGGATCCGCGTACAGCGGTGAACCGTCTGCCTCGTGCAGCTGCATGTGCAGTTGTGCGGTTTTCTCCCGGTGCCAGGGCGCCATGGAAATTGGCGACACGGGCACACAGACCCCATCACTGTCGCCGCTGGCAAACACCAGCGGGCTGTTTTCGATATCCCGGCCCCAGACATCCAGGCTGACGGCACTGCGCGGCATCTGCAGGCCGCCCTTCAGCAGCTTGTCTGCAGCCTCGGCCGGCAGCCACTTGCCGCGGGGGATACCGTTGATATCAAAGGCAAAGCCCTCGATCCACTTCAGGTCGGGATGCTCGCGCAGGAAGGTTTCCGATGCGTCGAGAATCTCCGGGGACGGGGAGAATCGTTGTTCTTCTGACATAAATAGCCTGGCAATAAAAAGGTGGCCAAAAAGCGAAGCGGGCGCCGGCGGCGCCCGCTGGGACAGAGTTTACGCCAGAGCCTTGGCAGTATCATCCAGCGCGCGGTGCGCCTTATCCACCAGCTCGTCAACCTGCTCGGTGGTGATAATCAGCGGCGGCGCGATAATCATCGTGTCACCGGTTGCGCGCATGACCAGGCCATTTTTGATGCTCATGTCGCGGCAGACACCGCCGGCAGTGCAATCCTCATCGAATCGCGCACGGCTGGACTTGTCCTTCACCAGTTCCAGCGCACCCACCATACCCAGGCTGCGGGCCTCACCGACAATCGGGTGATCCGCCAGCTCGGCCCAGCGCTTGGCCAGGTAGGGACCGGTCACATCGCGCACATTGCCGATGATGTTCTCATTGCGCAGGATATTGATGGTGGCCAGGCCGGCCATACAGGCTGCCGGGTGTGCGGAGTAAGTGTAGCCGTGGGTGAATTCCCCGCCCTTCGACTTGATTACCTCGGCAACGCGGTCGCTGACCATGGTGCCGCCCAGGGGGAAGTAGCCATTGGTCACCGCCTTGGCGAAAGTCATCAGGTCCGGCTTCATACCGTAGTAGTCGGCGCCAAACCATTCACCGGTACGGCCGAAACCAAAGATCACCTCGTCCATCACCAGCAGGATATCGTACTGGTCGAGTACCTTTTTCACTTCCGGCCAGTAGGTCTCCGGCGGGATGATCACACCGCCAGCGCCCTGGATCGGCTCGGCAATAAATGCCGCCACCTTTTCCGGGCCCAGTTCCTGGATTTTCTCGTCCAGGCTGCGCGCCGCCTGGACACCGAACTCTTCCGGGGACATATCGGCACCTTCGCCGAACCAGTAAGGCTGCTGGATATGCTCGATGTAATCCAGCGCCTGGAACTGCTTGTGCATGCCGTTCATGCCGCCCAGGCTGGCGCCGCCGATGGTGGAACCGTGATAGGCGTTCTTGCGCGAGATCACGATGCGCTTTTCCGGCTGCTCTTTCAGGTCCCAGTAGCGGCGGATGATACGCAGGTTGGTATCGTTGGCCTCGGAACCGGAACCGGTAAAGAAGACGTTGTTCATGTGCGCCGGGGTCACCTCTGCCAGGGCGTCCGCCAGCTGGATGGAGGGCACGGTGGTGCACTGGAAGAAGCTGTTATAGAACGGCAGCGTGCGCAGCTGCTCGTAAATGGCGTCGGCAATCTCATTGCGGCTGTAGCCCAGGTTACAGCACCACAGGCCGGACATGCCGTCGAGCATGCGATTGCCGTCGATGTCGGTGATATACGCGCCATCGGCATTGGTGATCACGCGGGTGCCCTGTTTACCCAGGTCATTGAAATCGGTAAACGGGTGCAGCAGGTGCTCGCGGTCGTGTTGTTGCAGCTCGCTCTTGTTCATATTCTCACTCCTGACTGGTTACAGCGCGACCAGGCCCCGCCGGAAAGCAGGGCCCGCGGCTCGGCCGCCTCAATTTGTGATCACATTTTAGTGCCAGCCGCGGGAATAGCGCAAGAGCTGACTGCAGTCACTCTAGGGTAAGAATGCCCCGGTGCGCATTCAGACCGGCAGGTCGCGCTTGCTGGCCAGGGGGGCCAGCATGGCCTCGGGGCTCAGCAGGGCCTCCAGTTGCTCCGGGCTCATCAGCTTTTCCTCGATCACCAGCTCCGCCACGCCGCGCCCGGTCGCCAGCGCGCGCTGGGCGATGGCCGAGGTCTTGCCGTAGCCGAGATAGGGGTTGAGCGCCGTCACCAGCCCGATGCCCTGCTCCAGGTATCCCCGGCAGACCGCCTCGTTGGCGGTAATGCCCTGGATGCAGTCGCGCTGTAGCGATCCCATCGCGGCGTCCAGGTAGCGGATGGACTCCAGCAGCTTGAAGCC
The DNA here is from genome assembly GCF_044383805.1 of Microbulbifer sp. JSM ZJ756. Classification (NCBI taxonomy): domain Bacteria; kingdom Pseudomonadati; phylum Pseudomonadota; class Gammaproteobacteria; order Cellvibrionales; family Microbulbiferaceae; genus Microbulbifer; species Microbulbifer sp. JSM ZJ756. The sequence continues at coordinate 328,425 of NZ_JBISER010000002.1, read as the reverse complement.
GATCAGCGGTTCCATCACGTTCAGCTGCAGCTGCCCGGCCTCGGCGGCCATGGTGATGGCGGTGTCGTTGCCGACCACGGTAAAGGCCACCTGGTTGACCGCTTCCGGGATTACCGGGTTGACCTTGCCCGGCATGATCGATGAGCCCGGCTGCTTCTGCGGCAGGTTGATTTCGTTGAGTCCGGCGCGGGGACCGGAGGACAACAGCCGCAGGTCGTTACATATCTTCGACAGTTTGATCGCGCAGCGCTTGAGCATGCCCGACAAGAGGACAAACGCCCCCATGTCCGAAGTGGCCTCCACCAGGTCGGCGGCGGCCTTCACCGGTACACCGCTGATACTCCGCAGGTGGCCGATGGCCAGGTCGCGGTAATCCGCCTCGGTATTCAGCCCGGTGCCAATGGCGGTGCCGCCCAGATTGACCTCGGTCAGCAACTCGGCCATTTCATTGAGGCGCGCCACCTCCTCACCGATATTGGTGGCGAAGGCATTGAACTCCTGGCCCAGCGACATGGGTACCGCATCCTGCAGCTGGGTGCGCCCCATTTTCAGGACCGGGGCGAATTCCCTCCCCTTCTCCGCCAGCGCCTGCTGCAACCGGGCCGCGGCGGCAGTGAGCCCGCGCAACCCAAAGACCATCGACAGGCGCAGTGCCGTGGGATAAACATCATTGGTGGACTGGGACATGTTGACGTGGATATTGGGATGCAGGGCATCATAATCCCCGCGCTCGCGCCCCAGGATTTCCAGGGCCCGGTTGGCGATCACTTCGTTTGCATTCATATTGGTCGAGGTGCCGGCGCCCCCCTGGATCATATCCACACAGAAATGCTCGTGGTGCTGCCCCCCGATCAGCTCATCACAGGCGTGCACAATCGCCCCGAGCTGTTCCTCGTCCAGCTTGCCCAGGTCGCTATTGGCCAGGGCACAGGCACGCTTGACCATGGCCAGCGCGGTTACCAGGTCGGGAAAGTGGTTCAGGGGAATACCGCTGATACTGAAGTTCTCCAGTGCCCGCAGGGTCTGCACCCCGTAGTAGGCCGCTGCCGGTACCGACCGCTCGCCCAGCAGGTCTTTTTCCACACGAAAGTTGGCGGTGTCGCTCATGTCGTTTTCCACAAAGAGATCCGGCCGGCACGCGGTCGCGCCCGGCCCGGGAATAAAACGGGAAAGAATCAGTGCCCGGGTTCCGGGCGGGAGCATAGTAACGCCCGCGGACTAACCGGCAATCGGGGCTGGCGATTCTCGCCGGCCCGGTGGCGAGAATTCAGTGGCCGGGCCTGGAAGCCAGCGGGGCCATGGATTTATTCAGGGCTTCCCCGGTGAATCTCCACCGCCACCGGCTCCACCGACAGCCTGACATCGCTGATCGAGTACTGGTCCTTGGTACCGGAACCGTAACGCCAGTAGCCCCGGCTGTCATCGGTCTGCTCGAAGCGGAATCGTACCCCGTCGCCGGCCTCACTGAAGGCATAGCGGCGCAGCTCGCGGCTTTTGTCGTTGTCCAGCAGGGAGAATCCCAGCAGGTGATCCAGGCGGCTGTTGGGCAGCGCCAGGCCAGCGCCCTGCTGCGCCTCGTAGGAGAATGCCTCCCGGTCACGGGTCTGGGCGCCATCCATGTGCTTTTCACCGGTTTGCCAGTTATAGCTGTCGCCGTGGCTGAACACCGACAGCAACAGCCCGTCCACGGCGAAGCGACCTTCGTCGGCAAACCGCGCATCGCGTGCATCCACCAGGATCATATTGCCGCTGCCGATCACCTCCAGCTCCCCGGAATCCAGGTGCACCATCGCCGCGGTATCCTCATCGATACCATAACCCAGGCGGAGGTCCTCACTGTGCGCCGGTGCCAGCGCCCGGATCAGCCGACCCAGCCGGCTCTTGCGATCGAAGTGCTGGTCGACAATACCGCCGGGGAAAAAACCCAGGCCGGGCTTGACCACCAGCAGGCCGGATTCCTGTGCCTCCATACCCGCGTATTCGTCGGTCCCCGGCCGGGTCAGCGCGCTCAGGGAGTCCCCGGCGGCAATCATCGGGTTACTCATGATTGCGGCACCAGCGCTGGTACCGCCCACCACAGCACCCCTGGCGAGCTGTTCCCGGATCGCGGCCAGGAGCGGGGAATCGTCACCACCCGGGCCCACCAGGGTCTGGGTAATGCGGGTCTGGTCACCACCCACGAACCAGATACCGCCAACCCTGCTCATGGTGGCGACCACCTTCTCATCAAAGGCCCCGCGGGCCCAGGTGCTTTCATCCTCCTCGCTGTCGGGGTCGTCGCGCACCGCTACCGGGAGCACATGCACGGGCCCCTTGTACCCGTGGTCGCGCAGGTCCTTCAGGAACTGCCCGGCATAGTGCGCCGGGCGCCCGGAGGCCGCCGGCACGATGGCTACTTCCGGGTAGCCGGCCGGGATCGAGTCGATAAACGCCCGGTACACGGCGGCGTTATCACTGCGCAGCGCGCCGCCCACAATCAACAACCGGCCTTCACGGGCCTGCCCCTGTGCAGGCGCCATCTCACTGGCCCCGCCGCGGGCATCGCCACAGGCGGAAACAGCGACAGCGGCGGTAATCAGAAGAGTTCGGTACAGTCTTTTTATCATCGTAAACACTCGCGGTAAGTGGTTCCCGTTGTCGGGCCGCAGCCGGGGTTGCCCCCACTGCGGCCCCGGCTAAAACCGGGATGAACAGGATGCTGCCGCTCCTCACGGGGCGTGCAGCCGAAATAATTGCGAAAGGCACGGCTGAAATGTGATGGCGAGCCAAACCCGCAGCGCTTGCCAATTTCCTCGATGCTGAGGTCACTGTGGTGCAACAGGTCGCGGGCAAGGGCCAGTCGCAGGCCGATATAGAATCGTGCCGGCAGCTGGCCAGACAGGCGCTTGAACACCCGCTCGAGTTTCTTACTGGTAACCTGCAGGTAATCGGCAATCTCGCCGGTGGTCAGCGGCTCGGACAGGTTGCTGCGCATCAGCGCCTGGGCCTCGGTGAGTAGTGCCCGGTCGCCGACCTCACCGCGCGGGGCATCGCCCGGGCCACTGCCAGGGGCCCGCCAACCCGCCAGCAACGAGTCGAGTATCGAGGTCAGCATGTCCCCGTCGGCGCACGTCCAGATATTCCGGTCCTGTGACACCCCCTGTGAGGCCAGGGCCAGCCTCGGCTCCTGGGCCCGTAGCTGTGAGTGCAGCTCTGCCGGGGCACTGCAGGCCCGCCCCGCCAGGAGGCCAAGTTGTGCCAGTAAAAGAACGCCCGAGCCGACACCAATACAATTACCTGCCCGCCCGGCATGTGCCGCGAGCCGCTCGTGCATGGCTGCCGATAGCGGCTCGCCTGAATACTGGCGTCCACCGCAGATAAACAGGGCCTGCCGGGAACCCGGCACGGCGGGCAGCACCTCGGCCTGGATCCTTACACCGTGCCGGGCCGCTACTGCAGTGCCGCCGAGGCTGTAGACCTGTGGGGACTGGTCAGCTAACGCAAAGCGTTCCATCAATACCCCCAGCGCCCCCATCGGGAAACCGGGAAGCAGTATCACTGCAACATTGCCGGCGACCGGGGTACTCATGTCAGGAGAAAGCCCCGCGGAATTGCAGTTGGCTGTCGAAGTACTGCCAGCGCCCCCTCGCCATCACATGGCGGATGGTGAAACTGTCAGGGTCCACCAGGCTCAGGTCCGCATCGAGACCCTCGCCGATACCACCCTTGCGACGCAATCCGAGCACTTTTGCCGGATTGGCGGTAACCGCCCGCAGCGCCTTGACAAAGTCCACCTGCTCTTCGCGCACCGCCCGGCGGAATTCGTCAAACAGGCTCGCCACCGATCCCACTTCAATATCCTGCAGGGTGCCGTTGTCACAGAAGTTGGTCATCGAGCCCTGGGCATCGGAAGAGAATGTCAGGCGGTCCTCCGGTGCACCGGACTCCAGCGCCACCCGCAGTGCACGGCTGGCGCGCAGCTCGCCCGACGCCAGGATTTCCGGCGTAGTGGATGTGGTGAAATCGATAAAGCCACCCGCCTGCGCAAACTCGACGCCGTGCTGCAGCAGGTGCTCGTTGCGATTGATATGGGTGGGATAAAACTGGCTGATCGGGATATCCGAATTGTTGACCGCATCGAAGAGCGGCTGCAGGCGGCCGTCACAGCCACCCACATGGATGCTGATGACCCCGCTCTTGCCGCTCAGCAGGCCCGCGACCCGGGCATCGGAGGCGACCCTCAACAGCTCAGCCGTCGACGGGTGAGAAGAGCGATGATCGGAAATGGCCAGCTCACCCACGCCAATAATATTGTCCACCAGCATGATGTCGGTACGGACACTGCCGGTAAGGGTATTTACCGGGAACTGGTATGAACCACTGTGCATATAGCAGGACAGTCCCTGGGCATCCAGGGCCCGGGCCTTGCCGTAAAGTTCATTCAGGGTGCGCGTGGTGGCATCGGTACCCAGCACGCCGATCACGGTGGTCACCCCGGAGGCAAAGGCCTCACGCGGGTCCAGTTCTGGCGTGCGGGAAGCAAAGCCGCCCTCCCCGCCACCGCCGCTGATATGGACCAGGGAATCGACCAGCCCCGGCAACAACCAGGCCCCGTCCGCATCCACCACCTGGCCGATATTTTCCGGCAGGGTGAGGTTGTGGTCGATCTTCGCAATCCTGTCCCCGGCCACCAGCACATCGCAGATTCCAAAATCCCGCGGGGCGAAGACATGGGCGTTTTTTATCAGTGTTATTTGTGACATATCAATTTTTTACTGCTCAGAAGCCGGCCAGGGCGGCGACAAGTACTGACAGGGAGGCGAACAGGAACAGGCCCGTCCACAACGGCAACACGAAGCGAAGCCAGATGCCCCAGTCCAGCCGGGCCGCCCCCAGGCAACCCATCAGGGCGGCCGAAGTCGGCACGATAATATTGGTGAAACCGTCACCCAGCTGGAAAGCCAGTACCGCGGTCTGGCGGGTAACCCCCACCACGTCCGCCAGCGGCGCCATGATCGGCATAGTCAGGGCTGCCTGCCCTGAACCAGATGTAATAAAGAAGTTAAAAACCGTCTGGAAAACCAGCATGAACCAGGCGGAAACCGCGCCGGAGACATCGGCTAGCCCCTGGCCCGCCCAGTGCAGCAGGGTATTGAGGACACTGGCCCCGTTGGGATCGTCTCCCCCCAGCAGCAACACGATGCCCTTGGCCAGCGCTACCACCATGGCTGCCGGCAATAGCTGCTGGGCACCCTCCTTGAATGCAGCCGCCGCCTTATTCGCCGTCAGGCCATTGAGCCCGAAGGCGATGGCGACAATCGCAATCACAATCCCCATGGTGAAAAACTGGCTGGCGATTTCCGGCAGGAAATAACTGCGCTCCACCACGCCCCAGATCATCCAGGCGATACCCGCCGCGAACAGCAACAGGATCCAGCCGTCACCGCGGACCATGGTCTGCAGGGATTCCACCGACTGCTGCTTCTGGCGGAATACCGCATCCGAATCATGTGCCAGGGACGACTCCGGGTCGCGCTGGATACGGCGTGCGTAGAAGAGCGTGTAGCCCGCAAGCAGGCAGGTGGCGACAAACCAGATCGCCATGCGGGGCCCACTGCCGGACATCAGCGGCACATCGGCAATACCCTGGGCAATACTGACACCGAAGGGATTCATCCACGAGGTAGCGAAGCCCACCTGGGTGGCGACGTATGTCACCAGCAGTGCGGTGATACTGTCATACCCCATGGTCACCAGCAGTGGCACCACGATCAGGGTAAAGGGAATCACCTCTTCCCCCATGCCAAATACTGCCCCGCCCAGGGAAAAGAGCACACACAGGATGGCCAGGTAGAGATGCCCGGCCTCGCGGTTGCGGGCGATGACCTGGAACAACCCGCGCTCCACCGAGCCACTGGCAAAAATCAGCCCGAAAGCACCGCCGGTCAGCAGGATAAAGGCGAAAACCCCGATCGAGGCGCCCCACTTGCTGCCCGAGACCATCCCCTCGAAGGCGAAATTCAGCAGGCCGATCTCTCCGCCTTCCGCAAATACGGCCATACCCTGTGGCGCATCCGTCGCCTGCTGGTAAGTGGCCGGGTCGATCACCTTGCGTTCGACACCGTTGACCGTCTGCACAATGGTCTCGTAAGTGCCGGCCGGGATCAGGAAGTTGAGGGCAAATGCGACCAGTGCCACACACAACAAGATCAGGTAGGTATCCGGCATTGCCCATTTGGGCTCTGCGACCACCTCACCGGCGCCTTGCCGTTCGACTTCAGGGGCAGAAGCTTGCATAGGGGTACACCAAGTTGGTTTTTATACTGGTTAACAGCCACCGCACCCCTGTGGGGGCGGTGGTATCCGGCTCGATTAAAACGCGTGGCCGTAGCTCAGGGTGACGAAGCGGCCCATGGAACTGTGGTTGACGTGATCCACATTGGCACCAGTGCCCAGAACCAGGGGCGGCTCCTCGTCCAGGAGGTTATCGACCCGCAGGCTCAGCCAGCTGCCATTGTCGAAGTCTCGGCTGATGTTCATATCGAGAACTTCCCAGGCGTCTACCTCAACCTCAGCGGTCTCCGGCAGGCCAACAGCGTCCAGGACACGCAGGGTCGGGTCGTCCGCATAGCTGTGGGTGTAACGCGCACCCAGGGAGGCCGACCACTGCTCATAGGTCCAGCGCACCTTGGCATTGGCCAGCCAACGCGGGTACTGGTATTCACCGGCCTCACTCACCTCACCCAGCGCATCTGACGGGTAACGGTCAAACTCAGCCAGGTATGTGGTATCCAGGGTGAAGCGGAAACTGCCCAGGTTGTCGGTATCCAGGTACTGGGTGAACGCCAGGTCCACGCCGCTGGTTTTCTGCAGGCCCAGGTTGGTCAGCTGGAAATGGGCATCCACTACAAACCCACCGGCATCCACTTCCAGGCCCGGCCTTCCGGTAGGCAGCTCACCCTCACCGACCACGTCAAACTCACCCGCTAGCGCACGCAGGATAAAGTCATCTTCCTCAACGCCAATCAGGTTTTCATGCTCGATATTCCAGTAATCGATGCTGATCTCGGTATCGGCCGTCGGCTTTAGCAGCAAGCCCGCGCCCCAGGTAGTGGCCTCTTCTGGTTGCAGGTTATCGTTACTGACCTCTTCAGAGAGCAGGGACTCGCCGTCGACATCATTCAGGCCATCGCAGGCGCCGGGCGTCACTTCACAGTCGACGCGGTAGCTGCTGAGCAGGGTACCTGCACCGACCTGGGCCAGTGAGGGCGCACGGAAGGAAGTGGACCAGTTACCCCGGGCGATGACGGCATCATTGAAGGCATGGCGCAGGGAAACCTTGGGATTGAAATCGCCGCCAAAGCTATCGTAATAGTCATAGCGCAGCGCCAGCTGCATTTCAGTATCGAGTGTTACCGGAATCGCCTGCTCCATGTACACTGCCCACTGGTCACGCTCTGCGTCGGCTGATGTGGAGCTGAAGCCGAGGATCGGCTCGGGGTTGAAAGTGGTCGAAACCGCATCTGCTGCCGGCGTGTCCTCCACACTTTCGCGACGCACTTCTGCACCAATGGCAACTTTTACTGTGCCCGCCGGCAGGTCAAAGAGGTCACCAGAGATATTACCGTCAATGGCATATAGGTTGGAAACACCACTGCGCCTGGCATCAGTTCTTACGAACTGGTCAATCGCATCAACCTGGTCGGCCTGCCCGTCGAATGGGTTGTACCAGGCTGTTGTCTTACCGATCGATTCACAGGTCTCTCCCGCGTAAAACGCATCCACCGGGTCAAGATCAACATCCCATCGATTGACCACCGTGCCATCGGCACAGAGATTGCCCAGCGATGCATTGTAGAAGGCCTCGGAGTTATACAGCCCCGAAATACCACGCTGTTCATTTTCGTTGCGGCCAACATTGGCAGCCACTTCCCAATCCCAGTTATTGAGCTCACCGCGAAGCCCGGTCAAAAGGCGAACCGACTGGCTCTCGACTTCGACAGCCCGGGGATCGGGGAATTTGCCCCAGGCATAGATCGGGTAGCCGTAAAAATCACTGATATCCGTGGTGCCCTCAAACGAACCCTCCTCGACGATGTCCTCGACCAGGGCCGCAGGCCACAGGGGGCTCTCGGGATCAAAAGGCGCATAGCTGAAATTGGCCGGGGAGCTGGTTCCCCGGGATTCGCTGGTCTGGAACATGACATTGTTGAACCATTCCAGGTTATCACTCAGGTCGTAATTAAACGTCGCTACCACACTGCCGCTCTGGTAGTCATCCCGGGTGGCAGCTACCGCATTGGTGTTGAATTCACAATAATCACCCAGCCGCCCAAACTTGAACTGGTCTTCCGGACAGCCACCGGCTGTGGGGGTCTGCGTCTGGTCGTAGAGCATAAAGGCCAGGTCATTGAAGCTGGGGTAAACCCCCTGCTGGCTGGGGCGAACAGAGTTGGCAGAAATATCCCGGTCGCGGTCGTAGAGTGCATTGCGCTTGAACAGGTCCACCACCACCATGCTGTGGCTGCGCTCGCCGGTGCGCCCCCAGATCCAGTTCAGGTTGTACTTGCCCTCATCTGAACTGGCAGTGGAGTTACCGTGGGTGATGCTGACTTCACTGCCTTCAAAATCATCACGGAGCACGAAGTTAACCACGCCGGCAACCGCATCGGCGCCGTATGTTGCAGCCGCACCGCTGGGCAGGACTTCAACGCGCTCAATGGCTGACAGGGGAATGGAGTTTACATCGACAAAGGATTCCTGCCCCTTGGCGAAGGAACTGACAGATACGCGGCGGCCGTTAACCAGTACCAGTGTTGCCGAGCTGCCCAGGCCGCGCAGGGAGACACCTGCAGCCCCCACCGGGGTGTTGCTGGAAAGTGGCCCACCGGTTGCTGTGGAGAAGGTGCCGGAGCCACCACCGGTCTGCGTCAGCTCCTGCAGGATTTCAATTGCGGAGGTCGCGCCGGATGCCTCGATATCGTCGCGGTTGATCTGCACAACCTGCACCGCGCCCTCGGTATCGAGCCCCTTGATGTGGCTACCGGTGACGGTGATCTCCTCCACCGCCTCACCAGCGGGGTTCGGTAAGTCCTGCGCAAATGCGCTGCCGGCGACCAGAGAACAACCGACGGCCAGGCGAATGGCTTTGTAAAGATGGGTTCTCTTATTCATTTGGATTCCCTCTGTGTTCAGGCTCCAGGGCCCTTCTTATCTTGGATTTGCAATGTGCTTTTTGAGGGCAAGCAATGCCCACAGGCAAACGCCGGCGGCCCGGTTGCGCACACAGGTCAGCATGCCGGAGACACACCGATACTGCTGGATATTGTTGGCGATATAAGGCGGGGAAAAGAGAACCGACTTATAGCTTCCCTGTGCTCGGCGGCACGCTCAACTTTGTCCTATCAAAACAGGGTCAAGCGCACGGTCAGGCCGATGCGTGGAAGCTACTCGTCAAACCACTCGCTGAGGTGGTAGTTGGCGGAGCAGCACTCGATGGCAGCAATGGATACCACGTTGCTTGAGTTCATAGTGCTTTTCTTTGGAGGTGTTTGCTTGTTGTTATCCAACGAACTTCACCGATTTTTTATCACGGTGAAAAAATGCTGTAAAGCGTTTCTTGACATGCAGGGAAGACCGGCGTGGAACCCGTGGCAAACAGAATTTTCTGCAGCCATCGATTACAAAACAGGCACCCCTCAATCGATGCGGGCAGGGGAAAATTTCCCATAAAAAAGCCGGGGCGGGAATTTCTCCCCGCCCCGGCCCCGCAACCCAGGGGATACCCCGGTTACTGGTACGGCTGGTTGATATAGAAGTTGGTCTTGCTGCCGTCGATGCCAATCCGGGTGGGCGCAACCGATGTCGCCCCAGTCAGTATGTTGTACTGGTCGGACTCGGAGAGCTGGTAGCGCAGCACATTCTCATAGATGACCGGCAGTCCACAGGCTGCCTGGGTGCGGGAGGTCGAGCCGTCCTCGGCCAGCACGTAGACATTGCCGCTGCCATCGACCACCCCTGTACCATCGCTGGTAAAGAAGATCGAGGTCTGCTCGTCCACGCCCATGCCACGGATACCCACTGGCAGGCCGGCCATAAAGGCCATCAGGCGCCCCATGCGATCCCGCTCTGCAAAATGGGTATCCACCAGCACATTCTCCATCATTGCGGTGGTCAGGAAATCCGTCGAGATGTTGGTGTACTCGTGGCAGAGGTCGGTCACAGCCTCCGGGGAGTAGGCGCCGTAAGTGCCGTCGGGATCGTAGATATACTCGGATTGCACCGCCGCTCCGGCGGAGGTACCACCCAGCACGGCACCCCGGGCAAGGGCCTCATCCAGCGCCTGCTGTACCGGGGTTCCCTGCCACTGGTTGAGGTAGTCGGACTGGTCACCACCGGCCAGCCAGATAAACTCGGCGGACTGCAGCGCCCAGAGAACATAGTCGCTGTCCGCATGCTGAGACCGGTCGACCATCAGGGTTTCAACCGAATCGGCCCCGAGCAGGTTAAGGAAGTACTCGTTGTAACCATCGCCGCCGGAAGTACGCAGGACCACCACATCGCCACCGCCTGAAATGGGCTTGACGCGTCGCTCAAACGCCATATCCACGTCAGTGCCGCCCCCCATGACCAGCAGCCCGCCCCCATTGGGCGCCAGCTCCAGGCAGGCATCGTCCGGATTACCGGCCAGGTAGGTAGTAAGCCCCCCGGGCTTGCTCGGCCGTGCACCGAGGTTGCAGCCACCGGTGCCACCATCACCGCCATCGCCACTGCCCCCGGAAGAGGGAATTCCGGCAACGGAAAGGGAGTAGGAGCCAGTGCCGCTATACCGGGTGACCTTAAGTGTGTACATGCCTGCCCCACCCACAGAAACAGACGCGCTCTCCGGGGTGTTCGCAGTTTCGGCGGCATAGAGCTGCTGTTGTGGATCGTATAGGTACCAGTCAAAGTCGTCGCCACTGGCGTGACCCAGGGTGATATCGAGCGTGGTCGCCTCGTCAATATTGAAGTAATACCAGTCCTGGTCGCGCCGGCTGTCGATCTCGCCGGCCACCTGCTGGCTGGAGCAGACCGGTCCGTCTGCATTGGACTCGGCATCGTTGGATTCGGATTCCTGTGTGATACAGGCCAGGGCCCCATGACTCAGGAACAGGGTTGAAAAGAGCAACGCGAGCTTGCTGGGCATTGTGATCTCCTTGACGTGTTGTGCCCGCGAAAAGCCGGGCAGTTATTGTTATGTCGTCAAAGAGTAACGGCTTTGTCATCCGCGATTTGTGAAGGCGCTTCGCAACGGCCAAAAACGTCAAGTCCGGGCGCAATGCGAACATTTGCAAGCAACGATGCGCAATATTTCGGTGCACTCAAGCTGACTTTTTCCTAAACCGTGCATGCGGAATATTCCCGTCCGGTGAACAGCTCAATTGTGGGCTGCGGATATCATAGACCGCAACCCGCCGCATCGATCAGCATATGCGCCACCAGCCCTACCCCGAGCATACGCACAGGCTTCCAGGGCAGGAACAGCAACGCCCCGAAGAAGGAGATCGGGAACATGGTGTGTAGTGGATAGGTGTTGATGGCACATTGCACCGGTTCAGATGTGGCCTCCACAAACAGGTGATCCAGGTCGACCAGGTTTGCCGCCAGCATGATCAGGGCCGCTTTCAGCCAGTCGTCACGGAACAGGAACCAGGCCAGTGCAATGGGCACCACGACGTGGAGGGAAATATGGATAAAACCGTACATGGAATCCTAGATTAATTCTTCTGCGGAGAGAGAGCCGAGGCCTTCCTCGATATCCTGGCGGATGGCGGTGCGCACCCGTTCCGGGTCTTTGGACGCTATGGCCTCCAGCAGGTCCTGGTGGCGATCGGGCAGCTCCTGGACACCAAAGCGCTGGAACACCAGGTGCTGTAGAGGGGCAGTCTGCAACCAGAGGCTCTCGATCAGGGAGAGGATGATATGCGGCCGCCCGAGCCGGTAAAGGGTAAAGTGAAATTCCAGGTTGGCCGTGACGTACTCTTCAATGTCTTTTTCTGCCAGTGCGTCGGTCACCCGGCCATCCAGCCTGCGCAACTGCTCCAGCTCCTCGGTCCCCACATACGGCAGTGCCTGCTCGGCCGCCTGGCATTCCAGTGCGACGCGCGCCGCGCAGATTTCTGCCAGTTTTTCCGGGGTCATGGTGGGCACGGTTACCCGGCGGGTATCCGAGAGCTCCAGCGCGCGCTCTGAAGTCAGGCGGCGCAGGGCCTCGCGCACAGGCATCGGGCTGCAGTCCAGCTCTGCGGCCAGGCCGCGGATGGTAATGGCATGGCCCGGGAGGAAGCGGCCGCGCAGGATGGCATCGCGCACCTGGAAGTAGACGCGCTCCTGGGTAGTGCGGTACTCCTCCTGGGGCGCGCTGAAATCCTGCTGTTCACTCATGCGGCACTTACCCTTTCCAGCTTGTGCAGGACATCGTCGTGCCCAACTTCAATTATGTGATCGACAATTGTACCCCGCTGCCACATCTCATAGAAATCCTCGGCCACACGCCGGCTGGCATCCACCACAGCATTCCAGTACTTGAGCCGCTCAGCCGTGGTGAACTGGTAGAAATCGTTGCGATCAGGGATCTTGCCATAAGGCAGGCTGGCAACGAAGCCGGGGGAAGGCGCCAGCAACAGTGTATTCTGCAATGCCCCGCCCCGCACCCAGCGCCAGCTCAGGCTCTTGTCAAACCAGCCGGGCACCATGTAGGGGAAAAAGTGCGGGTACAGTGCCAGCCCGTCCGGGTGCCGGAAACGCAGGTCGAAATGATAATCGGTGATGCCCCCGTCCCGATAGTTGCCCAGGGGCGCCCCCCGGGGATTCTGCACCCCGGCCATTACCAGAGGGATGGAACCACTGGCCAGCACCGAGGAGCGGACATTGTCCGGTGACAGGGTGATATTGACCGTGCGCAGGCTGTCAAACTGCACCGCCGGGGTGTCGCCCGCATGGAACACAACCCGGTCCCAGAAGGCGCTCAGGCTGAGTCGGGAGAAGGCATTGGCCAGGGCCGATGCCAGCAGGGCCGGCGCCAGTACCGCGCGCCGCTCGCTGGCCAGGGGCCCGCGGCCACGCACGGTAACAAAATGGCTCTGCCAGGTCCGGTTGGCCGCTACCTGTGCCGCGCCCTCATCCCCGAGAACCCCCTGCAGGATCCGCTCGGCGGCCGTGGTGATCTCTGCCGGGGTGGGCTTGCCGGAATCGTAAGCCTGGTTGATGTAGCCATGTTCCAGTGCCTCCAGGGCCTCCAGCGGTCGCTCCATGGCGTAACACATATTGCGAAAGCTGCCGATCGAGGAACCCACCGTGGCAATCGGCTGCTGCCGGTCGCGGAAAAAATCCCCCATCAGTACCCGGTCGAGCTGGCTGATCACCAGCCACTTGGGCCCTCCGGAAGCGCCCACCAGGGTCGAAATCTGTTCCTGGCGCAGGCCCTCTTCCCGGACCCGCCGGGCAGCTTCCGCCCCCGCCAGTATTACGCAGGATCTTTTCTTCACAAATTCATCCAATTTCAGGTCGGGCCAATCTTCCGGCCCCAATCACGCGCTGCGTCGGCGCTTTAAAAGTGCAGCTCCCCTGCGCCTTCAGGCTCGCTGTGCCAGCGCGCAGGAAGCGGAATGTACACGAGCACATGAGCATTCCGAGCACTGCCCGCTGGCGACGCAGTCACCCACCTGCCTCCTTCGAGGCGGAGAGTGACGCGGGAAGCGTCATGAGCGCCGGCAGGTTGGTCGGTGCCAGCGCGCAGGAACCGGAGTGTGCATAAAGCACATGAGGATTCCGAGCACTGCCACCGACCGAGATGCCAAGCGCAATAGCTTCCCGTTCACTCTTACCAGGTGCCGGTGTTTTCCATTGACGCCCAGGGCTCCTCCGGCTCCAGGGACTCCCCCTTCTGCAGCAACTCAATCGAGATACCATCCGGAGAGCGTACAAACGCCATATGGCCATCCCGGGGCGGCCGGTTGATGGTGACGCCCTCGTCCATCAGCCGCTGGCAGATGGCGTAGATATTATCTACCCGGTAAGCCAGGTGGCCAAAATTACGGCCGCCGGAGTAGGTTTCCGGATCCCAGTTATAGGTCAGCTCCACCAGCGGGGCCTTGTTCTCCCGCGCGCTTTCCGCGTCGCCCGGGGCGGCAAGAAATACCAGGGTAAAGCGCCCCTTGTCGTTGTCGACGCGGCTGATCTCCTGCAGGCCCAGCTTCTCACAGTAGAACTTGAGCGACTCCTCGAGGTCCGCGACCCGGACCATGGTATGCAGGTATTCCATCGTGTAACTCCTCTGACGGTATATTTGGGAACCGGTAAACGCATGCAGGGCCACTGTGGGAGCTTTCCCCGGCGACCATGACACGGGCCGGGGCTCCCCTGGCAGGCGAGCACGCCGTTCAAATATCGACCACATGCAAGTGCCGCAGCGACCGCGATGCCAATTGTGCGTATCAATAGCGTCACTGTACCGCTTACGTCGCTGGCCCTGTCCGGCCCGGCACATATCTGCGCCAGGCCAAACCGGCTACAATCGGGCGGTAAAATAAAGGTTGTTTATTACGGACGCCAGAGCCAAATGTATCAGAAGTATTATCGACAATTCCTGCAGGGCGCTGCAGAAAGCGCCGCCAGCGGGGCACAGCCTCCGCTGCATATGGCCTGCCACTCCCATCATTACTGGCCAGACGTCACCTGCGAGGCGGCGCAGCAGTACTGGACGGATTCCGCCACCCTCGCGGACAGCAAGTGGGGACCAATTTTTGAACAGAAGATTCCCGCCTGGCAGGCGGCGGTTGCCCGCGTGCTCAACCTGCCCAGCCCGGACCGGATCGCCATGGCGCCCAATACCCACGAACTGGTATTCCGCCTGATCAGCGCTTTCGACCTCTCCCGCCCCCTGCGCATCCTGACCACCGATGGCGAGTTTTACAGCTTTACCCGCCAGCTGCAGCGCCTGGAGGAGGAGTCCAGTGTCGAGGTGACCCGCATCCACAAGGAGCCCTACGACACCCTGGCCGAACGCTTCGAGCAGGAACTGCACCGCGGCCACTATGACCTGGCCTACGCCAGCCAGGTGTTTTTCGACTCCGGCGTGGCCTTCCCCGACCTGGACGGCATCGCCGGGCGCAAGCCGGAGCGTACCGAGTTCGTTATCGACGGCTATCACGGCTACTTCGCCCGGCCCACAGACCTGGGGGCAATCGCCGACAAGGTTTTCTATACGGCCGGTTCCTACAAGTACCAGGGCGCCGGCGAGGGCCTCTGCTTTATGAGTATCCCCGCGGGATGCACGCTGCGGCCGCTGTATACCGGCTGGTTTGCGGATATGGCGGAACTGGAAAACCGTGCCGACCGGGTTGGCTATGCGGATAACTGGCTGCGTTTCGCCGGCTCGACCATGGACTATTCCACCCTTTACAAGGCCCTGGCGATCCTGGAGCTGTTCGAGCGCGACGGTGTCACGGTGGAAAAAATCCATGATTATGTGCTGGACCGCCAGCGGCGCTTCCTGGACACCATGGACAGCGCCGGCCACCCATTGCTAAATCGCGACAGGCTGGTGCACCACGACCTGGAAAACGGGCATGGACATTTTTTCACCTTCAACTGCACCACCGCACAGCATGCGGAGAAACTGCAGGAAGAGCTGGGTTCACGCGGTGTCCTGTGCGACCGCCGGCAACAACTGCTGCGCCTCGGTTTTGCCATCTATCATGCAGAAGACGAAACGTTTCAGCGTGTATTCAGCTAACAGGCAAGAAAATCAAAACTGATCGTTATTACAAGAGTTCATGGAGAATTAAGGAAAACGCCATGCAGAAAATGATGAAGTTGATCTCCGGCAGCCTGGTTGCGGGCCTTGTCCTCTTCGGCGCCGGCTGCGGCAACGGCACTGAGGGCAAGCCCACCGGCACCCTGGTATCCATCTCGTCTACAGGTGAGGCCAGCAAGGTCCCGGATGAGGCCGATATCTCCGCTGGTGTGGTCACCGAGGCAGAGGAAAGCCAGCAGGCCATGCAGGCCAACGCCGAACAGATGGAGAAACTGATCAAGGCAATCGAAAAAGCCGGCATCGACAAGAAAGACGTACAGACCAGCGGCATCAGCCTGACACCGCGTTACAGCTCCCGCCCCAACAGCGAGGGACCGAATCGACAGATCACCGGCTATATGGCCCGCAATACCGTGCGGATCACCGTACGTGAGATTGATGAACTGGGGGAAGTACTGGACAAGATGGCCGAGGCCGGGGCAAACAATATCTATGGCCCGAACTTTTCCATTGGCGAGCCCGAGCCCCTGCTGGCCGAGGCCCGCGGCAAGGCCCTGGACCTGGCCCGGGAACGCGCGGAAACCTACGCAGACTCACTGGGAATGAAAGTGGCCCGCATCGTGAGCATTTCCGAGGGCGGCAATGGCGGCGCACCGCGCCCGATGATGCGCGCGGAAATGGCCTCGGCCGATGCCCGCACCCCGGTCGCGCCCGGCGAGACCACCATGTCCGTCAACCTGGAACTGGTATTTGAACTGAAGGACTGACAACAGGCCGGCCGGGTGGCGTGCAGGCGGCGCGCACCCGGCCCGGTGTCCCCGCCTGCCCGGCTCCTCCTTTCCCTTCCCTGCGTAAGCGGCCCCTGCTTAACGGGCCTGAGGCGGCTGCCGGTAGATCTTGCCACCTTTCATGATAAACCGGACCCGTTGCAGCTGGGTGATGTCCTCCAGCGGGTTACCGGCGACGGCGATGATATCCGCATGCTTGCCGGCACTGATACTGCCCAGCTGGTCCTGCACCTGCAGCAGCCCGGCGGCATTCCAGGTTGCACTGCGCAGGGCGTCGGCGGGATTCATGCCCGCGGCAACCATCAACGCAAACTCCTGCGCATTGTCACCATGGCGGCTGACGCCACTGTCGGTGCCGAAAGCGATCTTGACCCCGCGGCGATAGGCCTCGGCAAAGGTCTCCTTGATCAGCGGGCCGATAGTCGCCGCCTTGGTGCGGACGATCTCGGGGAAGAAACCCTCCACCCGCGACTTCTCTGTGACCCAGGCTCCCGCCAGCAACGTGGGGACATACCAGGTGTTGTTTCGCTTCATCAGCTCGATGGTCTCGCCATCCATATAAGTGCCGTGCTCGATCGAGTCCACACCGGCGCGAATCGCCCGCTGCATACCCTCCTTGCCGTGCGCATGGACCGCCACGGTAAAGCCATAGTCCTTCGCAGTGGCGACGATGGCCTCCAGCTCATCCTTCATAAACTGGGGGTTCTGGCCGCTCTTGGCGACACTGAGCACGCCGCCGGTCGCGGTAATCTTGATCAGGTCGGCGCCGTCCTTGTAGCGCTGGCGGACCGCCTCGCGCGCGCTCGCCACACCATTGACCACGCCATCAACAGGCCCCGGCTGCCCCATCAGCGCCATACGGTACCCGTTGGTGGGATCCGCGTGGCCGCCGGTGGTGGCAATGGACTTGCCGGCAGTGAAGATACGGGGACCGTCGATGGTGCCCTGGTCGATGGCCTTGCGCAGGCTCACGGTGACATTGTCGGTATCCCCCAGGTCGCGGACGGTGGTAAAGCCAGCCATTAGCGTGCGACGGGCGGTATCCACACCCCGCAGGGCATAATCAGCCGGATTCCAGGTAAACCGCTCGACATAGGTGCGAGGGCCAAACTCCGTCACCAGGTGCGTGTGCATATCCATCAGCCCCGGCAACACGGTGTAGCCCCGCAGGTCCACCAGCTGTTCGCGGTCGCGCTTGGCAAAGCCCTTCTGGACGGATTCTATGCGGCCGTCGACAACATGGATGGTGCGGTTCTCAAGCATTTCACCGGATTCGCTGTCGAACATCTGGCCGGCGTAGATCGCCAGCGATTCTGCCATGGCCTGGGAAGCGCCCGCCAACGCCAGCAGCGCCGCGGCCAGGGCGGCCGCGCGAATACGGAAGACTCCCCGATTGGTCAAAGTGGTCATTGTTACACCTTTTATGACTGGCTTAGTCTTGTTGTTGTGTCGAGTGACTGTGTAACCCCACAATCTACCCTATTCGCCAAGTGGAGAGAAATGCCCCATGAAGATCTATGAGTATTCCCAGGCCCCCAATTGTCGCCGGGTACGCATGTTCCTGGCCGAGAAAGGTATCGAAGATGTGGCTTTCGTGCCGGTGGATATCGCCCGCGGCGAAAATCTCAGCGACGATTACCGGCGCAGGGACTTCAACGGCAAGGTGCCGGTGATGGAGCTGGAGGATGGCACCAGCATCGCCGAATCAGTGGCGATCAAGCGCTATTTTGAAGAGCAATACCCGGAGAACCCGCTGTTCGGCCGGGACGCACAGGAAAAGGCTGTGGTGGAAATGTGGGTCCGGCGAGCGGAGTTCAACCTGATGTTCAATGTGGGCATGGCATTCCAGCACACCACCGGCTTCTTTTCCGACCGCATGAACACCTTCCCGGACTACGGTGAAGATTGCGCCGGTAAGGCCCGGGCTTTTTTTGGCCAGCTGGATCGCCACCTGGCAGATAACCGCTATCTGGCCGGGGACTATTTCTCGGTGGCAGATATCAGCATGCTGTGCGCGCTGGATTTCGGCAAGGTGGTCAACCTGCGCCCGTCGGCGGAAGAGCACCCGCACCTGAAACGCTGGCGGGATGAATTGAGCGAGCGACCCAGCGCCCGGGCCTGACGACCCCGCTTGCGGGAGACCGGCGCAGCACCGTAACAGCCGGCTCTCCCGTTCGCTGGCGAATTGCCCGGAAACTAGGTAAAGGGATCCAGGGTCTTTTTCTCCGGGGTACTGAGGACGCGTACATCCCGTTGCGGGAACGGAATCTCGATTCCGTGCTGTTGTAACGTCTCGAAGATAATCAGCAGCAGGTCACCGCCAACACGATTGCGGCCATCGTCGACCCCCTCCATCCAGAATTCCACAAACATGTTAACGCCGTTGTCACCGAAGCTGTCGATCTCACAGTCGGGCCGCTCCTCGATGGGCAGGTC
Organism: Microbulbifer sp. JSM ZJ756; assembly: GCF_044383805.1. Taxonomy (NCBI): domain Bacteria; kingdom Pseudomonadati; phylum Pseudomonadota; class Gammaproteobacteria; order Cellvibrionales; family Microbulbiferaceae; genus Microbulbifer; species Microbulbifer sp. JSM ZJ756. Next base: position 309,426 of record NZ_JBISER010000002.1, on the reverse strand, counting down.
ATCGCCGCTCAGGACCTGTGGATGCCGCGCTACCGCATCTTTTACGATTTCCACCATTTCACGCACATTGGTGCTGTAGCTGACGGAAAAGTCTACCCGGTAGCGCTGTTTCCGGTTTTTTTGTGTCCAGTTGACGAACGATTCAGAAACGAACTTCTCATTGGGTACAACGATATCCTTGCCATCAAAGGTTTCCAGGGTGACCGCCCGCATGCTCAGCTTGGTCACGGTTCCGCGGCGCTCCTCGTCCAGCGCAACGTAGTCGCCAAGGGTGATCGAGCGATCCAGGATAATGATCAGCCCCGAGATAAAATTGGAGGCAGTGCTCTGCAGGCCGAAACCAATACCCACGCCCACGGCCCCGCCAAACACTGCCAGTGCGGTCAGGTTGATCCCCATCAGGTTGAGAATCAGGATAAAGACCAGCGTGAACAGCGCGATCTCGAACAGCTTGGCCGCGACTTCCCGGGTGCGGTAATCCAGGGCCTGCTGGTTGCGGATGATGGTCTGCCCGGTGGAATTGGACACGCGGCCCAGCCAGAAAAGCAGTGAGCCAAAGATCACGGCCCGGGTGATCCCGTAAGCGGAGATACGGATATTGCCGAGTTCTACCGCCATGGAATCCAGCACCCGGACGATGTCATCCAGTGCGCCAATCACATACAGGAACAGGATCGGCATTCCCACCCAGCGGAATACGGTGGCAACCGACGCCCGGGTGATCACCAGTTTCACAAAATCATTGAACAGCAGGATAATTGCGATGGCAAAAGCTGCCTGCACAACCCAGCTTTCCCCCAGGACCTGCGGGATAAATGCCAGGTCGATACGCAGGAACACAAGGGCCAGCAGGGGGAACAGCAACCTGCCACAACGATAGACGAGCAGCTGGATTGGTGACTGCTCCGGCCGCTCGGGAGGACGCCTGAACCACGGGACCAGCTTGACCAGGCGGTGGGCAATTACGTAGGCGAGCGCGTAGATTGCCAGTATGACGCCCAGCTGCCCCAGGATTTCCATCCGGTCAGTGGAGGTCAGTGCCTGGCTGGCATTCTGTTTTAACTCTTCAAGCAGCTCTTGTGTTTCCACGCATTTTTCCCACAAGTCGGGCGGCACACCGGGGCAGAAAGCCCCACCACCCGGAATACAGTGCTGCGCTGTCTCGGTTTTTTATTGCCCGTGCCGGTAGTCGAGTGACTGTCACAACTCCAGGTCTGACACCTCTCCCGCAATGGCCAGGTCGGAAGGCAAGTCAGAAATGTCCGGCCGCCGGCGTCGACGGGTCTTGGCCGGCACCATGCCCCGCATGGCTTCCAGCTTACCAAAGCAAAGTAACTTGTCACCCGCCTCCAGCTCCCGTTCAGGCTTGGGATTCGGTATTACCTTGGCGCCCCGGTATAGAGTGAGCACATTGATATCGTGCTCATAGAGCTGGGTATCGCGAATGGTCTTGCCCACAAACCTGGAACCTTCCGGAATATAGATTTCAGTGACACCGTAGCCCTTACTCACTGTCAGGCGCTGTCGCACATCGATTTCCGGGAAGTCCACCTGCGCGGCAATATATTCAATCACCGCGCCGGCCACATCGAGCCCGGTACAGGTCTCGATACCCTCCAGCCCCGGCGAGGAGTTCACCTCCATGATCTGCGGCCCGTTCTTGCCCTCGAGCATATCGACACCCGCAACCTGCAACCCCATGATCTGGGTGGCCCGCACCGCGGTTTCCATGTATTCGTCCGGCAATTCGACCGGTTCGGCAACGCCACCGCGATGCACGTTACTGCGGAACTCCTGTCCCTGCGCGACCCGGCGCATGGCGGCGACCACACGATCGCCTACCACGAAGGCGCGGATATCCCGGCCCTTGCTCTCGGCGACAAATTTCTGGATCAGCACATTCTGTTTCTGGGCCTGCAACAGTTCGATAATGGCCTCTGCCTGCTTGACCGTCTCGGCCAGCAGCACGCCGATCCCCTGGGTGCCCTCGATCAGCTTGATCACCACCGGCGCCCCGCCCACGCGCTCGATCGCGGGCAGCACATCTTTCTTGTGGTGCACGAAGGTCGTGCGGGGAATGCCCACATGGTGGCGGCTGAGCAGCTGCAGGCTGCGGAGCTTGTCACGGGAATTGTTGATACCATGGGCGGTATTGGCACAGAAAACATCCATTTCCTGGAACTGCCGCACTACCGCTGTACCGTAGTAGGTGATCGAGGCGCCGATGCGCGGTAGTACCGCGTCGAAGTCCCCGATCTGTTTCTGCCGGTAATAGAGGTCCGGGGCCCCGCGCTGCAGGTCGATGGCAAACTTGATGGTATCCAGCACCTCCACCTCATGCCCACGCTTCTGCGCCGCTTCCTGCAGGCGCATGGAGCTGTAGCACTTGGGAGAGCGGGACAGGATCGCGAGTTTCATGGTGATTACCTTTTATTGTATTTCCGGCGGAGTCACCCGGCGGCTCTGGACGAAATGGGGCGAGTGCCCTGTTCAGATGCGGCGGGGGGCCCCGCGCGGTGACAACAACAGTTCTATTCTGGATCTCGTTATTGGATTCCCGTGTTGCCCGCCGGGCGCTCGGCGCCTCTCAGCTGGCGCGCGGCAGGCAACAGTACCCAGACTAGTAGAAAATGCAGAAAACGCCAATTGCGATTTCTTTCGCGCCGGGTTCAGGACTCCCCGGGCAATACCGTCACCGGCCCGATATCCAGGGCCTCGATATCCTCCCGGATCTTGTCCAGGTCCCCCACAATCACCCAGGTAAACTGGCCCGGGTCGAGGAATTTGTCTGCGGCCAGCTTCACATCCTCGCGCGTAAGCGCAGATACCCGCTGCGGGTACTCGGCAATATATTCCGGCGGTAACCCCTTCTCCACCTGCCAGGCAATACTGGAAAGCAGCTGCTCCTTGGTCTGGAAGCGGGCACTCTGCTTGAGCACCTCATCATCGCGGTAGTCCGCGAGTTCTTCCTCCGTAACCGGTTTGTCGCCCAGGAACTGGGTGTATTCCTTCAGCAACTCGGTGACGGCCTGGGCGGTCTTGTCGGTCTGCACCGGGGCAAACAGGACATAGGGACGCTGCCCCTCGGTATCCAGTGAGACCGCCCGGGCCCCGTAGGACCAGTGCTTGTCCTCGCGCAGGTTCATGTTCACCCGTGAGGTAAATTTCCCGGCGATGACACTGCTCATGGCGTCGAAAGCTTCGGCACCCTCTGGTTCCCATGACGGGATCACCAGCCCCGCAAGGATATAGCTCTGCTGGGCCCCCGGCCGGTCCAGCAGGAAAACGCGCGGCTCCGGGGGGCGCTCCACCGTTGGAATAGGGATCTCCGGCAGCTGGGTATCGGGGGCCTTCCAGCCGCCCAGGGCATCATTCAGCCGGGCCTTCAGGTCTTCAGCTTTTACATCCCCCACTACGGTCAGCACGGCGTTGTCCGGGCGCAGCCAGGTATTGTGGAAGTCCACCAGGTCGTCGCGAGTGACGGCCCTGATGCCCGCCTCTGTACCCGAGCCGGTCAGCGGCGCACCATAGGGGTGGCCATCGCCATAGAGCAATGGCGGCAACTCACGCAGGGCAAGCCCCTGTGGTTGTGCCTTCTCCTGGCCGATGGCATCGATGCGATTGGATTTTACCCGGGCCAGGTCCTCCTCCGGGAACAGTGGGTTCTCGACCACCTCTGCCAGTAATTCCAGGGAGGGTTCCAGCTGCGTGGTCAACGCACTGAAGTTGATGCTGTTGTAGTCAAGCCCACTGCCGGCGGTAACACTGGCCCCCAGTTCTTCCTGCCTGCTGCTGAAGGCCAGGCTGTCGTACTTCCCGGCCCCCTCACTGAGCATACGCGCGGCCAGGGATGCCAGGCCCGGCTTGTCACCATCGGCAGCGGCGCCACTGCGAAACTGCAGGTTCATGAAAACTGCCGGTGTATCGTGGCGCTCGGCCAGCACCACCCGCAGGCCGTTATCGAGGGTAAACTCTTTCTGCGACGGCAGTTCCAGCTCAACCGTCTTGTCCACCGACGGCAGGCTGCTGCGATCGGCCCCCTCATCGGCCGCCTGGTACTCTTCCGCGGGCTTGATAATGAGTGTGTAACTCTCCGGGGTCAGCCAGCGCTCCGCAACGTCCTGGACTTCCAGCGCCGACACGCGGGAGTACTCCTCGAGCCCGGTGATCAGCGCGCCGGGGTCACCGTAGTAAAACTCTGATCGCGCCAGGATATCGCTCTTGCCGCCGAAACCGCCGATTTTCTCCAGCCCCTTGACCAGGCCGGCGAACTCGCTCTGCTTGATACGCCGCAATTCCTCGACACTGACCCCGTCCCTGGCAAACTGGCGCAGCTCCTCGTCCAGTAGCCGCTCCACTTTCTCGACCGGCTGGCCGGGTTTTACGTCCACCATGATGAACAGCTGCCCCGCCAGCTGGCGGCCGAAGTAATAGGCACTGACACTGGTAGCAACCTGCTCCTCCCGCACCAGTCGCCGGTAAAGCAGGGAGTTGTTGCGGTTCGCCAGCAACGAAGTCATCAGGTCCAGGGCATTTTCTTCCTCGCTGTCCAGGCCGGGGACATTCCATACCTTGTAAATACGCGTCTGCGGCACCTGGTCGGTGAGCACTTCGCGCTTGTCCGGCTGCACGGGCAGCTCCCAGCTTTCCAGCCGCGGGGGTACCGAGGTGCTGGGTATGTCGCCGAAGTACTTTCGCGCCTTGGCCATGGCCTCCTCGACGCCGATATCACCGGCGATCACCAGGATGGCATTGGCGGGCTGGTAGTACTCGGCAAACCACTGCTTGACGTCCTCCAGGCTGGCATTGTCCAGGTCTTCCATGGAGCCAATGGTGGTCCAGGAGTAAGGGTGATGCGGGGGAAAGGTACTCTCTGCGATGACTTCAAACGCCCTGCCATAGGGGGCATTCTCGCCCTGGCGCTTCTCGTTCTTTACCACACCGCGCTGTTCATCGAGCTTCTCCTGGCTGATGGCACCCTGGAAGTGGCCCATACGGTCGGACTCCATCCACAGCGCCATATCCAGTGCGCCCCTGGGGACGGTTTCGAAGTAATTGGTACGGTCATTATTGGTGGTACCGTTCATATCGGTGGCACCGGAGCGCTGGAACGGTTCGAAGTATTCACCGGGATAGTTTTCCGAGCCATTGAACATCAGGTGCTCGAAGAGGTGTGCAAAGCCGGTTTTGCCGGGCTTTTCATCCTTGGATCCCACCTTGTACCAGATATTGATCGCCACAACCGGCGCCTTGCGGTCCTCGTGCACAATCACGGTCAGGCCATTGTCGAGGGTTTCCCGGTGGAACGGGATCTCGATATCCGGCACTTCAACGTAGGCTTCCTGCTTGGCCGCTGCGGCGCGGCTACTGGCGGCAGCTTCCCGGTCAACCGTCAGCGCGCGGTGCTCACCCTCCCCGTTCTTCCGCCGGGACTCCTCGGGTGCGCCGCAGCCAGCCTGCAGCACCGCGGTGAAAAGTATGGTGATAAGCACAAAACGCGTGAGCATGGATGAATTCCCCGTTACCGAGCCGGCTTTTCGGTCCCGCCAGTGCGCTCGTGGCATTGCGGGTGGCACATACCGGGAAAGATAGTTTAGGCAACAAACTTCGGTGCGCGCCGGGCAAATCGGTCGACTGCCAGCGCCAACGGGCCAGGTGGCCAGCGGGGAGAAATGGGAGGAATAAAAAAACGGGCGCAGATGCGCCCGGGAAACTACTTCAGTTGGACTTCGCGACAATATATCGCCAGAGGGAGAAAGCTGCCTGGCGCCTTCCCCGCCGATCAGGTTATCGGCGGGGCCGGCGCGCCGCGTTCAACGTGACCCGGTGCGGGTCTTCACATCAGGCCGCGGCAGAATCAGTTTTTTTTACTGCGTCCTCGTGCCCGAAACGCTCTTCGGCAATACGGTCCGCCACATGCGCGGTAGTCTCGCCGGTCTCTTCGGCACGCTGGAAGATTTCCTGCATGGTGTCGGCGATACGCTCGATGTGCTCCTGGACCTGCGCGGGATCGTAGTTGCCCTGCTGCTGGTAATACACATCGATAATGCCACCGGCATTGATCACGTAATCCGGGGCATAAAGGATGCCCTTCTCGCGCAGTACCTGAGCGTGGCGCTCCTCGGCCAGCTGGTTGTTGGCCGCACCGGCGATGGCACCCACTTTCAGTCGCGCGATGGTGTCGTCATTGAGGATGGCCCCCATGGCGCAGGGCGCGAACAGGTCCACATCCAGGTCAAAAATTTCGTCGGAGCCCACTGCAGTGGCACCCAGTTCGTTGACGGCGCGGTCGATGTTGTCCTGGAAGATATCGGTGACAAAAATCTCGGCACCTGCCTCTTTCAGCAGTTTGGCCAGGCGGAAGCCCACATTACCCACGCCCTGGATGGACACCTTCAGGCCCTTGAGGTCATCGCGGCCCCAGCGGTGCTTTGCGGTGGCCTTCAGGCCCACAAAGACGCCATATGCGGTAGAAGGGGACGGATCGCCACCGGTCTCGGAGCCCTCGATCAGGCCGGAAACAAACTCGGTGGTCTCGCCGATCACCTTCATGTCGGCAACACTGGTGCCGGAATCCTCAGCAGTGATGTAACGGCCACCCAGGGTATTGATGAATTCGCCCATGGCACGCAGCAGTTCCGGAGTCTTCTCCTTGCGCGGGTCACCGATAATCACGGATTTGCCGCCACCCAGCTTGAGACCCGCCATGGCGGACTTGTAGGTCATGCCGCGGGACAGCCGCAGTACGTCCTCCAGCGCCTCGCCATCATCGGCGTAGGGCCACATACGGCAACCGCCCAGTGAGGGTCCCAGATTGGTGTTGTGCACCGCAATAATCGCCTTCAGTCCGCTTTTGGCGTCCTGGTAAAAAGCCACTTGTTCGTGCTTATCGTAGGCGTGATGGGAAAATATACTCATTTTGTGTTCCTCTCCGGAGACCGGTTCTACAGCTGGGGAACAACCACAGCCCTTTGTGCATTTTTATTCGAGAATAAGATTATATCCATGATCAGGATATAAAGTTTGCAATCTTTGCACAAACAAGCGTCCAACGGGTTAATTTATCACACAGGCACATTATTTTTAGGATGAAGGGTCACTGTGACCCGGAAATGGCTTATCGGTCATTCACCACCTGCCCCGGGGGAGGGTTTAAACTGGTTCCGCAATCTCTGTCTGGTAGAATCCGCGCCCAAATCGACCCGTGTAGAGACCTCACGCATGCTGAACCCGGATGCCCTCAAGCAACTGAACCAACTGAAAACCGATATCCGCTCCACCAAGGAGTTTGCCGAGGGCCGGGTCCGCGGCAGCAACGGCAAATTCGGCTTCGTCATGCTCGACGATGGACGCGAGGCCTTTCTCCCTCCCCCCGAAATGGAACGCGTATTTCCCGGTGACCGGGTGCGGGTCAGCCTCACCGAGGAAAACAAGGGCAAACTGTCCGCTGAACTGGATGCCCTGCTCGAGAGCGACCTCAATCACCTGGTGGGCCAGTATGTCCAGCGGGGCCAGGGGCACTTTATCCAGCCCAGCCAGAACGGCCTGAACCGCTGGATCTTCCTGCCCCCCAAGGCCCGTGGCAAGGCACAGCCAGGCGAATTCATCGCCTGCAAGGTGATCCGTCACCCGTTCAAGGATGGCAAGGCCCAGGCCAAGGTACTGGAAGTAATCGGCGCACCGGAAATGCCGGGTATCGAGCATGCCTTTGTCGTCGCCCAGCACCAGCTGCCGGAGAAGTTCAGTGACGCAGCCCTGAAGCAGGCTGCGGACATCAAGCAAAAAATCGCCGAAGTGGCTGCCGGGCGCGAGGATCTCACGGACACCGGCTTCGCCACCATTGACGCCGAGTCCACCCGCGACATGGACGATGCCATTGCCGTCACTGCGCGCGACGGCGGCTGGACCCTGCACATCGCGGTCGCCGATCCCTCCAGCCTGATCGAGCCCGGCACCCCTCTGGACCGGGAAGCTTTCGAGCGCGCCCACAGCCAGTACCTGCCCGGCGAGACGCTGCCCATGCTGCCGCGCGAGCTCTGCGAGGAGGCCTTCTCCCTGCTGCCAGGGGAATTGCGCCCGGCGCTGGTACTGCACATCGACATTGACAGTGATGGCCGCATCGGCGACAGCCGCTACGAATTCGCGGCGATTCGCTCCCGGCACAAGCTGAGCTATGACAACGTCAGCGGGTTTATCGATGGCGACCTCAGTGCCGTACCGGAAGACCAGCAGGAAAGCCTCCGCAACCTGGAAGCCCTGAGCAAGACGCGCGCCACCTACCGCGCGAGCCACTCCCTGATCATGGAGGACCGCCCGGATTACGACATCCTGCTGGATGAGAAGCGCAAGATCGCCCGCATCGAGAAACGCGAGCGCAACGTGGCCCAGCGCATGGTTGAGGAAGCCATGCTGGCCACCAACATCGCCATGGGTGCGAAACTGGCAAGCCTGCAGCAGGGCTGCTTCTCGGTCCACCTGGGATTCCGTGACGAGCGCATGGGTGAGGTCAAGAGCCTGCTCAAGGAACTGCTGCCCGAGCACGCGGAAAAGGACCTGCACCAGCTGGACAACTACCTGGCGCTGGTGAAGTACCTTGAGACCCACGACGAGCCCCGGATGCAGAACCTGCTGGCAGTGCTCAAGCGCATGCTGCGCCCTGGCCAGCTGGCCAACAAACCCGGCGCCCACCTGGGCCTGGGCCTGGAGGCTTACGCCACCGTTACCTCACCGATCCGCAAGTACAACGACCTGCACAATCACCGGGTGCTGCAGGCAGCCGCTGCTGGACAGCAGACAGCGGACCTCGACGACGGGAAGATCGAGGGGCTGCAGGACAGCCTGCTCCGCGGTCGCCAGGCGAATCGCGCCCTGGAACAGTGGCTCTACTGCCAGTTTATGCAGGACAAGGTGGGACAGGAATTTACCGGTAGGGTGACACTGGTCAATGGCGCCGGCCTGGGCGTTCGCCTGGATGACTTCGGCATCGATGGCTTCGTACGCCTGAACAGCGACAAGAAGAACCTGCCGGATTTCGACGGCAAGCACCTGACCCTGGCCCACGACGATCTCTCCTACCAGCTGGAGCAACCGGTGACCGTAAAGGTAGGCAGTGTCGACGTGGACAAGCGCCGCATCGCCTTTGAGGTGGTCGGCGGCGGTATCCCCGTGGCCACAGAGGCTGCCACCTCCGCTGCGGACGAGTAATGCACTGGCGCGGCCCTTCCGGGCCGCGCCCACCTGTCACTCCCCCGCCCCCAATCCTATAATTGCCACCGCAATTTCCCGGGCCGGGCCACAAGCCCGGCCGGCTCATACCCGCGGCCAGCCCATCCGGCCGGGACCGCGCCAGAAATAAATAAAGGAAGAAGGACGCAATATGTCATCCATTGCCGAACTGAACCCGACCCCGCTGTGGAAACATTTCTCCAGGCTGTGCGAGATTCCCCGGCCCTCAAAGCACGAGGAAAAGGTGGTGGCCTACATCCTCGACTTCTGCAAAGAACGTGGACTGGAAGCCAGGCTGGACCAGATCGGCAATATCATCATCAAGAAACCGGCCACTCCCGGCATGGAGGACCGCAAGATCCTCGCCATGCAGAGCCACGTGGATATGGTGCCGCAGAAGAACGCCGACACTGACCACGACTTCCTCAGGGATCCAATCCGCCCGCAGATCGACGGCGACTGGGTCACCGCCACTGGCACGACCCTGGGCGCGGATAACGGCATCGGCGTAGCGGCCATCCTGGCGCTGCTGGAGAGCACGGATATACCGCACCCGCCGCTGGAAGCCCTGCTGACGATCGATGAGGAAGCAGGAATGACCGGCGCCAAGCACCTGCAGCCGGGCCATTTTGAGGCCGAGCTGCTGTTGAACCTGGATACCGAGGACGAGGGCGAGCTGTACGTGGGCTGCGCCGGCGGCGTGGATATCAACGTGGCACTACCCTACTCCGCCGAACCACTGCCGGCGGGCCACAAGGCCTTCCGCCTGAGTGTGCGCGGCCTGCGCGGCGGCCACTCCGGGCTGGATATCGACAAGGGCCGCGGCAACGCCAACAAGATCGCCAACCGTATTATCGATACCGCCATCCGGGAGATCGAAGGGCTGCGCATTGCCGCGCTCGATGGCGGCACCCTGCGCAATGCCATCCCGCGCGAATCCTTCAGCACCCTCACGGTACCTGCGGACAATGCCGCCCGGCTGATGGAAATTGTCCTGCAGGAAAGCGCAGTGAGCAAAGCCGAACTCGACAACGAACCGAAACTGGATATCGCGGTAGAGGAAACCGAAGCCCCGGCATCTGTCATGGACCGGGAGAGCGAGCGCAGGGTTATCCGCATGCTGCGCGCCTGCCCCAGTGGCGTGGAGCGCATGAGCACCACCCTGGAGGGCATCGCCGAAACCTCCAACAACCTGGCCCGCGTGGTTACTGAAGAAAATGACGGCGAATACCGGGTGCGTGTGCAGTGCCTGGTACGCAGCCTCTCCGACAGCGCCCGCGACCAGCACGGTCTCAATGTCGCCGCCGCATTTGAGCTGGCCGGCGCAACTGTGTCGCTGGATAACGCCTACCCGGGCTGGACGCCCAATGTGAAATCACCCCTGCTTGCATTGATGAAAGATGTCTACAAGGATATGACCGGCGCCGAGCCGGAAGTAAAGGTCATCCATGCCGGCCTGGAGTGCGGCCTGCTGGCCAAGCCCTACCCCCACTGGGATATGGTTTCCTTCGGACCCACGATCCGCCGCGCGCATTCGCCGGAAGAGCGGGTACATATCGAGAGCGTGGCGAATTTCTGGGAGTACTTCCTGAAGGTGGTGCAGGCGATCCCGGCAAAGCACCACTAAAGCACGACCGATGTGGCTCGCCAGCGCGCAATTCCGATAGACTGGTCCCCCGCAGCAGGAGAGATTTCCCTCCGGGTGCGGGGTAAGCAGATAACAGGGAACCGGACATGATTTACGGACTGGGAGCTCTGCTCGTCGTATTGCTGGTATACGGCCCCTCGCTCTGGGTCCAGCTGGTGATGTGGCGCCACTCGAAACAGCGGGAGGCCATGCCGGGCACCGGAGGCGAGCTGGCCCGCCACCTGGTCGAGCGTTTCGGCCTCGACGGCGTCACCGTGGAACGGGGACGGCCGAATGGTGACCACTACGACCCGGCGAAGAAAATAGTCTCACTGAGCCCCCGGGTCCACGACGGCAAGTCCCTGACGGCTGTCGCCGTGGCCGCCCACGAAGTCGGGCACGCGATCCAGTTTACCCGCAACGAGCCCGTCAGCCACCTGCGGCAGAAACATATGGGCAAAGCCTTCTTTATCCGGAGGCTGGGCACCGGGCTGATGCTGGCAATCTCTTCCCTGGCCCTGGTCGCCAGGGTTCCCCATATCTTCGCTGTTGCCGTGGCAATCGGTGTGCTGACCATGATGGCATCCGCGCTGATGTATGCCGCCATCCTGCCAGAGGAGTATGACGCCAGTTTCAACAAAGCGCTGCCGATCCTGGAAGAGGGATATGTACCTGCGGAGCACATGCCCGCGGTCAGGTCGGTGCTCAAGGCAGCGGCGCTCACCTACTTTGCCGGTGCCCTGACAGAAATGCTCAGCCTGTGGCGATGGTTGCGGTTTATCCGCTAGGCTGGACATTGCCCCGGTGAGACACCCCAGACAACATGCCCCCCAACTGGCACTTCCATACCAATCTGTTTTCAGCGTGGCCTCATGAAGCCAGAGATCACTATAACCAGGGGTAGTATTTCGAGCTGAATGGAGGATTGCGCCAGCCGTCTTTTTTAGATGCAGCTCCTCCCCCTGAGGTATTCGCAACCTGCAGAATCACCAGGATTGAGATCAACCGCACATTCTGTGAAACCAGAATAGCCGGGATCATCGTTCCGCCGAATAGTGCAACTTTTTTCCCAGGCAGTTGCAGCATTATCAACGCTCCTTTCCGCACCACACCCTTGGGCGGAAAGCTACTGTAAAAAGAACTCTCTGAAGTAACTCCCTCCCCCACCTGTTGGGCCGCTCACGCAGCGGCCTTTTTTCTTTCGAAGCTCTGATGCCACTACAAGTTGTTCACTTTTTCAGGACAACACGACCTGCAACAACCGGTTAACCGGACCCTATAACATTTCAGCAAGATTAATTTCATATTCCTGTAAATCCCGATTCATCAGGTGGCGCCATTGTAGCCGCGCCAGACAAGAGCCGCGGAGATGAAGCGCCGACGAGCGCTACTGCCCGATGGATGGCAACAACGAAGTGGCCGGGTTGAATAACCACCTGTTAAAGAGGGAACAAAGGAATGAACAGTTCAAAAAGATTACTTTCCACAGCTATCTCCATGGTTACCGCCATGGCTTCAGCTGGCACCGTTGCACAGGACAACAGCAGTGAAAATATCGAGGAAGTGGTAGTACTCGGTAGCGGCGAGACGTTCAACAGCAGTGCTGTTACCGATGCGATGCGCAAACAGCAGTCTACGATAACCAGCGTCAACGCCCTGATCGACAACCTGCCCGGGGTATCCGTCAACGAGGGGGATACTTACGGCTTTGACGACTGGTCAACCAATATCTCTGTGCGCGGCTTCACCACCAGCCTGGATGAGCAGCAGATCGGCACCACCATCGACGGCATCCCCAACGGCGGTTCCAACTATGGCGGGGGTTCCAAGGCCAACCGCTTTATTGACCCGGCCAATATCGGCGGTGTCGCCGTGTCCCAGGGTACTGCGGACATTGCCTCCCGTTCCAACGAGGCCCTGGGCGGCACCATCAACTATCGCACCGATGACCCCACCGAAGATCGCCGTATGCGCGTCGAGATGTCCGGCGGCGAGTTCGATGCTCAGCGCTACTACCTCCGCTATGACACCGGCAGCTTTGCAGAAGGCAGCACCCGGGCCTGGATCTCCTACGCAAACCAGGAGGCGACCGACTGGATTACCGAGACCGCCGAAAACGAACGCGAGCATGTCGCGGCCAAGCTGGTAACCACAGTCCCGGCTGGCACCCTCTCGGGTTATGTTTCCTACGATGACATTCACGAGGATAACTACCAGCGTATCTATTCCGCCGCCCAGTTCGAGCAGTTCCCGGAAAATGACTTCCTCAGCAGTGAATGGAGCGGTGTGCCCTATATCGACCAGCTATACCGTCGCGGCTGGTCCACACTGCGGGAGAACCTGCTCGGCTATGCGCAGTTCGACCTGGACCTGGCAGAGAGCCTCAACCTGAAAGGCAGTGTCTACTACCACACTAATGAGGGGCGTGGCGACTGGGTACCGCCCTACCTGGTGGATGTCACCGATGACGGCGACAGCGGCCAGTCCGAGTTCCTCGGTGGCACCACCGCCATGACCGGTCGCAGTGCCGGCCAGTTTTTCTATGTGGACGCCGGCGGCAATGCGCTGGCACCGATCGAAGGCTGCACTTCCAATATTGTCACCATCTATGGCCAGGCCGGCGCACAGTACGACCCGGCATGTTATGAGGCCGGTGCCATCCCGGTGATGTCCTACCGTCATACGCACTATGAAAAGGAGCGCAGCGGCTTCAGCCTCGACTTCGCCCACAACGGTGAAATTGCCGGCCTGCAAAATGAGTTCCGCGGTGGCTTCTGGTACGAGGACGCCACCCGTGACGAACACCGGGACTGGCACCGGATCACCGATGCCACCAGTGGCCCGGAGTTCGACGGTACCCCCTACTGGGAGCAGTATCGCCGCAGCTATCCGCAGCAGACCAACAAGTGGTACCTGCAGGATGCCCTGACAATCGACAGCGTCACCCTGAGCCTCGGCGCCAAGCAGTTCCTGGTCGACGTGGAGCGCGAGGACCTGTTCTCCGAGAGCCTGGACGCAGACCTCGAGTCCGATTCCGATGTACTGCTGTCGGCCGGCCTGGTCTGGGAAGCTCCCATGGATGGCACCGAGGTATTTGCCGGCTATGCCGAAAACTTCAAGGCCATCGGTGACAGTGTCCTGGAACGGCCCGAATCCAACCTGGACAACCTCGACCCGGAAACTTCCGAGACCATCGAACTGGGCCTGCGGTACACGGGCGAAGCGCTGGCCGCCACTGCCACCCTGTTCCGCAATGAGTTCGATAACCGCATCATCTTCCTGGACAACAACACCGCGGCGGGCCCTAACTACCTGATCGGTACCAACGGCTCCTACTTCAATGCCGGCGGTATCGAATCCGATGGCCTGGAACTGCTGCTGGACTATGACCTGAACCCGGGCCTCAATCTCTACGCTTCCTACACATTCCTTGATGCCAGCTATATCGGTACCGGTGATGCCGCTGTGGACGCTGCCCAGGGACTGGTACCGGGCAATAATGTAGTGGGCATTGCCGACCAGCTGTTCGTAGCCGGGCTGGACTGGCGTTCATCGCTGCTCTACGGCGGCCTGTCAGCCAAACTCACCGGCGACCGCTACGTGGACCTGGCAAACACCTGGGAGGCGGAGTCCTACGTCGTGGCCGACGCCTACCTGGGCCTCAACCTGGCGGACGTCAGCCCGGCACTGCAGGGGATCAACCTCAACCTGGTGGTCAATAACCTGACGGACGAGGACTACCTCGGCACCGTGGTCTCCGGCGGCGCCTGGATCGGGGCACCCCGCACCGCCTCACTCTCCGCCACCGTGGATTTCTGACCGCTTATTGCAGCAATTGGCGGGCCGGCCCATGTCGGTCCGCCCCATAGCAGAGAGTACAATGTGTAAATCAAAAGTATCCCTGGTCATTGTCATACTGGCATTGGCCGCCAGGGTCCAGGCCGCAGACAACCTGGTGCTCGTCACAATTGACGGACTGCGCTGGCAGGAGGTTTTCTCCGGCTACGACCCGGCACTGATGGATAATGAACAGTTCACTGAACACCGGGAACTTTTGCTGGAACAGTTCGGGGCCAACACGCCAGAAAGCCGGCGGCAGAAACTGATGCCCTTCCTGTGGGGCACTATCGCCAGGCAGGGACTGCTGGCGGGCAACCGGGCCAA
This sequence comes from Microbulbifer sp. JSM ZJ756, assembly GCF_044383805.1. NCBI lineage: Bacteria > Pseudomonadati > Pseudomonadota > Gammaproteobacteria > Cellvibrionales > Microbulbiferaceae > Microbulbifer > Microbulbifer sp. JSM ZJ756. Next base: position 294,410 of record NZ_JBISER010000002.1, on the reverse strand, counting down.
AGAATCCCGCGTGGAGGTGGCGAATCCCTGGTGGTTTTCGTACCCGGGTTACAATGAGATCCTGACAGGCCGTGCCGACCCAGAGATCAGTTCCAACCGGGCCGTGCCCAACAAAAACCATACCTTCCTCGAGTGGCTGCATAGCAGGCCGGCCTACCGGGACCGCGTGGCTGCGTTCGGTAGCTGGGAAGTATTCCCGGCGATTCTGAACCGCGATCGCAGCGGCATTCATGTCAATGCGGGTTTCCAGGATGCCAGCTGGGCCGGCATGTCCGCGCGCGCCCGCTTCCTGAATGAGCTGCAGGCCAGTACTCCGAGCCCCTGGACCAATGTGCGGCTGGATGCATTTACCTACGGCTTTGCCCGGGAGTTCCTACAGCAGCGCAAACCGAGGGTGCTCTACCTGGCACTGGGGGAAACGGACGACTTTGCCCACGATGGCGACTATTACCAATACCTCAATGCCGCCCATCGCAGCGACAGCTTCCTGGCCGATCTCTGGCGGACACTGCAATCGATACCGGCTTACAAGGACAACACCAACCTGGTAATCACCGTCGACCACGGTCGTGGCCGTACACCCGGCGCCTGGCCGCACCATGCCAGTCGGCGCGCCGTGCTCAGCTACTTCGATAATCTCGGGGAGTTCCGGGAAACAGGGGTTGAGGGTGCCAGTGAGACCTGGATCGCCGCCCTCGGACCGGATATTCGGGCCGCTGGTGAACTTGCCGGCGGTGTAACGCTTTACCTGGACCAGGTAGCAGCGACTTCCCTGTTACTGCTGGGTGAAAACCCGGAAGCATTTGCGAGGACCTACAGCACCGAGATTGGCAAGCCAATCACCCGCATTATCGCCAGTGACGTCCAGGTATCCCGGTAGCATTCCCCAATGGAGAACGCTAGGGTTCGGTTTCCAGCGCCGGGGCAGTGCTTCTCGCCGCATCCCCGGTCGCTCGCTCCAGCCTCTGGCCCAGCAGCGCCACCAATGCAGGCATCTGCCGGATGATTGCGCGGTCCTTGTCCCGGTCCGTTTCCGCCAGAGCTTCCCACGGCTTCAGGTCCGGGTGTAGGAAGCGGCTGTCGTCCCGCTCGGGCCCGACGCTGTACCCGGCCAGTAACTTGTCCGCTACCCAGCGCTGATGCTCCACCCGGGCTAGGGTTTCCAGCATCGGCCCGTCCCCGGGGAAGGCGGTCCCGGGTACGCCGTTGCCGGCTCCGTCGACGCGCCTGAAGCCGGCAATCCGCAGCTTTACGTCCAGGTGCGAAGCTGCCCGCTGATTGGCAAGTTTTTTGTAAAGGGGCAGTCCCTGCCAGTTTACTATCGAGGGATTATCCCTCTGTGACATCCCGGCACTACGCTGGCCTTCCAGGTAATACGCATGGATCGCCATTGCGACCCGATCGAGGGCATCGTTGACCACCACATCAATCGTGATGGTTTCGTCCAGGCACTCAAAGTGCTCGATCGGCTCAGCCGGGTCAATGCGGGACTTGTCCCGGGAAATGGGCAGGAAATCATCGTCCACGACGTCTGCAATCCAGGACTGCTGGTTCAGGCAAACCACAAAATTGACAGCGTCGGTTCCCAGGGCATTACGCATGCGGTTCAGGCGCCTTACAGCGAGGATGCCATCGGCATCATGGGGCAAGGCGCAGTAACAGGCCACAAACTGCTCGGCCTGCATGAGCTCACCCCACTGCTCCAACTTGATCGCAACCGGGTCCTGGTAAATAAACTCCAGGTCGACAACCTGCTCAATATTGGCGCAACGATGGTAGAAGCGCGCCACTTCCCTTCGGCATTCCTCTTCGCACATGACGACCACACGGGGCTTGCGAAAATCAGCGTAATGAGCAGTGAGTGCATACTGCACCAGCAGCGAACGGGCCAGGGAGCCAAAACCCAGGATAAGTATATTCATCCTCCTGGAATCCGCTCCCCGGGGCAGGTAATAAAGGTCGGGAGCACAGTAATCAAAAATATTCCGGGCAATATAGATATCCCGGTTAAAAATTTTCAACTCCAGTTTCTCATCCACCAGGCTGAAAAAACTGTGGTTCTGGAAGATTTCACAGATCTCGGGGGAGTTGACCTGGATATGGCAGCGAAGCCTCGGGGTCGGCTTTTTTACGCCCCTTACGGCTCGCCCCCCGCTCTTTTTACCCTGCACACGTACCAGCCGGTGTACCACCTTGGCTACGGCGATATTGGCCTCGTCGTCACCGGTAAATACAAAGACCTCGCGCGCCGCAGTGACTTTTGCCCGGATAAAGGTTGCCGGATCCATTGCATCCCCAATCACCGGGATAGCCCCTTGCGCGGACAGTGCCGCAACCCTGGGATTAACCGGGTTATGGTCGATTGCCACCACGGCATGGGGACTCTCGGCCAGGTACTGCCTGGCCAGGCGAAGCCCTGTCTCGCCGATGCCGCAGATGATCACATAGCGGTGAGGGCGGAATCGCAGCAGAAACAGCGCCAGGTGCTCGCCAGTTCTCAACCAGATGGTCTTGATTGCCGTGTAAACGAGCAGGAATGGTGCCAGAATCCGCACCAGTTGCAGTGAGAGCGGCCAGCCCTCGGTGGTATCCGGGCCATTGAAGATGAATAGCTTGATCGCGCTATACAGGGCATCCCAGTGGCGCTCCAGCCCCGGGCCGGATCCACTGAGGACCTGGTAGTAGCCCAGGTAACCAAATACAAACAGCACACTGACCAGAAAGGAGACTATCAGCCATTCATTTCGCAGGGCCCAACCGCGGACCCGTTTACGCTGCGAAAACACGCTCATCGCCAATGCCCTCTTGTCACCAGTCAAAAGACCGTGCCCGCAAGACGGGGCACGGATTCAGCCCGCAAACTGATGGTTTACGCCATCGTGGTGTTCTTGATCATGGGATCCAGTACAACAGGCGGCTGCGAGGCATCACTGGTATCAAACAGGGTCAGGGTGTAGCTCCAGGTATCACCGTCATCATTTTCATCAGTGACAACCAGGGTGCGGTCTCCACTTTTTACGTTCTTGATGGAGAACTCGCCCTTTGTGTTGGAGGTAATACTGCTCGCCAGGAAGGAGCCTTTTGTGAAGCTGTAGTCACTGTAGACATCATCGGCGAGACGGAAGGCAATATCCACAGCGGTGCCCTTCTTTTTGCTGATGGTGATAGTGCCAGCCTGGTCGATGGAGGCAGGGTTACTATCCTGGCCGGGATCCTTTACAAACTCGACCTCACAGGAAGCGGGATCATCGGGATCAAAAGCGGGATTCTTGATAATGTTGATGCGAAACTTTGCATTACTCATAACTCTCTCCTTGAGACAGGTTTAGTACCTCGGGGTTGGCTTCCAGGCCGATACACTGCCTGGCTACTGCAATCACTTGTGAGTCTGTCGGCCTTCCCGGGCCGAGCAATGGCACGAACGAATCCTCGCCACAGTACAGGTTAAAATCCATGCGGTTGTCAGTGCCGGCCAGCAGCCGCTGCCCTTCGAGGAGCCCGGCTCGCCATTCTTCTGCCCCGGCACTGCTATCCATGGCTTGCAACAGGCCGGAAAGTACCCGGAGCGGCTCCAGCAGGCGCTGCTGGCCTGTCGCATCAAGCCCTGCTGCCCATCGGGAAAAATCTCCGACGGAGCCCACCAGGACGTCCCGGCGGGCACTGCCAAAATATTTAAGTGCCAGCTTGAATTCGGCCTGCCACCGCAGCTGCTGGACCTCAAAGCGCTCCGGCATTTCCCTGGCCAGCGAGCGTATATCGGCCAGTAACCGGTCTGCTTCTGCGGTTCCGATATGCCCGATAAGCGCATCATTCAGGTGGAACTTGTAGGCGCGCAGGCGGTAGTCGCGGTTCTCCGGATCCTGTTGCACAAGCTCCCGGGCAGTTTCCCCGGCCAGGGCACGGTAGCGTGTTAGCGCGACGGTATCGCCAGTGCGGTGATACAGCCGTACCAGCGCGTTCTGCGCGGTCATGGTGTAATCGAGCAGGTTGTTGCGATCCGGTTCCCGGGCCAGCCAGTCATCGATCAGGCGCAGCTCTTGTTGCCGGCTGTCGATGGCGGAGTCGAATTCCCCCAGCATGAAATACGCCGAACCGATCCAGGCGAGGTTATTGATCCGCGCCTCCCGGTTATCATTATTATCTGGCAGACCGGCGAGGATGGTCCCCGCCTCCTGGAACAATTCCAGGCCCTCGCGATACTGCGCATCCCGGAATTTCAGCACTGCCTGGGTATTGAGTGCATAGAACAGCTCCATCTGCCATGCAGGCCTGGCAGGCTCCAGCCGGACCAGTTGCCGCGCCAGCTGGAGATACTCGTCGAACCACCTCTGGGCCTCTCGGTAGTGACCGCGCTGGTAATCGGGATAGCCTACCCAGAAGACGCTCTGCGCGTGGTCAAAGATGCGATCGGGGTTGGCGGGGTCCCGTGCGAGCAATTCGCCGGTGGTAACGGCTGCCCGGGAGAACAATTCGATGGCTGCGTCCGTATCCCCGGACAGGTCGCGGATCTCTCCCAGCAGGTGCATTGCAGAGGCCTGCCTGCCCAGCGCATCGGCGTTCAGTGCACTGTGGCGCTGGGCGCGATAGAAACTGAGGACTTTCTCCCCCACCAGGTCAAGCGCATCGAGCCTGCCGATAGGCTCCAGCCGGTCCCGCAGGTCCGTCAGCATGAAGTTAACCAGGTCCTCGGCTGCCAGGCGCCTCTTTTCGGCGATATCGCGGGCATTGATGGCGGCGTAGGATAGCGCCGCCAGTATCGTCACCGCGACCAGGGCCGTCGCCGAAATCAGTTTCTGCAGCTGCATCCGCCGCTGGTGGTCGCGCCGGGCCAGTTCGTCCAGTCCCAGCCCCAGCATGGTTGCCAGCAGTTTGAGGAGCGCCATGCGCTTGCCATCACCCCGGGACCGGATATCCGAGGCAAGGGGCTCTGCCGGCTTATCGCTAAGGTTTCCGCTGCGGTCTATCCGGAATCGCAATGCCGGCGGCAGGCACTCCTGTTCGGGCCGTCCCGACAGAGAGGCAAGGGGCTCGCCATCGACAACCAGGGCGAGGATACGGCCCTCACCATGCTGTCGCTTGAAAAACAGGATTTCATCATTGACCCAACGGGAGGCGGCAGCTGCCGGCGAGCACACCACCAGCAGGTAACGACTCTCCAGCAGCGGTTGCCGCAAGTGCTCTGTCAGGTCCGGCCCCACGGAAAGATCAGTTCGGTCACGGAATATTTTTCCCGGGCGAGCCTGGAGAATCCCCTCCGGGGTCCGGCGGCCGACCAGGTGACGGGGCAACCGGTAAGACTCCAGCGCACGCTGCAGCCACCTGGCGTGTCGCTCATCGGTGTGGCTGTAGCTGATAAATGCCCGGTAACGCTGGGAGTTATTATTTTCGCTCATCTGAGCCCAGTACCCGGCGGATTCGAAGGCAAAGAGACTATTCGAATTTTATCGGTGAAACCAGCAGGCTTTTTCCGTCAAGATGAAAGCGACGCAAGCGAGATTGTTTCTGCGCCAGTTTCACTCTGGGGCAGCTAATTCCCGCCACTCGCTGTCGCGCCGGCTGACCAGGTGCCCGATAGAGACGCCAATTGCAAACAACCGTCACCTGGCGGGTATTTCCTTCTCAGGTCGTGACGGGGTATATTCGTCACGACTGTCCGTCCATTGATTCAAGGAGAGGCTCCAGTGTCCGCAACTTTATACAGAACGGCAGTGTTCGCCGCCCTCGCGTCCCTGCTTGCCGGCTGCGGGACTGCCACCACCCTGGGACAGCCCGACCGGGAAGTTGCCGCAGAACTCCGCCGCCAGAATACCTATTGTGAATCCCTGCCACGGGTATACAGCGGTGTCTCTTACAATGTCTGCAAGTTGAATTCGAAGCGGAGCTCCACCGTAATCCTGCCAATTGCCGGCTTCTATGTCTTCGATACAGTGCTGTCGTCAGTAACCGACACGGTTGTGCTGCCCTTCACTATTTACGCACAGAATAAGGACGGCAACCTGCGGCTCGATGTGCCTCGCTAGTTCTATTTCCGGGAATCCCGCCGGCCCACTATCGCGATGCAAAGGACAACTGTGCAGTTAATATTTAAATCCCTGCTTATTTTTCTTTTGGGCGCAGGGCCGGCCATCGCTGGCACGGCAACCTCTTCATCCTCCCCCTTTACCATTCCCCGCACGGAGACGATCGCAGTAACCGACCCGGAAACACAGCGAAACTACGAGCTGTTTATCAAATTGCCCCGCAGTTATAAAAAGCAGGGCATGGGCGACAGGCGCTACCCGGTAATTTACATGACCGATGCCATGTATACCTTCCAGGTTGTTTCCGGCGCCACCCGCTACCCCATGGCCATCAAGAAAATGGAAGAAGCCATACTCGTGGGTGTGTCATGGGATAAAGCTATTCACTCGACCCCAAGCCGCGTCCGCGACTATACCCCATCGATCGACACCGAATGGAAGCTCGAAACCGGGGGCGCCGAGGCGCACCTGCGATTCCTGCGCGATACGGTGTTCCCCACCGTCGAGGAACACTATCCGGCGGATCCGGCGGGCCGTACCTATGTGGGCAATTCCCTGGGTGGCCTGCTGGGTGCCTATGCGTTACTGAAACATACCGGGATGTTCCGGCATTACGTTCTGGGGAGCCCATCACTCTGGTTCGACGAGCGGATTATTTTCGACCTGGAGGCAGAATACGCGCGAAAGCGCCAGGACCTCAGGGCCAGGGTCTACCTGTCCATCGGTAGCCTGGAGCATCCGGGGCACTATAAGAGCTGGCCCCACGACCTGGTGGCTGACGCGGACCGTTTCCACCGAACCCTGTCCGCCAGGCAATACCCCGGCCTGGAGCTGGAATACCGGGTCATTGAGGGGGCTGACCACGAGACGGCCTTCCCCACGACGGCCATCCAGGGGCTTTACTGGCTGTTCAGGATTTAACCAGGGCCGCCCTCTCCAAAGACAAAACTGCGGACGGGGCACTGGCTGTGACCGGCCGCTTCACGCATAATTGCCGGCCGCTTCCGAAAACAGAATGAATGTCCCGTTGTATGTGGTTCAAGAACCTGCGTGTATACCGCCTCACCAAAGAATTCGATCTCACTGCCGAAAAATTGAACGAACTACTGGAGCCGGGGCAGTTCGTGCCCTGCGGCAGCCAGGACGCGGCCCGCTACGGCTGGGTGCCGCCACTGGGACGCCACGGCTCCGAGCTGGTCCACAGCACCAATGGCTACCTGATGGTCTGCGCCAAGAAACAGGAGAAAGTCCTGCCCGCCGGCGTGATCAATGAGAAGGTGGACGAAATGGCCCAGGCCATCTCCCAGAAGGAAGGCCGCCAGGTGGGCCGCAAGGAGCGCCAGAACCTGAAGGACGAGGTCCTGATGGAGATGCGCCCCAAAGCCTTTGCCCGTTCCCGCCTGCATTACGCCTATATCGCGCCCCGCGACGGCTGGGTGGTGGTGGATGCCTCTTCGGCGTCCGCCGCAGAGGAACTGCTGGAAAACCTGCGCGAGGCGATCAGCAGCCTGGCGGTGGTCCCTCTGGCGGCCAAAAACCTGCCGCAGCAAACCATGACACACTGGCTGCATGCCCCCGAGGCACCGGCGCAGTTTGAGTTCGGCCATGAGTGTGAGCTGCGCGACCCGAAAGACAGCGGCAGCGTGATCCGCTGCAAGAACCAGGACCTATGTGCCGAGGAAATCCACAACCACCTGGTGGCGGGAATGCAGGTGCACAAGCTGGGCCTGACCTGGCGTGGCGGCGTGGAGTTTCTCGTTGACGACCAGCTGTCCCTGAAACGGGTGAAGTTCAGTGATGAGCTGATCGAAAAAGCGGACAGTGCCGACGCCGACAATGCGGCACAGCGATTCGACGCCGATTTCTCAGTGATGACCATCGAGATCTCCGCCCTGCTCACGGACCTGCTGGTAGCTTTCGGCGGTGCCAACACGGAAACAGCAAGCGTGGAGGAAATCGTCGCGCGGGCGTCCCGTGCCGAATCCGAACATGCAGCGGCGGAGGTAGACGAGGTCGTCTTCTGACCGTCACCGCGAACAGGAAATTAGCCCCGGAGACAACCCCGGCAGGAAAAGAGGAGGGGGCTCTCACTGACAGCCCCTACTTTCCTGCAACAAGGCAAAATTTAAATACGGCCCGTTACAACACGCGTAACTGCCCGGTATAAGCCCGTTCCCGAGCACTGTTCCCTACCCTGCCTGTTCAGCCTATACCGCAGAGCCTGGCAGGCCATCGCGGGCACTGGATCCTGCTCCAGTCCCCGCCCCTAAACCTCTTTGCCTCCTTCATGGCCATTCCAACCATCAACTAATCGACGAGCCATATCGTCCTGCCCCGGAACAAAAACAGCGGGTAGACACGACTGCAACCGGAAATTATATTCACGCCAGACCGCTTGTTAAAAAGTTTTACCAGGATTCAACTAATGAAAAAGATTTTATTTTTATTATGTCTTATGCCCGGCCTTACGGTTGCAAAGGTGGATACCCACTTTGGGCTGGGCCTGGGAACGCAATACGGTGGCCTGGCAGGTTTCAAGTTTACCCTCGGCAACGCAGGTGACAGGTTTTCAGCCGGCGCCGGGATAGCAAATTCAGACTGGGACACAGAGGACGCTTACGGTATTGCCCTCGCATGGGAGCGGCTGATGACGGACCAGCATGCACTCGGTGCTTTTGTCCGTACCAGCCACCGCGACCTGAATCATGTAGCCATCACCAGGTACGACGCGATCCAGGACACTCTCGTCATAGAGCGCGCCGGCACCTTTTACGAAACCTTTGTGGGTGGCTCCTACACCTATTATTTCGACAGCGCAAAAAATAGTGGATTATCGGCTGGGATCAATATCGGCAAGGAATACACTCATTCCGATAGCTACCAGGAGTTCGAGAACGGCATTACCTGGGGCCTCCAGATTGGCTACCAGTTTTAACTGGTGACAGTGTGCCCCGGCAAGGAGAGGCGATGACCACACTCAGTGAGATTAACCTGGTCAACTTGTCAGGCCTGTTTGTCGCCGTCTCCGCCATCACCTACCTGGTTATTGCCAGGGCACGCCGCGCATGGCCAAAGGTCCGCGGCAGGGTTGAACAGAGCAAACTGGATGCGGAAATACATGAGGGACCCGGTATCAGTGCCAGTGAATACCAGGTAACCATCGGTAAAAGCCGCTCCATCAGTTATACGCCGGTACTGCGATACCGCTACCAGGTCCGGGGGCGCGAATATATCGGGTGCAAACTTTTCTCGGTCAACCTGCTACCCATCCGCCCGTGGGACCTGCTGCCGGTCGTTGCCGGTTCAACCGTGGACGTCTTTTTCAATCCCGCAAACCCCGCTCGTGCCTACCTGCTTCCATCCGGGCTGGTACTACCTGTGATTTACCTGCTTATCGGTACCACACTGGCACTACTGGATGCCGGCCAACTGGAAGCCGTCCGCGCAATTGCCGCGGATCTCTGGCACGATTTTACCCGGCTCGGCAAGCCCTAGGGCAGCCGGATCAAACTGCCAGCAGACACAGCTCTCAGTGCCACGCAGGGAGCCCGTTCGCCATTTCCTGGTCTAAGCTCTGTCACTGAATACCTGCCAGCCACATAGAGCAAGCTCCGGGCTGGCGACAGCTCCACCGACGGATCGGAACCTGCGCATGAGTCACAATACTTTCACCGCCCTCTTCCTCTCCCTGTTCCTGGCTGGATGTTCAGGGGCTTCGGTTTTCTCGTCAGCCGACGATGACTCACGCTGGGGAGACTACCGCACCTTCGGTTTTGTACAGTCAGGTGGCGCCAACAGCCGCGTGGAATCCATCCTGCAGGCAGAGGTCACCCGGCAACTGAATGCCCGTGGCATGACCCGCAGCACCAGTCCGGATATCCTGGTGAATATCGCCGCCTACACCGAGAAGTTGCCCAAGACACGGATTTCACGCACCACAGGCTTTGCCGCGGCACGCTATCCCTTTTTGCAGGAGTACTACCGTGACCTCGGGGAGAAGCACTTAACCGATATCGATGAGCAGACGGAGGGCAGGCTGACCATCGACGTGCTGGACGTCAGGCAACGGGAGATGGTCTGGCGCGGTCGTACCCGGGGGCGCATTACCCCGGCAATGATGGCCGACCCGCAGGCAGCGCTGGCCAGTGCGGTAAACGAGGTATTCCAGAAATTCCCGAAAGCTGGGGGATAACCCAGGGAAATAAATGCTGGATAGACCGGCGGCCGGCGCCCCGGCGGCCGGCGGACCGGCCACCCTGCCAGGTCAGACCCGGACGATCGGCCGGCCTTCCCGACTCCACAGCACGTGATATTTCTCGTTTTCCGGCCGGTCATTGCGGGAGAAAGTATGCGCGCCGAAGAAGTCCCGCTGCGCCTGCAGCAGGTTGGCGGGCAGTGATTCGCGGCGGAAGGCATCATAATAATTGAGCGCTGACGAGAGCGCCGGCACCGGAATCCCGCGCAGGCTGGCGTCCGCCACCGCCTGGCGCCAGTTGCCCTGGTTGGCCGCGATCTGCTCGATAAAGTAATCATCCAGCAGCAGGTTCGAGAGCTTGTGGTCGCGCTCGTAGGCAGCGCTGATGGACTGCAGGAAAACCGCACGGATAATGCAGCCGGCGCGCCAGATGCGCGCGATCTCGGCAAAGTTCAGCTGCCAGCCCTGTTCCCGCGCCGCCAGCTTCATCAGGTCGAAGCCCTGCGCGTAAATACAGATCTTCGCGCAGTACATGGCGTCATGCAGCTGGGCGATCACGGTGTCCCGCTGCTCCGCGGGCACCGCCTCCACATCCGGCCCCAGCAACTTTTTCGCGGCGCGGGAGCGCAATACCTTGCGTGTGGACAGGGAGCGGGCAAACACCGCCTCGGCGATACTGGGAGCAGGACAACCCACTTCCAGGCTGCTTACCGCAGTCCACAGGCCGGTGCCCTTCTGCCCGGCGCGGTCCAGGATCACGTCCACCAGCGGCTGGTCGGTGTCTGCATCCACGGTAGCCAGCACCTCGGCACTGATATCGATCAGGTAGCTGTTCAGCGGCCCCCTGTTCCATTCCCGGAATACCGCCGCAATCTCGGTAGGGCTCATCTCCAGCGCACTGCGCATCACGTCGTACGCCTCGCAGATCAACTGCATATCGGCGTACTCGATGCCGTTGTGCACCATTTTCACATAGTGGCCCGAGCCGATCGGGCCGATATAGGCAGCGCAGGGCTCACCTTCCTTGACCGGGTTACCCGGCTCGAAGCGTTCGATCGGCTGGCCGCTTTGCGGATCCACCTTGGCGGCCATGGCATGCCAGACCGGCTCGATACGGGCCCAGGCATAGGGATCGCCACTGGGCATCAGGGACGGCCCGAACCGGGCCCCCACCTCGCCGCCAGACACGGCAGTGGTAAAGAAGATCAGGCGCCCCTCGTAGCGCTTGCAGCGCTCGACGGAGTCGGTCCACAGGCTGTTGCCGGTATCGACCACGATATCGTCGGCCTTGAGACCGGCATCCAGCAACTTGTTGCAGACATCATCGACGGGAGCGCCCGCAGGCACCGACAGGATCACCAGGTGGGGAGCTTTTACCCGCGCCAGCAGCTCGGTATAGGAATTACAGGTCTCAATCCGCGCCGGCTGGTCACCGCGCTCCTGACGGTCCTGCTCCAGCAAAGCCTCCAGGCGACTGTGGTCCAGGTCAAAGGCGCAGACCCGGAATCCGTTATCGGCCAGGTTCAGGATCAGGTTCTTACCCATCACCCCCGCGCCAATAAAACCAATGTCGCACAGTGAGTCGGTATCAGCCATGGATCGCTCCGGAAATCGTGAAATGAAGCCTGGCGGGCGCCAGATTGGGCGCGAAGTATAGCAATACGCCGACGCTACCGGGAGGCCAGGAGCCAGCCCGGAGCGGCGCGTATACCGACGTGACCGCCGGACAGAGCATTCTGCTAAAAAGATAGCAAGGTACAGTCATTGGCTCTCATGATGTTGCGTATTCAGGTACCATACGCTGACTCAACAGACAGCAAAACCGGGACGGCCGAGCCAGGATTATGCCGGGCTCGCCGGAGACAGGCAGGAGCAGTACAGGAACCATGAATCAACAGGCACTGATTGAATTTTACCTTGCACACCAGTGGCTGGTACTGCCAGTGTTTATTGTCCTTGTCATCGGGGTGGCCCTGCTCTGGTTTGGCGGGCTGGTCGCGGCCCTCGTGGCCCTGGGCAACAGGCAATGGCTGTGGGGCATACCCACAATCATCCTGGGCCCGTTTACCGGCCTGCCCTACGCCCTGCTCTACCCGGGCCGGGCGGAATATGCCCGGACGCTCATGCTGCGGGGCCTGGCAATGGTGCTGGGGGCACTGGTTCTTCTACTCTTGATCTGGCTCTTTGCCTGACCCCATCACCGGGGATGACTTCCCTGCACCAAGAGCCGGGCTGTCCAGTTCGCGCAACCCGGCCGCTTGCCTGGCAACCTCGCTCGGCACCCGAACTACGCGTCCCTCTCTTCCGCCCACATTTCCAGCCCTCGCCGTCCTGTAAGGCGCCGTAATCCAGCGCGGTATAAACCACCACATCACGGCGGTAGACTGGTCCCAGCAACCTGGGAATCAGGGGGCACTTGCTGGCATAACGCAACCGGCCAATAACTGCGTTCTTCATTCGAGCAGAGCACCACAGGAACAGACAATGACACTCTCACCCCGAATTTCCCTCCGGGCCATTTCACGCGCTGTTATTGGCGGTATCGCCTGCACCCTTTACCTGTTCGTCTCCGCCGGCCTGCCCGCGACTTCGGTGGCGGCAACGCTACCGGGTCAGGTCCAGCCTCCCCGGTACATCTGCCCGCCGTGCAATCATGAACAGGACCTGTTCCAGGCCAGTGCCGTCAGGGCCCGAGGCTCCTGCCATGTGTGTGGTATGGAACTGGTCGAGAAGCCGCTGCGACTGGATACCGCGGAGGGCTCTATCCGGGAGGGCTCCGGCAGCTTCCTGGTGGATAGTAATACCCCCGACAGTAACCCGCTGGCAGTTTTCTATCACCGACCCGAAAATCTCCGCAAGGATGCGCCGGTGGTGATTGTGCTCCCCGGTGCCGGCCGCAATGCCTGGCGCTACCGGGATACCTGGGTTGACTCCTCGGAGAAATACGGCGTGCTGGTACTTTCACCCCACTATTCCGAAAAATATTACCCGGAGTTCTGGAGTTACAATATTGCCGGCATGATCGAGAACGTGCGCATCAATAAAGAGCGCACCCGGGTAAGCGGTTACGACATCAATCGCCGGGCGGAAACCTGGCTGTTCAGCGACTTCGACCGGATATTTGAAACCGCTGTCGCGGAACTTGGCATGACCACGGCGACATACGACCTGTTCGGCCACTCCGCCGGTGGCCAGGTCCTGCATCGCTATACTCTCTTTGCCGGCGATAGCAAAGCACGGCGCATCCTCGCCGGGAATTCCGGCTGGTACACGGTGCCCCGCTTCGACAAACCATTCCCCTTCGGCACAGGCAGCGACATGCTGGACAGGGACGGGTTGAAAAAAGCATTCAAGCGTGAGCTGGTGGTATTCCTCGGCGAACTGGACAACGCCGACGAAACCCGAGGCCACCTGGTACGCACCCCCGACGTCAACTGGCAGGGCGACCACCGCCTGTCGCGCGGAAAATATTTTTTCGCCCAGGCACAGGAGCGGGCCCGGGAGTTGGGAACGGAACTGCAGTGGCAACTGGAAGTGGTTCCCGGTGTGGGGCACGATTACCCGGCGATGGGCAAGGCTGCGGCCGACTACCTTTACGGGGACTCCAGGCGGCCATAAAAGTGTGCCGGCACAACGCAGCGGCCATGTGGAAAGTAATCAATTCCATATTGCCGGGCAAGCGTACCTGTTTACCGGGTTCATCTGGCTACAAATGACCGGCTCTTCTAGCACCGGTAGAGAAATACTTCAGCCCGCGGCGAACACCCGGGTGTTACATAAGGGAACGGGTCGGCAGGGCCTGAAGAAAGGGAATGATAATGATTCGATTGAGAGAACGCCTCACCTTCAAGCTTAAGTTATTATCAATTCCAGCAGCTCTGCTTTGCGGCACCTACTCAACGCACGCAGTGTCAACTGCCAGTGAAGAAACCTTTGTATTCGAGACCTGGAGCAAGCAGACCGCCAGTGGGTACCGGGGGGAGATCAAGGTACCTGAGAACCGCCAGCGGCCTGACAGCCGTATGATCCCCCTCCGTTATGTTCGTTTTCCGGCAACCGGTGAAAGCTCGGGACCACCCATTATCTACCTTGCAGGTGGCCCCGGCGGCTCCGGCATCATGGCAGTCAATTACCGGTTCGGGATGTTTATGGCCCTGCGCCAGTTTGGCGACGTCATCGCCCTGGACCAGCGTGGCACAGGCCAGTCCAGCATCCTGCCGGAATGCCACTCCGGACAAAGATACCCCGCCTCCGGCGCAGTCTCTGACCGTGAATATATCGAGAGGTACCGCGAGGCTGTGCGCGAGTGCATGAAGTTCTGGCAGGACAGGGGTATCGACCTTGCCGGTTACAATACCCGGGAAAGTGCCCGCGACCTCGATGCGCTCAGGGCGCATCTGGGTGCGGAAGCGGTTGTGCTGTGGGGCACATCATACGGCAGCCACCTGGCCCTGGCTGCGCTGGGGGAAATGGAAAACCGGATTGCACGTATTGTCCTGTCCAGTGCCGAGGGACTGGACCAGACTGTCAAGCTCCCCTCCAGTACCGCTGGTTACCTCGACAGACTGCAGGCAGCTGTAGACTCACAACCTCGGGCCAGGGCCGCCTACCCCGATATCAAGGGACTGATAGAGCGGGTTCATGGGAAGCTCGACCTCAACCCGGTGCCAATGCAGCTCACGAAAGACAATGGCACCACCGTGGATTACCTGCTTGAACGGCGGGATATGCAACTGATCGCCTCAAGCTTTATCGCGGATCCCCGCAGCGCCGCACGATTACTCGATTTCTATCGCGCCCTGGACCAGGGAGAGCAACCGGCATTTGACTCGGTGCCACGCCGTTACTTCCCGGACGCGATACTCCATCCCGGCGAGCCAATCTCACTGAACGCCATGCCCACTGCAATGGATATAGCCTCGGGTATTGGCAAAGACCGCTCCCGGGTGGTTGCCCGCGAAGCAAAACACTCCCTTCTGCACGACTACCTGAACTTTTCCTATCATTTGCAGGGGCTTGCCCCGGAGCTTGACCTGGGAGACGAATTTCGCCAGGCGCCCCGGAGCAAAGTGCCTGTACTCCTTTTCAGCGGGACCCTGGATGGTCGCACCGATATCAATGAACAGCGCGCTGCAGTATCTGGCCTGGAAAACTTGACCGCCATTACCGTCGAGAATGCCGGTCACAACCTGTTTATGTCTTCCGAGCAGATCCAGCTTGCAATCAACCGCTTTATGGCGGGAGAGCCTGCGCAGGGCGACCGGATTGTCATTCCTTTACCGGAACTCGGGCCAAAGACGCTACGGGAGTGATGTTGCGGGGAGCGTTTACTCCCGGAGGCTCATGCAGTGGCTTCAATACAGCCAGGCGCAAACCGCACTGGTGAAAATCGGCCATGTTTTCTCTGAAGCGTAGACCCAACCAGGTTTGTTGGTAGACTCACCGGCTGAGCCTTCTATATATTTGCGGATAACAATAATGGGGCCTGCCCTTAAGCAACTTCCAACCCCGCGACCCACGCAGGGACTAATCCTGTTATTCCTGTGCTTCCTGGCTACTTCCATCGCCAACGCCACCCCACTCACGGCTGACCGGATCTTCCACGGTGGCTCCATTGTCACCATGGACCCGCGCCAGCCCCTTGCCGAGGCCGTGGCAGTGCTGAATGGGAAGGTCCTGGCGGTGGGAACAGACAATGCGGTGCTCGATATGCGCGGCCCGGGGACAGAAATGGTCGACCTCCATGGCCAGGTGCTGATGCCCGGTTTTATCGATATCCATACCCACCCGATCCTGTCGGCCATGATGGGGGAAGTCATCGATATCTCCGGCTTCACCCATCGCAGTCGCGAAGATGTGCTGGACACGCTGAAGCGGCGCATTGCCGGGAAAGACCCCGGCGAATGGGTGCTGGCCTATGGCTGGGACCCGGCACTCCTGCGGGACCTGGAGCCTCCAACCCTGGCCGAACTGGACCTGCTGGCACCGGATAACCCGCTGTTTATCATCGCCCAGACATTACATTCGGGTTTTGCCAACAGCCGCGCCTTCGCGGAAGCCGGTATCGACAGGAACAGTCCCGACCCGGACGGCGGCCACTTCGAGCGCAACGCGAATGGCGAGCTGACCGGGTTGGTAGTGGAGGTGGGCGCGATGGCAAAGTTCACCGGCTCCACCCCCGGGTACCCCCTGCCCGCCTACCTCTACCTGCTGACCAACCAGCTGGAGACTTATGCGGCCCACGGCTACACCACCATTGTCGCCCCGGGGCTGCAACCGATAATCCCGGAGCATATCCGCGCCCTGAAGTCTGTCGCCAGCCACCCCGGCGCCCCGGTGCGGACCTACACCTACCCATTGTTTGACCAGCTGGATGAATCCGGCATCGCCCCCGGTTCGGGTAACCTGTCGTTCGAGGTGCGTGGGCCCAAACTCTGGATTGACGGCTCACCCTATGCCGGCGGCATGGCTGTGGACGCCCCCTATCTCGATAATGAATTTACCCGGCAACGGCTGGGAATCGAGGCCGGCAGTCGCGGGCACCTAACCTTTAACAATGAACAACTGCAAGCCCTGGTACTACGCTACCACCGGCAGGGCTGGCAGATCTCCGCACACGCCCAGGGCGAGCGGGCAATCGATCAGTTCCTCGATGCAGTGGACGCAGCCCAACGGCAATTTCCGCGGGAAGACCACCGCCACCGGATCGAGCATGGCGCCCTGATTACTCCCGTGCAGCTGCAACGGGCGGCACAACTCGGCGTTACCCCCAGCTTCTATATGGACCATATTTACTACTACGGCGACACCTTGCAAGAATTGATCGTCGGCCCCGAGCGCGCGAACCGGTTTATGCCAGCCGGCTCCGCAGCGCGCGCAGGCCACCGGTTTACCATCCATACAGATTCCCCCTCCTCGCCGCTGGGGCCCATCCGCGCCATGCGGACTGCCGTACTGCGCGAGAGTCGAGGGGAGAAAAACATTTTCGGGAAACGCGAGCGTATCAGCGCAGACGATGCAATTCGTGCGCTGACCATCAATGCGGCCTGGCAGATCCACCAGGAGCAGTCGCGGGGCAGTATCGAGGTGGGCAAGCTGGCAGACTTTACCGTGCTGTCGGAAAACCTCCTGGAGGTGTCGCCGCAACAGTGGGATCGGGTGCAGGTCACAGCCACCTATATTGGCGGAGAGCGTGTCGATCCACCCCGCTGGAGCTGGCGCAAGGCAAGCCTGTTACTGCAAGCGGGATGGTCGATGCTGTTTGACTGAACCCCCGGAATGACTGTCGGGCAAGCAGAGGAGCGACACCCGGCTTGAGCGGGGATCCGGATCAGTCCTGGCCGAACTCCCCGTGCCGGCCCGCGCCCGCAGTAAACCGACCTGCTCCGCTGATCGCCTCCTCGGACACCACCGGATACCCCCCACGTCCCTCATTGGCCAGGGCCTCTTCCAGTGTCAGGTCCCATTGCCGGTAGGCGGAGTCGCGGTCCGCTCGCAGGCATCGCTGGGGAAAGCGCGCAATGTCCCCGGCCAGTTCCAGTGCCGTCACCAGCACCTGGTCGTCTTCGACCACCCGGTTGGCCAGCCCCGCCTGCAGTGCCTCGTCGGCACCGACCGGGCGACCGGTGAGAATCATATCCATGGCCCGGCCATGGCCGACCACTCGCGGCAGCCGCACGGTACCACCGTCAATCAGGGGCACGCCCCAGCGGCGACAGAATACCCCGAAAATCGCGGACCTCCCGACCACGCGCAGGTCACACATCAACGCCAGTTCAAGGCCACCAGCCACCGCATAACCGCGAACCGCAGCGATCACCGGCTTGTCAAACTGCATGCGCGTGGGTCCCATGGGGCCCGGGCCAGTGCCCCCGGGCTCGATTTCATTGCGACTTTCCGGGTCGGCCATTGCCGACAGATCCGCGCCGGAACAGAAGTTGTCACCACTGCCGGTCAGTACTGCGACACGCAGCCGCTCATCAGCGGCAAAACGCACAAACGCGTCGCGCAATGCGGTGGCTGTTTTCCTGTCCACCGCATTGCGCTTCTCCGGGCGACAGATAGTGATAATGAATATATCGCCATCGACACTGGTGCTAACCGGGGCTCCAGCGGACTTTTCTCCCTTCATGCTCCCTCCTCGAGTACTGACTCCCGGTCCATCTTATACCGCCCGGAGGCCGGGATATACGTCCCAGACCAGCGCTGTGACGCCGCGGGGGGGAGCCTACAATCCCCCGGTAACAAACCTTTTAGAGTGCGGCCCGGTTGCGCCGCGACCATAGCCATGAACAATGCTGGGAATATACTCGAGCAGGTAAACAGGGTATCCGAGCCGCTGGCAGGCAACGATACCGATCTCGATCCTCTGCTGCGCAGGGCCGCCGATCGCAGTGTCATACTGCTGGGTGAGGCCAGCCATGGCACCCACGACTTCTACTCGATGCGCGCGGAGATCACCCGGTCCCTGGTCGAGGAACAGGGCCTCGACGCAATTGTGCTGGAGGGTGACTGGCCGGATGTTTACCGCATCAACCGCTTTGTCCGGGGGCTGGATGGCGACGCGAATGCCCGCGCCGCCCTCGGCGACTTCGAGCGTTTTCCGCTGTGGATGTGGCGCAACACCGTGATGGAATCATTCGTGCACTGGCTGCGTGAGTGGAACAGTACACGTGCCCCGGCAGACCGGGTGGGTGTCTACGGCATGGACCTGTACAGCATGTATCGCTCTGCCGACGCCGTAATCGGTTACCTGGAAAAGGTTGACCCTTCCGCAGCAGAGCGAGCGCGACAGCGCTATGCCTGCCTGGACCGGCATGGAGATCCGCAGCGTTATGGTTACCAGGCGGCCATGGGGCTGAGTGAATCCTGCCAGAAAGCGGCCGTCGAGCAGTTGCTGGAAATGCTGCAGGCGCATAGCCAGTGGCTGCAGCGGAGCGGGCTGTATGGGGAGGATGAGCTCTTTTACGCCGAGCGCAACGCGCGGGTGGTACACCATGCCGAGGCCTATTACCGGGGCATGTTCTTCTCCGGCGTAAACACCTGGAACCTGCGTGACCGGCATATGGTGGACACCCTGCTGGACCTGCGCCAGCACCTCAGCCAGCAGCGTGATCGCCAGGCGCGGATTGCGGTCTGGGCCCACAATTCGCACCTGGGCGACGCCCGCGCAACCGACGCAGCGCTACACGAAGAGGTAAACGTCGGCCAGCTGGTTCGCGAGAAACTGGGTGACGACGCGCTGCTGCTGGGGTTCACTACCTACACCGGCCATGTGACAGCGGCCACCGACTGGGAGCAGCCGGTGGAGCATCGCTGGGTGCGACCGGCACTGGATGGGAGTGTCGAGGAACTGTTCCACCGGGCCGACCGGAAACGGTTTTACCTCGACATGGCTTCACTGCCTCCGGATACCCTCGGCCATCCGTTACTGGAACGGGCCATCGGCGTCATCTACCGGCCCGAAACCGAGCGCCAGAGCCACTATTTCCGCACCCGCTTGCAGCACCAGTTCGATGCAGTGATACACCTCGATGAAACGACGGCACTGGAGCCTCTGGATATGACCGAGGGCTGGCAGGAGCGGGAGCCGCCTGAAACCTGGCCCTATGGCACCTGAACCAGGGCCCGGGTTCGCCCTCGCATAACAGGTCAGAAATCGCGATTATCGTTCCTGAATACCTGTCCGTCCTTCATTACAAAACTGACCCGCTCCATCACGCTGATGTCCTCCAGCGGATTACCCGGCACCGCGACGATATCTGCCAGCTTACCCGCGCGAATACTGCCCAGCCGGGTATCCTGCCCCAGCAGCCTGGCGGAATTGATGGTTGCCGCCTGCAGTGCCTGTAACGGTGTCATGCCGAATTCCACCATGCGCGAGAACTGGCGTGCATTCTGGCCATGGGGATAGATGGAAGCATCGGACCCGAACACCATCTTCACCCCGGCATCCACCGCTGCACGGAAGCTCTCCCGCTGGCGCCCACCGACTTTGCGTTCCTTCTCCAGGCTCTCGGGCATGATTCCGGCCTTCTCACCCTCCGAGAGAATGTACTCAGTGACATAAATGTCCATCGACAGGACGGTGTCGTTTTTCTTCGCCAGCCGGATTGCCTCGCGGTCGAGGAAACTGGCGTGCTCGATGGAATCCACACCGGCACGGATGGCCGCCTTGATACCCTCGGTGCCGTGGGCATGGGCCGCGACAATGGCACCGCGCCGGTGGGCCTCGACCACAGCCGCCCGCATCTCCTCTTCCGCCAGCTGCTGGACGCCGGGTTCGGTGTTCCTGGACATGACGCCACCGGTGGCGCACATCTTGATCAGGTCAGCGCCATACTTGAAGTTTTCACGCACCTTTGCCCGCACGGCCCAGGGACCATCGGCGACGCCCTGCCCGCGGGCCTCGTACTCGTGGGTCAACAGGTTGTTGTCACAATGCCCCCCGGTAATCCCGATGGCCGGGCCGGATACAAACAGTCGCGGCCCGGGCACATCGCCGTCATTGATGGCATCGCGCAGCGCAATATCCGCGTATCCGGACGCGCCCAGGTTGCGCATGGTGGTAAATCCGGCCTTGAGCGAAGCGCGCGCGCTCTTCACCCCGGTAATCGCCGCACGCTCGGATGTCACTGCCAGGCGCCGGTAACCGTGCTGGTCCGAGGATCCTGTCAGGTGCACATGCATATCCATCAGGCCCGGCACCAGGGTCATGCCAGCCAACGCCAGTGCTCCCTCCGGGGCCGGGACATCGGCCTCGACTGACACGATTCGGTTGCCATCGACAGTAACCAACGGCGATTCAATAACCTTTCCTGTCTCCACATCGATCAGGCGATCCGCACTGATATAGGTGACCGCCACCGAGGCCTGGGCCAGGATTGCACTGCCGACGCCCACCAGGATGGCCATCAGGGATTTCCTGTTGTTGGTTTTACGGTACATTCCTTCTCCTGTGCGGGTCCGATAGCAATTGGGAAGCTGAACTACGCCCCGGGGCTCAAAAACTGATACCCGGTTGTACCCTATTTAACATGGCCATGCCAGCCGCTGCGATGAGCTGCCCGGATGGCGGGTTGGCACGCAGATACAGGGAATGCGATGACGACTACTGAAAAGGAAAAGATGCTCCGCGGTGAGCTGTACCGGGCCTCCGATGCCGAACTCGCGCAGGAGCGCCTTCTGGCCCGGCAGCTGTGCTGGGAGTACAACCATTCAGAACCGCATCACGACGTACTGCGCAACCAGCTGTTGACGCGGCTGCTGGGAAGCCGCGGCGAAGCCTGCATGATCGAACAGTCTTTCCAGTGTGACTATGGCTACAACATTCACCTGGGCGACGGCTTTTTTGCCAACTTCGAGCTGGTAATACTGGACGTCTGCAGCGTCCGCATCGGGGCAAGTTGCCTTTGCGGCCCCAGGGTCAGTATCCTCACCGCCACCCACCCGAGGGATCCTGTGGAACGTGCAACCGGGCTGGAGTACGGCGCGCCGGTTACCATCGGCGACAATGTGTGGATTGGGGCCGGGGCCATTATCAATCCGGGCGTTACCATCGGTGATAATGCTGTAATCGCCTCGGGGGCAGTGGTCACCCGGGATATCGCCGCCAATGCGGTCGTGGGCGGAGTGCCCGCGCGGGCTATTCCCCATGCTCTCTGAATAATGACAGTGAAAGGCCGGAGCAACAGGGTATGAGAGACAAGCCGACCATCAGGGTCTATTACAACTCCGCCTGCCCCGTTTGCCGTGCCGGCATCGGGCACCAGAAGCGGCGCATGGCCGGCTGCCCGGTGGACTGGGAGGATGTCCACCTGGACCACGACCGGGTCAGGGACCTTGGCGCCGACCTGGAGTTTGTCCGCGAACGGTTGCACGTCATTGATGAAAACGGCGACCTGCAGGTGGGGCTGGGTGCGTTTATCGCCATATGGCGCAACGCCCCCGGGGAGGCGTGGAAGGCCCGGCTAGCGAGCCTCCCCCTACTCCGGCCGTTACTGGGCCTCTCCTACAACGGCTTTGCCCGGCTCCTCTACCACTGGAATCGCGCCAGGAATCACTGGCAGGCCTGAATCGCGGCAGCTAAATCCACATTATCAACCCGGATTCCCCGCAAATTGTGGCGACTGTCGGTCAGTGCCCCCGGCCCGCGCGGATTGGTATAGGCTCATATAAGAAGACCACCGTTTTCGGCGGCCCCGAACGGGCGTGGCCGTGTTTCGGGTCACGCCGCCAGAAATACTGGAGGAAATAGATGAACTGCCCATCCTGTAAAGAGTCCGGATTGATGGCCATGGATCGCAATGGCGTGCAGATCGATTACTGTCCCAATTGCAGGGGAATCTGGCTCGATCACGGCGAGCTCGAAAAGATCATCGAGAAGTCCCATGCCGCCGGGCTCAGCGATGCGGGTCACCCGCAGGAGCCCCACAAGCAGAAGCGCAACCTGATCACCGAGCTATTTGACTTCTGAGTATCGGACAGGTGTTGGGCGCCCGCGCCGCACCCCGGTAACGATGGGCAAGGCACGCTCGCAGGACCAACAGGGCCGCGAATCGCCGGAGACAGGCTGGCAGGCGGTTCCCGACGAGCCCCGTCGCGGCGCTATTGGGGACCTGCGCGCACTGCAGCAATCGGGCCTGCAAACCTTCCGCCGTTTTGTCCGGGGAGAACTGCCGGGCCCGCCCATCTGGCGCCTGACCGGAATGAAGCCCACCGAGGTCACCCTGGGAAAGGCGACTTTCTCCATGCCAGTAACCACCTGGCTGGCGGACGGCAGCGGCATCTACTGGGGAGGCATCTGCGCACTGCTGGCTGACGCGCCCCTCGCCTCGGCCATCTGGACCACGCTCCCCGCCGGCAAGGTACTCTCCACCTCGGAACTGACCATCAGTTTTGTGCGCCCGATTACCAATGCCACCAGGAATCTGGTTGGTCGCGCAGAAACGGTGCATTCCGGCCGGCAGGTGGGGCTGTCGATGGTCGAGATCACGGACCAGGACGGGCGCCTGCTGGCGTTTGGCAGCAGTCGCTGCATGATCACCGATTTGAGTGTGGACCCGGACGAGGACCTGCCCGAGCCGGACCTGGGGCCAGACGATACGCCCGACCCCTATCGCCGTGATCCACCGGATGCAGAGCTATGTGACCTCAAGGAATTTGCCGAGCTCAAGCCACTGGAACTGCAGCAGGCGACCATCGCCGAGGGCCGCACACAGCCAATCTGGCAACTCACCGGCTACCGCCCCCGGGAAGTGGAGGAAGGCTGCTTCCACGGCACACTGCCCACCTCGGAGTGGTTCTCCAATGGCAGCCTCGCGATATATGGCGGGATGCTGGCCTGGGCTGCAGACTTCACCATGGGTGCCGCGATCTATTCCACGCTGCCGGCCGGCGACCTGTTCGCCACCCTGGATATGCATATCCGCTTCACGCGGCCGGCAAAAATCAACAGTGGCGACCTGACCTGTATTGCCCAGGTCCGGCATTACGGCCGGCAATTGCGGGTGGTTACCTGCAATATTGATACAGCCGATGGCAAGCGCGTGGCCATGGCAACTGCTTCGGCCCTGGTCATCAAGGGAGCCGCCCGGGACCTGGCCGAAGGCGGGGACCCGGAGGAAATCATCGCCCAGGCCGACCACAGTGCCGGGCACCACGGAAATTTCTCCAGGTGAGATCAGGGTCCGTTAACTTGCCGGCGCCGTGATGACTGTCGATTGACTCCCGCCCTTCGTCAAATTTCTTTTGCCAACAACCCGCGCCCGTTCCCTATTGAGCAGTAGAAAGACGGGTCGAAATCAATAATCTTCGAAGATGCCCTCCACCTATCGGCCAACCCCCATGCAGTACACGCTTGCTCCCGGTTCCATAAATGAACCCTGTGGCATGGTTTTATTCTCATCCCGGCACTACGCCCCCGACAGGGTTGATGCACTGTTTCGGGACACCGCCATAACCTTGATTGTGTATTCACCCGGTAAGCTCCGGGAGCAAGCACCGGGGACCAGTAGCAAGAGAAAACCTGCAGCGCAGTATCCGTGTGATTTAGCCCAGGGGCTTCAGCCGGTTGCTGCAGGAGACCTCCCCGGATAAAAGCAAACAGTCATTATAATAACCAACCAATCGAGGTACTCCGATGAGATACTTCAGTGCGATGATGTTCCTTTCACTGGCCCTCACTACGGCAAGCACAACAGCACACGCCGTACCCCGCACAGCATTTGTGCACCTGTTCGAATGGCAATGGGACCAGGTGGCTGCCGAATGTGAAAACTTCCTCGGCCCCAAGGGGTTCTCAGCCGTCCAGGTTTCACCGCCGCAGAAATCCATCAACGGCAGCCAGTGGTGGACCCGCTACCAGCCGGTAAGCTACGCGATCGAGGGTCGCTCCGGCAGCCGCCAGCAATTCGCCGACATGGTCAGCCGTTGCAACGCGGCTGGCGTGGACATCTATGTCGATGCCGTAATCAACCACATGGCGGCCTGGGACCGGAATTTTCCCGAAGTCCCCTACGGTCCCAATGATTTCCATAATTGCACCGACGACATCGACTATTCGAACAAGTGGT
The DNA here is from genome assembly GCF_044383805.1 of Microbulbifer sp. JSM ZJ756. Classification (NCBI taxonomy): domain Bacteria; kingdom Pseudomonadati; phylum Pseudomonadota; class Gammaproteobacteria; order Cellvibrionales; family Microbulbiferaceae; genus Microbulbifer; species Microbulbifer sp. JSM ZJ756. The sequence continues at coordinate 269,622 of NZ_JBISER010000002.1, read as the reverse complement.
CGATACAGAATTGTGACCTGGTGGGCCTGAACGACCTGAAGACCGAATCCGCCTACGTCCAGGGTAAAATTGCCGATTACCTCAATGACCTGATCTCGATGGGCGTGGCAGGTTTCCGTATCGACGCAGCAAAGCATATGCCTGCGGCGGATATCAATGCGATTGTGCAACGCCTCAATGGCGACCCGTACATCTACCAGGAAGTGATCGGCGCGGCCGGCGAGCCGGTACAGGCCGGTGACTATACCTGGGTTGGTGATGTAACGGAGTTCAACTTCACCAATACCATGGGCTATTACTTCAAGCTGCGCGGGCCACTGAAGGAAATCAGCAATATCGGCAACTGGCAGGGCTGGTTGCCCACTGATGATGCCATCACCTTCGTGGCCAACCACGATAACCAGCGGCAGAATACCGATAACACGATCACCCACAAGGACGGCAACAACGCCAATAATATGGCGCATGTATTCCTGCTGGGCTGGCCCTATGGTTACCCGAAGGTCATGTCCAGTTACGACTGGAGCGACCATGACCAGGGCCCTCCCGCCTCGGCCGCGGGTGACTGCAGCAACGGCTGGCTGTGTGAACACCGCAATCGTGCCATCGCCAATATGGTGGCCTTCCGCAACAATACCGCCGATTACTTCGGGGTGACCAACTACTGGGATAACGGCAACCACCAGCTGGCCTGGGGTCGCGGCGGGCTCGGTTTCGTGGCCATCAATATGGAAGGAAGTGACCTGAACCGCAGCTTCCAGACGGGTATGCCCGCCGGCACCTACTGCGACATCATCCAGGGCGAATTCGATTACGACGCCGGCACCTGCAGTGGCCCCACTATTTCCGTGGACGGCAATGGCAATGCAAACTTCAACGTTTACTACCGCAACGCCTCTGCGATTCACGTGGGCGCCCGCGTGGGTGTCCCCTGCCCCGACTGCGGTGGCAACTCCGGTGGCGAGTCCGGCGGTGGTGGCTCTACGGGCGGCGGTGCCGGTGGCCCGGTAAATGTGTCATTCAGCTGCGCCAACGGCTACACCTACTGGGGCCAGAGTGTCTACGTGGTAGGAAACCAGGATGAACTGGGCAACTGGGACCCGGCCGGTGCGCGAGTCCTGGACGCCTCCGCTTATCCCACCTGGAGTGCCACTATTGAATTGCCCGCCTCTACCGACGTGGAGTGGAAATGCCTCAAGCGCGAGGAAAATAATTCCGGCGCCGGAATCGAGTGGCAACCGGGCTCCAACAATGGCTTCAATACCGGTACATCCGACTCCAGCCAGTCGGCCGGCTTCTGACTCTCACAGGCTGGAAGTAAAAAGGCGGGCCCCCGGGCCCGCCATCCCACAGTGCCCCTCTTTCCTCACTTCCCCGGCCAACGCATATCGACGCTGGGATCAACAGCGGCTCCCCCACCCGTAAACAACCAGGCGCCTTTGACTATGCTCTGGACTGGGAAATCGGCCCGCAACGATTGGAACCCCCGGGATGAGGATTGGCATCAGACAGAGAACCGGTTTTTGGCGCCGGCATTTCCCCGCCCCCAATCCCATTGCAGAGTCCGGCGGGTTGATCAGGCATTGGCTCTCCATCGTCGTACCCTGCATCGTCATATCCTGCTTTCCCACCCCCGCATTCGCGCAGTTCTCACTGCCCGGTTCAGAGCCCGCGGCCGAACCACAATTGCCGGAGGCCCAGGCGCCACTGGAAGACATTGAGGCCGAGCGAGCCCGGGTAGAGGACAACCTCCAGTCAGCCAGTGACCAGCTGCGCGAAGCCAGGAAAACCCTCGAGCCGCTGCAGGGGTCAGGACAGGACACCGCGCCACTGGAGCGCCGGGTAGGTCTTCTCTCGGGAAGGGTCCAGACAGCGCGGCGGCACCTGAGCATCATCGAGGACGAAACCAGCCTGCAGCAGGAGCGCGAGGACCTGCGACGCGAAATCGCCAACTGGACCGGCTTTCCCGAACCGGGTCCCTACCCCGCAGCGCTGGCGGACAAGCTGTTTCACCAGTTAAAGGCTGCGCGCGCTGCCAGGCAAACCGCGGAGACCCGCCTGGCATCAATCGAATACGGGAAAAACCTCGTGTTCGACGCCTATGGCGACGCGGAGAGGAGTGCACGACAGGCAATGGAGGCACTCGAGGCCGCGCCTACGGGCCCGAAGCGGGCGCAGGCTCGCCGCGATAATGAACTGGCGCAACTTGAACTGCGATTCGACGGCGAGACCGTGGCCTACCTGCGCTCCGCGGAAAAACACCTGCAGGAACGTATCGCCTACCAGCAGGCCAGGGCTGACTTTATCCGGCAGAAACTGGCGACCGCCCTGGCCGATACACGCGTCAGCGAAAGTGAATTCGAGGAGCGTAAAGCCACGCTGGCTGCGCAACTCCAGGACGCACGGGAGAAACGCCAGGCTCTCGACCCGCGCCAGGCGGAACTGGCAGCGAGAATCGAATCCCTGCACCCGGATCCCGCTTACCGGGCCGACCCGCCAGCGCAGCCCGGCGAAGCAGGTAATACCGACCAGGTGAAAGACCCGGAACCGGGTCCGCCCGGAGACGGGACGGGTTCCGCCACCCCGGGGCAGCCGACCGGACAGGAAGCGGAACTGGAGCTGCGCCAGCGGCAGATGAATGTACTCAGGAACACCGGCGACGACATCAGCCTGGAGATCACTTACCTGCAACTGCGACGGGACCTCTGGGAGGAGCGATACCGCCTGCAACAGGAGTGGCAGGTGGCCCGGGCCAAAACCCTGTTGCAGGAATTGCCCACCTTCGGGAAGGTGATCGGTGACAGCATCTCCGGCCTAGAACAGGCGCGGGCCGAAGCTGAGGATTTCGCACTCGAGCCGCGTTTCTCCGTGTCCGCACTGGAGCCTGCCCGGCACGACCTGCTGGCCAGCCTGGAAGACCGCACACAGCAACTGGAAACCACCCTGGTTGCTGCCCGGCGGCTGCGGGACTTCCTGCAACTCTGGCAACTGGAACTGGAAACCCGTATCCGCAACGCCACCACTGCGGAGGAAATTCGCGGCTGGTGGGACCTGATGCTACAGGAAGCCCTACGCATCTGGGACTATGAACTGGCATCGGTGGAAGACACGCTGGTGGTGGACGGTGAGCGCGTTGTCGAGCAGCGCCCGATTACCCTGGGCAAGGTAATACAGGCATTACTGATCCTGGCCATTGGCCTGCTACTCGCCTCGCAGATCTCCAGGCTGATCAGCCGTATCGTCCTGCCCTTTTCGGCCGGCAAATGGCAGAACCGGCTGTTGCTGCAGCGGCTGCTGCGCATCGGGCTGGTCCTGGTGGTAGTCGCGCTGGCACTGATCACTGTAAAGATCCCCCTGACCGTATTCGCCTTCCTCGGCGGCGCCATCGCCATCGGCATCGGCTTCGGGGCCCAGAACCTGATCAATAACCTGATCAGCGGCTTTATCCTGCTGGGGGAAAAGCCGATCCGTGCCGGCGACCAGATAGAGATCGAGGGAGTGCGCGGGATCGTGGACAAGATCGGCGACCGCTGCACACGGGTCCGGCGGTTCGATGGTGTGGAAATCCTGATCCCCAACAGTATGCTGCTGGAGAACACCGTCACCAATATCACCCTTTCAGACCAGCGTATGCGGACCAGCATCACTGTCGGTGTGGCCTACGGCTCGCCCACCCGCGAGGTGCAGGAACTGCTCGAGTCCATTGCCCGCGACCACCCACTGGTGGTGCAGGTACCGGAACCGGTGGTGGTATTCGAGGACTTCGGGGACAGTGCGCTGAATTTCTGCATCTATTTCTGGCTCGACCTGGCTGCGCAGCCGGATTTCCGCACCGTGCTCACCGACCTGCGCCACACCATCGTGGAGGCCTTTGCCGGGCGCGATATCGAGATCGCCTTCCCCCAGCGGGATGTTCACCTGGACTCTGGGTCACCCATTGCCGTGCAACTGCTCTCACGGCCCGACTAAACCCGCGTCCACAGCGCCCCCGGCATTACAGCCGGCCCGCTCCGCTGCATGACATCCCGGTCACCCCCAGCGAATTTCAGCACGGCCGTTCAGCCGCGGCCCCGTTTTGTGTATCATCGACGGTTTTAGCACAAATTTTGACCAATTTTTAACCGGTAACCGGTGCTGGCACTAACACAGAATTCTTACAGAACCAGAGAACAGCCATGACCTCAACCACTTCCCCCAGTGCGGAAAGCTCCCAGGCCACGGGAAAGAAGACCGCGTTCACCCGCTTCCTCGATACCGTCGAGTGGCTGGGTAACCTGCTGCCCCACCCGATCACCCTGTTCGCCCTGTTTGCCGTGGGCGTGGTGTTTATCAGCGGTATCGCGTCCTGGTTCGGCCTGGCAGTGCCGGACCCGCGCCCGGTGGGTGCCGCTGGCCGGGACCCGGACGGTATTATCGAGGTGTTCAACCTGCTGTCCGGGGACGGGTTGCGGATGATCGTGACCAGCCTGGTGACCAACTTCACCGGCTTTGCGCCGCTGGGCACCGTGTTGGTGGCCCTGCTGGGTGTGGGTGTGGCAGAGCACTCCGGGCTGCTGAGCGCCGCAGTGCGGGGCCTGGTGATGCAGGCCTCCAGGCGCACCGTGACCGTGATTGTGGTCTTCGCCGGCATTCTCTCCAACACCGCCTCGGAGCTGGGCTATGTGGTGCTGATCCCGCTGGCGGCAATGATCTTCCACTCCCTGGGGCGCCACCCACTGGCGGGCCTGGCCGCGGCCTTTGCCGGTGTATCCGGCGGCTACAGCGCCAACCTGCTGATCGGCACCGTGGATCCGCTGCTGTCCGGTATCACCGAGTCCGCCGCCCATATGATCGACCCCACCTACGCCGTGGGCCCGGAAGTGAACTGGTTCTTCATGATGGTCAGCACCGTGCTGATCACCCTGGTGGGCAGCTGGGTGACCATCGCCATCGTCGAGCCCAAGCTGGGTAAATACGATGTATCCGAGGCCTCTGTGGACCTGTCCCAGGACAAGATGGGCGAGCTCACCGCCGATGAGAAACGCGGCCTCAAGTACGCGGGCCTGGCGGTTCTGGCAGTCTGCGCCCTGTTCGCGCTGTCCATTGTGCCGGAGTGGGGCGTGCTGCGGGATCCTGAGACCGGTGCGGTCGCCGGCTCCCCGTTCCTGAAGGGTATCGTGGCGCTGATCGTGGTGTTCTTTGCGATCCCCGGATTTGTCTTCGGCCGCGTCACCGGCACCATGCGCAACGACCGTGACGTAATCAACGCCATGTCCAAGAGCATGGGGACCATGGGCATGTACATCGTCCTGGTGTTCTTCGCCGCCCAGTTTGTGGCCTTCTTCAAGGTCACCAACCTGGGCACCATCTTCGCCGTGGTGGGCGCCGACACCCTGCAAAGTATTGGCCTGACTGGCCCGCTGCTGTTCCTGTTCTTTATCATGATGTGCGGCTTCGTGAACCTGATGCTGGGCAGTGCCTCCGCCCAGTGGGCGGTCACCGCACCAATCTTCGTGCCCATGCTGATGTTGCTGGGCTATGCCCCGGAAGTGATCCAGGCGGCCTACCGGATCGGCGACTCGGTCACCAATATCATCACCCCGATGATGAGCTATTTCGGCCTGATCGTGTCGTTTGCCACCCGCTACAAGAAGGACCTGGGTATCGGTACACTGATCTCCACCATGATCCCCTACTCGATTTTCTTCTTCGTGGGGTGGTCGCTGCTGTTCTTTATCTGGGTATTCGCACTGGGCCTGCCGGTCGGTCCCGGCGCTGCGACCTACTATTCAAGCTAGGCCAAGCCAGAAATCCACTGGGTGGCACCCGCGCGGTGCCGCCCAAGAGGGTGCCATTAGCGCCCGAATCAGTTTAAAGTCCCCGAAAATCCCCAGGACCACTCACGGAATTCACATGAGCTCTCTCCAGGACCAGTTACTCAAGGCCGGCCTCGTCGACAGCAAGAAAGCGAAACAGGTCAGCAAGGAAAAGCGCAAGCAACAGAAAGTGGCCAAGAAGTCCGGCCAGCAGGTGGAAAACGAGGCCCGGGCAGCGGCGGAACAGGCCCGGGCCGAGAAAGCGGCCCGTGACCGGGCGCTGAATGCCGAGCGCGAAGCAGCCGCCCACGAAAAGGCCATTGCCGCCCAGATCCGCCAGATGGTGGCCGGCAACCGCCAGCCCCGTGGCCGCGAGGACGTGGCTTACAACTTCACCTTTGAGCGCAAGATCAAGACCATCCATGTCAGCGAGGCGGTGCGCGACCACCTCGCTGCCGGGCGCCTGATGATCGTCGGCCTGGACGACAAGTTCGAGCTGGTACCGCGGGTGATAGCCGAGAAGATTGCCGAGCGTAACCCGGATGCGGTGGTGCAGCCGCCGGAAGACAGCAGTGCCGTGGACGAGGACGATCCCTACGCGGAGTTCCAGATCCCCGACGACCTGATGTGGTAAGCGGCTTGGACGATCGCGAGGCGGTGATCGCGGCAGTGGAGAAATGGCTTGCCGACGTAGTGGTAGGCCTGAACCTCTGCCCTTTCGCACGCAGGCCCATGCGCGCGGGCCAGGTCCGCTTTGCAGTCAGCGCGGCGGAGACCGACGAGGCCCTGATGCAGGAGCTGCTGGCGGAAATGGAACGGCTGGATTCCCTGTCGCCCGCGGAGCTGGAGACCACCCTCCTGGTCATCCCGCACCACTTGCAGGAGTTTACCGATTTCAACCAGTTCCTGGACCTGGCAGAGTGGCTGGTCGAGCGGCACGGCTACAGCGGGATTTACCAGCTGGCCACTTTCCATCCCCATTACCAGTTCGCCGGCACTGCCCCCGGTGATGCAGAAAACCTGACCAATCGAGCCCCCTACCCGATCCTGCACCTGATCCGGGAAGAATCGATCGAGCGGGTGCTGGCCAACTATCCCGATCCGGAGTCGATCCCCGAGCAGAATATCCGCAGGGTCAGCGGGCTGTCGCCGGAGCAGAAACGCAGGCTGTTCCCCTACCTCTTCTACCGCGATCCGCCGACGTCGCGCTGATCTCCCACGGACGAACACGCCGAGGCCAGCCCCAGGTGCTGGAGCGCCTGCAGGCGCCCCATCTGGTAGCCCTGTTCCAGCAGGTCGGGTTCGCGGGTAAAACGCTTCACCGGGAAGTCCTCCGGTGGTGCGATAACTGACACCCGGCACCCCTGCGGCGGGTTGACGATAAACTCCAGCGCCCGGTTGTAGCGTCCGGCGCGCTCCAGAACCGACTCGAACAGCCGCGAGTGCTCGTGAAATACCTGCTTTAGCATTTGCGGGGCGGGCGTCAGGCGCTTGCGATACCCGAGTGGCCGCGACAGCACCACGGTGATATCGGTTGCGCCCATCTCGTAGGCCCGGATCACGGGAATGGAATCGGCCAGGCCGCCATCGGTCATGGGCTCACCGTTTACCTGCGGGAATTCCCGGTATACAAACGGGATGGCACAGGACGCAGGGAACACCTCGTGCATATTCTCCGCCGATACTTCCAGGTAGCAGGCCTCGCCCGTATTGACGTTGGTAGTCACGGCGTAGAGCGGTATCGCATTGTCGTAGTAGCGCTGGACGTTCAGCGGCACCTCGTCGAATGACGCATGCCAGAGCCAGCTTACATCGCAGAAGTGGCCGCCTTTCAGGTAGCGGCGCCAGTTGATGAAGTCCGAGCGCCGCGCGTGGTCGAGCAGGATCCTGCGGCTGCGTCCCCGGTCCCCCGCCAGGTAACCGATCAGGTTGGTGGAGCCCGCCGACACACCGATGGCAAAGTCGTAGGGCAGGAAGTCGGACTCAATAAATGCGTCGAGGACGCCGGCGGCAAAAATCCCGCGCATCGCACCACCCTCAACAACCAGCGCACGATTACCGACTTTGCTGCTCACTTCAGCGCCCTCTGCCTTGAAACCAAAAAATAAAACGCAGTCACAATAGTACAATCTGCGCACAGCGTAACACCAGCGAAGATCCGGACCCCGCGGCCATCATCCCCCGGCGAGCTGGCATGCTTTTCTACCTGCACGAATTGTCGGGGTCACTGGAATGGGACACCTATGGTACAAGGTTATTCGCGTCACGCAGGCCATAACAATAAGGAATCTTTATGACAGTCATTGCCAGCCCGATCCTTGTCCCCGTCACGGTCCTGGTTGCCTGGTCCCTGCTGATGTGGCTGTGGATGTATGCGACCCGCCTGCCCGCCATCTCGAGGGCGGGAATCGACCTGGACCCGACTGTCCCCCCGCCCGAACTGATGGGCCGGCTGCCAGCCCGGGTGCGCTGGAAGGCCGATAATTACAACCACCTGATGGAGCAACCGACGCTCTTCTACGCCATCTGCCTGACCCAGGCATTACTGGAACAGGGTAACGGCGCCGACCTCTGGCTTGCCTGGGGATATGTCGGGTTGCGGGTCGCCCACAGCCTGTTCCAGGCCCTGATCAACAAAATCGAGGTGCGCTTTATGATTTTCACCCTGTCGACGCTGGTGCTGTTTGCGCTTACCATCCGGACGCTGATTACCCTGACTCTAACAATTGACTGAAATGGCTATTCCCTACCAATTCAATGCTCCCTGGAGCCGGCAGCTGAAATGGCTCACCGCTCTCGCCGTGCTGTTGCTACTGGCTATCCCACTGATCCTGATGGCGCGGGCGCCGGCCGACCCACCCGTCCTCTACAGGGTCTCCATCTGGTTGCCGGTGGCGATCCTGGCGCTCTCGACACTGTTCGCCATCCGCGGCTTCACCCTGAAAGGCGATGCCATCTACGTAATTCGCCCATTGTGGAAAACGCGCCTGCCGCTCGACGGGCTGCAGCAGGTGGTTGCCGATCCCGGCGCCATGCAGGGTTCTATCCGGATATTTGGCAACGGCGGACTGTTCGGCTACATCGGCCTGTTCCAGAACAAGCACATCGGCCGCTACCGGGCGTTCGCCACGGACCAGGCAAAAGCGGTGATATTGCGCTTTCCCGAGCGCACCCTGGTGGTGACCCCCGGCCGACCGGAAAAGCTGGTAGCGCTGCTGCAGGAGCGCATTGACCGACAATAACCGGCGCGCTCGCGGACCCTCGAGCCCAATACGGGGTTGCAGGCCGACGCCCGTGAAGCGTTCCTGTTTGTCTATCGCTGGAGTCGATTCGGTCAATTCCCCGTTGCCTGCACCGTGCTAGCTTGACTCACTGACGGCACAATAATGACAACGAGCCCCCGAGGAGTCCGGTGATGGAACAGTTCCCGTTTTCGGAAGCGCCGCCCCTGCCCGCCTGGCTGGCGGAGCAACTTCCCTACCGCCGCCGCATGTTCAGCAGCGGTGGCTATCGCATGCACTTTGTCGATCAAGGTTCCGGCCCTGTGGTGCTGATGCAGCACGGCAATCCCATGTGGTGTTTCCTGTGGCGCAAGGTGATTGAGGAACTACTGCAGCAGCCGGTGCGGGTGATCGCGCCTGACCTGATCGGCATGGGCTTCAGTGACAAGCCCCGCGATCCAGCCATCCACACCCTGGAATTTCACGGGCACCAGCTCTCGGCACTGATCCGTGCACTGGACCTGCGGGAAATCACAATCGTCGGCCAGGACTGGGGCGGGCCAGTTAGCGGCCTGGCGGCGGCGCTGAACCCGGAACGTATTGCCGGAGCGGTTTTTGCCAACACCTCCCTGCGGCTGCCGACGAAACAACCACGGGTGACGCCCTTTCACCGCTTTGCCAACCGCCCGGTGATCTCCGACCTGGCCTTCCGCCTGTTCAATTTCCCGATGCCCATGCTGCCGAAGGTACAGGGCAATCCCGCCAGCCTGGGGCCAGCGGAAATGCGCGCCTACAGGTATCCCCTCCGCCACTTCCGCGACCGGACCGCGCCACTGGCACTGGCGCGCATGGTGCCCACCCGGCTCGAGCACCCGACAATCGCGCAGCTGGCACTGGTGGACCGCTGGGCGCGGGACTTCCGCGGCCCGGTGGAGCTGGTATGGGGTTGTCGCGATCCCATTCTCGGTCGCGCCCTGCACGGCAACCTGGAGCTGTTCCCCGATGCCCGTGTGACCGAGACGCAGGCCGGGCACTTCCTCCAGGAGGAAGTGCCCGGCGAGCTGGCTGCCGCCATACGCCGGGTAATCGCCATCGCCACAGCGCCGGCATAGTAATCCGCCCGGGACAGGCGGGAACCGATCAGGCGCCTGACCGCCTTGGCAGGTCACGATAGCAGCCAGTGTGCTTTACTGCGGTAAACACCACGGTAACGGCCCATGAATGAAACCATGCCCCCGGACCTGATCGCTGCCGCGGCAACAGAAGCCGAATGGCTGCGCTGGTGGTTCCGGGTGATGATACTGACCAACCTGGCAGCGGTTTTCTTTGTCCTGAAGAAAAAGCCGACAGGCGGCGTCACTGCCAGGCCCGAAGCCCTGGCAATCCTGGCGGCGTTTGTGGCTTCCGCCGTGACCATGAACTGGCTCTATGACTGGGTCGGTTATGTCCGGCTCCTCGGGGTGACGCACCTGCTTTTCTGGACACCCGTGTACTTCTGGCTGCTGGGAAAATTCTGGCGGGATGAATATTCCGGCCCTTTCCGCATGTACGCCTTTATCTACCTGGTAATCGCGGGCGCCAGCCTGCTCACGGATGCTGCGGATCTCGTCCGCTATGTGCTGGGAGATCACCAGCCGCTGCACATGCATTAGACTGAGGGAATAGCTTCACTCGGGCATAACGGAATGCATTGCAAATCCTGCTGGCCGACCTGTTTCCCTGCCAGTAGCGGGGCACGTTGGCATACATTTGTTTCATTGCTGTTTGGCTTCCTGGCCGGGACACTGTTGCCATGTGTGCAGGCAGAAGAACAGCCGGACAATGCAATCCAGTTCAAATCCGGCCACAGTGGCGCCACCATAGAGGGGACGATCAAGGGCCGGGCCTATGAGCTCTATACCGTACAGGCGAGCGCCGGGCAGCGTATGACGGTGGAAATGCAAACCGATAATGCCGCCAACTACTTCAATATCTTCGCCCCGGGCAAGGGTCCCGGGGACGCCGCCAGGTTTATCGGCTCCACCCATGGCAATCGTTTTTCCCAGGTACTGCCCTCATCCGGTGTCTACACCATCCAGGCTTACCTGATGCCCAGTGCCGCACGGCGGGACGAAACTGCCAACTTCAGCCTGGACATTTCACTCACTGCGGGCACTCCCGCCACGCCCACCACGGGCGACGTCCAGTGGCCGCTTGAATACGATACGGCCGGCAAGCTTACCTGTGCCGTTGGCGACGCCGAGTTCAGCCTCGCATGCCCATTCCGGGTGCGCCGCCACCGGCCCGAGGCAACCATCTGGACCATTTCCCCTGCGGATCCGTCAGTGCTGCGCATCCTGTACTTTCGCAAGAACCGGTTTTCCACCAATGGCGCCGCAAAGGTCCAGTGGCAGCGACAGGGAGACAACTGGCGCGTGGATATTGGTGAACAGGAGTCCTACCTGGTCCCCGACGCCGTGATACAGGGAGACTGATTGCATGAGAGTGATGCCGCGACCATTGCGACTGGCCCTCGGCGGTGCCGCCGGCGGCCTGGTCGTTGCACTCCTGGTCGACCTGCTGGGGGCGGGAAAGGGAGTACTGCCCTACATCATGTACCCCGTGGCCGGTTTTATTGGCGGGCTCCTGGGCAGCTGGATCCAGCAGCGGAAAGGCCGCAGTAAAAACCGGCAGGATGACCACTGAGCCCCGCCGCCCCCATACGCGACATTATCCAGAACAGGACGGAGCGCAACATGCCCAGCGACGAACAGGGATACCCGGTTTCCGGTGCGACAGACGAGGCCATGCCACATTACCTGGCCGGACTGCGCGCATTCAATCTCTATCATGGCGACCCCCTGGAGCCGTTGCAGAAGGCGATCCATGCGGCACCGGAGTTTGCCATGGCCCACCTGTTGCAGGCGGGCCTCTGTGCTGTGGCCACTGAGCCGGCGGCCAATCTCGCGGCACAGAAATCCCTGCTGGCCGCCCGCGACCTGCCAATGAATGACCGTGAAGAATCCCTGTTCAGTGCCCTGGAAAAACTGGTGATGGGCTACTGGACCACTGCCGCAGAGGCACTGGATTACCACTGCGCGCGCTTCCCCCACGACCTGGTGGCACTGCAATGTGGGCACCTGGTGGACTTCTACCGGGCCAACAGCCGCGACCTGCGCGACCGGCTCGCCCGCGCCCTGCCCCTGTGGTCGGCGGAAATCCCGGGCTACTCGCTCCTCCTGGGCATGTATGCCTTCGGGCTCGAGGAAACCGGCGACTACCTGCGTGCGGAGGAATATGGCCACAGCGCCATCGAGCTGGAACCTTTCGACTGCTGGGCCCACCACGCAGTGGCCCATGTACTGGAAATGACCGGCCGTCCCGAAGTCGGCATCGAATGGATGAAAAGCCGCGAAGCGTTCTGGGCCGGGGAGGAAAACTTCTTCAAGGTGCACAACTGGTGGCACCGGGCACTGTACCACCTGGACCTGGGCGAGCAGGACGAGGCTCTGGCGCTCTATGACGGCCCGGTGCGCAGTGAAAAAAGTAATATGGCGCTGGATATGGTGGATGCCTCGGCCCTGCTATGGCGCCTGTCCATCAGTGGCTGCGACGTCGGTGACCGCTGGCAAGAGCTGGCGAAAGCCTGGGAACAACATGCGGATGGCCGGCTCTACCCCTTCAACGACTGGCATGCAGTGATGGCTTACCTCGGTGCCGGGGAGGACAGCAGGGCGGAAGACATCACCAACAGCCTCCGTGCCGGCAGGGACAACGAAGCGGAGGTATCACACTGGGGCTGGCAGACCGGCCTGCCCCTGGTGGAAGGGTTTATCGCCTTCTGGCACGGTGACTATCACCGGGCCACGGAACACCTGCACAGCGCCCGCTATATAGCCAATACCTTCGGTGGCAGCCACGCACAGCGGGATATCATCGACTGGACCCTCACCGAGGCAGCCATCCGCAGTGGCAACCGGGAACTGGCGGAAGCCTTCGCCAATGAGCGACTGGCACTGAAACCGGACAGCCTGGTAAACCAGGGGTTTATTGCCCGCGCTTCCGCACAGCACACCCCCTAGCGCGGCACGCCGCAGTTATGTCGGGCACCGGGATACACCGGTTCAGAAATCAAATAACCTGCGCCAGCTGAACCTGCCAGCGCGCTCCCGCCCCGTGTGCTCACGGTGGAACAGGCGAGCCAGCTCCTTTGCCTCGGACTCACTGAATTGCAGCGGCGCAAAACGCAGGTAATCCCGCGCCGCCAGGAATTCCCGCACCGACTGCTCGGCGGGGACATATTTCATCGACCAGTCGGCAAACAGACGCGTTTCCGCTGTGTTCACCGACAGGATGGTCAGCTGCCGGTGGCGGGAATCGCCGCTGATGCGCTGATAAGTCCTGTTGACCGCCTCGCGCTCTCCTTCAAGAACCTGGAAGAAATGCCCGTCGCCGAAGTACAAAACACCGCCAATTCCACTGCGCTTGTTGTTGCGACGACTCTGCATAAGTATGCGACCGACATTGGGTTCAACCCCCTGTACAGGATCAGCCGGCGCGAACTCTGCGCGACTGGCGTAGATCAGCCTAACCAGCTCAGACATGGTGACACCCCCTTTAACCCAAATGACGTCATACGCGCGCAATCACCCTGTGGATTACCCGGGAGTGCAAACAGTTCTTCCCTCGCGCTTTACAAGAGGCGCTGGTGCACTAGATTCCAGAAGTTAAATACTATTCGGAGAACACGCATGCCTTTGCTCCCTGCGCGGCTACTGGTTCCCGCGGTCGCGCTTGCCTGTTTACTGCAGTCCCTCGGAGCCTGGGCAATTCCGGTATTTGCCCGCCAGTACGAGATGAGTTGCGCCGCCTGCCACTCGGCTTTTCCCCGCCTGAATGCCTTCGGTGAAGAGTTCGCCGGTAATAACTACCGCCTGCCCTCATGGCGCGACAAAACAGTCGATACCGGGGACAACCTGCTGGCCCTGCCGGAGAAGGTTCCTTTTGCCGTGCGCGCCCAGGCGTATTTCCAGGGGCGCGAGGGTGAATCGATCGATCCACTGAACGGCAAGCGTGTAGAGGCGGATACTGATTTCCAGGCGCCCTATCTGGTAAAGCTGCTCTCCAGCGCGCCCCTCAGTGAAAACCTCACCTACTACTTTTACGGGATCTTCGCCGAAAAGGGAGAAAACGGCGAAGTGATCATCGAGGACGCATGGATCCGCCACAGTGACCTGTTCAGCTCCGGTGTCGGCCTGCAGCTGGGCCAGTTCCAGATATCAGACCTGATGTTTCCGCGGGAAGTACGTCTCACGTTCCAGGACTTTATGGTGTACCGCATGGCCAGTATCACCTATGAGCGGGGCATGATACTCGATCGGTCATTTGGCCCGGTTGACCTGGCCCTGGGGCTGGTCAATGGCAATGGCATCACGGATAACTTCAATGTGAACAGTCCCGGCTATCGCCGCCCGGACAACCTCTTTGATGACAACAACTCAAAAAGTGCCTTTGCCCGCCTGGGTGTTGATGAGGAGCCGCTGTCCGCGGGACTGTTTGCGCTTTCAGGAAAACGGGATAGCGCCACCGGTCCAGCGGGCCTGTTCAGGGGCGAGCGAGACTCGGATGTAACCATGCTCGGGGTCGACTTTTCCGGCAGTATCGGCAACAGGGCGCACTGGTATGCCCAGTATCTCTGGACCAGCTGGGATGATTTCCTGCAGCCGGAAATCGGCGATACGATCCTCTGGCCCAACCGACAGTATGACTGGCACGGGGGTTTCCTGGGCCTGGACTATATCGCCAGCGATCGCTGGGCATTTTCACTCCTGTACAACAGCGCCGACGCCAATGACCTGGCCCATACCGATACGATCTACGAGGGCATTGAAATTGATACCCTCACCTTCACTGCGAGCTATTACTTTATGCGCAATGCCAAGGGAATCATCGAGATCAATGCCGATTTTCTCGGAGCAAATGACCAGCAGGGACTGTACTTCACCGGCCACCTGGATAAGGAATCCTATATCCTGCTGGGGTTTGATGTGGCCTATTGATACCCGGGGGACCAACTCCCCGGTGCGCCGGCCCAAACGGGGAAGGCTGTATACCGGGCGTACACTTGGCAAGCGCCACAGCTCGCGGTAGATTGGGCAGCCAGCCGCCAACGACCCGGACTTATCGAAAACCATGTACATAGGCTCCCGGAAACGGGCATACGCATTGCTGCTGGCAGTACTGGCACTGCCCTACTCTCCGCTATCCAGCGCCACTGAAGCCTGCGTGATTCTCCTGCACGGCCTGGCCAAATCCGACCGTTCCATGGCAAAGCTGGAACGTGCCATCGGGGAAGCCGGTTACCACACAGTGAATGTCGATTACCCCTCCACCGAACGGCCCATCGACCAACTCGCCGGGCCCGCAATAGCACCGGCCCTGGACCGGTGCCCGGAAGATAGCGAGGTAAATTTTGTTACCCACTCCATGGGCGGAATACTGGTACGACAGTACCTCAGCCGGGTGCCGATCAAGAACCTGAAACGGGTCGTTATGCTGGGGCCGCCCAACCGGGGCAGTGAGGTGGTCGACCGATTGGGGAGCTTCCCGGGCTTTCATTTCATGTTCGGCGACGCGGGACTACAGCTTGGCACCGGCGACATGAGCGTTCCCAACCGGCTGGGGGCGGCCGAGTTCGACCTGGGGATCATTGCCGGTAGCCGCAGCATCAACCCGATACTTTCCCGGATGATCCCGGCCACCGATGACGGCAAGGTCTCGGTAGAGAGGACAAAGCTGGAGGGCATGAACGACCATATCACCGTGCCTGCAACCCATGTATTCATGATGAAAAATGACGAAGTCATCGCCCAGGTAATCCACTACCTGCAACAGGGCCAGTTCAAGCGGCCGCAACAGGATCGCACTGGCCGGGATTGACTTGCGGCACGCTCTCCCCTGTCGCGGATCGGTCTTCCAGTGGTGGGCGCTGATCCCCGGCGACTGACACCAGCGTGCCGGCCAATCGTGTTGCCTGCTTTCATGGCTGCTACCAGGACATTCTTTCTCTAGCCCGGTTCCTCCCCCCGACCGTCCCGTGCAGTGATTGAGATGGGCGCCTCAATCTCCCGGCAGCTGCGTGATGCCATGCGTGGCCACAACATCCCGATAGCGATCATCCTCTGAGACGCGATACTTCTACCCGACGCCGGAAAGTCCCGGAGGATACGCCGCCCGGCCGCGGCTACGACTAAACTGCGCGATACAGCAGGGAAAACTCGACCCGGCCAGGGGTCTCGGGGATGAATTGGATGACGGCACAACGCCTACTCGCCGGCCAGGAAGAAAGTTCGGAAGCGCTCCGGGAACTTCCGGAGCAGGTAGATCGCGGCCTGGAAACCGCACTGGGCAAAGTCGATGGCTGGATTGCCGATGGTATCCAGCATATCCCCAACTTTGTGGCAGCGCTGGTGGTAGTCATACTGCTGTACCTGCTCGGCACGCTGTTCGGTTTCCTCACCCGCAAACACCTGGCGCGACGCAAGCGGGAAAACCTCGGGGAAGTCCTGGGCGGCCTGGTGAAGTGGATACTGTTCGGCGTTGGTTGCCTGCTGGCAGCAACCATTGTCATGCCCACCCTGAAGCCGGGCGACCTTGTCGCCGGGCTCGGCGTGGGCTCAGTGGCTTTTGGCTTCGCCTTCAAGGATATCCTGCAGAACTGGCTGGCAGGCCTGCTGATCCTGCTCAAGGAGCCCTTTCACCTGAACGACCAGATCCGTGTCGGGGAATTCGAGGGCACGGTCAAGAAAATCGAGAACCGCGCCACATTTATCCGCACCTATGACGGCCAGCGGGTGGTCATTCCCAACGCCGACATCTACACCACCGCAGTGGTGGTGAAGACCGCCCACCCACTGCGTCGCAGTGAATACGATGTCGGCATCGGCTACGGCGACGGTATCGACCGTGCCTGCGAGGTATTGGTAGAAGCGGTCAGCAAGGTCGAGGGCGTGCAGGACAAGGTTCCTGTAGAGGCCCTGCCCTGGGGGCTCGCCGCCAGCTGGGTGACCATCCGTGTACGCTGGTGGACCCACAGCCGCCAGACCGATGCCAACCATATCGGCGCTGCCGTGGTCAGGGCCATCAAGCTGGCCCTGGATGAGGCGCAGATCGATATGCCGTTCGAGACCCGGGTGCAGCTTTTCCACGACCAGACAGAGGAGAATGACGGCGATCGCAGCCGGCAGCGGGAGGGCTGGCCGGCGCCTTCGGCGGGAGAAACCCGGCCCCGCTGGCGTGCCCAGCTGGAGCGGGACTGATGGCAGCGGGCCGCCCGGCCGTTCTCACCCCCGGCGGAAACCGCTATTCTCTGCGCTCAACCCGCTAAGGAGAGAGATTGTTCATGGTGGAGTGGCAGTGGGCGCGCCTCGAGGGGCTGGACAACCGGCAACTGTATGAAATCCTGCGGGTGCGCCAGGAGGTCTTCACGGTGGAACAGGACTGTGCCTACCAGGACGCCGATGGCAGGGACTGGGATTCCTGGCACCTGTGTGGCTGGGATACGCGCACCCCGGAACCACACCTGCTCGCCTACCTGCGCGTGGTGGACCCGGGGAAGAAGTATCGCGAACCGGCCATAGGCCGTGTGCTAACCGCCCTGTCGGCGCGGGGCACCGGGCTCGGGCGCGAGCTGGTGCGCCGTGCAGTGCTGCTATCTGATGACGTCCATCCCGGCGCCGCCATCCGTATTTCCGCCCAGCTCCACCTTGCCGGTTTTTATCGCGATTTCGGCTTTGAGCAGGTATCAGAACCCTACGACGAGGATGGTATCCCGCATATCGAAATGCTACGCCCGGTCCAATAAAGCCTTTCAGCCCGTATCGGGGGTAGCTGCCGGCTCTCCGGAAACCGCTTCCCCCGGGCGGGCAACGCGCTGGCGACCATCCCGGAACCAGCAGGACAGGCCGAAACCGAGGGCGCAGAGCAACCAGACAAGGTTGCCCACCAGCGCGCCGCCATGGATGGCACCGGCACCAAACCGGCCAAGGTGTGCCCCGACCACGCCCATCGCGACCAGGACAACAGCCAGGCGCAAGTACCAGGACCATCCGGCACAACTCCCCCGGAACGCAGCCACCAGGCTGAGCCCCAAAATCCCGCCCCAGAATACCGGCAGGGGAGGCAAGCCCAGGACCAGCTGGCCGAGGGCGGCCGCTGCAATCAACAGGGGCACCCCCCACACCTGCGCCACCCATATGCGCTCCAGCCTTTCCCGGGGGAAACCCCGCTGTCGTTTGCGCAGCAGCCAGATATTGATTCCTGAAACCACCAGTGCACACATTCCAAGGCCCAGCAGGAAGTAGGCCACTTTCACGGCGAAACCGCCGTAGTGACCAAAATGCAGGCGAAAACTAGAGGCGTAAACCTGCTTGCCCGCACTGCCATCGGACCAGCCATCCCGCCCCAGGGAAGCGCCATCGGCATTGAAGTAAAATCGTTCTCCCCAGACCAGTCGCCCCGGTACGCGGGTGGTAATTTCAAACAACTGACCCACCCTGCCGGGGTTGTGAAGGCTGATCCGAAACGGCTCTCTTCCTGGAGCGATGCGGGCCAGCGACGCGAGTGCCGGGGCAAAATCCGGCACCGGTACAGCGCTGGCTTCCGCCTTCGCCTCCGGCACATCCCGAAACAGCAGGTGGTGCACCCTCTCCACATCGCCGGAATAAAAAACCTGTGCAATCGCAAAGGCGAACACCGTTGCGAGGCCGATAAATGCACCCGTCAGCGCGATCATCAGGTGAAATGGCGCCGCCCATACGCCCAGGCGGTTATGCAGGTCCACCTGGCGTCGACGCGCTGAACCACGACCACGGAGGGAGAATGCCTCACGCACGATATTGGGGTGGGCCAGCAATCCGGAAATAATCAGCGCCGCCATCAGCACGCCGATCAGGCCCACTACCGGGACACCCAGGCCCACAGGGAGGTTAAGGGCAAAATGGAGATAGACGAGAAAATCCGTCCACTCATGCGTTACCTGTTCCCGCAGAGTCCCGTTACCGCCGACGAAATGCTCTCTCTCCCCCACTTCGACCAGCATGCGGGGCATCTCGGCGGTGGGTGCCGTAAAGCGGATCACGCCCGGCTGCTCGCCATCGGCAGGAATCCCGGCAAGGGCCTCGCGGGCAGCGCGCCGGTATACATCCGCTTCGACTGTCAGCATTTCCCCCGCGGATGCCTGCTCCCAGCGTTCAAACTCCGGGTAGAAGACCGCGAGGGTACCGCTCACACAGACGATATACAGCAGGGTGGACAGAAAGAGCCCCAGCGCTGAATGCCCACCGGTCATATCGCGCACAAAGGCCGGGCTGGGCCTGAATGACAGTTTCATCGCTCTTCTCCCCCGGTCATTGCACGGCCAGCAGCAGGCCGCTGCCGGCGTTGACCAGCAGCAGGCCCAGCACCGCCCGCGCCAGATTCCGGTCGGCACTTACCCAGACCACCCCGGCCTTCCAGGCCAGCAGCCCGACAAACACCGCACTCACCAAGCGGGTACTCTCCTCCGCGTCGCTCCAGCCAAAAAACGACAGGGCAAATACCACGGCGCAGGTAAGCGGCAGCACCAAAGCGGCCAGGAAGCGTATGCTCCTGCGCAACCTGACACGCCCGGCGACCGTCGGTTCTGAACGGCGCGCGCGGGCCGGTCGTTGTGACAAGAGGTCCCGGCGCCGCGGCAATGCCCCACCCAGGATCACTACCAGCCAGGCCACCAGCGCCGTGAGAATTACACTGAAGCAGATGCCGAACTCCAGGCTGTAGGCGCCCGACCAGCTCCAGACTGACGCGACAAGCAACCCCCATCCCGCGAGCGTAAACAGGCGCTGCGGCCCGCTACGCTGCCATGCGAAATACAGGCAAGTGACACCGGAGAAAATACAGAGTCCAGCCACCAGGCCGGCAACAAGCGGCGATTCCATCATTGGTATTCCCGGCGAGAGAGGCCCGGCTCCTGTTTTTATGTCCCTGGAATTGCATACCGGTCCAGATGGCAGGGGATTGCCGCGCGGGACCAGCACAACCGCAGCAAACAATAATGCGATAGATTCTTATTTGCAACAAAGAAAGGAAAACGTCCGGGTATAGCCACAGGGCGGGCCGCAGGTCAGTGCACCTTGCTTTCAGAGAAGAGGTTGATGATCACCACACCGGCGACAATCAGCGTCATGCCGATCACCGCCGGCCAGTCCGGCACCTCGCGGTAGATAACCGCGCCCGCCAGGGCCACCAACAGGATCCCTACCCCGGCCCAGATGGCGTAGGCGATGCCCACCGGAATAGTGCGCAGTACCAGCGCCAGCATATAGAACGCCAGTCCGTAGCACACCACCACAACCAGCGACGGCAGTGGCCGGGTGAACTGCTCTGAGGCCTTCAGTGCAGTGGTACCGGCGACCTCGGCAACAATGGCAATGGCCAGGTACAGGTAAGCCATATTCTCACTCAACCAGGCGGGAAGAGCCTGGCGGTGCCCCTATGGCCCCGCCGGCAGTTTCCCGGTCAATGTCAGGGATAGGTATAGCTGGACTGCAGCCCCAGGGGCAGGCCGATGGACCAGTAGATCACCAGGAAGATCGACCAGCACAACAGGAAGGCCACTGAATAGGGCAGCATCAACGATACCAGGGTGCCGATACCGGTACCCTTCACGTAGCGCTGGCAATACACCACCACCAGTGGGAAATACGGCATCAGCGGGGTGATGATGTTGGTGGAGGAATCCCCCACCCGGTAGGCGGCCTGGGTCAGGTCCGGGGAGAAACCCACCTGCATCAGCATGGGTACAAAGATCGGGGCCAGCAGTGCCCATTTGGCGGAGGCGGAACCCACGAACAGGTTTACCGAGCCCACCAGCAGGATAATGCCCATCAGGGTCACGGGTCCCGGCAGGTTCATCGCCGCCAGCAGGCCGCCTCCCTCCACTGCCAGCAATGTACCGAGCCCGGAGCGGCCGAATTCGGCAATAAAGAGGGCACAGAAGAACGCCATCACGATGTAGTAGGACATGGAGCCGGTGGTCTTCGACATGGAGTCGATAACATCCTTCGACTTGCCAAAGGTGCCGGTCAGGTAGCCGAACACCACTCCCGGGATGATAAACAGCAGGAAGATCAGCGGCACGATCGACTTCATCGCCGGTGCACCGAAGGATGCCAGCTGGCCCGCACCATCGCGCAGGGCCGAGGACTCCGGCAGCATCCAGGCCACCAGCCCGGCAATGCCGGCAGCCATCACCAGCAGGGACCAGCGCAGCGCCCGGCGCTCGCGCTCGCCCATGTCCTGCATCACCGGCATCTCATTCTCGTCCCCGTCGATCTCCACGTCCCTGAGGCGCGGTTCGATGACCCGGTCGGTGAGCCACCAGCCCAGCAGCACGATCACCAGGCAGGAAGCCGAGGTAAAGGCCCAGTTGTTCAGTGGGTTGAGCTGTACCTGTGCATCCACGATCTGCGCCGCCGACTGGGTAAAGCCCTGTAACAGGGGATCGATCGCCGAGGGCACGAAGTTGGCAGAGAAACCACCGGAGACGCCGGCAAACGCCGCCGCAATACCGGCCAGCGGATGGCGTCCGGCCGCATAGAAGATCACCCCACCCAGCGGTATCACCAGCACGTAGCCCGCATCCACTGCCGTGTGGCTGACGATGGCGACGAGGATCACCATTGGGGTCAGCAGCATCTGCGGGGTTACTCCCAGCAGCTTTTTCAGCACCGCATTGATAAACCCGCTCTGCTCTGCGACACCCACGCCGAGCATGGCCACCAGCACCACCCCCAGGGGGGCAAAGCCGGTAAAGGTCGTGACCATGTTGGAGAGAAAGTATGCGAGTGACTCCCCCGAGAGGAGATTGTTGATGCGGATCGCCTCACCGGTGGCCGGGTGCTGCGCGTCAAAGCTGACCCCGGACAACAGCCAGGAGAAGACCCATACGGTGACCATCAGGATCAGGAAGAGTACCGCCGGGTCCGGCAGGCGGTTGCCGATCACTTCTACCCGGTTCAGCGCCCGGTTGACCCAGCTGTTTTTTTCAATGCCCTTGCCACCTTCTACACCGGCGGCAGGACTCGCCTCGACATCACTCATAACAGGGCTCCCTGTAATTAGTAGTTATTGTGCTTGTTTGTTGTTCTTATACATCCATCCGCGGGCCATGGCCCGCGGATGACTACATTGAGCGAATGCGCCGGCGAGCCGGCAACGCAATCAGCCGATCTTGCGGATACCCACCGCCGCACGCAGCTTCTCGATAAACGGGGCGGAATAAGCCCGGGCCTTTTCGGCGCCCTTCTCCAGCTCTGCCTCGATATCCGCCGGGTTGGCCAGCAGCTCATGGTAACGCTCGCGGGCATCGCCGATCTGGCCATTGACCAGCTCGAACAGTTGCTTCTTGGCCTCGCCCCAGGCGATGCCCTCCTCGAAAGCCTTGCGCATCTCGGCGGTCTGCTCCGGGGTGGCAAACGCCTGCCAGACCTGGAACACGGTAGAGGTATCCGGGTCCTTGGGCTCGCCCGGTTCCAGCAGGTTGGTCTTGATCTTGTTGATGTGCTTTTTCAGCTGCTTTTCCGTCAGGAACAGCGGGATGGTATTGCCGTAGCTTTTACTCATCTTACGGCCGTCCAGGCCCTGCAGCACCGCTACATGATCATCCACGACCGCCTCCGGCAGCGCAAAGTGCTCGCCGTAATGGTGGTTGAAGCGCTGGGCGATATCACGGGCCATTTCGATGTGCTGGACTTGGTCCTTGCCCACAGGCACCTTGTTGGCGTTGAACATCAGGATATCGGCGGCCATCAGGATCGGGTAGCTGTACAGGCCCATGTTGATGCCGAAGTCGGAGTCCTCGCCGTCGGCCCGGTTGGCATCCACCGCCGCCTTGTAGGCGTGTGCACGGTTCATCAGGCCCTTGGCGGTCATGCAGGTCAGCAGCCAGGTGAGTTCCGGGATCTCATGGATATCGGACTGGCGGTAGAACACCACATTGTCGGTATTGAGTCCCAGGGCCAGCCAGGTGGCGGCAATTTCCCGGGTGGACTGGTGTACCTGCTCCGGGTCCTGGCACTTGATCAGCGCATGGTAGTCGGCGAGGAAGTAAAAGGACTGGTTGTTTTCCTCCTGGCTGGCGGCAATCGCCGGGCGGATGGCGCCCACGTAATTGCCCAGGTGGGGAGTGCCGGTGGTGGTGATGCCGGTCAGGACACGCTGCTTGCTCATAGATCCTTGGGTTTCCGTGCTACATACTGGTACAAATCTGAGCGACATGATACCCGTTTCAGCGGCGCGGTTGTATGCCGGGCCAACCGGCCCGGCCGCTCAAAATTCAACCAGGCCATATCTCTCCAGGGAGCCGGGTTGAACCGGTTACCACTACCAGCCCAAAGCCACCAGCACCTGACCCCACGCCCGGGGGACTACGTGCGCTTCACCCTGGAGCGCGCTTTTGACTTTCCGCTAACCATCCGGCTGGACCCGGTACCGGGTAGACTCTGTATTGCGGAAAGCACGCCCTGGGGCAAAGCCCGCACGGGGCCGGTATCACTGGAGGCCGAGGCCTCATTCGTCGACCGGATACGGCGGCTGGTAACCGGAAGCTACCTGGGCGCGCGCCCACCGCCGGAACGCCATGGCCTGGACGGCGCGGCCTGGAAGATAGAAGTTCAATGGGCAGGGGAGTACCATTCCAGCAGTGTATGGTCGCCGCAGTCAGGGCCCGAGTATGAACTGGGACGACGGCTGTTCAGGCGCGCGGCGCGCGCCGTCCCGCTGGGCGAGCTCTACTGAGCCCGGGCACCACCACCCGCGTAACCCGGCCGGCTGGCCCGGGCCCCTGTTATGGAGACTTGGCAGAGACATCGATGGCCAAAGAAATCGAGAGAAAATTCCTGGTGGAGCCCGGCTTTGCCGCTACCCTGGCCACCCGGGAGGGGGGCACCGCCGTATCCCAGGGCTACCTGCCGGTGTCCGGCACATCCACAGTCCGGGCGCGAATCTATGGCGACCGCGGCTTTCTCACCCTCAAGGGGGCCACCAGGGGTATTTCCCGCAGCGAGTTCGAATACGAAATTCCCGTGGCGGATGCACAGGAAATTATCGACACCCTGTGTGGGGGCCAGGTCATCGAGAAAACCCGCCACATCGTAACCGTGGGACAGCACAAGTGGGAGATCGACATTTTCTCGGGGCGTAACCGGGGACTGGTAGTGGCCGAAATTGAGCTGGAGTCGGAGGCCGAGGAATTCGAGCGCCCGGACTGGGTCACAGCAGAGGTTACCGGCGATCCCCGCTATTACAATGCGAACCTGGTCGACACCCCGTATTGTGACTGGTAACCGGGAGCCCAATGACAGATCCATGCAGTAATAAAGCCGCTATGCGGCGAATGCTTGCCAGTAATATCGCCATGGCGAGCGAATCGAGGTAGCCAAGCGCCCCATGATCAAGAAGACCCTAGCCCTTATCCTCCTGGCTTGCTGCGGGGCTGCAGCCGCCCTCCTCGCCTTTCCCGGGCTCAAATACACGATCTACCGCGAGCTTCCGGTCGACCTGCGCTGGAAAATTTCATATATCACCTCGGACAAGTTCCTGGTCGGCATGGTGTTCCTGATTAAGAGGGAAGACTCCCTGTTGCTGGTCCGCCACCGCTACCAGGATGCCTGGGGCCTGCCCGGGGGATGGCTCGAGCACGGTGAAACCGTGGAGCAGGCGGTGCGGCGTGAACTACAGGAAGAAATAGGGGCCGAGGTGCTGTCCACCCGGGTACTCGACGTGCGCAAACCCGCCTATACACCGGTGGTTGATATCGCGGTCCAGTGTGAAATCGCGGAAGGGGATATGGTATTCAATGACAGCGAGGTGGTGGAGACCCGCTTCTTCGCCCCGGATGACCTGCCGGAGGATATCCTCTACACACACAAGCCATACATCCAGCGCTATATGGCACTATCGCGGCTGACTGCTGCGGGCCAGTAGCAGGCCCCTGCAACGGGTGCGCGACAGCTGTCACCCAGCTGGTACACTCCTGCCTGTCACCGCTTTTACAGCAAGGGCCCAAACACCCATGTGCAGCCTGTTCGATGCAGACGACCATGCCGGCATAGAGCGATTTCTCGAGCAGGTGGGCGTCGGCTACCCGCAGAGAATGATTTATGGCCGCCGGCGCCGGCCGACCTCACAGGTCAGCATTGTCACCGGCCGCCACGGGATGCCCGAACTGGAGACGGCAATCTGGCACCTGTACCTGCAGAAAGAGGGTGACCACTACAGCCCCCATAAAAAATACTGGTCCATCAACAGTAACTGGCGCAAGTTACCCAAGCGTCCGGAGTACCGGCACTCCCGCTGCCTGATTCCGGCCAATGCCTGGGTTGAGAGCCAGCACGGCGACAACCCGGTGGAATTTTCGTTTGGACTACCTTTTTTCTTCTGCGGCCTGTACAAAAGCTGGGACGACGGCAGGCTGCTGAGCTGCTCAATCATTACGCTGCCCGCGCACCCGCTAACGGAACGCTTCCACGACAAGAGCCTGCCCATGATCGCCCCACCAAGCAGCGGATTTATCCGCCAGTGGCTGTCAGGCGATACCGATACCACGCCCTTCAGCCCCTACCTGGTACCGCGGGTCGACTACGCTGACCGGGTCCTGCAATACCGGCCACTGAAACGCGCCACATCCACCGACTACACCGGTCCCGCTCTGCCGGTGGGCGCGCCCGGTGAGGGGCAGTCATGAACACATTCCTGGCCGTTATCGCGCTGGCAATCCTGGTCTGGGTGCTGCCGGTCTACTGGCAGAAATGGCGGCGGCGCTACCTGCGAGCGCGTCCCCTCACACCGTCGGCCTACCGGCACCTGCAATCCGCCCTGCCCTTTTACTCGGCCCTGGCGCCGGAAGCCCAGCGGGAATTGTGCGCCAATGTCAGCCTGTTCCTGCATGACAAGGAGTTTGTCGGCTGTGACGGCCTGCGGATAACCGATGAAATGCGGCTCTGCGTGGCCGCCTGGGCCTGCCTGCTGCTGACCGGCCGGCAAAACCGCTGCTACCCCGCACTGCGAACCGTGCTGCTTTACCCCGATACCTATGTGGCGCGGGAAACCCATTTCGAGGGCGCCATCGAGATGACCGCCGCCAGCGCGCGGGAGGGGGAGTCCCACTATCTCGGGCCGGTGGTGCTGTCCTGGGCTGACATCGAGGAAGACCTGCTCCACCCACAACAGGGCCGCAATGTGATCGTGCACGAATTTGCCCACAAGCTGGACGAAGAGGACGGTGTCTATGACGGCCGCCCCCTGTTCACCGATAATGAATCGGGACGTAACTGGGCGCCGGTCTTTCGGGAGGAATATGAGCGACTGCGACACCAGGTGATTAGGCAGGAGAAGAAAACAGGGACAGGCAATACCGGGAGCGACGAGGCTGCCGGGGGACAGGCTTCCATTCTCGACCCCTATGGCGCCCAGTCACCGGCGGAGTTTTTCGCCGTGGCATCAGAGTCTTTTTTCTCGATCCCGGTGGAGCTCAGGGACCACCATGGGAAGCTGTATGCAGAGCTGCGGGCCTTCTATCACCTGGACCCCGCCGCTTGGCACGATGAAAATCTGCGGGGCAGTCAACATCCAGCGTAACGCCTATATCATCCACCGGCACGTCGCACAGTGCGGCGGGATTGGCATGGATTACCCGCTCCCAGTCCTTCCGGGCCCGCAACTGAGCCAGTTGCCCCAGGAAGCACCGGCCGAACACCACCGGCTTGCCCCGCTGCCCCGCGAATACCGGCGCACAGATCTTGTCCGCCGCGCAGTGGCGCAAGAGCTCGCACAATGACTCGGGCCTTACAAACGGCATATCTGCCGGGCAGATCGCCAGGGCCCGTGGCGGCTCATCCAGCGACGCCAGTTTCGCGGCGGCAGCGGAGATACTGGCACCGATCCCTACCGGCCAGGCGGGGGCACGCACCAACTCCCCACCCTGCCCCGCCAGCAGGCGGCCCACCAGCCCGTCCCGGGAACGAACCACCACCTGCAGCCGGCCCGGCTCGGCGGGGCCCGGCCCCAGGGTATCCAGGGCCGCGCGAATACCGGCCAGTGTTGCCAGCAGCATGGGCTCCCCGTCGATATCCGCCAGGCGCTTGTCACTGCCGAACCGGTGCGAGTAGCCGGCGGCGAGAAGGATAGCGGCGTATTCCATCAGTGGCTCCCTGCCCCGGCGTCTTTCATGCCAACGCGGCTGTCCGGGTTTCCCCAAACTAATAGTCCCTCTTCCACTGAAGCTCCACGCTGCCGGCGCCACTTTCATTGCTACCGGCGGATTTCAGCTCCAGGTTCAGGTTGCGCCGCAATTCAATCTGCATCTGGGCCTCCCAGGGGTTGAGGGGATCAGTACTGCGCTGCAGTTCGATAAAGATGCGGCTGGTAATGTACTTGCCCAGGCTGAGCGCATAGCGATCCTGGCCTTCCTCGCCCTCCTCGCTCTTGATATCCAGCGTATCGACCCCGAGTAACTCCCGGGTTTTGGCCACCGGGTCGAAGCCGGCCCCGCCGCCCTGCAGGGTGCGCACTACCGTCACCAGCCTTACTGCCTGCAGTGGCGATATATCCTGCAGTGACTTGCCAAACAGCAGCTGGGCGAAGATCTCATCCTGGGCCGCCTCGGGCGTGGAGCTGAATTCGATATCCAGGTCGTCGGCGGTGCCGGAAATCTCGGCAATAATTTCACCGTCACTGTACTCGTGACGCCCCTTGACGAAAATGGCAGCCTCGCTGTTCTCGAACAGCACCCGACCTTCCAGCAACTCAAAGCGCTTGCCCAGCAGGTCGAAATTACCCCGCACGATGGTGAGTTCCCCGGATGCGTTCGGGTTGGCCGCGGTGCCGGCGACATTTACCTGCCCCTGCAGCTCCGAGTTCAACCCCAGGCCACGCACGTAGGATTGCTGGTCCAGCACAACCTGGATCGCCAGCGCGATGTTCTCCAGGATGGGCGGGCCGCGCTGCTGCACCGGGCCGTCCACCTCGACTTCAACCACCTCGATTTCCGGCACACTGCTGCCGAACAGTTGCTCTACCTGTACTTCCAGCGGCCGCAGGGTCAGGCGCCCCTCCAGGCGCGCGTCCTCGGTGGTCCCGCTCAGTCCCAGCGTGCCGGATACAGCGCCGCGCACGGCGGGGGAATTGAGCAGGTGCAACCGCTGTGCACGCACCTCGAACGCCAGCTGCGGTGGCCCCACTGCCGGGAAGGTCACTGCACCACCGATATCAATGCGGCCATCCTCCCGGTCCTCCGCCCGCGCCTCCTCGATCACCCAGCGATCCGGGGTCAGGCGCGCCAGCAGGGCAATACGTCGCAGGCGGGTATTGCTCGGGCGATGTTCGTAGGAGCCCCCTTCAAGGCGCACCTCCCCCAGCATCCGGGGCTTCTCCACGGTGCCATCCGCGGTCAGGGTAAATTGCAGCTGCCCCTGCATGGTGTGAATCCCGGGATCGAGAAAAGCCTCAAGCACGGACAGGTCCGCGCTGCCCCCGCTGTCCAGGGCCAGGGGCAATGGCGGCCGCGCACTGCCGGCCGGGCGCTCGGCCAGCAGTATTTCCAGGATTGGCCCCACCTCCAGCTGTGCACTGGCCTCCGCCGCCCGGCGCGTGCCATGGTCCATCTCCAATTCCAGTTCCAGTGTGGGCCCCCGGGTCTGCCAGCGGATCGCGCCGGACAACGGTTTGCCATCAGTGACGCTGGTGAGGCCCAGCTCCCCCTGCAACTGCGGTTTGCGCGGACTGCCGGCGGCGGTCGCCTGCAGGGTAATCTCACCACGTTCGTTCAGTTCCGCCGGCAGGCCCAGCTCCAGGTCGGCCAGCATGGCATTGCCCCGCAGCTCCAGGTCGAGCTCTTTTTCATTCAGGCTGCCTTCGGCCAGAAGTCGGTTGCGGCCCGCCCACTGCAGGTCGACACCGGACAGGGAAATACTGCCCTGGCGGTAACCCACGTCGCCCTGCAGGCGCCAGGGCTCCTCGCGGAAGCTGCCCTGGGCGAGGATATTGACCTGGGCCTCGGGACTGGCGAAAGGCCCGGAGAATTCCCCGTCGAGGCTCACCTCACCCTCCAGTGTGGCGGGCAGGGACACGCCCGCCAACTCTGCCAGGGATACCGGGATATTGCGCCCCGCCACTGTTCCCCGGGCACGCTGCTTGCCCGGCTCGACGATCCCGTCCAGCTGCAGCCAGGCCTCACCCTGCCAGGCCAGCTGGGCGGATTCCCGGGCCAGCTCGCGCACGCGACTGGGGCTCTGCTGCGGCGCAAGTGAACCTTTGCCTCCCTCATCGCCATTGGTGACCGGGGACTGTTGTCCCGCCAGGGCGGTCACACCAAAACCGCGGCCGGGATCGAGACTGGAGAGTTCCAGCCGCACTCCGTCCAGCTGGATCCGGTCCATATCCCCGGCCACAGCCCCCTCCAGGCTATAGCGATAGTCTCGGTACTTGCCGTCCGAGTTAATACTGGCCTGGAGCTGTGGCTTGCTCCAGGGCCCGCGCACGGACAATTCCGCATCCAGGTTGACGGCAATGCCGGCCAGCTCGGGGATATCGAGCAGCAACCGCGGCGGGAATTCATCTGCCCTCGCCGTGAGTTGCAGCTGCAGGGTTTCCTTTTCCAGCGAGACGTCGCCATTCCCCCCCAGCTGGAAATGTTCGCCGCTGAGGCTGAATTCCCGCACGCGAATCTTTTTCGGGCTCCCCGCAACCACGGCGCGGAGATCACCCTGCAGCTCGCCATAAACCGGGCTGGCGCGGAGCGTGGCGGTAAAGTCCGGGTTGCCCCAGGGGCCACGGGCGCTGAGCTGCAGGCCGTCGATGGCACCGGAAAGCTCCGGCGGCAACTCCACCCGGCTCTCTTCCGGCAGCACCGCCAGCAGCGCGCGGATATCGTCCAGTTCCAGGCGCGCCAGCTCGCCCTGAAGATCGATGGACTCTGCGGGAATGTCCACTTCGCCGGCCAGGTCCAGGCGGGCGCCGGCAAATTCCAGCGTCGCACCCGCCAGCTCGATCACCTCATCCCGGGTCTGCACCCGGCCCTCCAGGTGTACCGGCTGCTGGCGGTAACTACTGCGCAGCTCCACCATCCCTGAGACCGCCGGCAGCGACAGCGGGCCCTGCAGTGACAGGTCGGCGCTGAGCCAGCCGCCCTGCAGGTAATCCTGCCAGGGCTGTGAAATGGCCAGCGGCAGGCGATTGAGCCGAATTTCCGCATCCACCCGTTCGCCGCTGACAGAGCCTGAAATCGCGTGTTTTGTGTCATCGACAGTCAGCGAAAGGCCGCCGGTCTCCACCAGCCAGGGCGACAGTGCGATTTCCAGGGGCCCGGCAAGCCCGAAGCGGTGGGACACCAGCGGCAGGGAAAATTCCTCGATGGTGACTGCCAGCCGGTCACCGGACTCGCGCACTGCAATCCGGCCACTGGCATCCAGCGCCTGCCCGGAGGGCAGCTGCAACAGCTGGCCGGCAAATCCGCCGCTGTCCTCGCGCGCCAGGAATTCCACCCGGTAACGCCCTTCACTGGTCTCGCGGGCAGCCAGGCTTACCAACAGCCCCGCCCCGTCCAGCTCGCGTATTTCCAGCCCCCCGCGGGTTGTCTCGCCCTGCCAGCGAAAGTAGCCGTCCCCGTCCACGGCCACCGGGGGCAAATCCGGGTAGCGCCGGTCGATCACCCGCAGGCGATCGATGTCCAGCCGGCCGAGCCTGATGGAGGGAATATCGAGCGCCGCCGCCGGCTGCTCCTCCACCTCTGCCTCGGCCTGCTCGGCGCCCGCCTCCAGCAGCGACTGCAACACATCCAGGTCCAGCAACAGGTCGGCGGCACCCACCCGCTCGATATCCACCCTGCCGGCGACAAGCCCCGGCAGGTCGATGCCCAGCGCCAGCCCACGGGCCTGTAACAGCACCTCGCCCTCGTAATCCACTTTCAGGGAGGAAAACGACCAGGCGCCCAGGCGTTCACTGGCCACCTCGCCCGCCTGGATGCGTAGCCCCGGCACAAGGCGCTCGGAGAGGGCGAGCGCGCCGTGCGTCAGGGATACGCGCCCCGGGCCGGTGCCAACGAAATAAAGCAACGCCAGCAGAAGCACCAGCAGCACACTGGACACCAGTGCACCGCGACCGCCCAGGGAGTGCCAGAGACTGCGGAGCACCGTGCCAATGGCGCGCACGAAACCAGATGCCAGGGCAGAGAGCGACCGTGCCATATCAGAACGCCTGCCCCAGGCTCACGTATACTTGGAAGTCGTCATCGAGCCCTTCCCGCTTATCCAGTGGCACTGCAATGTCGAAGCGCACGGGCGCGAAGGAGGTGAAATAGCGCACACCGATACCCGCCCCCCACAACAGCGAATCGAAGCGCGGTTCAGGATCCAGGTAGGCATTGCCACCATCGACGAATATCACCCCGCCCCATTTTTCAGTAAAACGCAGACGTCCTTCCAGGGATATCTCACTGAGGGCGCGACCGCCAATCGGGTCACTCAGGCGCGGTTGCTCGCCCGGCTCTTCCGGCTCGATCACCCGGCGCGGGCCCAGCGCCTGGTAACCGTAGCCGCGCACGGAGCCACCGCCGCCGGCGTAGAAGCGCTCGTCCGCCGGCACATCGGCATTGTCGGCACCGGATATCACCCCGGCCTTGAGGCGCAGCGCCAGGGTTGGCTCCCAGCGGGTATCTGCAAGCGTGTGGTAACCGGTCCCTACCACCAGGCTTTTCACAAAATTGCTGCCGCTGGTGCCGAGGTCCACATAGGGCTTCACCTCCAGCGCCGCAGTCGCACCCTTGCGCGCATCGAGCGGGCTGTCGGTCGTATCCCATTTCAGGCCCAGCGGGAAAGCCAGCAACTGGTAGTTCTCGGTGATACCGCCCTCTTCCTCGATATCACTGAATTTCAGCTCGCTGCCGACACTCGCCGTCCGATGCTCACTGAGCTTGCGGGAGATGGTTGCACCCACGGTGAACGATTCCGCCTGGTAGGCATCGCGCTCCTCATTGGAGAGTTCCACCTTGCCGGTCAGGTCCTGGTCATCGCGCAGGAAGCGTGGCACCAGCAGTCGCGCCTTCAGGCTCTGCTGCACGGGATTGGCCTTGCTCTCGATATCAATTTTCTCGCCGCGATGGAAAACATTGCGGTGCTCCCAGCCCGCCGACACACCGGCGCCCTCGCTGGAGGTGTAGCCGACACCCAGCTTGACGGTGCGATGCTTGCGCTCCTGGATCCGGAAAGTAATATCCACAACACCGCCGTAGGGCTCGGAAACCTCGCTGCCCACCCCGGCCACCAGGTTGGTACGCAGCAATCGCAACTGGGCAGCGTCCAGCCGGCTGCGCTTGAAACACTCACCGGACGTGATGCCGACTTTATCGCGCAGGTAATCGCCATCGATTGTGGTAACACCCTCGATATAGACCTGGCCCACAACAACCTCGGGACTGGGGGCCACACGGTAAACCAGTCGCGCAGCAGCCTCGCTGTGTATGACCGTGGCCTCATAACTCACATCCACATTCAACAGGCAGGCATTGTCATTGAGGTACTTCTCGATCACTGTCACGCCTTCCTTGACCTTCTCGGCGTTGAGTGGATCGCCAATCTGCAGGGGCAGCGCGCCGAGGCCACGACGCAACTGGGGCGGCATCTCCACCGAGATATCCTTGATCAGGTAGCGGGGGCCCGGCTCGACGCGATAGACAATCTTGCCGTCACTAACCGATTCGCGCACACGGCTGTCGTAGTAGCCGCGCGAGCGCAGCAGTTTCTCCAGGTTACCCCGTTCGTAGCGCGCCACATCCCGCGGGTCCTCATAGTTCTCCAGCACACTGCTGCCCTTGCGCAGGTCCTTGAGCTGGTCGCCCAGCCACTCTTCCAGGTCACGGTCACCCGCTACCCGCACCCGGAAATCGGGTAGTTGATCGAAGAAGGGAATGGCGCGCGCAGCCTGCATGGGGCCGAACAGCACTGCCGCCAGGAGAATACCGATTAGTACGCGCAAAGAACTCATCCATTATTGAATTACGGCTGTGGGGAATCGCCGCGCAGCCGATCCCGCCCGGGCGGGCGGGAAGAATGTCCATTTACCCTTCGATCCTGGTTTGCGCCGGAAGTTGCGTGTCCCGGGTCAGCGGGTGCTGCCGGCGCCGGTGCCGAGCAGCGGGTTGCAGTCGCGGATTATCACCCGGCCTTCCAGCAGGTTGCCCTTGGAATATTCGGAGAAAATACACTGGTTCGTTTGCGGATCGTAATTCTCGATCCACAGGTTGTCTTCTTTCCAGGTGGCACCGATATGGCGCTGCCCCTCAGGCACGGAAATACGCATCACCCCGCCAAACCGCTTGACGAAGACCTGTTCGAAATGGAAATAGTAAGCGAGCCAACCCACCAGAAAGATAATGACAGCAAAAATGCCCCCCACTTTCAGGCTACCCATGCGACTACCCGCCAGGAGCGAAAAAACGACAAGGGCAATCACTGCTGCCCAGTAGAGATACGTGATCATCAGTGCTCTTCCGTGAAGATTATTGGAGGTTATAAAAGCGTTTCTTGCGACTTCAGGGTAGCGCAGTTTGGCAGGAATGGTACAGCGCCAGGGGATGGGGCGACGCGGAGAAGGGACCGGGCGGCTGCCGGTTTATACCGGCCGCCGCCCTTTGCCGGAATCGATCAGTTGGATCCCAGTTCCGGCAGGTTTTTATAAAGTGCCAGGGCCTCGGGGTTGGCCAGCGCTTCCTGGTTCTTCACCGGCTTGCCGTGCACCACATTGCGTACCGCCAGTTCAACGATTTTACCGCTGATGGTACGTGGGATATCGGTGACCTGGATCACCTTGGCCGGCACATGGCGCGGCGTGGTGTTGGCGCGGATGGTGGTACGGATCTTCTGCACCAGCTCATCGTCCAGGGTGACACCGTCGCGCAGAACCACGAACAACACCACCCGAACATCATCCTGCCATTCCTGGCCGATACAGATACTGTCCAGCACCTCCTCGACTTTTTCCACCTGGCGATAGATCTCGGCGGTACCGATACGCACCCCGCCGGGGTTGAGTACCGCATCAGAGCGGCCGTAAATGATCACCCCGCCATGTCCGGTGATTTCCGCGTAATCACCATGGGCCCATACGCCAGGCCAGTTCTCGAAGTACGCGCTGTGGTACCTGGAACCATCTTCATCATTCCAGAACCCGATCGGCATACACGGAAAGGATTTCGCGCATACCAGCTCACCTTTCTCACCGACCACCGGCTCGCCGTCGTCGTTCCATACCTCCACGGCCATGCCCAGCCCACGGCACTGCAGCTCACCGGCATAGACCGGCAGGGCCGGGTTGCCCAGGGCAAAACAGGAGATGATGTCAGTGCCACCGGAGATGGAAGACAGGCACAGGTCGGCCTTGATATCCCGGTAGACATAGCGGAAACCCTCGTGGGCCAACGGTGAACCAGTCGACAGCACTGCGCGCAGGTTCTCCAGTTTATGGGTCTCGCGGGGCTTGCGGCCGGCCTTTTCCAGCGCGGCGATGTACTTGGCGCTGGTGCCGAAAACACTGATGCCTTCCTCGTCCGCCATATCCCACAGGCTCTCCGCCGCCGGGTAGAACGGGGAACCGTCGAACAGCACCAGGGTAGCACCGCAGGCGAGGCCACTCACCAGCCAGTTCCACATCATCCAACCACAGGTGGTGAAGTAGAACAGGGTATCGTCCCGGTCCAGATCACAGTGCAGGCGGTGCTCCTTGAGGTGCTGCAGCAGGGTGCCGCCGGCACCGTGCACGATGCACTTGGGCACCCCGGTGGTTCCGGAGGAATACATGATATACAGCGGGTGGTTGAACTCCGTCTGCACGAAAGTCAGCGGCTGTTCCGGGGCGCCTTTGATAAAGGCCTCCACAGTGGTACTGCCCGGCAGGTCGGCCACGGCTGCAGCCGTATCTCCGGCGGAGCGCGCCACCGGCACCACCACTATCTTCTCCAGCGAGTCGATTCGCGCGGCTATCTCGTGGATCCGCGGCAGGGAATCGATGGTCTTGCCGTTGTAGAAATAGCCCTCACAGGCAAACAGCACTTTCGGCGCCACCTGGCCAAAGCGGTCGAGCACCCCGTTGATCCCGAAATCCGGTGAACAGGAGGTCCAGATGGCACCCAGGCTGGCGGTAGCCAGCATCGCGACCACAGTATCCATGACATTGGGCATGAAACCGGCGACACGGTCGCCCTCGACGACGCCCTGTTCCGCCAGTGCCGCGGCCAGGCGCTCCACCCGGGCAAACAGTTCAGCGTAGGTGAGCTGGCGGCGGCTGCCATTTTCCAGTCGCTCCACCAGGGCCGTGCGATCGTCGCGGTAACGCAGGAGGTTCTCGGCGAAATTCAGCCGCGCGCCGGGAAACCAGCGCGCTCCTGGCATCTCGTCATTCTCCAGCACGGTGTCGCCCCGCTCGCTGGCTATGACCCCGGTCTCGTCCCACAACAGCTTCCAGAACTCCTCCCGATGATCCACCGACCACTGGTGCAGCGCGTGGTAATCCTCCAGTTTGGTGGAGAAGCGCTCGTTGACCAGCCGGCGGAACCGGTCCATCTGGGTGGCGGCTACGGCCTCCGGCGTCGGCTGCCACAGGGGCTGTGCGGTTATACTCATCTCGTCTGACCTTCTGTGTTTATTGTCTTCCGGGCCCGGAAAAATACGGGCATCACAGGCATGTCACAATCATGCCTTGGTCTTACCCTTAATAAAATTTAAAATATATTTATAATTGTTAACTTTAAGTTAAATTATGACCAGGTTACGGTTAACAGTCTAATGAGTGCCACTCTCAAGCAATTGCGCGCTTTTGTCGCGGTCGCCAGAAGCCGCAGCCTGGCCGAGGCCAGCGCCCTGCTGCATATCTCGCAACCGGCCCTGTCGGTGGCCATCCGCAACCTGGAGGAGGCAGCGGGCGGCCCATTGTTCAACCGCGACAGTCGCCAGCTGGCACTCACGCCGGAAGGGAGCGAGTTTCTCGGCCGGGCGGAACAACTCCTGAATAACTGGGACCAGTCCATGGAGGCGATCCAGCAACGCTTCAGGCTGGAACAGGGACAACTGAACCTGGCGGTGATACCCGCCTTTGCCCTTAACCGGTTGCCGGGCTTGTTGGCAGAATTCAATCGCCGGCATCCATCCATCAACATCGTGATCGAGGATATCGTAATGGAGCGGGTGCAGCGGGCTGTCCAGGAAGGCCGGGCGGAAATTGGCATTGCATTCCGCCCCGATGACCTGGCCGGACTCGAATTTCACGGATTTGCGAGAGATCGCTTTATCGCAGTAGTGCCACCGGAACACCCGCTGGCGGACCGGGACTCTGTGACCTGGCAGGCGCTCGCCGCGGAGCCGTTTATCGCCATGAACCGGGGCTCGGCAGTGAGGCGCTGGACCGATGCGGCGATGGCAGAGAGCGGCTACAGTGGCAGGTTATTATGCGAAGCCAACCAACTCAGCACTATCGGCCAGCTGGTGCGGGCCGGCATCGGCGCCAGCGTGGTCCCTGAGCTTTGCCGACCGCAGATGCGCGACTACGGCCTGCCCTGCCTCCCCCTGCAGGCACCAGTGGTTGAGCAGGAAGTCGGTGTGCTGCTGCGCAGCCGCGGTGCGCTGTCGGCACCGGCCAGTGCACTTTTGCAGCTGGTGACAGAGCCATCCGGCAGCCACTGAAGCCGCCTCCTCTTAAGCACTCAGGCCGGCCGGTCGGCGATCGTGCGGAAGTAGCGTCGCAGGTTCTGCAGCAGGTCCCACCCGGTAACCAGCGCGGCAACGATAACCACCAGCTGCCACTTGGCTGCCGGCATTTCCCATGAATTAACCCCGGCGCCTTCCCACTGCAAGCTGAATACCTGCTCCAGGCCGAACAGCTGCGCAAAGAGAAACAGCCACAACAGGTTGATGGCACTGTCCAGTGCCAGCTTGGCCCGGGTCCAGAATGGCAGGAAGAGCTTGTCCAGTGCCATCAACAGGTTCAGGGCAATAGCCATGTTCAACCACGGGAGCAGTGCGCGCAATTCGCTGGATATCGTGACCTCAATACCCCCGGGGCCGGTCACCTGAATCGCGGGAAACAGGTCGTTGAGCCAGCCCGCGAGCAGGACCATGGCCACCAGCTCCACCGCGCTGTCAAAAGCGCTGATACGCTGGCCCGCTGCGGCAATCCTGGGCAGTTTCCGGGGATCCCACTTGCCGAATGCATCGCTGAAACTGATGCTTTCACCGGCCAGGAAAAAGCCCAGTGTCACCAGTGCAAAACTGTATAGGCCTGCATCGAAACTGCCCTTCAACCACCCCAGAGCGGCGGCCAGGAACTGCGGCTGCGACTGGTTGAGCAACTCGACCAGTAGCACCGCACCGTTACCGATCAGGATCGCCAGGAAGACCCACTTCAGGACCTGCATATACAGTGGTAACAGCGCCTCACTCACCAGCGCCCTGCGCGGCTGGTAGGCCGCAGCCACTTCCATCGGATGCCCCCTGCGCTTGAGCAATTCCGACAGCTCGGACTCGGTGGGATCACGGCCCAGCGCCTCGCTTAAATCGTCGTACTGGTCCTGCAGGCCCGAATAGAGTTCGCTGCCGATATCATCCCGCAGGCCGCCCGGCAGGTAAGTCTTGACGTTATCCACATATCGCTGCAGTAGTTCCATTACCACTCCTCCCCAAGCTTATCGATAGCGTGATTAAGTTTGCGCCACTCCCCTGTCATCAGTTCCAATGCCGCCCTGCCATCTTCCGCGATGACATAAAAGCGCCGTTTGCGGCCATCGTGGACCTGCCAGGTGCTGCTGAGCAGCCCCTGTCCCTCGAGCCGCCGGAGCAGCGGGTAGAGCGTGCCCTCGTCGATTTCCAGGCCGATGGCGGCGAGACGCTTGCGTAGGGAATAGCCGTAGTGCGGCTTACCCAGGGCCCGCAGCACCGCCAGTACCAGCATCCCCCGGCGCATTTCCATCGCCAGTTTGTTGAGCCGCTCCGCATCCAGCGTCATGTCGCTCCTCCACATACTGTGTGATGCACAGCATATACTGTGTAACACACAGCGTAGGAATGCAAGCGCGAAACCCGGCCGCAGAAATTACCCAAGTTGTACCAATTGCCCGGGAGAGGATGACTCAACGGACCTGTTGCGGAGTGAGGGAGGGGAAAACCAGGGAGGAATCAAAAGCGGGAAGCCGCGGTAATAGTACCCACCGCCTGACGGGTATCACCTGCCGGGGCGCCCGTTCCCCGCGGGGGGAACGGGTGCAGGAGACTGACTCCCGGCAGGGGCGCCCTACCCGGGCGCCTTGCTTGTGGAGGATTATTTCTTGGTAGTAGCCCGTAGCATCCAGGCGGTTTTTTCGTGCACGCTCATGCGGTCGGAGACCAGCGCCATGGTGGATTCGTCATCCGCGTCCTGCGCGGCCTTCAACACTTCGCGACAGGTCTTGACCACCTGCTCGTGGCCCTGCGTGAGAATTTCCACCATTTTCTCCGCCGCGGGAATGGAATCCACTTCCTTGATGGAGCTGAGCTCGGCAAACGCCTTGTAGGTGCCAGGGGCCTCAACATCCAGGGTGCGGATACGCTCGGCGATGTCGTCGACAGCCTCGGCCAGCTCGGTGTAATGCTCCTCGAACATCAGGTGCAGTTCACGAAACAGCGGGCCGGTGACATTCCAGTGGAAATTGTGTGTCTGCAGGTAGAGCGTATAACTGTCCGCCAACAGGCGCTTCAGGCCGTGGGCGACTTTTTCACGATCCTGCTCGTTAATACCGATGTCGATCTTGGTCATAATCCACCTCTTGTTGCTGTCTTGAAAAAACTTCCCGAAAGCCGAATGACTTATCGAATTGACCCCATAGTAACGCCGCAGTCAGAAATTAAAAATTTATTTGGGGAATAGGTTCGATAAGGAAAAGCTATCTGGTGCCGGCGCGACAATATTGCAAGCTTAGCCGCGATTACAGGTTTCGCGGCCCCGCAGCGCCAGAAATCCGGCAATCCCTGCTATCAGCGCCCGGTCCCCGCCTTTGGCCGCCCGCGGGCGAGATAACCGGCATCAACGCCGAACCAGAACGCACTCTCCGCGGGGTCAAAGTACATATGCCGCACATTGCCACCGCCGGGTACCGGCGAACTGCTGAAAAATTCCTGCCGGCCAAGGTCGAACCCCAGCACCCGGTTGGGCATCACGCCGGTATCGACAACCCAGAGATGCCCCCTGTTGTCGAGGGCGGTGCCATAAGGGCGCGGGGAGTCTCCCGGCAGCCGCCACTCGGCAAACCGGTCGCTCTCAGGCTGGTAGCGGCCGAGGAAACCGCCGACATAGTCCACATACCAGATATCGCCACGCTCATCGATCTCCAGCCGGCGCGGCCGCGCGTCGGGACGCGGCAGCTCAAACTCGGTCAGCTGCATGGTATCCGGATCTACCCTGGCGAGGCGGTTGGTACCGAACAGTGCCACCCACGGGTGATCGTCACTGTCCAGTTTGATGCCGTAAGGGCGCGCACCGGCAACGCTGGGCTGCACCGACCGCACCCTGCCGCTGCCTGTATCGAGTAGCCCGATGCGGTTGCTGTGCTGTGCGGTAAACCAGATATTGCCCTCGCCATTCAATACCAGCGTGTGCGGATCGTCGACACCTTCGGGCATGGAAAAGCGCCGGATACCACCGTTCGACGGATCCAGCCGGCCAATATGGGCATTGCGGTTACCGGCGTACCAGATATGGCCTTCAGGATCGACAACCAGGTTGTGCGGGTGGGAGTTCTCCGGCACCTCGAACTGTTTGAGGTCCCCCGTTGACGGATCGAGGCGGCCAATATAATTGCCGGCCTGGCCGCAGAACCAGACCGAACCGCGGCTATCCACAAATGGGTCCCGTGGGCGACCACCCCAGGGTATTCGCCATACCCGGATTTCCAGCTGGTCCGGCAGCGAGGTATCCGTATCCTGCAATGCCTTGCCTGCCGCGTTGCCGTCCGCTCCGCTTTTATCCTCCGGGCCGTCCAGCTTTTGTGCCGCAACAGGGGTAATCCACAGGGAGAGAGTGAGAAAAGCGGTGAAGAGTAAAACAACCGGCCAGGAAATGGCGGATGGGAAAAGCCTGTGAAGTAAGGATAAATCCCGGGAAGAGGGGTTCCGGGGTTCAACAGCACGCATAGGCCGACTCCTGTCGATCAGTCCGTGTGGTAAACCACTCGCCACTGCGAATGGTTTTTATCGCCAGGCCAGCTGCTCCCGGGGCGCTTGCGATCAGTGCCCCGCACTGGTGGTGTCACGGCCCGCCTCGGCCCCTGCCGTATCATCCAGCGCGGCACCTGCCATATAGCGGATCAGGCCGGCGAATTCGGATTCAGTGCAATCGAAGCACAGCCCCCGGGGAGGCATGGCCCTGTAACCCTCCATGGCGTTGGTCACCAGCACATCCAACCCCTTTGCGGCACGGGGTTTCCAGGCCGCCACGTCGCCGGTACGGGGCGCGCCGGTGACACCGGGCCCGTGGCAACTGTGGCAACTGCGCAGGTAGGTTTCACGAATGTCCTCCGGCGCCGCCCCGCTTGCGGCCTGTATTCCCGCCGGCTGCGAGGCTGCAGCCTGCGATGAAACCGCTGGATCGTCCCCGGGGGCACAGGCGACCAGTACCAGGGTGGCTGTCAGGATGGGGAGCAATCGTTTCATTGTTGTTATTTCCGTATGCATTGTCGGCGCACAGTCCCCGGCAGGACTCCGGCTGCACGCCGGAGGGTAACCCGGGCCCGTACAGATTCCCGCACGAATCCGGACGGGTGGCTGCAAAAGTCCGCTCACTGGCCCGGGAAACATTCGGGACATTGATTATTACCCTGCAGCTGCAGCGACCGCAACTCCAGTGTCTGCGCCTCGAACAGTTGTAACCGGCCCAGGCTCGGCACCGGCAGTCCCAGCAAAAACTTGATCGCCTCGATCGCCTGCAGGCTCCCCATCACCCCCAGGGCCGGCCCCAGCACTCCCGCACTGGCACAGTTAGCCGCCTCCCGCTCCCCGCCGGGGGGGAAAAGGCAGGCATAGCAGGGGCTCAGCCCGGTGGCAAAATCAAAGCTCACCAGCTGGCCGGAAAAACCCCGCGCCGATGCCATCACCACCGGCCTGCGGGCCTCACGGCAGGCACTGTTGATGGCATAGCGGCTGTCCAGGTTATCCGTGCAGTCGAGCACCAGGTCCATTTGCGGAACCTGGTCACGCAACCAGGCGGCATCGGCCATGCGCACGTGTCCCTGCACCCGGATTTCCGGGTTCGCCGCCACCAGCTGCTGCGCCGCCACCTCCGCCTTGGGTTTGTCCCGGTGATTGGTCTTGTAGAGAATCTGTCGCTGCAGGTTGGATATTTCCAGTCGGTCGCCATCCACCAGGTGTAATTCGCCGATCCCGGCCGCCGCCAGGTAGAGCGCCGCCGGGCTGCCGAGTCCGCCCATACCGACGATCATCACCCGAGCGCGACCGAGTTTTTCCTGGCCGCCCTCGCCCACTTCGGGCAGCATGATCTGGCGACTGTAGCGCTGGTATTGCCTGTTACTGAGCATGATTCAATTCCCGCAAATGGCCCGCAGCTCGCGCACGGCCTGTCGGTAATCCGCCGCCCGGGTAATGGCGCTGACCACGGCAATACTGCCCACGCCAGTGGCCGCCACCGCCGGGGCCCGCTCGATATTGATGCCACCGATTGCCACCAGCGGGATATCTGTCACCAGTGCCGCCATCCGCGCAAGCTTGGCCACCCCCTGCAACTGGTCACTCATATCCTTGGTATCGGTGGCAAAGATGGCCCCGATGGCCAGGTAGCTGGGGCGATAGCGATAGGCGCGCAGCAATTCATAAAAACCATGGGTGCTGATGCCCAGCTTCAGCCCCGCAGCCCTGATCGCCTTCAGGTCGGCGGCCTGCAGGTCCTCCTGTCCCAGGTGTACCCCGTAGGCACCGCACTCAATGGCAAGCTGCCAGTGATCATTGATAAAGAGGCGCAGGCGATACTGCCGGCCAATAGCGACCGCCCGCTCAACCTGCCCTCGCAGGTTTGTGCCGGCCTCCTTGATCCGCAGTTGCAGGGTCTTAACCCCTTCCGCCGCCAGTTTTTCCAGCCACTCGACCGAATCGACAACCGGGTAAAGCCCCAGCGTCCCACTATCCGTGGCGGCGAAGTCGCTGGTAAAAAGGCGGCTGCCGGATGCGTCGAATGTACCATAAAGGCTGGCCGATTCTTCCTGCGGCAGCAGCACCCGGGGGAAATCCACCATTTCAACCGGCCAGCCACAATGCCCCACCGGGCCCGGGCCACTGCCCACGGTATCGCTATCCCCCAGGCGCAGGCCCCTCTGGACATAGGCCTTGGCCACCACACAGGCATCCCGCAGCGGATAACCAAGTGCGGTACAGGCGGCAATTGCGGAAGACAGGGTACAGCCGGTGCCATGGGTGTTGACCGAAGGCTGCTTATCGCCAATTAGCCAGTCACTCCGCGCCCCGTCCCAGAGCAGGTCGGCAACCTCCCCGGGCTGGATTTCCGCGTGGCCACCGGTGACCAGCACCGCGCGACAGCCACCGGCATGCAACAGGCGCGCCGCGTGCTGAATCTGCTCCGCGCTGCCCACAGGCGCACGTGCCAGCCACTCCAGTTCGTGCAGGTTCGGGGTCACCAGGTCACACAGCGGGAACAGCTCGCGCATCACCAGTTCACCGATGCCTTCCTCGGCCAGGTTGTCGCCACTGGTAGCAACAGCCACCGGGTCGTAGATTACCGGCACCGGCGTCACCGCCTTGAGACGGTGCAGGAACTCCGCCAGGGCGAGCACCTGCCCGGCATTGGCCACCAGGCCAATCTTGATCGCGTCGGGGAAAAGGTCACGCTGCAGCGCCTCCAGCTGCCCGCTCAGTACATCCAGGGGGACCGCATTGACGGCCGCAACTTCCACGGTGTTCTGTGCAGTATTGGCGGTGATGGCAGTGCAACCGTGGCAACCGAGATCGGCAAAGGTAAGCAGGTCCGCCTGGATACCGGCGCCACCGCCGGAATCGCTGCCGGCGATGGTCCAGACAATCGGTTTTGTTTGCATTTGCATAAACTATTTACAACTTGTTCCTGGCACAGGGGATTACCGCCGCTCCCGCTTTGCCGTGCTTCACATCTTATTATTCACGTCGTGTATGACCGGGTTTCGACTCAGGAATTCACCTGCCCGGCAACTCGATGCTTGCGGCGGCCG
This sequence comes from Microbulbifer sp. JSM ZJ756, assembly GCF_044383805.1. Classification (NCBI taxonomy): domain Bacteria; kingdom Pseudomonadati; phylum Pseudomonadota; class Gammaproteobacteria; order Cellvibrionales; family Microbulbiferaceae; genus Microbulbifer; species Microbulbifer sp. JSM ZJ756. The sequence goes on along the minus strand of NZ_JBISER010000002.1, from coordinate 226,309 downwards.
TCCAACGGTGGCACCAGCGAGCTCAGCACTGCTGGCTATCCACACGGAAATCCTCCGTCGCCGAAAGCGTTGTGCGCGGTCAATTCCGGCCCGCGGTTTCCGCCTGCTGCCAGAACGGCATATCCAGCGTCGGGGTACTGGGGCTGGCGGTCTGGCGCTGGACCATCAGGCCGGCCCGGTGTGCCGCGCGTCCACTCTCCACCGCCAGCCGGAACGCCCGGGCCATAGCGGCCGGGTCCTGTGCCCTGGCGATGGCGGTGTTCAGCAGGATGGCATCGAAACCCATTTCCATGGCTTCTGCTGCCTGGGAGGGCGCTCCTATGCCCGCATCAATAATCAGCGGGATATCCGGCAGACGGTCGCGCAATGTCTGCAGGTTGTATTTATTCATCAGGCCCAGCCCGGTCCCAATCGGCGCGCCCCAGGGCATCAGCACCTCACAGCCCACGTCCAGCAGCTTGCGGCAAACCAGCAGGTCGTCAGTGCAGTAAGGCAATACCCTGAAGCCGCGCTGCACCAGTTCCCTTGCCGCTTCCACCAGGCCGTACGGATCGGGCTGCAGGTTGTAATCATCCCCCACCACCTCGAGCTTCAGCCAGTCGGTACGGAAGATTTCCCGCGACATTTCCGCCAGGGCGATTGCCTCCGCGGGTGACTTGCAACCGGCGGTGTTGGGTAATAACGAGCAACCGGACTCCTGGATATAATCCCACAGCATCTTGCCCTGCTGCTGGGCCGGGTTCTGCCGGCGCAGCGACAGGGTGATGATCTCGGCTCCCGCCTCAACCACGGACTGGCGCATGATTGCCGGCGACGGGTACATGGCCGTGCCCACCAGCAGGCGTGAGGAAAAAGATTTGCCGTACAGTGCCAGCTCATCGCTCATATCAGCCTCCGACCACCGGCGCCACTACATCCAGTGCATCGCCGTCATTGAGTATTGTTTCCGCATAGCGGCCCCGCGGCACAAAATTACCGTTGAGGGCCACGGCAAAGGTATCGCCCTCATAGCCCAGCCACAGTAGGAAATGGTCGAGGTTCCTCTCTTCCGGGAGCGGCTGTGTTTCCCCGTTGACCTGGATTTTTATCGGCTTGCTCATGGGATTCGCATTTCACCTCGCTTTATAGCTGCCTGTTCAGCAGTAAGTTATTGCTGTATATCCGGGGCGGTGGATAGCTGCATCCCGGCCGTCCTTCATGCCAACTGCTGCACCTGCCCTATCGCCAACTGCTCCACCCGTTCGGCCAGTGCCGGCGCCAGCAGGTAGCCATGCCGGTACAATCCATTGACACTGACCAGCCCCGGCTCCCCCTCCACCACGGGCAGGTTATCCATAGTGGCCGGACGGCAGTTGACGCGGGTCTCGATAATCCGCGCCTCGGCAAATGCCGGGTTCAGGGAGTACAGGGCCGAGGATAATTCCATGCAGGAACGCAGGCTGGTCGGCGACATATCCTCGCTCTCGATTTCAGTGGCGCCAATCACCGTCTGGCCGTTTTCTCTTGGTACCGCGTATAACTGGTAGCGGGGATGCAGCAGGCGCACCGGGCGCCGCAACTGCACCTCGGGCGTTTCCACCACCAGTACCTCGCCGCGCACGCCGCGCAGGCCCGGCACCCGATCCCTCGCACCAAGCCCACGGCAGTCCACCACCAACTCAAACTCCTGCCGGCGACCGCCCTCGAAAATTGTGAACGGCTCGCAGTCCACCGGGCATTCCTCGCGCAGGGAAACCCGCTGCCGACGGAGTACCTCCAGCAGGGCCGGCAACAGGCGCCGGTTGTCGATATCGCCCTCCGGGGCCAGGAACAACCCCCGCTCAAAGCCGGCCAGCGCCGGCTCCAGCTCCCACAGCTCAGTGGCGGCAACGGCCCGCAGCTGCCCCACCTCCCCGGCCTCGAGCTTGCCCTGTAGTTCGCGCTGGAATTGCAGCAACTCGCTGCGGTCACGGCCGTGTGCCACCAGCACACTACCGGCCTGGCGAAACCCCACCGGGGAACCGCAGAGGAGCTGCAGGCACCCGCTCCATTCCCGCCATAGCACCAGGCTGCGTAGGCCCAGCTCGTATACCGAGCGTTCGCTGTGCACCAGTTCTGAAAGCGGTGAAATCATTCCCGCAGCGGTCCAGCAGGCACCACTCGGGCGCGCCAGGCTGCCCGCCTCGAACAGGGTGATATCCAGCCCGCGCAATGCCAGGCGCCAGGCCAGCAGGCGCCCCATCAGGCCGCCGCCGGCGATGGCGACGCGGGGACATTGGTTGGAGACAGTCAGGGTCATCGGTTTTCCTGTGCCGGGAGCTCTCGAATGCCGAAGTTGCGGCGCGCTGCATCAGCCCTTGTGATACAGCTCGCTGCCCATGTCCTTGAACTTGAGCGCCATTTCCTCCATGCCCTGTTCCGCCTCAAGCTTGCGGGAATAGTCCCGCACATCCTGGGAAATTTTCATGGAGCAGAACTTGGGACCACACATGGAACAGAAATGCGCCACCTTACCGGATTCCTTCGGCAAGGTTTCATCGTGGTAAGTGCGTGCACGCTCCGGATCCAGGCCCAGGTTGAACTGGTCTTCCCAGCGGAACTCGAAGCGGGCTTTGGACAATGCATCGTCGCGCTGCTGCGCGCGGGGGTGGCCCTTGGCCAGGTCCGCGGCGTGGGCGGCGATCTTGTAGGCCATCAGCCCCTCTTTTACGTCTTCCTTGTTGGGCAGGCCCAGGTGTTCCTTGGGCGTCACGTAACAGAGCATGGCGCAGCCGTAGGTACCGATCAGTGCAGCCCCGATACCGGAAGTGATATGGTCATAGCCCGGCGCGATATCAGTGGTCAGCGGACCGAGGGTATAGAACGGCGCGCCGTGGCAGTGCTTGAGCTGCTCATCCATGTTTTTGCGGATTTTGTGGATGGCCACGTGGCCCGGCCCCTCGATCATGGTCTGCACGTCGTGGCGCCAGGCAATTTCAGTCAGCTCACCCAGGGTGTGCAACTCACCGAACTGGGCCTCGTCATTGGCGTCGGCAATACAACCCGGACGCAGGCCATCGCCGAGGCTGAAGCTCACATCATAGGCTTTCATGATCTCGCAGATTTCCTCAAAGTGGGTGTAGAGGAAATTCTCCCGGTGGTGGGCCAGGCACCACTTGGCCATGATGGAGCCACCGCGGGACACGATGCCCGTGACGCGTTTTGCGGTAAGCGGCACATAGCGCAGCAGTACCCCGGCGTGAATGGTGAAGTAGTCCACCCCCTGCTCCGCCTGTTCCACCAGGGTATCGCGGAACACTTCCCAGTTCAGGTCTTCGGCAACCCCATTCACTTTTTCCAGGGCCTGGTAAATCGGTACCGTGCCGATGGGGACCGGTGAATTGCGCAGGATCCATTCGCGCGTCTCGTGGATATTCTGGCCCGTGGACAGGTCCATCACCGTATCCGCGCCCCAGCGCGTGGACCACACCAGTTTCTCCACCTCCTCCTCGATGGACGAGGTGACTGCGGAATTGCCGATATTTGCATTCACCTTGCACAGGAAATTGCGCCCGATGATCATCGGTTCCAGCTCCGGGTGATTGATATTGGCGGGGATGATCGCGCGCCCCTCCGCCACTTCACGGCGCACAAATTCCGGGGTGATCTGTTCCGGGATAAAAATGCCGTCGCGGGCTTTGCCGTAATCGGATTCCGCCAGCACTTCGCCGGCCGCGGCGCGGCCCATATTCTCGCGCACGGCAATAAACTCCATTTCCGGGGTAACAATGCCCTGGCGGGCATAGTGCATCTGGCTGACATTCTGCCCCGCCCGGGCGCGGCGCGGGGACGGCAGGTTGTCAAAGCGGATATGGTCCAGGCCCTGGTCGGCCATGCGCTGCTGGCTGTAGGCCGCCTGCCGGGTGGTCAGTACCTCGGTATCGCCGCGGGCCTCGATCCAGGCCTGGCGCAACCGGGGCAGGCCGTCGCGCACATTGGGCCGGTAGTCCGGATCGGAATACAGGCCGGCAGTATCATAAACCCGCAGTGGCGCGTTGGGCTCCAGTACCGGGTTGCTTTCGTCACCACCCACCACACTGTCGCCCAGGCAGATTTCGCGTACGCCAACACGGATATCGGCGCTGTCACCCTCCAGGTAGATCTTGCGGGAATTGGGAAAGGACTGGGCGGTAAGGTTGTCGAGGAAAACCCGGGCAGATTCGCGGCTTTCCGCGCGGGATTGTCCACTTTTTTTCGTGGAATCCCGTTCGCTGGACTCTCGGTTCGCGTCGACCGGCGTATCGGTTTCTTGAGACATGCTGACCCCTTTGTATTGCGCGGAAATGCGCAACGTGGCGCTTTTTCGCGGAGAGTGGCGCCCGAGCGCCCGGGGAAGAATCAGCAGAGAGGAAAGTCGTGTAATGACTTTTTCGGTAGCGGGGAATTTATGGTGAAAACCCCGCGCTCACATATGTAGCGACTTCAGATCTTGTTCCCTACGCGGGGGTTACCCCGATCAGGTTCAACGGATCTCGCAACAGCGATCTCAGCCCACAGGCACTCCGACAAGTTGTGCCGGAGTATAGTGGATGATCCGCGCCCTGGACAAGGCCGGCCAACAGTATTGTGAACCGGGGCCAAGAGAGGGTCAGATTACCAGGGATTTCTGGTAGCTCATCTCGCGAATGGCGTAGCGCACACCTTCGCGCCCTACCCCGCTCTCTTTCACCCCGCCAAAGGGGAAATGCTCCGCGCGGAAGCCCGGGCCGTCGTTTACAGCCAGCAGCCCTACATCGAGAGCGTTGAACAGCTGCTTGGCCAGGCCCAGGTCACGGGTGAAAACCCCGGCCTGCAGCCCAAAGGGACTGTCATTAACCAGCCTGATCACCTCGTCGATGCTGTCGAACGGGCGCAGCGGGATAACCGGCCCGAAGGTCTCGTCTGCCACCAGGGGCGCGTCGTCCGGGATCCTGTCGATAACCGTGGGCCACAACAGGTTGCCCTCGCGGCGATGCCCACACAGCACCCGCGCACCCCGGGTCACCGCATCCTCGACACGTCCGTGCACCTCGTCTGCGGCGGCAGTGTGGATCAGCGGGCCAACAAAAGTATCTTCCGCCATCGGGTCGCCGACTTCCAGGCGGGCGGTAGCATCCAGCAGCTTGCCGGTGAAAGCTTCGTAAACCTCGCGCTGCACAAACAGGCGCTTGGCCGCAGTGCAGCGCTGGCCGGCAGTGGCGAACCGCTGGTTGATGGCCGCGGATACCGCCGCATCCAGGTCGCCGTCCGCCATCACCACCAGAGGATCGTTGCCGCCCAGCTCGAGCAGCAGTTTCTTGTAACCGGCCGCTGCGGCAATGGCATTGGCCGCCGCCGTGCCGCCGGTAAAGTTGACTGCCTGCACCTGCGGGTGCGCCACGGCGTAGCTGGTGGCGGGAATATCCGGCACCAGCATCTGCAGTACGTTGCGATCCATACCGGCGCGATAGCAAAGCTCCACCAGGAATTCCGCCGAACGCTTGTTCTGCGGGCCTGGCTTGAACAGGATGGTGTTGCCCGCGGCAAATGCCGGACCGATCTTGTGTACAGCGATATTGATGGGGAAATTAAACGGAGTGATACACAGTACCGTGCCCAGCGGCTTCCACAACACCACGCCGATGCGCTCACGCTGCGGAGGGTAGGCATCGGAATCCAGTGCCTCGCCGTTTATGGCGCGCGCTTCCATGGCACTCGCCAGGGCTGTGTTGTACGCGCGCTCGATCTCCACCCGGCTGTCACTGATGGTCTTGCCGGTCTCGGCGGTAATTAGCCTGGCCAGGTGATCGGCGTGCTCACGGAGCAGGCCAGCAAGCCGCAACAGGATATCGGAACGCTCGAATGCTGGTGTGGCTGACTGTACCGCACGCCCCGCCACCAGTTGGCCAATAACTCGCTCGACATCGTCGCGGTCAGCAAAATCGTACTCTTCGATCAGCTCACCGTCGTAGGGATTGAGGATGCGATAATCGGCCATGGCGGCGCTCCAGTTAATTCACAATCAGTTGATAGATGATTCGCAGGCCGGCAACCAACAGTGCCAACCGCATCAGCCGGAAGAACAGCCTGCTGTCCAGGCGGTTGAGCATGGCGATGCCGATCCGGGTTCCCACCACCGCTGCCAAGGTCAACAGCAGTATCAGCCCCAGGTGATCGGAAAAGGCAAAGCCCAGGTAGATGAACGCGGGCACCTTGAGCGCATGGCACCAGGCCTGCATGACCGATTTATTCGCCACCACCTCTTTGGGCGAGAGGTCCCTGCGCACAAAAAAGGCCGCCAGCAATGGATCCACGGCGCCTGCCAGTATGCCCAGCGTCCCGGTTCCGATCCCGACCCAGAAATAATTGCGCGGGGCCAGGCGGATTTCCGGCAGTTTCTTCGGTTTCAATACGGTGTAAAAAATCAGGACGGCAAGTAGCGCCATCGGCAACTGCTGCCAGTCCAGGCTTGCCAGTCCCATGGTCATAACCGCCGCACCCAGGGTACAGCCGGCAAAAAAGGGCAGGCAGAACTCCCAGCGGATGTGCTCGCGCACATAGTAGATCCGCGCGAGATTATTCATCAGCTGTACCGCACCGTGAATCGGCACCAGCATCCGCAGCGGGATCGCCACATTGAGTGCGGCAAACATCAGCACACCACCGGCACCACCGGTAACCGCCGATATAAATGCACTGGCGACACAAACCGCCAGCAGCAGCCCCAGCGTCACCGCCGACAGGGAGGACAGCGACGATAGCGAGGACAAAAAGGAGAATTCGGCGAATTCCGGCACGGCACGGTCTCTACAGCAGCGCCGGGGCCCGGCATTGTTGAGTCTTATCGTGGGCGAACCCGTCGATGGCGAACCCGTCGATGGGCAGTCTAGCCGCAGCTACCAGCCAAACCCAGTAGTCACCGGACCACGACTGGTTAAATCAGGACATACTTGCAACACCGGCCAGACAATCCCTGTACGCCGGGGCCAGCCGCTGCCATGCATAGCCGGAAAAATCCGGTGACGGGCACAGTGCGGCACCGGCGGCCATACGGCCTATTTTATCGACTGCCTCGCGGACGTCCCGGTAGCGGCTGGTAACGGGGTAAAACTCGGGGTAGGCCTGCTCGTCCGGTACCAGGGGCGAGCACCCCAGCGCGCAGGCCTCCATCACTGCCAGCCCCTGGAACTCGTGGTGGGCGGTGGACAGGAATACATGGCTGCGCGCCAGGATCTCCAGGTACTGCCGCCGGCCGGGCAGGAATCCCACCCGCCCCAGCCGATGGGCAAACTCCCGCCGGATAGTGGCGAACTCCCCGGGACTGTTGCGAAAGGATTCCCCCAGCAGGTGCAGCCGGTAGTTCACCTGCCCCTCCTCCAGCCCTTGCAGTATCCCCAGCAGCCGCTCGCCGCCCTTGTCATATTCCCAGCGCGCCGCCCAGCAGACTTCCAGCGGGGCATCGCGGTCCGGACCGGTTGCCGTTGGGGCTGGCCCGGTGAAAAGCAAATCGTCGAGTGGCACCGGCAGTACCCGTGATTTCTGCTCGATCTCATCGCAAATAGCGGGCGGCACGTGATCGGGGAAGCGTTTCAGCAGCTGCCTGGCGCCGTCGAGGAGGGTGCTGCGATTGAATTCCGAGTTGAACAACAGCAGGTCGCCGGCAAGGGCGGTATAGATGTTGAGGAGCTGCGGCTCGACCGACTGGAACGCCCGATCGCTGCGAGGGTAGGCGAACTGGTTTTCGTGAAAATAAACTGCTGCGGGAATACCCGCCAGCGACGGTACCAGGCCGCGCAGCGTGGCCAGGTCAGTCATGGAAGTGGCCACTACCAGGTCATGGGGCTGCTGCAGAATCTTAGCAGCCTCTCCCCGCCCCCAACTGAGGCTGTTGCCGCGCACACGCCAGCTGAAATACCGCGGAGGCAGGGTGAGCACCGTCCAGTCCCACTCGGGTAATGCAGCGACCAGGCCCTTGCGCCAGCGGCGGTGGCTGCCGGCGTCGTAGGCGGACAACAGCAGGACTTTCATACCCCAGCCCCGCCCCGGACTATAGTCACTGCTTCCATGGCACGATGCGGCTCAGTCGAAAGAGCGTACATTCGTCAGGCGGGCGAACAGGCTGGAGGTATCCCAGCGACCACCACCCAGGGCCTGCACCTCACTGTAGAACTGGTCCACCAGGGCAGTAACCGGCAGCAGGGCGCCATTGCGCTGTGCCTCGTCCAGCACGATGGCCAGGTCCTTGCGCATCCAGTCGACTGCGAACCCGTGCTCATATTCGCCCGCCAGCATCGTCTGGTAGCGGTTTTCCATCTGCCAGCTCTGGGCCGCTCCCTTGGAGATCACCTCGACAACCTGCTCCGCATCGAGCCCGGCCGCCCGGGCAAAGTGCAGCCCCTCGGCCAGGCCCTGCACCACACCGGCAATACAGACCTGGTTAACCATCTTGCACAGCTGGCCACTGCCCACCGGGCCCAGTCGGTTGACCGCGCGGGCGTAGTGATCGATCAGCGGCAGCGCACGCTCGTAGTCATCGGGTTCTCCGCCCACCATCACCGTGAGCGCACCGTTCTCGGCCCCGGCCTGGCCCCCGGAGACCGGTGCATCCAGGAATCCGATGTCGCGCTCCGCAGCCAGGGCTGCCAGTTCCCGCGCCACATTGGCAGAAGCCGTGGTGTGATCCACAAACAAGCTGCCCCGGGACATACCTGCAAATGCGCCCCGCTCCCCGCAGGCTACCTCGCGCAGGTCGTCATCGTTACCCACACAGGCAAACACATACTCCGCTCCCTGCGCCGCTTCCGCCGGTGTCGGCCAGACGGTGCCCGGGTAGTCCCCGGCCCACTGCTGTGCACGGCTGGTAGTGCGGTTGTATACCCGCACTGTATGGCCGGCCCGGGCGAGGAATCCCGCCATCGGATACCCCATTACCCCGAGCCCAATGAATGCGACGGTTGTCATTGGCAGTTACCCCCAGATCATCCAGATAAGAGCCGCGCCCAGCAGGAGACGGTAAATGGCGAAGGGCGCCATACCGATGCGGCTGATAAATTGCAGGAAAAAGTGAATACACAGGTAGGCACTGATGCCCGACAGCAACGCCCCCAGGAATATATCCCCCCAGGGGACAGATTGCTCACCGAGCAGGTCGAACGTCAGCAACAGGGCGCTGAGGGCGATCACCGGGATCGACATCAGGAAAGAGAATCTCGCCGCGGCCTCCCGCTTCATTCCCAGCATCAGGCCCGCGGTCATGGTAATACCGGAGCGGGATGTGCCCGGGATCAAGGCGACGGCCTGCGCCACCCCGATCAACAGGGCCTTTTTCCAGTCCATTTGGGCCAGCGTCAGTTCACGGCGGGCACGCACATCTGCCCACCAGAGGAGAACACCAAAGCCAATGGTGGCAGCGGCAATCACCGCCGCAGAGCGCAGGTTGTGCTCGATAAACCCCTTGAACGCCAGACCGGTCATGCCCGCGGGGACAGTCGCCAGGACGATCAACCAGGCCAGCCGGCCGTCATCGGTAAACTCCCCCTTTACCAGGCCACCCAGGCCATCGCGCAGCAGCGCCCACACCTCGTGCCGAAAATAAAAAATCACCGCCGAAAGCGAACCAAAGTGGACCGCAACATCGAATGCCAGCCCCTGGTCCGGCCACCCCAGTACTTCCTTGGGCAGGATCAGGTGGGCAGAGCTGGAGATGGGCAGGAATTCCGTCAGCCCCTGGATCAGGGCCAGGATCACAATCTGAAAAATTTCCATGTAAGGCCGGGTTTCCTATTCCGAGCGGATTTTCTGCCGCTTCTTCCAGGTGACTTCATTGCGCAGGTAAAGGGGCTCCAGCTGTTCTGCAGTGACTGCCGCCGCTGTGCCGGCCGCACGGGCCAGCTCAGCGATATCCCGGGCATGGATGGGGCAATTCTGGTCCGTTGCCGTCACCGGTGCCGTCGCCAGGCCCTCGTAGTGCCAGCCCGGGCCAGCTCCATAAAGGGGGGAGTCGAGTTCCGCACCGGCGATCACCGCAGCCACCGCTTCCGGGTCCTGCACTGCCTCAGGCAGCAGGCTCTGCGCCGGTGATGCGGCGGAGTAAACTCCCCAGTAGACCTGCTGCATACGCGCATCCAGTGCCGCGATGATGCTCCCGGTCGACCAGTCCCGGTGCTGGCGCCTCGCCCCGGCGGCAAGTGCAGCGAGGCTGGATACGGGAATTACCGGCAGGTCCGCGGCGTACGCCAGGCCCTGGGTGGTGCTGATAGCAATACGCAGGCCGGTAAACGAGCCCGGGCCGCGGCTGACGGCCAGGGCGTCGAGATCACTGAGCTTGAGGCCGGCCTCGGCCAGTACCTGGTCAACCATGGGCAGCAGGCGGCGGGTGTGGTCGCGTTCAGCGGCGACAAACTGCTCCCGGACCAGGTCGCCATCGCTCAGGGCGACCGAGCAGGAGCCGGAGGTGGTATCCAGGGCGAGGATTTTCACTGCAGAGGGGTCCCATCAATTGCGAGGAGCAGATTGTGTCACATCCGCCGCGGCAGTTCATGGCCTGGAGCCCCGGAATTGGCCGCAAACGCAAAAGCCCCGGCCAGGCCGGGGCTTTTGCTCGATACTGCGGGTAACCGGAATGGATATCCGGTTGTCAGGACTTCTTGGGCGGACGGCCACGGCGAGCCGTGGACTTTTTCGCCGCCTTTTTCCTGGTGGCCTTTTTGGTCGCGGCCTTCTTGCCAGACGCGGCCGCCTTCCTGTCAGCCACATTCACCTTGGGGGGACGACCGGGTCCGCGTTTCTGTCCCTTGCGGGCGCTACCGGCCCTTGCTGCAGACTTCTTCGGCCGGCCGGCTTGCTTGGTGGTGGCCTTCTTACGTGCGGCCTTTTTGCCGGGAGCTTTCTTAGCCGTCTTCTTCTTGGCCGCCTTCTTGGCATCAGCCTTGGCCTTGGCCGCGGCTTTCTTGTCCAGCGCCTTCACCTTGGCGGTGGCCTTCTTGGCCGCCTGCTTCACCTTGGCCTCGGCTTTTTTCTCCGCCGCCTTCAGCTTCTTGGCATCAGCTTTCTCGCGGGACTTTTTCCAGCGCTTTTCAAAGGCGTCGACTGCCGCCTTCATATCCTTTTCCGCCTTGCTGGACAGGCTATCCGCCATCTCGGAAACTTTTTGCTTGGCTGCCTCTTCCGCGTGACGAACCGTTTCCATTGCCTTGGCTTTGGCCAGGTCCAGCTTTGCGGAAGCCGACTTGGCGCGCAAATCCTTTAGCTTCTGGTTGGCGCTGGTCAGGGACTTCTTGGCCGCCGCTGTTCCGGTCCGCTGGGCCCGCTCACGTGCCTTGGCCACGCGATCCATCTGGGCGTCCAGGGCCTTGGTCGCGGAATCAACCGACTTCTGGGCCTTGGTTACTGCAGGTGATTGTGAAGCCGGAGCTTTTGCCCGGGCGGTACGCTTGGCCGTGGCCTTTTTTTTTGCTGTACGCTTTTTTGCTACTCGTGCCATCCCTTGTCTCCTTGTATGAGAAGAAGTACTTCCTACCTACCTGAAAGTGTATCGGCTTGATTGCCGCGGTCATCGCCTTTCGACTTCCCTTTAAGTTCAGTCAGCAGGTAGCCGGCTGCGCTCAGGGAGCGAGTTGCATGGTTTATTTCCATGCAACTTTATCTAAGTTAATAAAAAAAACCTGCTTTGCAAGAAAAATGGGACAAAAAAACAGCTTTTTGGGTAAAAAAATCCCGCTTTCAACCATTCGGATCCATTTTTTCACTTTCAAGGGCGACAAAGCGGATTTTTAACAGGAGAGAGGAAGCTTTTCTTCGATAATGGCCGCGAGCGCTTCGATATGATCCGGCCGAGCATTCAGGGACGGAATATACCGGTATTCACCCCCGCCGCTATCCTGGAAATTAGCGCGATTCTCTACTGCAATTTCCTCCAGGGTTTCGAGGCAATCGGCCGCGAATGCCGGGCAGATTACATCGACGCTCGCCAACCCTTCACGCCCCCATGCCTCCAGGGTTTTATCTGTGTAAGGCTGTAACCACTCGGCCTTGCCGAAACGCGACTGGAAACAGATCTGCCAGCGGTCCTCCGCCAGTCCCAGCGCACTGGCCAGGTGCCGGGCGGTTTCATGGCATTGCTGTTCGTAGGGATCGCCCTTGCGGACATTGGCCCGGGGGATACCGTGAAAAGACATCAGGAGCTTTTCTGCGGCACCGTGTTTTTCCCAGTGCTCCCGCACCGAACTGGCAAGGGCCTGGATATAGAGTGAGTGCCGGTAATAATCGCGCACCAGGCTGATATCGGGGATATCACGGTTGGACCGATAGATTTTCGCCACCTGGTCATAAATAGCGCCGGTGGTGGTCGCTGAGTACTGGGGATAGAGCGGCAGCACCAGGAATGAATCAAAGCCTTCCCGGCGCAGGCGCTCGACAGTGGACTGAAGGCCGGGCCTGCCATAGGTCATGGCGTAATCCACGGTAATATCGGGTCGCAGGTCAGCGAGGCGCGCCTGCAGCAGTTCCACCTGGCGACGGGTGTAGAAGTGTATCGGTGACCCCTCAACCGCTTCCCCGTCCAGTCCACGGCCCCAGATTTCCGCGTAGGCCGGGGCGATCTTGCCCGGCCGGAAGGGCAACACGAATCCGTGCAGGATGGCCATCCACAGCGGGCGGGGAACCTCAACAACCCGGGGGTCGCCAAGGAATTCGCGAAGGAATTGCCGCACTGCTGCGGGCGTGGGTTCTTCCGGTGTCCCCAGATTCATCAGGATAACGGCTGTAGTCATTTGCTGGCCCCATTTGAAATTGAACAGATCCGCCCGGCTGTACCCAGGGTCGCGCCGGCAACGCCCCTGGCATCGCAGCCGCAAAGCCCCAAGGAATACCTGAACACTATAAAGCGGAATACACCGGCGCCCCAGATGTGAACAGCAATTACAGGCAATCCCCCGAACCCGGCAAACCGTATGCCGGATGCCCATATGCCGGACACAAAAAAGCCCCCGTCAGGGGGCCGTTTTACGTGGCGAACCCATTCCCGGATCAGTCCGGGACCGGGCGCATCACTTGGTGAGCGCCGCGCTCACCTTTTCGCGAATCTCATCCATGGTGCCCACGCCTGCAACCTTGCTGCACTTGGGTGCAGTTTCCGGTGCACGCTCCGCCAGCTCGCGGTAAAAGCCAACCAGCGGTTCGGTCTGCTCGTGATACACCGCCAGGCGATTGCGGACAGTTTCCTCTGTATCGTCGCTACGCTGCACCAGCGGTTCACCGGTGACATCGTCCTTGCCCTCTTCCTTCGGCGGATTGTAAATCACGTGATAGACGCGGCCGGATCCCTCGTGGACACGGCGGCCAGACAGGCGCTTGACGATTTCTTCATCGTCCACAGCGATTTCCAGTACATGATCGATGGCAACATCGGCATCCAGCAGTGCCTGGGCCTGGGGGATGGTGCGCGGGAAACCGTCAAACAGGAAACCGTTGGCACAGTCCGGCTGGGCAATACGCTCCTTGACCAGGGCAATGATCAGGTCATCCGAAACCAGCTTACCGGCCGCCATGATGTCCTTGGCCTGCAGCCCCAGCGGGGTGCCTTCCTTTACTGCCGCACGCAACATGTCGCCGGTGGAGATCTGCGGAATGCCGAATTTCTCTGTAATGAACTGAGCCTGGGTACCTTTGCCGGCCCCCGGCGCCCCCAAGAGAATAATTCGCATAGTCAGATTGCCTCCAGATTATATCGGCGGGTCAATGCCTGCCACGCCAAAAGAGCGCTACCTTACACGCAGACCCCAGGCAGGGCAAGGTACAGCGGCGAGCGCGACCGACCGATGACGGGTCGGTCACTGCCAACACGCTATGCTAGTACAAAATTTGTACCGCAGGAGCCAGGTCCATGAAAATTGCCGTCTACCAGACTCACTCCTACGACCGGACCTACCTCGACCGGTACAACCGCCGCTTTGGCCACGAACTTCACTATATAGACACCCAGCTTGACCGCGACACGCTGGCCCTGGGCAAGGGCGCGGAAGCTTTCTGTATTTTTGTCAACAACACGGTCGACCGTGACCTGCTCCAGCGACTGCAGGAGAGCGGGGTAAAAATGCTCGCCCTGCGCTCCGCAGGCTTCAACCATGTGGATATCAAGGCGGCCAACCAGCTCGGGATACTGGTCGCCAACGTACCAGGCTATTCGCCCTACGCGGTCGCCGAACACGCCACGGCCCTGTTGCTGTGCCTGATCCGCAACATCAACCGCGCCCAGGCGCGGGTCCGGGACGGCAATTTCGCCCTCGATGGCCTGATGGGCTTCGACCTCCACGGCAAGACCGTGGGCGTGGTGGGAACCGGCAAGATCGGGACGGTTTTCACCCGCATCATGCACGGCTTCGGTTGTGAACTGTTGGGCCATGACCCGGAGGAGAACCCTGACTGCCACGCCCTGGGAATGCGCTATGTGCGCCTCGACACCCTGTGCAGGAACTCCGATATCATCTCACTCCACTGCCCCCTGCTCCCCGCCACAACACACATGATTGACCGGCATATGCTGTCGAAGATGCGCGATGGTGCCTGCCTGATCAACACATCCCGCGGTGCGGTGATCGATACTCCCGCAGTTATCGAGGCACTGAAAAGCGGCAAGCTTGGATACCTGGGCATCGACGTTTACGAGGAGGAGGACAGCCTGTTTTTCGAGGACCACTCGGATACCGTGCTGGATGACGATGTTTTTGCGCGCCTGCTGATGTTCAATAACGTACTGGTAACCGGCCACCAGGGATACTTCACACGGGAAGCCATCTGTAATATCGCGCAGACCACGCTGCAGAATGTGACAGAGTTCGAGTCACATGGGCAATGCAGCAATGCACTGTTCGTCGACTGACAGGCTATCGGTTCACTCCCCGCCCCGCTCGACGCGCTTGGCCTTTTCCCACAGCGCATCCAGCTCCTCAAGCGAGGCCTGGGCGGGGCGGCGCCCATCGGCGGCAAGGGCCCCCTCCACCATATTGAAACGGCGCTCGAACTTGCGGTTGCAGTCCCGCAGGGCGCCCTCCGGATCCACCTTCAGGTGACGCGCCGCATTCACACAACTGAACAGCAGGTCTCCCAGCTCCTCCCTTATGTGGGTACTGTCCCCGGCAGCCACCGCGGCCCGCAATTCCGCTACTTCCTCTTCTATTTTTTCCAGCACGCCATCGAGCGCGGGCCAGTCAAAACCGACCCCGGCCGCACGCTTCTGCAGCTTCAGCGCACGTGTGCTCGCGGGCAGTCCCCGCGCGACACCGGCAAGCACCCCGGCGTCCCCCCTGGCACCGCGCTCCGAGGCCTTGATCGCCTCCCAGTTGCGCTTGACCTCGGACTCATTCACAGTCGCTTGCGGACGCTGGCCGTAGAGCTTGCCATCGGGAAAAACATGTGGGTGCCGGCGCAGCAGCTTGCGCACCAGCGTATCGACTATCCGGGGGAAATCGAAGCGATCCTGCTCCCGCCCCAGCTGGGCGTAAAAGATCACTTGGAACAGCAGGTCACCGAGCTCCTCATGCAGGTGCTCAAAGTCCTCCGCCTCGATGGCCTCTGCCACTTCATAGGCCTCCTCAATAGTAGAGGGGACGATACTGGCAAAGTCCTGCTTCAGGTCCCAGGGGCAACCCCCGTCCGGGTCGCGCAGGCGCGCCATCAGGTGCAGGAGGTCCTCAACGGTGTAGCGATCTTGCAAGGTCAACTCCGGTCGGTTTACAGGGCATTACGCCGCCTCAATGCAGGACACGACGCTGGGCGGAGGCCACATTGGGCAGCTGGTTGATCCGGTGCAGTACACGGCTCAGCTCCTCGAAGTTGTGGATCTCCGCGGTCAGCACCATGTCCACCGTATGCTTGTGCTTATTCGAGCGCGTCTGCATGGCGGTGATATTGATGCGCTGGCTGTCCAGCATCGCGGTGATATCCCGCAGCAACCCGTGGCGGTCATAGGCCTCGATCATGATTTCCACCGCATACAGTTCACGCGGCTTTTGCGCCCATTCCACCTGCAGCACACGCTCGTGCTCCTCTGACTGCATACGCAGCATGTTGGCGCAGTCCTTGCGGTGGATCGAAACACCCCGACCGAGCGTGATGTAACCCATGATCTCGTCGCCGGGGACCGGGTTACAACAGCGCGCGATATGCGTCATCAGGTTACCGACACCATCGATATACACATCGGCCTGGCCATCGCTGCGCGCCACTGACGCAGTCAGCGACGGAACCGGCTCGGCCTGCTCAACCTTGACCATCCGCTGGGCCGAATTGAGCACCTGCCCTACCCCGATATCCCCGGCACCCACGGCGGCATAGAGGTCGTCCAGTGAGTGCATATTGAGCTTGGCGGCCAATGCGGCAAAGTCGAAGTCGATCAACGCCAGTTGCTTGAACTCGCCGTCGAGGATCGCCCGGCCATCCGCGATATTCTGGTCGCGGGCCTGCTGCTTGAACCAGTGGATAATCTTGGCCCGGGCGCGCGAAGTGGTGATATAGCCCATCCCCGGCGACAGCCAGTCGCGACTCGGTGCCTCGCGCCTGCCGGTAAGGATTTCCACCTGGTTGGCGGTCTGCAGTTCGTGGTTGAGGGGCACGATGCGGCCATCGACCTTCGCACCGCGACAGCGATGGCCGATTTCCGTGTGGATCTTGTAGGCAAAGTCCAGCGGCGTGGCACCACTCGGCAGGTCCACCACATGCCCGTCCGGGGTGAACACGTAAATGCGCGTATCCACCTCACTGGACTGCAGGTCGTCCTGCAAGGGGTTGCCGCCCACTTCCTCGTGCCAGTCGAGTACCTGGCGCAGCCAGGAAATTTTCTGTTCGTAACCGTCCTGCCCCTGCGAGTCCTTGTCCGTGCCCTTGTAGCGCCAGTGCGCACAGACGCCGTACTCGGCCTCCTCGTGCATGGCGAAGGTGCGAATCTGCACCTCCAGCACCTTCCGCTCCGGGCCGATGACCGCGGTGTGGAGAGAGCGATAGCCATTCTCCTTGGGCGAGGCAATGTAATCGTCGAATTCGTTGGGAATATTGCGCCAGAGGTTATGCACGATGCCCAGTACGGCATAACAGTCGCGCACGGTGGGCACCAGGATGCGCACCGCGCGGATGTCGTAAACCTGCGAGAAGCCGATATTCTTGCGGCGCATTTTGCGCCAGATGCTGTAGATATGCTTGGCACGGCCGAAAACGTCGCCCTCGATATCCGCGCGCCCCAGCTCGGAGCGCAGCAGCTCCAGCACCTGGTCAATATATTTCTGTCGATCGAGCCGCTTCTCGTCCAGCAGCCGCGCGATCCGCATGTAGTCTTCCGGCTCCAGGTAGCGGAACGACAGGTCTTCCAGCTCCCACTTGATATGGCCGATACCCAGCCGATGGGCCAGCGGCGCGTAGACATCCGCCACTTCCCGGGCCACCCGCCGGCGCTTCACCGGGTCGGCGTTTTTCGCCGCGCGAATGGCACAGGTGCGCTCCGCCAGCTTGACCAGCGCCACACGCACGTCGTCCACCAGCGCCACCAGCATACGGCGGATATTTTCCGAGTGTTCCTCGACCGCGCCGCGGGCACTCTCGGTATCCGTATCCGCACTGCGGCTGCGGATCGCCGCCATGCGCAGCACCCCGCGGATCAGCTTGGCCACGGGCTTGCCGAACTCCTCCTCGACCTTCTTGACCGGCAGGCGCTTTTCCCGCACCGCGCGGTACAGCACTGCGGCACAGAGCGCTTCGCCGTCCACCTGCAGGTCTGCGAGGATCTCGGCCATTTCCAGGCCGGTCAGGTAGCTGCTGGCCCCCTCGGCCCAGATATTCTCCGCCGCAATGGCCTGTTGCTCGGCATCGCTGCTCAGCTCCGCCGCGCGACGCAGGGTAACCAGGGCGCCGCCATCGAGATTGGCGAGGGTCTGGATATGGCGCAACCAGGACTCCAGGTCCAGTTCGCCACTCGCGCCGAAAGAGTGATGTTTTCTGACTTGTACCATCGGACTTGAATACTTCCCGAATCAATTGCCGGCTTGCGGCTGGCTGAACAGCCCCGAGGAGAGATAGCGGTCACCCCGGTCGCATACAATGGCGACGATGGTGGCATTCTCCACTTCCGCGGAGAGCCGCAGGGCTGCCGCCACAGCACCGCCGGAAGACACCCCGGCGAAAATCCCCTCGACCCGCGCCAGCTTGCGCGCCATCTCCTCGGCCTCGCGCTGGTCCATATCCACCACGCGGTCCACCTCTTCGGGCACAAAAATACTGGGCAGGTATTCCTGCGGCCAGCGGCGGATCCCGGGGATACTGGAACCCTCGGTGGGCTGCAGGCCCACAATCTGTACCGCCGGATTCTGTTCCTTGAGGTAGCGGCCACAGCCCATGATGGTGCCAGTGGTCCCCATGGAGGAAACGAAGTGGGTAATCTCGCCGCCGGTCTGGCGCCAGATCTCTGGGCCGGTGCCCTCATAGTGCGCGCGGGGGTTATCATCATTGGCAAACTGGTTCAGTACCAGCCCCCGCCCCTCGGCCTGCATACGCAGTGCCAGGTCTCGCGCCCCTTCCATACCCTCTTCGGCACTGACCTGGACCAGCTCCGCACCGTATGCCGTCATTCCCGCCTTGCGCTCCTCGGTGGCGCTCTCGGGCATGATCAGGATCATGCGGTAGCCCTTGATCGCCGCCGCCATCGCCAGGGCAATTCCCGTGTTGCCACTGGTCGCCTCGATCAGGGTGTCGCCGGGCGTGATCTGGCCACGGGCCTCTGCCCGGCTGATCATCGACAGGGCCGGTCGGTCCTTGACCGAGCCGGCAGGATTGTTGCCCTCGAGCTTGAGGAGAATCGTGTTGCTGGTATCACCCTGCAGGCGCTGGAGGCGCACCAGGGGAGTGTTCCCCACGCAGTCGGCAATCGTCGGGTAATGCATAATGTGCTCGCAACCGGGCAAAAAATCGAAGCGCCATTCTACCCTTCGGGCCCGGCACCTGCGACCCTGGTGAAATCTGCCCGGCCGGTGGCCTGTTTACGGTCAACCCAACGGCCACCCTGCCGGAAAACCAGGCAAGGGGCGCAGCGGTGAGAAATCTGGTTTCGCAGGGCAAATACGCAATCAGCGGCACGGCGTCACCTGTTTTCGGGCACGGACCGCAGGAACGAAGCTGTTTTTCCGCAACGCGGCGTTACGGCCTGCCTGCGGGAAACGGCTCCGGGTACTCACTGCCCCTGGCCCGGGGATATACCGGCCCCGCCGGCGGCCGTGGAATTAGTGCGAACTGGCGTGGTGCGATTTGCCCCCGGGGGGAGTAGAATCGGGACAAAATAACGTCCGAACACATGTCCTTCCTATGACTGTACCCACTACTCCGGTACAAGACCCGGACCCCGCCAGCCGCGCGGTTTCGCTGCGCGCCCTGATCTTCCGCCTGACCCTGGGGCCCGCACTGATCCTGGCCCTGGTACTGGGTGGGCTGCTGACCCAGCAACAGGTGAGCGATCGCCGCCAGCTCCTGCTGAGCCACGGCCACGCCAGCGCGGAGCAGCTGGCGGAACTGATCGAGCTCAGCGATGGGGAGCCGCTGCAGAAGCGCCTCGACTGGCTGCACAAGAGCCTGCTGGCCCTGATGCTCGAGAAGGACATGGTGCGGTCGGTGCACATCTACTCCGCTTCCGGGGACGACCTCGACCCGGACACGGGGCTGAAGGAACTGGCGTCGGCGGGCCCGCGCCCGCGCTCGCCCCTCAGGGCCACCCAGCTGGCGGGCCAGTCGGATGGCTTTATTCTGGAGAAATCCGGCAGTATCCAGGTACTCCATCCCCTCAAGACCGAACCGCTGACCTGCTGGATCGCCATCGAGCTGCATCGCCCCTATTTCACCATCGGTGCCTACCAGGTGGCCCTGGCCGGCCTGCTGGGACTGATACTGTGCTCCCTGGCCGCGCTGGCCTGGTCGATCTTCCTGTCCGAGAGGCTGGGGCGCTACCTGACACATATGGGCAAGGCGGTCGAGGATATCGGCCACGGCCAACTGGACCGCCGGGTTGCCCCCGGGGAAAATCGCGAACTCAACCTGCTGGCCGAGCGGATCAACCAGATGGCGAGCAACTTTGCCTCCTACCAGGAGGACGCCACCGCAAACCTGCTGCAATCCATGGAGGACCTGCGCCAGTCCCTGGACAGCATGGAGGAGCAGAATATCGAGCTGGACCTGGCCCGCAAGAAGGCACTGGAAGCCAGCCGCGTAAAGTCCACATTCCTCGCCAATACCAGCCACGAAATACGCACCCCGCTCAACGGTATCATCGGCTTTACCCACCTGTTGCTGAAAACCGAGGTCGACGAGTTGCAACAGGATTACCTGCAGACAATCCTGCGCTCCTCCGAGAACCTGCTGACAACCATCAACGACATCCTGGACTTTTCCCGGATCGAGTCCGGCAACCTGGTGCTGGACCATATTCCCCTCAACGTAGGGCAGCTGCTCGAGGAAACCCTGCAGATCCTCGCCCCCTTCGCCCACGAGAACCGGGTCGAACTGGTACCGCTGATCGACGCCCAGCTACCGCCCACCATGATTGGCGATCCCCTGCGCATCAAGCAGGTACTCACCAACCTGGTGGGCAATGCCGTGCGCAGTTCGGCAGACGGCAACATCCCGGTGCGCGCCAGTGTGCAAAGCGGCCAGGATGCAGAGATTACGGTGCGCATCAGCGTCACCGATCTCGGTAACCGGATCAACGAGGAGGGGCGCCGGGAGCTGCGCCAGGTGCTCGAGAGCAGTGCCCAGAGTCCCGGGCAGCAGATCAGCAGCAATGGGCTGGGACTGGCCATCGCCCGCAGCCTGGTGGAGCGCATGCGCGGCAGCATTGGTATCGACGAGGCCGCTGGCGGGGGCGCCACCTTCTGGGTGCATATCCCGCTGCAACTGGAACGCAACCGCAGCCAGCCGGTACGGGACCAGTTCCCCGGCGCGCGGGTGCTGATTGCCGACCCCAACCGCATGACGCGCATGCAGGTATCACAACTGCTGCAGCTCTGGCGGGTTGAAGCCATCGAGCTGGATGACACCGGCACACTGCTTCCGGCACTGCAACAGATGTGGAACCACGATGCCCTGCCCGATGCAGTGATCATTGATACCGCCATCGCCGGGGACGATTTCTGCAGTTTCGTCGGCACTATCCAGCAGCTGGTGGACACTTACCAGTGCCGGGTGATCATGCAGGGCTCGCCGGTGGAACTGCGCCGCTGCTACGAGCAGCTGCGCACCCGCGTACTCACATTCCTGGCCAAGCCGGTGACCCGCGACAACCTGCTGCGGGCCATGCGGCGCTCGCTCCCCCACCAGCCCAGTAGCCGCCCCACTGGCACCACCCATCCGGCCCTGCCATGGACATCCCCGCCCCGGGTACTGGCGGTGGATGATCACGAGGCCAATCGCCACCTGGTGGGCGAGTTGCTGCGGGCCCAGGGTATTGACGTGACCGTTGCGGCCAGCGGCCAGGAAGCGATATCCCTGTGGGAGCATGAAACATTCGACATGATCTTTATGGATATCCAGATGCCGGGCATGAACGGTATCGAGGCAACGAAGAAAATCCGTGCGGCGGAAACCGATGGCAGGGTGCCGATTATCGCCCTGACGGCCCATGCCGGTGCCGAGGAAAAGGCCCGCCTGCTCTCCGCCGGCCTGGATGACTACCTGAGCAAGCCGGTAAGCGAAGCCCAGCTGAGCAATATGATCAAGCGCTGGATGAAAATCCTTGTCCCAACCAGGGACAACCAGGAGGCGCCGGACACGCCACGCCTGGTGGATATATCCGAGAGCCTGTCGCTCAGTAACAACGACGCCACCCTGGCCCGGGATATGTTGCAGATGCTGGTCAAGGGACTGATCGCCGACGAGCAGGAACTCAACCGCTGCCGTGCCGCAGACAATCACCGCGACCTGTTTGAGCTGGTACACCGGCTCCACGGTGGCTGCTGCTACTGCGGGGTCCCGCGCCTGCGGGAGGCCACCGGTGCCCTGCAGGACCACCTGCGCCCGTTGCAGAACCGCAATGATGCCGATATCGACGACCAGAAAGTGGAAGCGGTGGCCCGCGAGATCCGCGCGTTGCGGGAATGGGCCTCTGAGCAGGACCTGGACGCACTGTTCGGCCTGACGGCCAACGCCTGACTTACGCCGGGCACAGGCCGGGTGACGGTTCAGCGCTCACCATAGACCTGGCGAAACAGCTCGCGGCTCTGCAACGGCCGGGCGCCCAGAAGTGGCTGTAACAACAGGCGGGTCAGGCGCTTGGCTACGGCCAGCATGGCCGGGTCGATCGCCTGGCCCGCCGCAGCGCACTCCAGCGCCAGCAGCTCAACGCCGCTGAATTCATCGACGGACCTCGCACCGGTGGCCGAACGGAACACCGGCACGAAGCCGTGCTCCGGCTCCAGTCGGTAAACCCCTTCCGCACTGACCGGCCCCTGACTGTGGGCACAGTAGCCCAGTTGTGGACACTGGCCCAGTTCCCGCAGCAGCTGCAATTCAAACCGGCGCAACGGCGGCTCCAGTGCGCCGGCGGTATCACCCGCCAACTGCGCCAGCTCCTGCAACAGCGACTGGTAACAGGCAAACACCGCGTATTGGGCTTCTCCCTCCGCCAGCGTCCTGACCAGCAACTCATTGGCGTACAGGCCGGCATAAACAGCCCGGCCCCGCAGCCAGGTGGCAACACCGGCACTCTCCACCTGGCCCAGGGTTTTCAGGCTACCGCGACCCAGCAGCGACACCAACAGCGGGGCGAACGGCTGCAATGACTGCTGGCGGCGCTGCTTGTCACGGCGCGCTCCGCGGGCGACACAGCTGATCCGCCCCTCATCCGGGGTCAGCAATTCCAGGATCAGGCTGGTATCGCGATAGGCCCGCGAGTGCAGGATATAGGCCGGTTGCGGTGGTTGCCGATGGGACATGGAAGTTTCTGTAGTGAATAGCCTGGCTGCACCGGGCTAATGCCTCAGGGACGATGCTCGATATTATCCGGCAATTTTACCCATGAATGGCAACTTGATTCATAGATTGAAGCGGTCGGCTCAGGCAAGCCGGGGTCCGTAAACGCTCCCACCGGAAACCCTATGAGCCCCCGGCTCGATATCCAGGACCAGGAACAGGCTTGCCCCACTGGCGGGACAAAAACGAAATGTCAGGCAATTGCCACTGTCGGCGGTGCGCAGGTACTCGCGCCATTCACCGTGCAGATCAACAGCTTCGGCGGGGAAGCGCGCCCGCACGCCGAAGACACTGCCGGCACGGCGCAGGCAGGCCTGGCAATGGCAGATGGATACCCTGACGGGATTGCCATGGGCAGCCAGTCGCAGCTGGCCGCACCTGCACGACGCCCGGTGCTCAGTGGGTTGCCGGCCGCCGGATTGCTCCGCCACATCCTCTCGTCCGGTTCCAGCGACAACTGACACGAGCAACAATCCGGGATTTAGTCGTCGCGATAGCCGAGGCTGCGCAGGGCGCGCTCATCGTCCGACCAGCCGGACTTGACCTTGACCCAGAGATTCAGCATCACTTTGCTGTCGAACAGGCGCTCCATATCCTGGCGGGCCTGGCTGCCGATCTGCTTGATGCGTTCACCCTTGTTGCCGATCAGGATCCGTTTCTGGCCGCTACGCTCCACCAGGATCGCCGCGCTGATGTGCAGGACACTGCCGTCCTGGGCAAACTCTTCCACCTCGACGGTGACCTGGTAGGGGATCTCCGCCCCCAGTTGGCGCATTACTTTTTCCCGCACAATCTCTGCGGCGAGGAAGCGGGAGCTTCGGTCAGTGATCTGCTCCTCGGGGAAGTAGTGCTCGCCCTCGGGCAGGTGCCGGACGATCACTTCCTCAAGCGCATCCAGGTTGACCCCGCGCAGCGCGGAGATGGGTACGATCTCGGCCTGCGGGTGCTGTTCTGCCAGCGCCTGCAGCTGTGGCAGCAGGTCGCCCTTATTGTCCAGCTGGTCGACCTTGTTTACCGCGATTACCAGCGGGCTCTTGAGCCCCCGCAGCTTGTCCGCCACCAGCTGGTCGCCCTCGGTCCAGCGGGTTCGCTCAACCACGAATACCACTACATCCACATCCCGGGCAGCACTGCTCGCGGCGCGATTCATATAGCGGTTGATGGCCTTGTCCGCCTCGCCATGCAGGCCCGGGGTATCGACAAACACGATCTGGTAATCGCCCTCGGTCTTGATACCGAGCATATTGTGGCGGGTGGTCTGGGGCTTGCGCGAGGTAATGGCCAGCTTCTGCCCCAGCATGTGGTTGAGCAGGGTGGACTTGCCGACATTGGGTCGGCCGACAATGGCAACATAGCCGCAACGGCGGGCCTGCTGCTGGTTAGAATCGCTCAAGGAAAACCTCCGGGTGCGGGACGCGCATCAATGCTCGCTCCACTTGATTGTAGGGTGTATCTGGTGCCGGGTGCACAATGCCCGTTCCGGGGATCGCCAGCATGGGGATCGGGTGAGGGATGGAGGCACTGTAACAGAATTCGCCAGGCAGGCTCAGCTCGCACCGGTCAGTAGCCGGAAGGCCTCGGCGGCGGCGGCTTTCTCGGCGGCCCGGCGGCTGCTTGCCTCGGCCCTGACCGCATCCGCCAGCCCTTCCACCTTGCACTCTATCACGAATCGCTGCGCGTGCTCGGCGCCGGCCACGTCCACCACCCGGTACTCGGGCAGCGGCCGCTGGCGCGCCTGCAGCCACTCCTGCAGGCGGGTCTTGGGATCCTTGGCGGTTTCCAGGGAAAGCCCCTGCAAACGGGTGGAATACCAGTCAAGCACCCGCGCGCGCGCCGCCTCCAGCCCCGCATCCAGGTAGATCGCACCGATCAGGGCCTCGACCGCATCGGCGAGTATCGAGGCGCGCCGGTGGCCGCCACTTTTCATCTCTCCCTCACCCAGGCGCAGGCACTCACCCAGTTCCATTTCGCGCGCCAGCTTTGCCAGCATCTCACCGCTGACCAGTTGTGCGCGCAGGCGTGTAAGCTGGCCCTCGCGGCCGGCCGGGAACTGCTCGAAGAGTGCCGCACCGATGGTGAAGCCAAGAATGGAATCGCCCAGGAACTCCAGCCGCTCATTGTTGCGGCTGCCATGGGAGCGATGGGTAAGCGCTAGCTCGAGCAGTTCGGGACGTTCGAAGTGATGACCCAGCCTGCGGCAGAGGCGCTCCAGTGCAATATCAGTCACGTTGGCGGAATTGCTCCAGATCTACCAGTGGCTCGCAGCACAGCTCCGCCTTGGCGGTATTCAGCTGCTTGTTGAAACGCAGAACCACATCGACGTTGTACATCAGTGGCTGGCGCACCTCGTAGTCGACACTGACCAGCATGCTGTCCGCACCGCGGATAATCTTGACCGATTCGGTCGGCTGGCCGCGGACGTTGTTGATCAGGAAGAATTTGTCGAGTTCCTTCTTGATCTCCGAGCGTGTCATGTCGCGCAGGTTATCCTGCTCCGCCAGCTTCTTGAGGCCCTGGTCAACATAATAGGCGTCGATATAGCCAGGCCCCATCTTGGAGACACAGGTCAGGACAAAACCCAGCCCGGCCACAACAAGTATGATGCCCCAGTAACTCATGCCGCGCTGGCGCTGCAGTGAAGCTCTGATTTGCCCACCCATAAAGCTATCCTCTGTCTTTTTATTGTCGATGCTCAATGAAAATCGAAGGTTGTCACTCGATGGTACCCACGCGCTTGAAGCTGGGCACGCTTAACAGGCTGTCCCAGTGCATCCAGATCGCAAAAGCCTTGCCGACGATATCCTGCTCGGGCACAAAGCCCCACTCGCGGCTGTCCAGGCTGTTGTCCCGGTTGTCGCCCATCATGAAATAATGCCCGTCGGGCACCACCACCTCGGGGATATTGGCGAAGCGGCTGGGATAGACGCTCTTGGCCATCAGGTGACGGCGGCCATAGATCTCCTCCCACAGGACCTCCATCTGCGGATCGCCCGGGGGGATCGCCTGGATCAGTTCCTGCGGTGCCGGCTCACCATTGATATACAGCATGTTACCCTCAACCCGGATCCGGTCTCCCGGAAGGCCGATCACACGCTTGATAAAATACGTCTCATTCATGTGCGGCGGAAAGAACACCATCACATCCCCGCGTTCCGGCTCACCAATGTCCACTACCTTGGTGCGGGAAACCGGCAGGCGCAGTCCGTAGGCGTATTTGTTCACCAGGATAAAGTCGCCCACCTGCAGGGTGGGCACCATGGATGCGGAGGGGATCTGGAACGGCTCGACGATAAAGGAGCGCAAGACAAACACCAGCGCCAGCACCGGGAAGAATGACTTCGCATACTCCACCAGCACCGGCTCGCGCACCTCGCCCGGCGCCACCTGCCTGCCGGGCTGCGCCTGCGTTGAATCGACCCCGGCTGCCGCAAGCTCGCGCCGCCGCCGGGCAAAAAACAGGCTGTCCACCAGCCAGATCAGGCCACTGCCCACTACCAGCCACAACAGGATCAGGGGGAAATTGATGTCCATATTGCTCTCAGAGATCTATACCAACGCGATCAATAGTCCGTGTGGTCCTGCCGGGCATGGCAGTCCGCAGCCACCACTCACTGATCCACTTTCAGAACCGCCAGGAAGGCCTCCTGCGGCACCTCGACACGCCCGAGCTGTTTCATCCGGCGCTTGCCCGCCTTCTGTTTCTCCAGCAGTTTCTTCTTGCGCGATACGTCGCCGCCGTAACACTTGGCGGTCACGTTCTTGCGCAGGGCCTTGACCGTGGTGCGGGCTATCACCTGCCCCCCGATCGCAGCCTGGATCGCCACGTCAAACATCTGCCGCGGGATCAGTTCCTTCATTTTTTCCGCCATCGCGCGCCCTTTCTGCTGCGCGGTATCACGGTGCACAATCAGCGCCAGCGCATCGACCCGGTCACCGTTGATCAGGATATCCAGCCGCACCAGCTTTGCCGGGTCGAAGCGCACAAAACTGTAATCGAGTGAGGCGAAGCCACGGCTGACCGATTTCAGCCGGTCAAAGAAGTCCATTACCACTTCGCTCATCGGCAGCTCGTAGCGCAGCGACACCTGGCTGCCCACGTACTGCATATCCCTCTGGACACCGCGCTTTTCCACACACAGGGTAATAACGTTGCCCAGGTGCTCCTGTGGCACCAGGATATTGGCCTCGACGATAGGCTCACGCATTTCCTCGATATTGCCCACCTCGGGGAGGCGGGACGGGTTATCCACGGTGATCACCTCCCCGTCGGTCAACTCCACCTCATAGACCACGGTGGGTGCGGTGGTGATCAGGTCCAGGTCGTACTCACGCTCCAGGCGCTCCTGGATGATTTCCATGTGCAGCATGCCCAGGAAACCACAGCGGAAACCGAACCCGAGGGCATCGGAGGTCTCCGGCTCGTAGAACAGGGAGGCGTCGTTCAGGGAGAGCTTGTCCAGTGCATCCCGGAAAGCCTCATAATCGTCAGAGCTGACCGGGAACAGGCCGGAGTATACCTGCGGCTTCACCTTCTGGAAGCCGGGCAGCATATTCACATCGTCGGCTTCCTTGGCATGGGTGAGGGTGTCCCCCACCGGCGCGCCGTGGATGTCCTTGATACCGGCGACCACAAAGCCCACTTCGCCGGCGCGCAGCACGCCGGTCTCTTTCCGCTTGGGGGTAAAAATCCCCACACTGTCGACCACGTGTGCGCGGCCGATAGACTTGGTAACAATTTTTTCCTTGGTTTTCAGGGTGCCCTGCACCACCCGCACCAGGGAGACCACACCCAGGTAGGCATCGAACCAGGAGTCGATAATCAGTGCCTGCAGGGGTGCATCCACATTGCCCTCCGGCGGCGGCACCAGCCGCACCAGGTCCTCCAGCACCTCTTCCACCCCCAGGCCGGACTTGGCGCTGCAACGGGTGGCTTCGGTGGCATCGATCCCGATAATGTCCTCGATTTCCTCCGCCACCTTGTCCGGGTCGGCCTGCGGCAGGTCCATCTTGTTCAGTACCGGGATCACCTCGAGCCCCTGCTCGATGGCGGTATAGCAGTTGGCCACGGACTGGGCTTCAACCCCCTGGGCCGCGTCCACTACCAGCAGCGCACCCTCACAGGCCGCCAGGGAGCGCGATACCTCGTACGAGAAGTCCACGTGGCCGGGCGTGTCGATGAAGTTGAGCTGGTAGGTCTTGCCGTCGCGCGCGGTGTAATCCAGGGTCACGCTCTGGGCCTTGATGGTGATACCGCGCTCCCGCTCCAGATCCATGCTGTCGAGCACCTGCTGGGCCATTTCCCGGTCGCTCAGCCCCCCGCAGACCTGGATAAAACGGTCTGCCAGGGTGGATTTACCGTGGTCGATGTGCGCAATGATG
Organism: Microbulbifer sp. JSM ZJ756; assembly: GCF_044383805.1. Classification (NCBI taxonomy): domain Bacteria; kingdom Pseudomonadati; phylum Pseudomonadota; class Gammaproteobacteria; order Cellvibrionales; family Microbulbiferaceae; genus Microbulbifer; species Microbulbifer sp. JSM ZJ756. The sequence continues at coordinate 197,962 of NZ_JBISER010000002.1, read as the reverse complement.
GAGAAGTTGCGGATATGGGAGAGATCTGTTGCCACTGCGGATTAGAAACCCTTTGAAAATCAGAATGTTATCTGGCGACCTCGCCAGAGAGATGGCGCAAGTCTACCAGATGGCAGTGGCTACTGGGCAGTGCTATTCACACGGGGCCCGCAGGCGCCCGCCGGGACCGGGTCCCGGCAGCAATACCGGGGCCTGCAACCCGCCGGCCCCGGGACCCCGCGCGGGTCAGTCCTCTTCGATCTGGATGGTGCGGAAAGTGGGCTGCCCGCCGCGGAAAAAGCGAATCGGCAGCAACTCGTCACCCGGCAGGTCCTTGACCACGCGGCGGTAATCGTCCAGGTCATTGACCTCGTCGAAGCCCAGCTGGGCGATGATATCGCCGCTGCGCAGTCCCGCCTTGGCCCCGGCCTTGCCCGGAACAACCTCTTTCACCATCACCCCGGACTCAACCCCCAGGCGCTGCTTCAGCGCGTCGGGAATCTCGTCAACCATCAACCCCAGGCGGCCGCCGGCATCGGTACTGGGGCTGACCGCAGCCTGCTGGCGCTGCTGGTCGTCACCCTCGAGAGCGCCGACCACCACGCCCAGGCGCTTGACCTTGCCTTTGCGCATCAGCTCGACGGTTACCTCCTCGCCCGGGCGGGTCTGGCCAACCACGTGCGGCAGGTCACCGGAGACATCGATACGCTCGCCGTCGAAGTGGGTAATGATGTCACCGGCCATAATGCCGGCTTCAGCAGCCGGGGCACCAGCCTCAACCTGTGCCACCAGGGCGCCGCTGGGACGGCGCAGCCCCATTGCCTGGGCCATGTTGCGGTCCACATCCTGGATGCCCACGCCCAGCCAGCCGCGGTCCACGCGCCCCTTATCTTTCAGCTGGGCGACCACATCGCGGGCCAGGTCTGCCGGGATTGCAAAGGACAGGCCGATAGAGCCACCACTGCGAGTATAAATCTGCGAGTTAATGCCCACTACCTCGCCCTTCAGGTTGAACAGCGGGCCACCGGAGTTACCGGGGTTAATGGCCACATCGGTCTGGATAAACGGTACATAGTTCTCGCGGCTCTCATTGGGGATGCTGCGCCCCATGGCGCTGACGATCCCGGCGCTGGCCGAGTAGTCGAGGCCGAACGGCGAGCCGATCGCAACCACCCACTCACCCACTTTCAGGTCCTCGGATTCCCCCCAGCTGATAGCCGGCAGGTCATCGGCATCCACTTTCAGCAGTGCCAGGTCGGAACTCGGATCGGTGCCGATCACCTGTGCCTCGAACTCGCGCCGGTCGGTGAGGGTCACCAGGACCTGGTCGGCGCCGTCAACCACGTGGTTGTTGGTAACCACATAGCCATCTTCCGAAATGATGAAGCCGGAGCCCATGCTGGCCACCGGGCGCTGCTCGCGGCGGCGTGGCTCCAGCAGGTGACGGAAGATATCCGGGATATCCTGCCGGTACTGCGGCGGGCCCCCGCGGCTGGCCTGGCGGGTGGTCTCCATGGTGTTGATTTTCACCACCGCCGGGGAGTTTTTCTCGATCAGGTCGGTCAGATCCGGCAAGCCGCGCGCACATGCGGCTGTCGAGATCATCAGGCTAAGGATGAAAAGGAACTGCGTACAGCGTTTAACCATCGGTTTGTTACCCCTAGTTATCCCTTCTAATATGAAAACAATGACTGTCTGTTCGTCCCGGGTACCGTCCCAGCCCTAGATAGGGTCAGGGAAGTCGGTATTCAACGGGTCCGGCTTACAGTGTTAGTGGCAAGCCTACGCCTAAAGTTCTGGCGCCGACTGTAAATCAGTGTAAAGAATGATCAATTTACGCCCCCGCACCCAGCGCGGCAAGTTCGACCATCCCCGCCAGGCCTATGGCGAATCCCGCCTGGGCAGCCCCCTGCTGTATTTCCCGGCCCAGGTCCCGGAGGGCGCTGACCGGCCAGGCATGGTGATGGCGGGCACCCACGGTGACGAAGTCGCCGCGGTGGTGGCCCTGTCCTGCGCCCTGCGCGCCATCCCCGCTGCGGCGCTGCGGCACCACGTGATCCTCGCGGTCAACCCCGATGGCTGCCAGCTGGGCCAGCGCTGCAATGCTGCAGGAGTGGACCTGAATCGCAATTTCGCCACCAGCAACTGGCAGGCAGAGGACACGGTCTACCGCTGGAACAGTGCCGCGGACGAGCGCGACGTGCTCCTCAGCACCGGCGACAGCGCCGGTTCGGAGCCCGAAACCCGCGCCCTGTGCGAGTTGATCGACCGGCTGCAACCCTCCTGGCTAGTGACCATTCACGAACCGCTGGCCTGTGTCGAGGACCCGGCCTCCAGCACCCTGGGACAGTGGCTGGCCAGCGCCCTGCGCCTGCCCCTGGTGGCCGATGTGGGCTACCTGACCCCCGGCTCCTTCGGCACCTGGTGTGCCGAACGGGACCTGCCCTGCATTACCGTGGAATTCCCGCCGGTTTCGGCCGACGCCGCCAGTGAGGATTACCTGCAGGCCCTGATCGACCTGATCACGCGCTGAGCCGCGGTGCTGGTGTCAGTACTCGCTACCAGGTTGCCTTATTACCAGTAGACACGCCCCGCTTCAAAGCGCAGCGGCGGTTGCACATCCCGCGCCAGCCAGGTGGGACCGTCCAGGTCGCGCAACTTCACCAGCTCGCCCAGTGGCCAGGCGGCGCGTATGGCCCTGGATGTGCACAGCATGCAGCCCAGCATCAGGGCAAACCCCTGCGCCCTGGCCTCATCCGCCAGGGCCAGTGCCTCGGTGATACCGCCGGTCTTGTCCAGCTTGATATTGACCATTTCGTAGAGCCCCTGCAGCCGGGGCAGGTCTTCGCGGGTGTGGCAGCTCTCGTCGGCGCAGATCGGCAGCGGATGGGGGAATGAGGACAGGAAGCTGTCATCATCGGCGGGCAGCGGCTGCTCCAGCATGGCCACCCCGAGACCGGCAAGCATCTGGCAGCGCTCCACCAGCGTCGCGCGCTGCCAGGATTCATTGGCATCGATCACCAGTTGGGTCTCCGGTGCCGCGGCCCGCACTGCGCGCACCCGGGCCTCCACGCTGCTGTCATCCAGCTTGAGCTTGAGGGTTTCCACCCCTCGGGCCGCCTGCTCCGCCGCAGCCTCTGCCATGGCCCGCGGCGTATCTATAACCAGGGTCTGGACGGTGGCCAGCGACCCGGGACCGTGCTGGCCGGCCTGGTCGCGACGGCGCTCCCAGTCCATCAGGGCACAATCCACTGCATTGCGGGCGGCGCCGGCGGGCATCTGTGCCTGCAACGCAACGCGGTCCAGCCCGTCCTCCACCGCCGGCAGTATCGACCGCACCTGGGCCAGCACCGTCTCGACACTCTCGCCGTAGCGGGGATAAGGCGTGCACTCGCCGACACCGGTGACCGAGCCGTCCGATACTTCCACCACCACGACCGCTGCCTCGGTTCGCGCACCACGGGAGATCACAAAGGATGTGCGCAGGGGCCACTGCTCGGCATAACAACGGGCATGCATAAGGGTTTCCCGAAACGTCAGACCCTAAGAGTTTAGTTCGGGGACAGCCTGCGCGGTCAGGCGGGAGAGGGGTGGGACGGACTCGCGGACTCGAGCCGCAACAGCACCGGGGCATAGAAGGGATTGGAAGCATGGCGGCGGCTGTACCAGCGCACCACGCCGGCCCCGGCCAGCAGGCCCGCCACGGCACCACTGATGGCACCGATTTCTCCGCCGAGCGCCTCGCCCAGCATCGCCGCCAGCATCAGCGCAACGAGGGGCACCAGGTACACAACCAGCGCACCGGTACTCAGGGCGCGCTCTGGAATGCCGATGACCGCGGTGTCGTTGAGGGAGATGCGGTCCTGGTCCCAGCTGTTCAGCGCCACCCTGATACGGGTGGATTTGGAAAGGTAGTCACCCAGCGCACCGGTACCGCAGCCGGACCTGGCTGCGCACCCGCCGCAGGCACTGCGCTGGATGGTCTCCACCCAGATAGCGCCGGATTCGATTGCCACCACGCGGCCACGCTCTTCGTGCATGCTCTCAGGAGCCCGCTTCCATCGCCACGGAGCGCGCCAGGCGCTGCGCGGTGGCATCGGGGATCTCACCGACAACGGTAACGGTGTAATTGGTGCCGTCCACCTCGACGCGGTCCATATAGGCCACAGTGGCCCCGCGGATTGCCCGCCCCTTGTACTCCAGTTCCGGGCCCAGGCGCTGCACAAATACCGTGAACACGCTCAGGCCATCGCTGAATACCAGCATGTCGCCATCGGCCAGGGTGCGCACCGCTACCCGCTGGTAGCCGTCGGGCAGCCAGCCCAGCTGCCAGCGGGTCTGGGCGGATTCACACGCATGGCGATTATCTATGCGTCGCGTATTGGGGGATCCGGGCTGCAGGTTGGCGTCGCTGATCGGGGACAGGTCCAGCTGCACAAACTGGTAGCGCTCCAGTACCTTGCCCTGGGCGCCCACAAGCATGGACTTGAGCGGCAGGCCGGTTTCCCGGTCGAGATTGAGCAATACCCCGAGGCGGTGCTGGTCGCGCGGACGCGCCTCGATCACAACCGTATCGCGATCGGCAATACGCTCGCCGCCGCGCAGGACAAAGTGGTAACTGCCCGCCCGCTGGCCGTCGATAGAGGTCCACTGGCTGGCCCGTCCAAACGGGCTCACCACCCGGTTACAGGCAGATGTGGTGCCGTGACTGATCAGTTCCCTGGGTTCGCCGCTCAGGTAGCGGACCCGCTCCACCTGCTCGCCATCGCGAACGGCGTGGAAGACCTGCAATGTTTCCAGCAGGCCCTGGTGCTCAAACGTCACCAGGCCACTGTATTCCAGGTTGCTCACTGCATCGGAGAGCTTGCCCAGCCAGTAATCGATGCTGTCGGCCTGCGCCGGGGGCTCCTGCCCGGTTGGTGGCACCACCGCCTGCGGCTGCTGCGCGCCGGTGGGATTGTCCGCCGGTTCTGCAGGCACGGGCTGCTGCGCGAAAACTGCCGGGGCCATCAACAGCAAAGCCAACAGCATGCTGTTGGCTTTGTAGTGCGGGATAAATCGCGATTCGGTCACTGTCCGTCCTGCTCTCCGTAGGTGGCGCGCGCAAACGGCACCATGCCCTGGGTGCTGACATGGCCCGCCTGCTGTGAATGCTGGATCATCACCCGGTTCAGGTGACGAATCAGCTCCGCGGGCGGCGCCTGCTGGATCACGCCCTGCACCGGGACACCCGATTGCCGTTCGGGCACCAGGCGCGGGCCGGCAGTGCTGACCGAACGGGTTGTCGGTGCGGGCACGTAGAAACCACTGGGCTGCGGTGCCGACTGCTGGACCGGCTGCTGCACCGGTCGCGCCGGCTCGGCTGCCAGCTGTGGGGCACCAGTTTCATTACCTGTCACCCCGGGCTGGGGCTGCGACAGCTGCTGCACCCCCAGAATGGCTGCGAAAGCCACAGTGGCGGCGACAGCACCGCGGGACAGGGTCCGCATCCAGGGGGAACGGGTACCGTCGTTGGCAGCCGAAGGACTCTCCCCGGCCTGCACATCCAGGGGTGCCTCAGCTTCAATCGCCGCGGAAATGCCGGCTGCGAGCCCCGGTATTGCCGGTGACACCTGCTCGCGCCGCATCACACTGGCCGCCAACTGGTAGCGGGACCAGCGCTCGGCCAGCTCACCCTCGGCGCCGCCGTGCTTCAGCAGGCGCTGCAGCTCCAGCTCCGTGGCCTCGCCATCCATCAGCGCAGACAGCGATTCATTCAGCCGATCCTGATGACTCCCGTGGGACATACGGGCAACCCCTCTCTAAAACAATTGATGAACCGGCGCAGAGACCCGCGCCACGGCAAAATTGCCAGTTCCAGCAGATACCACTTGCCGGTCATTCTCTCAGACATGCCGGGCGGGGAATTGTTTCACCACCGCAGCAAAAATTCTCCAGCGTCCCGGTCTTGCGGGACCTAGCCGCGATCCCCCATGGGCTCGGGCTCACCGGCCATTACCGCCTTGACCGTGCGGTCAATCGCCTCCCTGGCGCGGAAGATGCGCGAGCGCACGGTACCCACGGGGCAACCCATGACCTCGGCGATATCCTCGTAGCTCAGGCCCTCCATCTCGCGCAGCGTCACGGCCGAGCGCAGGTCTTCAGGAAGTGCCTGGATCGCCTGGTGCACGGCCTGCTCGAGCTGGTCGCGGAACAACTGGTTTTCCGGTGTCTCATTGTCCCGCAGCATGTCGGCCCCGGAATAAAACTCCGCATCTTCCAGGTCCACGTCTGAGGACGGCGGGCGACGCCCGCGGGACACCAGGTGATTCTTGGCCGTATTGATCGCGATGCGATACATCCAGGTATAGAAGGCACTTTCCCCACGGAAATTGGCCAGTGCACGGTAGGCCTTGATAAAAGCCTCCTGCACCACGTCCTGAACCTCGCTGTGATCCTTGATGAAACGGCTCACCACGGCAACGATCTTGTGCTGGTATTTCAACACCAGCAGGTCGAAGGCGCGCTTGTCGCCCTTCTGCACCCGCTCTACCAGCTGGCGGTCACTTGGTGACGCCTGTTGCGCTGTCATCCCCTACTCCCAAATACAGCCACACCGCGTGCGGCCTCCCAGATGGGTCTGGAGCTGGCAACGCAGGTATTTATTCTGTGATGTTGAAGACACTGGCGGTAGGACATAAGTTCCGGGCCAAATCGACGAATTGAAAGTTGGCGCTATACTACGCGACCCCACTGGACAATGAAAATTATGAGTGCAAAGGCAAATTACGACGTCCTGGTCATTGGCAGCGGTGCTGCCGGGCTGACCCTGGCGCTGCACCTGTCGGCCCGTTACCGGGTGGCGCTGCTATCCAAGCAGCGACTGCGGGACGGCTCCACCTGGTTCGCGCAGGGCGGCATCGCCGCGGTGCTCGACAGCGCCGACTCGGTGGAGTCCCATATCGCTGATACCTTAGATGCGGGCGCCGGCCTCTGCCACCCGGATGCGGTGCGCCACACAGTGGAAAACGGCGCCGCAGCGATCCAGTGGCTGATTGACCAGGGGGTCGACTTCACCCGCGAGGACCAGGATTACCACCTCACCAAGGAGGGTGGCCACAGCCACCGGCGCATCATCCACAGTGCCGATGCCACCGGCCGGGCGGTGCACAGCACCCTGATCGAGCGGGTGCGTGCAGCCGCCAACATCGACTGTTTCGAGCAGCACGTCGCGCTGGACCTGATCCGCCAGCCCGATGCCGCCAAGGGCCGCTTCCGCTGCGCCGGCGCCTACGTACTGGACCGCGAAACCGAGGAAGTGGAACTGTTCCAGGCTCGCGCCGTGGTGCTGGCCACGGGCGGCGCCAGCAAGGCTTACCTCTACACCAGCAACCCCGACGGCGCCAGCGGGGACGGCATTGCCATGGCCTGGCGCGCCGGTTGCCGCGTCGCCAACATGGAATTCAACCAGTTCCACCCCACCTGCCTGTATCACCCCAGGGCCAAGGCCTCGTTGGTGACGGAAGCCCTGCGCGGCGAGGGTGCGCAACTGAAACTGCCCGACGGCCAGCGCTTTATGCACCGCTTCGACAAGCGCGGCGAACTGGCGCCCCGGGACATCGTCGCCCGCGCCATCGACCACGAAATGAAGCGCCTGGGTGCCGACTGCCTCTACCTGGATATCTCCCACAAGGACGCCGACTTTATCCGCGGGCATTTCCCCACTGTTTACAGCAATTGCCTGCAGTACGGCATTGATATCACCAGGGAACCGATCCCGGTGGTCCCCGCAGCCCACTATACCTGCGGCGGTGTGATCGTGGACGAACACGGCCGCACCGACCTGGACCAGCTCTATGCCATCGGCGAAACCACCTTTACCGGCCTGCACGGCGCCAACCGCCTGGCCAGCAATTCCCTGCTGGAGTGCCTGGTATACGGACGCGCCGCGGCACTGCATATCGATGCGCACCTGGACCGCGTAACGCCGCCCCGGGAGGCGGCGCCCTGGGACGCCTCCCGGGTCACCGACTCGGATGAGGATGTGGTTATCTCCCACAACTGGGATGAATTACGCCGCTTTATGTGGGACTACGTGGGCATCGTGCGCACCCGCAAACGCCTGTTGCGAGCGGAACACCGGGTAAGGCTGCTGCAGCAGGAAATCCGTGAGTTCTACGCCAACTACCGTATTACCAGCGACCTGATCGAGCTGCGTAACCTGGCAGTGGTGGCCGAGCTGATCATCCGCTCAGCACTGGACCGCCGCGAGAGCCGCGGGCTGCACTATTCAGTGGACTACCCGCGCCTGCGTGAACTGGCCATGGATACCATCCTGGTGCCGGAGAATTTCGCCGACCAGCGGCAGTTTGTGTAAGTGGCGGGCGCGCCCCCGCCCGCATACCGCCAGTTTCAACGGGAGTACTGCAGTGCCGCCCGCAGGCGCCGCCAGTCATCCGCGCTCATAATGTCGCGGGCCAGCACCAGCCGCAGGCGGCGCCCGCGCGGGTCGCGGCTGTTCACCACTACCACCCAGGACCACAGCACCAGCTCACCGTGCAGAAAGATTTCACCACCCTCAGCACCATCGGGACGCCAGAACCAGCGCCGCTCGCGGGTACTGATGACTCCGCTGGTGGACACGATGCGGTGCCATTCCAGGATGGCGTAGGCCAATACCGGCACTACCAGGGCCAGGGCGATATACCAGGGCAATGGCGCCAGCCACAACAAGAGCAGCCCCTGCAGCAGGGCCGCCGCCAGGATCAAGGTAAGAATACGGGAGGGCGCCACGCTGCAGGATAACCGCGCGTGGCGCTCGGGGACGGGGGAGTGCGGGCTATTCCTGCAGGCCGGTGTTGTCACGGATAATCTGCACAATATGCAGCAACTCCGGATCCTCCGGATCCTCGCGGCGCAGGAACCAGGCAAACAGGTCCTGGTCCTCGCTGTCCAGCAGCTTTACATAACGCTGCTTGTCAGCCTCGTCGAGGGTGTCGTAGACGTTTTCCAGAAACGGCAGCAGTACCAGGTCCAGCTCCAGCATACCGCGGCGGCTGGCCCAAAACAGGCGGTTGCGATCCATACTTCATTCCAACCAGAGAATTTGCGGCAGTATACCTGTAGCGGGCGCCCGAACAGTAGCCCCGGCCACGCCGGGACCCTGCGCTCCCGGTTGAAATCCACCCCGCCAACCCCACATAGTGGTGTCAACACACACCAACCGAGCAGTACAGGGACTCACCATGGACCAGGCACAGTGGCAGGAATACCTCAGCGCACGGGGCGCCGTGTGGGAGGGCAACCAGGCGCACTTCCCCGATACCCCGGCGGACCTGCACCTGGTGGACCTGAGCCCCCTGGGGTCGGTCACCGTCACCGGCCCCGACAGCCAGAAATTCCTGCAGGGCCAGCTTACCTGCGACCTGGTCAACCTGCCCGATAACCACAGTACCCTGGGTGCCCACTGTAATCCCAAGGGGCGCATGATCAGCGCCTTCCGCGCCATCAAGCACTCGCAGGAAGACTTTACCCTGCTGCTGCCCCGGGACCTGGCCCCAATCGGCCGGGACGCCATGGCCAAGTACGCGGTCTTTTTCAAGACCGAACTGGCCGAGGCCGGGGAATCCCGGCGCTGGCTGGGCCTGCAGGGCAAGGGCGCCATCAGGCAGGCTGCGGAGTTGCTGCAGGTCCCGCAACTGGCACCCGGTGAAGCCGCGCACTGCCAGCTGGACGACACCACAATCCTCGCCTGTGCCCTGAATGAGCACCAGCTGGCGCTGGAGGTTCCCGGTGAGTCTGCAGGGGCCCTCTGGGAAAAACTGGCCACGGTCGCCGAAGCGGCAGGTTACTGCCACTGGGTGGCGGAACAGGTGGCGGCAGGAATCCCGCAACTCCACGCCGCCACCAGTGAAATGTTTATCCCGCAGATGTTGAACCTGCACCTGCTGGGCGGGGTGAGTTTCAAGAAAGGCTGTTACACCGGCCAGGAAGTGGTGGCCCGCATGCAGTACCTGGGCGCCGCCAAGCGCCGCATGTACCGGGCGCGCTGCGAGTCCGGCGAACTACCCGCTCCCGGCAGCGATATCGTCACGGGCGACGGCAAGTCCATTGGCAATACTGTCGAGGCCTGCCGCAGTGAAGAAGGCATCGAGCTGCTGGCGGTGCTGACCATTGCCAGGGTCGCCGAGGAGGCCTCGCTCAAACTGGCAGACGGCCGCCAGTTACAGTTGCAGGAACTACCCTACGACGCGGAAGCAGACCCGCTGGCCTGATTCGCATCCAGGCCGGCTATCCCGCAATCAGATTTCAACCGCAACCCGGTGAAGCTCAGCAGCTGCAGGTAACTGCCAGTCGATGGGCGCCTGGCCGTGCTGCTCTAGCCAGGCATTGGCCTGTGAGAATGGCCGGGTACCGAAGAACCCCCGGTGTGCCGACAATGGTGAGGGATGTGGCGCGCGCAGCACCAGGTGTTTATTGCGATCGATAAAGGCCCCCTTTTTCTGCGCGTAACTGCCCCACAGGATAAATACCAACCCCTCGCGCTGCTCTGCCAGGGCGTGGATAGCCGCATCGGTAAACTGCTCCCAGCCGCGCCCCTGGTGGGCACCGGCCTTGCTGTCCTCCACCGTCAGGGTGGCGTTCAGCAATAATACGCCCTGCTCTGCCCACGGCTGCAGGCAACCGTGCTGTGCCCGGGGGATACCCAGGTCGGATTCCAGCTCCTTGTAGATATTCTGTAGTGACGGGGGAATGCGCACGCCCGGCATTACCGAGAAACACAGGCCGTGGGCCTGGCCCGCCCCATGGTAGGGATCCTGCCCCAGGATCACGACCTTTACCCGATCAAACGGTGTTGAGTTGAAGGCATTGAAAATCTGGCCACCAGGTGGGTAGATCTGCTTGCCGGCACTCTTCTCTGTGCGCAGGAACTCCCGCAGCTGGCCCATATAGGGTTTCCGGAACTCACTCTCGAGCACCCGGTGCCAGCTGGGTTCTATCTTTATTTTTTCGGGGGATGTCATGCTGCTTCCTGAAAAATACTATCTTCGTGCTTTTGTCGCGGTGCGCGGGCGAACACCGGGCTCGCCCCTACGGTAAGACCTTCTTTACCTGGCGGCGGAGTTCCGGCACCACTTCTTTCTCGAACCAGGGGCGCTGGCGCAGCCAGAGGGTATTGCGCGGGCTCGGGTGCGGCAATGGGAAATAACCGGCGGGCAGCGCATCGGCGTAGTGCCGCACGTTCTCGGTAATGCTGCCATACCAGTGCGGCAGGTAGTAGCGCTGTGCATACTGGCCCACCAGCAGGGTCAGTTGCAGGTCCGGCAGAAGCTCCAGCAATCGCGCATGCCAGGCGGCAGCGCACTCGGGTCGCGGCGGCAGGTCGCCGCCCTTGCCGCGCCCGGGATAGCAGAACCCCATGGGGATAATGGCGATGCGGGATTCGTCGTAAAAGGTATCGCGGTCGATTGCCAGCCAGTCCCGCAGGCGATCGCCCGAAGGATCATTCCAGGGGATGCCGGTCTCGTGCACCTTAGTGCCCGGTGCCTGGCCGACAATCAACAGGCGCGCCGACTCAGCCGCGCGCAGCACGGGGTTCGGGCCCAGCGGCAGCACGTCCTCGCACAGGCGGCAGGCACGCACCTCGCGCAGCAGGTCCTGCAGGGGGATGCGCCGGCTCATTCGGGTCCGGCTTCCGCCACCACACCCGCCGGGGGATGCGCCAGCTGTAACAGCAAGCCGCGGCGATCATCCGGGGCTGCAACGCGGCCGAGATTGTTATTATCCAGTACCACAAAAATCCCGTCGTCGCGCACAGCCAGGCCCTCGGCCTTGCCGTAATAGGTCTCCCGGTAGATGTACTCCGGCCTTTCCTCAACCGCGCGATAGTTGATGCACCACTGCGCACGCAGGCCGGGCAGTGCGCGGCGGCAAACGGCAAACGCATTCCGCTCCAGGGTGTAAAGGGCCCCGTCATAAATATCGAGCCCGGTCAGGTCTTCCGAACGACCGCGGAAATCCAGGCCAGGCACTCCCGGTACGCGAAAATACTCGACTGTATCCCCGGACAGGTGCACCAGCCCCCGCCCATCCCGCTCCATCGCAATCCAGGTATCTTCGCCGTCCCGCACCAGTCCCTCGCTGGCACCATTGAACTGCAGCATAAAGCCGCGCTCACGGGCGCCATCGGCCCACTGCGGTGGCAGCCAGCGCGCATCACCAGTAGTTGGCAACTGCGCAACACGGTGGTGACGCTCGCTGACCATGTAGATATCGCCACCGCTGCAGCTGATCCCCTCAAAGTCCGCCGCTGTCCCCGACTGGACCAGGTTGAGCAGCGCTGCTTTCCAGCCCTCCCAGCGCCCGGACGGCAAATCCAGCCCGTTGATGCGTCGGTAGGGCTCCAGCTGTGTCGCCGCCGCTGGAACAGCGTTATCTCCCGCTTCACCACTATCTGCATCTGTGCGCGGCCCAGGCCCCATTGCCGGTTGGTCCAGCCGGATCCGGTAAATACCGGTGGAATCCTTGTCTGATACCGCCAGCAATTCCCCGTCACAAAAACTCAGCCCGGAAATATCCAGGCCCGCACTGCCGTCCAGCCACCAGCTGCCGCGCAGCTCCGCAGGAATAACCGGCTGCGCCACAGAAACAGTCACCTGCCCTAAAAAACCTGACAACAGCAGGCCCCGAAGAAACTTCTGCATTTTTTACCTTTATCCCGTTGCCCGGGGGCACGGTATTATCAATCGCGGAAGTTCTCGAATTGCAAGGGTTGTTCCAGCTCTTTCCCACGCAGTGTTGCGATGACCTGCTGCAGATCGTCGCGCTTCTTGCCGGTAACCCTGACCTGGTCGCCCTGGATGGATGCCTGCACCTTGAGCTTCTCATCCTTGATAATCTTTGTGATTTTCTTGGCCAGCTCTTTGTCCAAGCCATTTTTCAGTGTGATCTTGACCTTAACCACCTTGCCGGACTGCTCCGGCTCGCCCACTTCCATGGCGAGGGGATCGATATCACACTTGATCAGCGCGCTGCGGAGCATATCCACCATCTGTGTTACCTGGATATCGGCCTCGGCCCGCACGGTCAGCTCAAAGCCATTCATTTCCACTTCGGCGTCCACGCCCTTGAAGTCAAAGCGGTTACCCACGGTGCGGTTTACCTGGTCGACCGCGTTGGTCAGCTGGTGCTTGTCCACTTCAGAGACAATATCGAAAGAAGGCATAAATACTCCAAAATTATTGCAGTTGCTCCGGGATCACCTCCAGGCTCTCCTCCCCGCTGGCAATCCAGAGGTGGCCATCCTGTATGGTGACGTTCAATTCCATAGTGCGTTGCGCAAGCGACGCCAGTGCTTCGGTCTGGTCAGGGTCCAGCTGATAGACCCGCAGGTTGGAGAATCGTGCCAGGGCCTGCCCATGCTTCTGCCACCATACCCCGGCCGTGCGCCGCCCATAACTGTACACCAATACCTTCCCTGCGCGGTTGCAGGCCTTGCGCACCCGCTCTTCCGCTGGCAGCCCCACCTCGATCCAGTGTTCTATTTCCCCGCTGAGGCCCAACTGCCACAGGTCGGCCTCCTCATCACTGGAGAGGCCACGGGTGAATTCGAGTGAATCGCCGGCATTGTGTGCGAATGCCAGTAAGCGGACCATCATGCGCTCGTCGGTTTCCGATGGGTGGCGGGCGATGGTCAACGGGTAGTCCGCATAGTGATGCCGGTCCAGGTCAGCGACCTGCAGCCGGACTTTGAAAATTGTTGCTTTAAGCGCCATTACTCTCCCCGGCCCCTACCTGTTGCCGTGACTGTGTCACGGGAAGCTATTATTGTCGGGCTCTGGGCATAAACATGGATGATTGGCATGAAACCGATAACTCCCGGCACCCGCTCCTGTTTAAATTCCCGCCCCTGTGTGCGCCCCTGGTCCTGGCCACGCTTTTTGCAGGCACTGTTTGTTTCCTTCTTCGCCATAACGGCGAGCGGGTGCGGCATCAATAATATCCCTACTTACGACGAGCAGGTAAAAGCCGCCTGGGCCCAGGTACAGAATCAGTACCAGCGACGTGCCGACCTTATCCCCAACCTGGTCAAGACCGTAAAAGCCTATGCTGACCAGGAGCGGGAGACTCTGGAGGCAGTCACCGAGGCCCGCGCCCGGGTCAACTCCATGCAGGTTGATGAAAACCTGATCAACGACCCCGCCAAACTCCAGCAGTTCGAGGCGGCACAGGCACAGCTCAGTGGTGCCCTGTCGCGCCTGATGGTGGTGGTCGAGCGCTACCCGGACCTCAAGTCCAACCAGAACTTCCTTACCCTGCAATCACAGCTGGAAGGCACCGAAAACCGCATCAGTGTGGCCCGGCGGGATTATATATCCGCCGTGGAGCGCTACAACCGGGAAATCCGCACCTTTCCGGGACGTATCTGGCACAGCGTGCTCTACAGCGACATGCCGATCCGCGAGACTTTCGAGGCCACTTCGGAAGATGCAGAAAAAGCCCCGGATGTGGATTTCCAGTGACGGAACCTGACCACCGATAATGCACTTTCGCCACCTGCCCCTGCTGTTCAGCCTGCTGGCCTGCCTGTATAGCGTTGCTACATGGGCCCAGCCCGAGTTTCCGATGCTATCCGGGCGGGTTGTGGACCGCGCCAACCTGCTGCGCCAGGACACCGAGTACCAACTCACCGAGCTGATGCAACAGCATGAGAAAGAAACCAGTAACCAGCTGGTGGTGGTAACCATACCGGACCTGCAGGGACTCACCATCGAGGAATATGGTTACCAGCTGGGTCGCGAGTGGAAACTGGGGCAGAAGGACAAGGACAATGGGGCACTGCTGATTGTTGCGCCACAGGAGCGCCAGGTGCGTATCGAGGTGGGCTACGGCCTGGAAGGTGCACTCACCGATGCCCTGTCTTCAAACATCATCCATACCAAAGTACTGCCGAAGTTCCGCTCCGGTGATTTCGATGCTGGTGTCATTGCCGGAGTCGAATCAATGATCGCCGCAATCCGCAACGAATATGTGGCTGAACCCACGGAAACCAGCGGCGACCGTCGCCTGGCGCTGCTGGTGGGCTTTTTCCTGCTGCTGGTGATGCTGCAGCTGTTTGGCGGTGCGGTATTCGGCGCCCCACTGAACAGTGGCCGCTATCGTCGCGGGCGCTACGGCGGCTATTACGGCGGCGGTGGCTTTGGTGGCGGCTTCGGGGGCGGCGGCCTGGGCGGGGGCTTCGGTGGCGGTGGTGGCAGCTTTGGCGGCGGGGGCGCCTCGGGGGGATGGTAATGCTCAACAGTGAATACCGGCGCAAGGTGGCCGAGACAATCAAGGAAGTGGAGTCACGGACCGATGCCGAAGTGGTGACCGTCCTGACCCGCGAAGCCGACAACTACGTCTACATCTCCACCCTGTGGGCCGCATTCCTGGCCCTGGTGCTGGCGCCACTGCTGCAGTTCCTGCCCTGGTGGCTGGAATACCACGAGGCCTTCACTATCCAGTGGATCCTGTTTATCGCCCTGGTGGTGTTGTTCCGCTGGCGCCCCCTGACCATGCGCCTGGTACCGCGCAAGGTGAAATTCTGGCGCGCCGCCAACCTGGCCCGGCGACAGTTCCTGCAGCAGGAATTGCACAGCACTCACGGACGTCTGGGCCTGTTGATCTTTGTCGCCGAGGCCGAACATTACGTGGAGATTCTCGCCGACCGGGGCCTGGCGGAACATATTACCGATGAGAGCTGGCGCGAGATCGTCGAGGAGTTCATCCACGAGATCAAGAAAGGCAAAACCGGCGAAGCGTTTGTACACTGTATTGAGCGGTGCGGCGAACTCCTGCGGGAAGTAGCGCCGGCCACAACGATGAAAAATGAGCTTCCCAATCACCTGGTGATCCTGGACTGAGCACTGACACTGGTCTCCGGGTCACTTCCCGGTACTGACCATGATATTTGCGAGCCGCAGACTGAACCTTGCCCTTCTTGCCCTTCTGGTGGCCATACCCGGCGGCTACCTGGCGATCGCCGCGGGTGCGCCGGACAGTACGGCCGGCGCCCTGGCTGACGGCCGGGCCGGCCGCCTGGCACAAATCTTTACAGGTGACGGGGACCTGGAGTCCCGCGTGGCCAG
Source organism: Microbulbifer sp. JSM ZJ756 (assembly GCF_044383805.1). Classification (NCBI taxonomy): domain Bacteria; kingdom Pseudomonadati; phylum Pseudomonadota; class Gammaproteobacteria; order Cellvibrionales; family Microbulbiferaceae; genus Microbulbifer; species Microbulbifer sp. JSM ZJ756. The sequence continues at coordinate 181,877 of NZ_JBISER010000002.1, read as the reverse complement.
GCTGGAAGAATCCCTCGCCCGCTCCAATGAAATCCAGTCACAGATGCTGGACCTGGTGGAGGAGCTGCGCCAGCAGCTGGAGGGTGAGGTCGACAACGAGCCCCGCACCCGCCAGGCAGCAATTAGTGAGGGGGATGGGCAGCGGCACAGCAGGCGTCGTGCACACAGCCAGGACTTTCACGAGATGCAGCTGCAACAGCTGGTCGAGGCGGGCATCGATCCCGCACGGGCCGCCCATATTCTCGAGCGGCAGGAACGCTTCCAGTACGAGCACATGAAAATTTCCTACGCCTACCGCCACACCCCCAACAAATCGTCGCCGGAGGCCATGGCCCTGCGCGAGAAGCTGGAATCCTACAGCCACCCCCGCAAGATGCTGGAGCACGAACTGTCAGCGGAGGAATTCGAGCGCTACCTGGAGGCCACCAGCGGCAGCCAGAATATGGAAATCAACGACGTGATCAGCGGCGCCCCGGCCGCCGCAGCCGGCCTGCGCCCCGGCGACCGGATCATCAGCTACAACGGCGAGCGAATTTTCCATATGGGTGACCTGCGCTCGCAGGTCTACAAAGTGGCACCGGGGGAAAACGTGGCGGTGGAAATCCAGCGCCGGGACAGCGGCAGCCGGGAGACCATTTACCTGCCCAGTGGACCGCTGGGCATTCGGGGGTAAAGACAGGCAGAAACAGCCGGGAGCGGAACTCCCGGCGGCGGGCTTGACCGGCAATTGCCGCTCGCGACCTTACGTTACTCCGCGCTGGTTTCCGGGCGCATATGCGGGAACAGCAGCACGTCGCGAATCGACGGGGAATCGGTCAGCAGCATCACCAGGCGGTCGATACCGATACCCTCACCGGCGGTGGGGGGCAGGCCGTATTCCAGCGCACGAATATAGTCCGCGTCGTAATGCATGGCCTCGTCATCGCCGGCATCCTTCTCTGCCACCTGCGCCTTGAAGCGCTCGGCCTGGTCCTCGGCATCATTGAGCTCGGAGAAACCATTGGCAATCTCGCGGCCGCCGACAAAGAATTCGAAACGTTCGGTAACGAACGGGTTCTCGTCGTTGCGGCGCGCCAGCGGCGATACCTCGGTCGGGTATTCCGTGATAAAGGTCGGCTGGTCCAGGCGATGTTCGACGGTCTTCTCGAAGATCTCGATCTGCACCTTGCCCAGGCCCCAGGTGTCCTTCAGCGGGATGCCCAGGTTTTCCGCTACCTTGCGTGCCCCAGCCAGGTTGTCGATATCCGACGGATTGAGGCCCGGGTTATAGCGCAGGATGGAATCGAACACCGACAGGCGCGCGAACGGTTTGGAGAAATCGTAGCTGTTGCCCTGGTACTCAACCGTGGGGGAACCGAGCACGTCCTCGCAGATACCACGCAGCATGCCCTCGGTGAGGTCCATCAGGTCGTTGTAATCGGCGTACGCCTGGTAGAACTCCAGCATGGTGAACTCGGGGTTGTGCCGCGTGGACAGGCCCTCGTTGCGGAAGTTGCGGTTGATCTCGTAGACGCGCTCGAAGCCGCCCACCACCAGCCGCTTCAGGTACAGCTCCGGCGCCACCCGCAGGTACATGTCGATATCCAGCGCATTGTGGTGGGTGATAAACGGCCGCGCGGTGGCGCCGCCCGGGATCACCTGCAGCATCGGCGTTTCCACTTCCATAAAGTGGTTGTCGTTCAGGAAGCGGCGGATATAGTCGATCACCTGCGAGCGGATGCGGAATACGTCGCGGGATTCCGGCGTGGCGATCAGGTCCACGTAACGCTGGCGATAGCGCAGTTCCTGGTCGGCAATGCCATGGAATTTCTCCGGCAGCGGCCGCAGTGCCTTGGTCAGCAGCTGGTAGTCCTCGCAGGTAACGTAGAGGTCGCCCTTGCCGGACTTCTGCAGGGTGCCGCGCACCCCCACGATATCGCCGATATCCCAGGCACCGTAACGCTCCTTGATATCCTTCTGCGCCGTTTTGTCGGCGTACAGCTGGATACGGCCGGATACATCCTGGATCACCATAAACGGGCCGCGCTTGGCCAGGATCCGCCCGGCCACGCATGCGGTCTTGCCCAGCTCCGCCAGCTCTTCCTTGGATTTATCGCCAAACTCGGCCTGCAGGTCAGCGGCCAGGTTTTCGCGGCGGAAGGCATTGGGGAAGGGATTGCCCTTTTCACGCAACGCGGACAGCTTGGCGCGGCGCTCGGCAATCAGTTTGTTCTCGTCTTGCTGGGTATCTGTCATGGCGATTCGTCAATCGTGGCTATTTAAGGGTTTGTTTCCTGTACTGTAGGAGCGGCCCATGGCCGCGATCGGGGCTCAGCGTGTTCCCGCCAGTTCAATCGCGGCCATGGGCCGCTCCTACATCAAGGGATCCGGAAAGTTTACAGGCCGGCCTTGAGGCTCGCCTCGATAAACTGGTCGAGGTCGCCGTCGAGCACCGACTGGCAGTTACTGGTCTGCACACCGGTGCGCAGGTCCTTGATGCGCTGGTCGTCGAGCACATAGGAGCGGATCTGGCTGCCCCAGCCGATATCGGACTTGCTCTCTTCCATTGCCTGCTTCTCGGCATTGCGCTTGAGCATCTCCTGCTCGTACAGGCGGGCCCGCAGCATCTTCCAGGCCTTGTCGCGGTTCTGGTGCTGGGAGCGCTCGCTCTGGCAGGCCACCACGATGCCGGACTCGATATGGGTCAGGCGAACCGCTGAATCAGTCTTGTTGACGTGCTGGCCGCCGGCGCCGGAGGCACGGTAGGTGTCCTCGCGCACCTGGGACTTGTCTACCTCGATCTCGATATTGTCGTCGATCTCCGGCGACACAAATACCGAGCTGAAAGACGTGTGGCGGCGGTTGCCGGAGTCAAATGGGGACTTGCGCACCAGACGGTGTACACCGGTCTCGGTGCGCAGCCAGCCGAAGGCATGGTCGCCCTGGAAATGGATGGTGGCACTCTTGATGCCGGCCACTTCGCCGGCGGAAGCCTCTTCCAGGGTGGTCTTGAACCCGTGGGCCTCGCCCCAGCGCAGGTACATACGCAATAACATCTCGGCCCAGTCCTGGGCCTCGGTGCCCCCGGAGCCGGCCTGGATATCCAGGTAGGCATTGTTGGCATCGGTCTCGCCGGAGAACATGCGGCGGAATTCGAGCACACCCAGTTGTTCCTGCAGGCTCTCGATTTCTTCCGCCACCTCGGCCACGGAATCCTCGTCGCCCTCTTCCGCGGCCATCTCCAGCAACTCGCGGCAGTCGGCAATGCCAGTCTCGAGGTTTTCGATGGTGGTGACCACGGTTTCCAGCGAGGAGCGCTCGCGGCCCAGCTCCTGGGCGCGGCTGGGATCGTCCCAGACGCTGGGCTCGGCCAGCTCCAGTTCGACCTCGGTCAGGCGTTCTTTCTTGTTGGCATAGTCAAAGATACCCCCTAAGAACGCCAGTGCGCTCTTCGAGGTCATTGAGTTTGTTCAGCAGGGGATTGATTTCCATGGATTCCAGAATTCCGAGCCAGTTGAAAGCGGCGCGCATTCTACCGCAGCGCGCCCTGCCCTTGCCAGTGCGCCCCCTGTCAGCGGGCTCCGGGAGCCGCCAGCCCGGCCAGGATTGAACACTCGGGGGAATCGTCTCCCGGGCAGTCCCGCGCCAGCTCCCGCAGGGTCGCGCGCATGTCACGCAGCTGCTCTATCTGCCGTTCCAGCTGCCCCAGCTTGCCCTCGACCATGGCCCGGGCCTCGCGGCTGCGGCGCCGGGGATTGCGATGCAGTGCCAGCAGGTCGCTCACCTCGTCCACCGAGAAACCGGCATTGCGGGCGCGACGGATAAAATGCAGCGCCTCCAGGTCGGCGTCGCTGTAGTCACGGTAACCATTGGCGCAGCGCCCGGGGACCACCAGGCCGCTGGATTCGTAGTAGCGCAGGGCCTTGGTGGTCAGCCCACTCACCTGCGCTGCAGCAGAGATGTTCATCTGGCCTCCCGTCAATCACCGCAAAGTTCCAGGAGGCGCCATTGTACACCGGGCCGGCTTCAGTTGCCGTTACCGTTGCTGGTGCCATTGCCGGGGCAGCTGGCCTGCTGGTACTGGATATTGTCGGCGGGGTCGTATCCCTGCTGGAGGACCGTGTCCAGGGAGGTTTTTTCCACCAGGTGCAGCAGGATATCCCCGGTCTGGCCGCCGCAGACGCTGGCATACATCCGGTCGGTGCGGGTGCCGCAGCGGGATTCCTGGATGTCCACACCGGCGGCCGTGAGGCTGCTGCTGCTCTGTTCCAGGGTTGTCCCGCCGTTCTCGCACTGGCGGTTGCCGCGGGCCCGGAACACCCACACCAGTTCTTCCGCCGGCACGGCTTCCGCCTCGCCGGTTTCCTGCTGGCCATTGCCGCCGTTTTCGGCGGTGGTATCGTCCGGGGTGGGCTTTTCCTCTTCCCGCGGTGCACAGCCAGACGCCAACAGCAGCAGGCTCACAACCAGTATCAGGTTTTTCATGGGCTCTCTTCCTCCTTAAAGTTACTGCCCGCAAGTGGGCGGAATACCGATGCGCCGGACCGCCGGATCGCCGGTTCAGCCGAACGCCAGCCAGCCCCCCACGCCCAGCATCAGGCTGCCGGCAATGCGATTGATCACCGTGACATTTTCACCGCGTTGCAGCAGGCGCCCAAGCGTCTGTCCTCCGCCGGCATAGATGAGCATGCACAGGGTTTCCAACAGCAGAATGATAGCAACCAGCACCGCCAGCTGCGGCGCCAGGGGCAGGCTGTCGTTGATAAACGGGGGCAACAGGGCGATCGTGAAGGCCCACCCCTTGGGATTGGCCACGGCGGTGACAAAGCCCTGGGTCACCAGCGCGCGGCGCGCGGGTATCGGCTTGTCCTCGCTGTCTGCGGGCGCCACCATCACCATCCGGCCACGGGAGCGCCACATCTGCACCCCGACCCAGGCCAGGTAGGCCCCACCCAGGTACTTGAATACGGTAAATGCGGTCGGGTATTTCAGCATCAGGGCGGCGATGCCCAGCACCGCGGACACGGATACCAGCGCCACCCCGGCCAGCTCCCCCAGCATCATCCAGCCGGCGCGACGCACGCCCACGGTCATACCCAGCGTCAGCGCCAGGGTCATGCACATGCCCGGCGTGATGGAGACGATAAAGAATGTCGGCACAAACAGTGCCAGCAGCGACAGGTCGATCAACCCCATAGTCAGTGATGTGTTCCCGTATGGTTGCCATAGTGACTGACCAGCATACCAGCCAGCATCAGGCCACAGCCAAGCAGTTCCCGCACTGAAAGCACCTCATTCAGGAACAGCCAGCCGGCCACCAGCGCGAATACCGCCTCCAGGCTCATGATGACGGTGGCGTGGGAGGGCGCCGCATGGCGCTGGGCCAGCAACTGGAAGGTGAAAGCGATCGCAGTGGAGAAGACCATCATGTAGGCGATCGGCCAGGCGGCGTCCACGGCCGACTGCAGGCTGGGCTGCTCCACCACCAGCGCGGCAACCCCGGAAAGGACACCGCAGACCAGGAACTGGATACAGGCCAGGCGCAGGGCATCGTAGCGACGCACGAAATGATCGGCGGAGAGCACCTGCACCGCAAACACAAACGCGCTGGCAAACACCATCAGGTCGCCAATCAGCTGGGCCTGTTCACTGAAATCAGCCAGCCAGTAGAGCCCCAGCAACGCCAGCCCGATCCCGGCCCAGGTCCAGCGATTGGTGCGATGCCCCAGGGACAGGCCAATGACAGGCACCAGCAACAGGTAGAAGCCGGTGATGAACCCGGCGCGGCCGGCAGTGGTGTACAGCAGGCTGGCCTGCTGCAGGGCCGCCCCCAGGAAGAGCCAGAAACCCAGCACAGCCCCGCCGGGCAGGCAGCGGCGCCAGGTATGATGGACTCGATGACCGCCCTCCTCACCCGGCTGCAGGTCGCGTCGCGACGACAGCCAGTAAACAATCGGGATCAACAGCAGGCCGCCCAGGAAGAAACGCCAGGCATTGAACGCCAGGGGCTCGATATGTGCCATGGCGATTTTCTGTGGCACAAAGGCGAGTCCCCAGAACAGGGCGGCCAGCAGGAGCAGGACTTCAGCCCGGGCTTGCTTGCGATTCATTCAGGTACATCCACAGGGGGCGCGGTCGACGCGGCCCGGTAACTCGATAAAAGACTTGCCGGATTCAGGCCGGCTCCAGGTGGTCCACCAGCAATTGCAGGGACTCGCGGCCGCGATACTCGTTGATATCCAGCTTGAAGGCCAGCCTGATTTTATCCACCGGTTGCGGCCACTGGTCCGTATCCACATTGAAGGCGATGGCATCAACGGCCCGCTGCGGGTCGGATTGCGGCGCCACTGTCATTTTCAGGTGGCGCTCGCCCACGATCCGCTGTTGCAATAGCAGGAATTCGCCGTCGAACAATGGCTCGGGGAATGCCTGGCCCCAGGGGGCACAGTTGCGCAGCATGGCGGCAGTCTGCAGGGTGAAGTCGCCGAGCTGCAATTCGCCGTCGGACTCGATCACCGCATGCAGGCGCGATTCGTCCAGGCGCGAGCGCACTGCCGCCTCGAATGCATCGCGAAAGGCATCCAGCTTTTCCGCCGGCAGGCTGAGCCCGGCCGCCATGGCGTGGCCGCCGAATTTGCTGATCAGGTCCGGGTGGGCCGCCGCCACGTCACTCAGGGCATCGCGGATATGCAGCCCCGGGATCGAGCGTGCCGACCCCTTGACCAGCCCGTTGTCACCCTCGGCGAAGGCAATCACCGGGCGATGGAATTTTTCCTTGATGCGACTGGCCAGGATACCCACCACGCCCTGGTGCCAGCCCGGGTCATAGAGGCACAGGCTCCAGGGAATCTCGCCTTCCAGGTGCAACTTGTCCAGCGCCGCCAGGGCCTCCCGCTGCATCCCCTGCTCGATCGCCTTGCGGTCACGGTTCAGGGCATCGAGTTCCGAAGCCAGCTCGCGCGCCTCTTCCGGGTCCTGCGTCAGCAGGCAGCGGATACCGGTGCCGATGTCATCCAGGCGCCCCGCCGCGTTGATACGCGGGCCGAGGATAAAGCCAATATCGGTGGTGGACAGGCGCCGCTGGTCGCGCCCGGCCACCTGTAGCAGCGCCGCGATACCGGGCCGGCAGTGGCCGGCGCGGATACGCGCGATCCCCTGGTGCACCAGGATACGGTTGTTGTGGTCCAGCGGCACCAGGTCCGCCACGGTGCCCAGGGCCACCAGGTCCAGGTAGTCCGCCATATTGGGTGCTGGAATGCCGCTCTCGGCAAACCAGCCACTGTGTACCAGGGCGGTGCGCAGCCGGCTCAGCAGGTAAAAAATCACCCCCACCCCGGCCAGGCCCTTGCTGGGGAAATCGCATCCGGGCTGGTTCGGGTTGACGATCGCATCCGCCTCGGGCAGCTCACTGCCCGGCAGGTGGTGATCGGTTACGATCACCCGCATACCCGCCGCGCGGGCCGCGGCGACACCATCGATACTGCTGATGCCGTTGTCCACGGTAATCAGCAGGTCGGGCTGGTAGTCCTTCGCCACCTCGACGATTTCCGGCGTCAGGCCGTAGCCGAAATCGAAGCGGTTCGGCACCAGGAACTCCACCGAGGGCGCCCCCATTGCCCCCAGGGCCAGCACGGCAAGGCTGCTCGAGGTGGCTCCGTCGGCGTCGAAGTCGCCCACGATCAGGATCTTCTGCTGTGCGCTCACTGCCTCCACCAGCAGCTCCACCGCCGCCTGCACACCGCGCATGGCGTCCGGCGAGTGCAGGCGTGCCAGGCGGTGCTCCAGGGCATCCTCGCTGGTCACACCGCGCCCCAGCAGCACGCGCTGCAGGATTTCGGGTACGTCAGATGCAAAACGGCCAGTGGAGAGATCCACTGGCCGTCGCTGAATTGTTTTGCTCATTCTGTCTCAGCTGGTTGTCGGTGTATTCATAACGCCGTTGCCATAAACCTGTGGACCTGCTCCAGGTCGTTGGGCAGTACCTTGTAGCGCTCCTCGCGCTCGAACAGGTCCTGCATATGGGCCGGCAGCGGAATCTGTTGCGTCGGCAGCGCCCGGGCAACGGCATCGGGGAATTTTGCCGGATGCGCGGTGGCCAGGCAAACCATCGGCTGCGTATGCGAGCGCCGGGTCCTGCGGGCCGCCTCGAGGCCGATGGCGGTGTGGGGGTCGAGCAGGTAGCCACTGGCCTGGTACACCTCACGGATCACCTCGACGGTGCGGGCATCGTCGACCCGGCAGGAGGAAAACACTTCCCGCGCCCGCGCCAGCGCACCCTCGTCCAGGGACATGGGCGCGCCGCGGTCGGCCAGCAGGTTGGCCACCGACTCGCCGTCGCGCTGGTAGAGGTCGAACAACAGCCGTTCGAAGTTGCTGGACACCATGATGTCCATGCTGGGCGACAGGCTGTGTACCAGCTCCCGGGGTGAATGGTCGTTATCGCTGATGCAACGGTGCAGGATATCGTTGGCATTGGTGGCAATCACCAGCTGATCGATGGGCAGCCCCATCTTGCGGGCCAGGTAACCAGCGAAAATATCACCAAAATTGCCCGTGGGTACCGAGAAATTGACCGTGCGATCCGGCGCACCCAGGTTCAGGGCCGCGTAGAAGTAGTAAACGATCTGGGCCATGATCCGCGCCCAGTTAATGGAGTTAACCGCCACCAGGCGACGGCCGTCGGGCAGGAATGACTGGTCGGCAAAACTCGCCTTGACCATGTTCTGGCAGTCGTCGAAGTTCCCTTCCAGGGCGATGTTGAACACGTTGTCGGACAGCACGGTGGTCATCTGCCGGCGCTGCACTTCGGACACCCGGTTGTGCGGGTGCAGGATAAAAATATCGATATTGTCGCAGTGGCGGCAACCCTCGATGGCGGCCGAGCCGGTATCACCGGAAGTCGCCCCCATGACCACCACCTGCTCGCCCCGTTTTTTCAACAGGTGGTCAAACAGCTGGCCGAGGAACTGCAAGGCAAAATCCTTGAACGCCAGCGTGGGCCCCTGGAACAGTTCCAGTACCCACTCGCTGCTGGCGGTCTGCACCAGTGGCGCCACCGCCTCGTGGCGGAAAGTGCTGTAGGCGCGGTCGATGATGCCCCGCAGCTCATCATCAGCGAGGTCACCATTAGCGAAGGGCTGGATAATCCGGAATGCGAGCTCGGGGTACTCGAGGCCCGCCATCGCACGGATTTCGTCCCGGGAGAATTTTGGCAGGGTTTCCGGCACATACAGGCCGCCATCGCTGGCGAGGCCGGTGAGGACTGTATCGGCAAAGGACAGGGAGGGCGCGCGGCCACGGGTACTGATAAATTTCACGGTTTATTCGGTATTCAATCTTGAGGATTCATTGAAGGAGTGGCGCTGGCGACCCTGTGGCAAACAATTGCCGAAAAGGCTGTTTGCCACAGGGTTGCCAGCGCCACGGCCAGTACGGATCGCGGCCATGGGCCGCTCCCACAGGTACCGGGTTAGGTACCGGGGTCGCGGGATGGCCTTTTTCAGCCCAGGGGTTCCACGCGGATGCGCACCACTGCGCCCTCGACCGTGTCCAGGGCTTCAATCTGTGCCACCGCCTCCCGCAGGCGCGCCTCGCGGGCGCGACTGGTGAGGATCACCACCGGCACCAGCGCCTCGCCCTCGGCCGGCTCGTGCTGGATCAGGGCCTCGATGCTGATGCCCTGGTCACTGCAGATACTGGCCACCTGCGACATCACGCCGGGCTTGTCGTGGGCGGAAATGCGCAGGTAGTAACTGGTCACCACCTCGTCCATGGGCAGTACGTCGGTATTCCCCTGGCTGTCGCGGGTCACGCCTGCCAGCGGCACCCTTTCCTCGGGCCGGGATTCCAGTGTCCGCGCCACATCCACGATATCGGCGATCACCGCCGAGGCGGTGGCCTCATCGCCGGCACCGGCACCGTAGTAAAGTGTCGGACCCACGGCGTCGCCGCTCACGAGCACGGCGTTCATCACCCCGTTCACATTGGCAATCAGGCGCCGCTGGGGGATCAGGGTGGGATGCACTCGCAGCTCCACCCCCTTGTCGGTTCCGCGCGCGATACCCAGGTGCTTGATCCGGTAACCCAGCTCATCGGCGTAACGGATATCCTCACTGGAAACCCCGCTGATACCCTCGGTGTATACCTTGTCGAACGCCAGCGGCATGCCGAATGCCAGCGATGCCATGATCACCAGCTTGTGGGCGGCATCGATGCCCTCCACGTCAAACGTTGGGTCTGCCTCGGCATAACCCAGCTCCTGCGCCTGGCACAGGGCCTCGTCGAAGCTGCGGCCCTTCTCCCGCATCTCGGTCAGGATGTAGTTGCCGGTGCCATTGATAATTCCCGCCAGCCACTCGATGCGGTTGCCCACCAGGCCCTCACGCAGCGACTTGATGATCGGGATACCCCCGGCCACCGCCGCCTCGTAGGCGATGGTGACACCCTGCTCCGCCGCCGCGGCAAACAGCTCATTGCCGTGCTCGGCGATCAGAGCCTTGTTGGCCGTGACCACATGCTTGCCATTGGCAACCGCCGCCAGCACCAGCTCGCGGGCCACGGTAGTGCCGCCGATCAGTTCCACCAGCACATCGACATCCGGGTTGCTGGCGACATCGAATATCTCCCGGGAGATATTGATACCACTGATGTCACAGGCGGGATTATCCCGCCGCGCGCCGATCTGCACGATTTCCACCGGGCGCCCACAGCGCGCGGCAATGGCCTCACGGTTACGCGCCATGACATTGACGGTGCCGCTGCCCACAGTGCCCAGGCCACAGATGCCAATACGCACCGCGCGGCGAGGCTCGCCGGCAGGTTTCAGGGGGGTGACAGACGTGGTTTCTTCAACGGTTGCGCTCACAACTTCCCTCCGCGCAATCGGCCCGCGGTGACGCCCGGAGCCGCGCACTGACTGGCGGGCTGCCGGTGCCGGGCCAGGCAACAGCGCAATAAGTGTTTCTCAAATCGATAAAAGGACGACAACATTACCGAGAAAATGGCTAAATTGTCAATAAAATTGCGCGACGGGCAGGCTCCCCCGCCTCGTCTCGCAGACGCTTCAGCGGGTGCTCCCACAGGCCTCCCACTGCAAGCCTGACCGCCCCGGGCAGATATAAAAAAGGCGCCCGCCGGCTGCGACCGGGGGCGCCCTTCTCTCGGGACAGGGACCGGTCGGATCAGATACCCAGGGCCTTGGCCATGGTGGCCGGCGGCACATAGCCGGGCACTACGGTACCGTCCGGCATCACGATGGTCGGTGTACCGCGCACGTCGATCACCTCGTTGCCCAGCTTGTACTGCTCGGCGACCGGGTTGTCGTTGCAGACCTTGAGGGAGACGTTCTCACGGTTCTTGAGGGCGGTCAGGGTCTTGTTGCGGTCGTCGGCGCACCATGCAGTCGCAATCTTGCGGTAGCCGAGGGAGTTCAGTCCGCCACGGGGGAATGCCAGGTAGCGCACCTCGATACCGCGCTTGTTCAGTTCCGGTACGTCCTGGTGCAGCTTGCGGCAGTAACCACAGTCCACATCGGTAAACACATAAACGTGGGTCTTGGTCTCGCCCTTTGGGGAGAAGACGATCATGTCGTCGGTATCCAATGCCTCCAATACCTGGGCACGCTGCTTGCCGCGACGCTGCTCGGACAGGTTTACCAGCTCACCGGTCTTGACCTGGAAAAGATCACCATAAACAAAGTGACTGCCATCTTTGGACACATACAGGGTGGTGTTGCCGTCGACCTCGATTTCATAGAGACCGGCGATGGGGCTTTCGGTCACCTCGCCGTAACTGGCCTTGGGATTGGCTGACTGCAGCTTCGCCTTGATGGCCTTGGCCACGTTCGCGTCCACCTCGGCCTGGGCACCCTGCACCAGCAGGCCCAACAGTGCGCCGACCAGGATCAGCGGCTTTCTTATCAGCGTCATTCTCACAATTTCCTCAGTCTCTTTATTCGCTTCGACTCACCGGACCCTCCCGGGTTCCAGCCAGTATGGCATGGTTCCGCGTCAATCGTTGTCCATGGCGCGTTTTACAATATTCGCCGCATCTATACCACCGTGCGGCGACAGAATCCGGAAATTCCACGCCGAATCACCGGGCTGCCGGGCCCGATCACCCGCGGGGATGATGCTCCCGGTGCAGGGACTTGAGCCGCGCCTGTGCCACATGGGTGTATATCTGGGTGGTGGACAGGTCGCTGTGGCCCAGCAGCAGCTGCACCACGCGCAGGTCGGCACCGTGATTGAGCAAATGGGTGGCGAATGCGTGGCGCAGGGTGTGGGGCGACAGCGGCTTCTCGATGCCTGCTGCAGCGGCCCAGTGCTTTACCCGGTACCAGAAGGTCTGGCGGGTCATGGGGCGCCCCTTGCGCCCCGGGAAACAGGTATCACTCTCTCCCGGGGGCAGGAGGTTGGGGCGCACCTGCGCCAGGTAGCGCTGCATCCAGCCCTGCGCGGCCTCTCCCAGCGGGACCAGCCTCTCCTTGCCCCCCTTGCCGAATACACGCACCACACCCTGCCGCAGGTTCACCTGGCTAACCCGCAGCTCCACCAGTTCGGTCACCCGCAGGCCACAGGCGTACAACAGCTCCAGCATGGTGCGGTCGCGCTGGCCGATATCGCTGTCCAGGTCTGGCGCTTCCAGCAGGGCCTCCACGTCCGCTTCGGACAGGGACTTGGGCAGGGGTTTGGGCAATTTCGGGTTTTCCACCAGCGCTACCGGATCCTCCTGCACCAGCCCCTGGCGCAGGCAGTACTGGTAAAAGCTGCGCAGGGCCGCCAGGGCCCGCGCGCTGGAGCGGGCCGAGTGCCCGGCGCGATGGCGCTGCCCGAGGTAGGCCAGCACCTCGGCGCCACCGCAGGAGAGCAACCCGGTGCGACAGGCGGCCGCAAACGCCCTCAGGTCGCGGCCGTAAGCCGCCCGCGTATGCTCACTGGCACCGCGCTCGGCCCAGAGCATATCCAGCCAGGACTCGATCAACCGCTGTTGTTCGGGGGAGGTTTCCATGGGCGTATTAAACCACAGCGGCCATCGCCGCAGGCGCACCCGAATACCGGGCATAAAAAAACCGGGGCTTTTGCCCCGGTTTTTCGCGTAACCGCTTATCGAGAAAATGCCCTTAGTTGAGCTTTTCCTTGATGCGCGCGGCCTTACCAGTCAGGTTGCGCAGGTAGTACAGCTTGGCCTGGCGCACGTCACCGCGACGCTTGACCTGGACGCTGTCGACCAGCGGGCTGTGGGTCTGGAAGGTACGCTCAACGCCAACACCGTGGGATACCTTGCGCACGGTGAAGGAGGAGTTCAGGCCGCGATTGCGCTTGCCGATCACCACACCTTCGAACGCCTGCAGACGCTCGCGGTTACCTTCCTTTACTTTTACCTGGACAACGACGGTGTCGCCCGGGGCAAAAGGAGGAACTTCGCTCTTCAGCTGTTCCTGTTCCAGCTGCTGGATGATTTTATTGGTCATTTGGACTTCTCCCAAATACAGATATGTAGCTTCTCAGCTAGGCTGCCGAATTACTCTCGCCTCCCGGCGAATTCGACCTGTCAATGCGATCCGCGACAGTGTCGCGAACCCGTGTTCAATGCTCTTCAGTGCCAGTGCCGGCATTCTGCTCGCACCGGATCTGCTCCAGAAGGGCAGCTTGCTCCCCTGTCAGCTCGATGCGCTCGAGCAGGTCGGGCCGCCTCTGGCTGGTGCGCGCCAGGGCCTGCTTGAGGCGCCAGCGCCGAATTTTCTCGTGGTTGCCGGACAACAGCACCTCCGGCACCGACCGTCCCCGGTATTCCTCGGGACGGGTATAGTGCGGACAGTCCAGCAGCCCCTGGGCGAAGGAGTCCTCCGCCGCCGACTGATCGTGCCCGAGGGCCCCGGGAATCAGCCGCGTGACAGCATCCACCATCACCATGGCGGCCAGCTCGCCACCACTTAAAACATAGTCACCGATCGACCACTCTTCGTCGATCAGGGTCTCGACGATACGCTCGTCGATACCCTCATAGCGCCCCGCCAGCAACACCAGGTTGCCCGCGTCGGCGAGCTCCTCGACACCGCCCTGGTCCAGCGGCCGGCCCTGCGGCGACAGGTAGATGGAGCGGGCACTTGCGCCGCCCTCTTCTGCCCACGCTCGCGCGGCAGCCAGCGCCTGGTAGAGCGGCTCTGCCAGCATCACCATGCCCGGGCCACCGCCATAGGGCCGGTCGTCCACGGTACGGTGCCGGTCGCTGGTGAAATCCCGGGGATTCCAGCAGCGCACCTCCAGCAGGCCATCCCTCACTGCCCGGCCGCTGATGCCGTATTCAGTCAGGGCGGCAAACATCTCCGGGAAGATGCTCACCAGCGCGATACGCCGGGCACTCATGGCGCTAGAATTCCGGATCCCAGTCGACGGTAATCACACCGGCGTCCAGGTCGATATCGGTAATGTACTCACCCGGCAGGAACGGGATCAGGCGTTCACGCCCGTCCTTTCCGCCCCGCACGACCAGGACATCGTTGGCCCCGGTCTCCATCAGGCGCTCCACCTTACCCAGATCGTGCTCGGCATCGCCAAACTGGCTGATCACCGCGAGCCCTTCGAGCTGGTGCCAGTAGTACTCACCCTCGGCCAGTGATGGCATCTGCGCACTGCTCACCGCGATATCGCGCTGGCAGAAACGGGCGGCGAGGTCGCGATCATCCACACCCTTGATATGGACAACCAGGCCCTTACCGTGGCGGCGACCGCCATCTATCTGCAGCGGCTCCCAACCGTCGCCATCCTGCAGCCACCAGTCGTGGAATTGCAGAATATTGTCCATCGGCTCGGTAAAGGAATGCACCTTCACCCAACCGCGCACACCATAGACGGAGGTAATGCGCCCGACCGTGACCAGTTCACCGGAATGGGATCTGTTCTCCGTCACGGGCGCTCTCTCTGCGTTACCGACCTGGTTCAGGCGGATTCTTTCAGCAGCTTGCTGACGCGATCGGAAACCTGGGCGCCCTGGCTAACCCAGTAGTCGACGCGGTCGCGCTCAACGCGCAGGCGCTCTTCCTGACCACGGGCGACCGGGTTGAAAAAGCCGACGCGCTCGATAAAACGACCGTCGCGGGATTTGCGGCTGTCGGTCACAGTCAGGTGATAAAACGGGCGCTTCTTAGCACCGGCACGAGCCAAACGAATGGTTACCATGTAGCTTTCCTGTAAGTTCAATACTGGGCGGTCGCGATTCACGACCACCAACAACAACTAGCCGGCAGCTCACCCGGCTGAAAGGCGGCGTATTCTAATGTACCGCCCGATATTTGTATAGCGCTTAACACGCTGTCGGATAAGGTTTTTCCGCGGTCCCGCGATTACCGCCCGGACCCTACTTCTTGCGGAAGCCCGGAGGCAGGCCGCCGGGCATGCCGCCCATACCACCCATGCCGCCACCACCGCCCATGCCCGGCATGCCACCCATGCCACGCATCAGCTTGCCCATACCGCCGCCCTTGAGCTTTTTCATCATCTTGCCCATCTGCTTGTGCTGCTTGAGCAGGCGGTTGAGGTCCTGGACCTGGGTGCCGGAACCGGCGGTGATACGGCGCTTGCGCGAGCCGTTGAGGATATCGGGGTTGCGACGCTCGGCAGGGGTCATGGAGCTGATGATGGCATCCATACGCTTGAACTCCTTGCCCATGTCAGCCTGCTGGGCCATCTGGGCCATATTGCCCATTCCCGGCATCTTCTCCATCAGGGAGCCCAGACCACCCATATTCTGCATCTGCTGCAACTGGTCGCGCAGGTCTTCCAGGTCGAAGCCCTTGCCCTTCTGCACTTTCTTGACCAGTTTCTCCGCCTTGCCCCGGTCGATGGTCTGCTCGGCCTGCTCGATCAGCGAGAGAATATCGCCCATCCCCAGGATACGGGAGGCAATACGGTCCGGGTGGAAGGTTTCCAGTGCATCGGTCTTCTCCCCCACACCGATGAACTTGATCGGCTTGCCGGTCACATGGCGCACGGACAGTGCCGCACCGCCACGGGCATCACCGTCGGCCTTGGTCAGGATCACGCCCGTCAGCGGCAGTGCGTCATTGAAAGCGCTGGCGGTATTGACGGCATCCTGGCCGATCATAGCATCAATCACGAACAGGGTTTCCGCCGGGTCCAGCGCCCCGTGCAGCTCACGGATTTCCCCCATCAGCTCTTCATCAATATGCAGGCGGCCGGCGGTATCCACGATCAGCACATCGGCAAACTGGCGCCGCGCCGCGTCCATCGCACTGCGCGCGATATCCAGCGGCTTGTCCTCCGGGGCGGACGGGTGAAACAGTGCACCCACCTCGCCGGCGAGGGTTTCCAGCTGGTTGATGGCCGCAGGACGGTAGACGTCCGCACTGACCACCATCACCTTCTTCTTCTCGCGCTCCTGAAGGTACTTGGCCAGCTTGGCCACGCTGGTGGTCTTACCCGCACCCTGCAGGCCGGCCATCAGGATAACGGCCGGGGGCTGCACGGCCAGGTTCAGCGGGGTTGCCGCCTCGCCCATGACCTGGACCAGCTCGTCCTGCACGATCTTGACGAACTGCTGGCCCGGATTCAGCGACTTGCTGACCTTCTGGCCCACGGCAGCGGTCCGCACCTGCTGCACGAAAGCCTTGACCACCGGCAGCGCCACGTCCGCCTCCAGCAGGGCCTTTCGCACCTCGCGCAGTGTGTCGCGGATATTGTCATCCGTCAGGCGCGCTTTACCGGTGACCTTTTTCAGGGCCGTCGAGAGGCGATCACTCAGGTTGTCGAACATATGTACGTCTCGATCTCTTTCTGGACCGGCCGGTCAACCCGGACCGGCCTGTGCGATATACCAGAACTCCCTCCTAACGAAGGCAGCTCCACAATGTCTGGGGCGCGGCAGTATAGCCCAGGAGCCCCCACAGCAGAAATACCGCCAGCGGGACACAGGCTTTCCAGTACCGGCGCGCTGTGCCACACTGCCGCCCTATCATAATGACAGACGGATTTATCGATGGCGGCAATCGCCCACTGGACGGCAATCCTGCTTTACCTGGCCACGACTGTCGTGGCCGCACAGACGGTTTTCCGGCAACACCGCAGCCGCAACCCGCTGCTGCTGGTGCTGCTCGCCGGCGCCCTTATAGCGCACGCCCTGTCACTGTCCTTTAACCTGGTCACCGCCGGTGGCTACCGCTTTGACCTGTTGGCCATGTTGTCCCTGGTCGCCTGGATCGTGAACCTGCTGATCCTGGTACTGGCCTGCCGCCACCCACTGACCCTGCTGATCCTGATCATGGCCCCGCTGGGCGCGCTGGCAGAACTCAGTGCCGTGCACTCCTGGGGCAATGTAGCACCGCGCCAGCAGCTGTCTCCCGGAATCGCCCTGCACGCACTACTGTCCGTTTCCGCCTACTCCCTGCTTGCCCTGGCCACCCTGCAGGCGATTTACCTGCACTTTCTCAACCAGCAGCTGCACAATCACCGTCCCGGCGGTGTCAGCCGGTTCCTGCCACCGCTGCAGACCATGGAATCCCTGCTGTTCGGACTGGTAGCCTTTGGCCAGCTGCTGTTGACAGCCTCGCTGGTCACCGGCTTCGTGTTCCTGGATAACCTGTTCGAGCACGGGCTGATGCACAAGACCACGCTGTCGCTGGTGGCCTGGGTGCTCTACAGCATCCTGCTGTGGGGGCACTGGCGGCTGGGCTGGCGCGGCAACACCGCCGTGCGCTGGACCCTGACGGCATTCGCCATCCTGCTGCTGGCTTACTTCGGCAGCAAGCTGGTGCTGGAGGTCATTCTCCAGCGCAGCTGAGGTAAATTGTGCCCCACGCCGCGGGCTGTGCTTGCGGCGCGGGAAATTCTGTTTCAATATCCCGGTTCGCAAATAACAAGAGCTCTCCCTTGAACGAGATACCCCCCGGCCTGCTGTTTAGCCTGCTGGCTGTGCTGATTGTCATTTCCGCGTTTTTCTCCAGCTCCGAAACCAGCATGATGGCGCTGAACCGCTACCGCCTGCGCCACCAGGCCAAGAGCGGCCACCGCGGGGCCAAGCGGGCGATGGAGCTCCTGACCCGGCCCGACAAGCTGATTGGCGTTATCCTGATCGGCAACAACCTGGTGAACATCCTCGCCTCTGTGCTCGCGGGGGTAGTCTTTACCAAGCTATACGGCGATGCCGGCGTCTTCTATGCCACCGCCGTGCTCACCATCGTGATCCTGATCTTTGCCGAGGTCACACCCAAGACCATCGCCGCCCTGCATCCCGAGAAGGTCGCCTTCCCCGCCTCACTGGTCCTGCGCCCGCTGCTGTGGCTACTGGCGCCGGCGGTTTGGCTGGTGGGCAGCGTCTCGAACGGCCTGGCGCGACTGGTCGGCGTAGAGGCCGGGGAACAGGCAGAAGCCGAGCACCTGGCCCCGGAAGAGCTGCGCACAGTGGTATTCGAATCCGGCGCCCTGCTGCCCACCAAGCACAAGGGTATGCTGCTCAATGTACTGGACCTGGACCAGGCCACCGTGGAGGACATCATGATCCCCCGCAACGAGGTGGTGGGCATCGACCTGGAGGACTCCGGTGACGAGATCCTGCAACAGCTGGCGGAGAGCAGCTTTACCCGCCTGCCGGTATACACCGGCGATATCAACCGGGTGGTGGGCATCCTGCACCTGCGCCGGGCCGCGCAGATACTGCGGGAAGGTCCGGCAGCCTTCAATTCCGAGCAATTGAAGTCGTTTACCGACGAGCCCTACTTTGTTCCCGAGGCAACACCACTTCCTACCCTGCTGATGAATTTCCAGAAGAGAAAGCGCCGCATGGGCCTGGTGGTGGACGAGTACGGCGAGGTGATGGGCATCGTCACCCTGGAGGACCTGCTGGAGGAGATCGTGGGGGACTTCACTGCCAGCCCGGTACCCAGCGAGGATGAGGAAATCATCGCCCAGGGGGACGGCTGGTACTCCATCGAGGGAGGCACCTCGATCCGCGATATCAACCGCACCCTGCACTGGGAGCTACCCACCGACGGACCGAAGACATTCAACGGTCTGGCGATGGAGCACCTGGAGAATATCCCCGACGGCAATATCAGCTTCTATATCCTCGATTACCTGGTGGAGATCGAGGAGGTATCCGAGAAAATGATTACCCGCGCCCGGGTCAGGAAGGTTGCCCGCGGCTAGCCGCCAGGCCAGGCTGGCCCCTGAAGGAAGGTTTAAAACTCAATCAAAAGCTGTTTGACCGGCGCGAAACTCTGGCGATGAATCGGCGTCGGCCCATGCTCTTCAAGAGCCATCAGGTGAGCGCGGGTGGGGTAGCCCTTGTGTCCCGCCAGTCCGTAACCCGGGTACCGCTGATCCAACTCGACCATCTCCCGATCTCGGGTAACCTTGGCCAGAATCGATGCCGCGGCAATCGCCTGCACCCTGGCATCCCCCTTGACCACGGTATCGCAAGGGTAATCCCAGTCCGGTTTGCGATTGCCGTCCACCAGCACATACTCCGGCTGCAACGACAGCTGCTCTACCGCCCGTTTCATCGCCAGAAGGCTGGCATGCAGGATATTGAGTTCATCGATCTCGGCCACTGACGCCCTGGCGACAGCAAAACTGAGGGCACGCTCGCGGATCTCATCGAACAACTGCTCGCGGCGTTTTTCGGTCAGCTTCTTGGAATCTGCAACCCCGGGAATAGGCGCCGCCGGATCCAGAATCACAGCTGCGGCCACAACATCACCGGCCAGGGGACCGCGACCGACTTCATCAACGCCCGCCAGCAACTCCCCCTGATAAGCACAGTGATATGGTGCCAGTTCAGCCCCGGCTTTTGATTTTACCGCTGCCACTCGATCAACCTTCCAATTTCTGTTTGTTATCCCGATTATTCTTTGCCTGCGCCAATAGGTCACAGACGGCGTCAGCCGCGCGGGATGACGCATTGCGGCGCAACATCTGGTGCAATTCGGAGAACTCCCGCTGCAGCTGGTCGTACAGAAGTGGATCATCAAAATACTGTAACAGCGCCGCCCCAAGGTTCTCCGGGGTAGCCTGGTCCTGCAGTATTTCCGGAACCAGCTCCCGCTGTGCCAGCAGGTTGGGCAGGGCAACCCAGGGAGTTTTTAGCATGCGGGAAAAAATTGCATACGAAAGCCCGGCCATCTTGTACGCCACCACCATCGGCTTTTTCAGCAGCATGGTCTCCAGGGTGGCGGTGCCCGAGGCAATCAGGACATTATCCGCCGCGGCCAGTGCCGTGTGGGACTGGCCCTGCAGCAGCTGCACGTCGAGATCAGGGTATTTCTCCAGCATCGCGGAGAGTTCGCCATGCCGCGCCTCATTGGCAGCCGGAAGCACAAATTTCAGTTCCGGCCGGCGCTGGCGACACCAGTGCGCCACCTGCAGGAACAGCGGCCCCAGTAATTTCACTTCGCCACCACGACTGCCTGGCAGCAACGCGATTACCCGGTCCTCCGGGCCATAGCCAAGTTCGACGCGCGCGGCCTCAGTATCCGGCTGGAGCGGGATTTCGTCAGCCAGCGGGTGCCCCACAAAGGTTACCGGCACCTGGTGCTCGCGATAGAAATCCGCCTCGAACGGCAACAGGGTCAGCATATGGTCCACGGCCCTGGCGATCTTCTTGATACGCCCGCGCCGCCAGGCCCAGACCGAAGGGCTGACGTAGTGCACGGTGGGGATACCGCCCTCGTGCAGCGACTGCTCCAGGGAGAGATTAAAATCGGGAGAATCTATGCCGATAAATACATCGGGCGGGTTGTCCAGGAAGTGGTCGCGGAGGCTGCGACGAATCCGCAACAGCTCAGGCAGCCGCTTGAGGGGTTCAACCAGCCCCATGACCGACAGCCGCTCCATGGGAAACAGCGACCTGACCCCCTGGGCCTGCATACGTGGGCCGGCGATACCCTCCACCTGGATATCGGGGAATCGCGACTGCAGCTCTGCCACCAGGCCAGCACCGAGGATATCCCCGGATGCCTCCCCGGCGAGTATACCGACGCGCAATGGATGTTCTGGCTTGGTCACGGGCTTAACTTTCTAGGGAGAATATTGGCGCGCTACAGTCCGCAACCCGCATCAGCGGGTAATACCTCGAGAGGAATTCTGCAGGGAATCGATCCAGGGTTGTACCACAGCGGACTGTTCCCGCAATTCAGCCAGCGCCTCCAGGGCTTCCTGAAGGGTGAGGCCGCGGCGGTAAACGATTTTGTAGGCCTTGTTGATCAGGGCGATCTCGTCACGCGAGAAGCCCCTTCGCCGCAGCCCCTCGGCATTGATGGTCTTGGCCTCGGCGGGATTGCCAGCCACCATTACATAGGCGGGCACATCCTTGCCGATTGCCGCCCCCATCCCGGTAAAGGCATGCTCACCGATCGTGCAATGCTGGTGCACAAGGCTGAAGCCGCTGAGAATGGCCCAGTCACGGATTTCAACGTGCCCTGCCAGCGCCACATTGTTGACGAGGATGGTGTGATTACCAATGACACTATCATGACCCACATGGGCATAGGCCATGATCAGGTTGTCGTTGCCGATCGTGGTCTCGCCACGATCCTGGACTGTGCCACGATGGATGGTGACACCCTCGCGGATCACATTATCATCACCGATCACCAGCGTCGTATCCTCGCCCTGGTACTTCTTGTCCGGGGTATCCTGGCCTACGGAGG
The DNA here is from genome assembly GCF_044383805.1 of Microbulbifer sp. JSM ZJ756. Lineage (NCBI taxonomy): Bacteria > Pseudomonadati > Pseudomonadota > Gammaproteobacteria > Cellvibrionales > Microbulbiferaceae > Microbulbifer > Microbulbifer sp. JSM ZJ756. The sequence goes on along the minus strand of NZ_JBISER010000002.1, from coordinate 160,237 downwards.
AAAACTGGTAGATACGGTTGTTCTTTCCCATCCTGGTGGGGCCACTCAGGACCACATGCGAAGCGATGTCGCAGCCATCGCCGATCTCAACACCTGGGCCCACCACGGTGTACGGGCCGATCGACACCCCGGCACCGATGACCGCGGAATCATCGACAATTGCAGTGGGGTGGATATTCGTCTGCATGCTGCGCCTTACTCCCGGAAAAACTCGACCGCCACCCCTGCTGTCCGGGGTGGCATTGCAAGAAACCAAACTGGGGTTTCGACCACCAAGTATAAATCGGTCAGATTTGTTTTACCGCACACAATACATTGGCGGAGGCGGCCAGCTCACCATCCACACTGGATTTACAGGCAAATTTCCAGATGCCGCGGCGTTCCGACACCACCTCGGATTCCAGCTGCAGCTGGTCACCGGGAACCACCTGTCGCTTGAAACGCACATTATCGATACCGGCAAACAGGTAGAGAAAGCCGTCCTCGGGCTTTTGCCCCAGGGTCTTGAACCCCAGGATACCGGATACCTGCGCCATTGCCTCGACGATCATAACACCCGGGAAGATGGGCGCTTCCGGAAAATGACCGTTGAACACCTCTTCATTGACGGAGATGTTCTTATAGCCCTTGATGTATTTTCCCTCTTCCAGCTCCACCACGCGGTCAACCAACAGGAAGGGATAACGGTGAGGCAGGTATTGACGAATCTCGCGCACGTCCATCATGGTAAATGTCCCCAAAAACTACTTCGGGGCGTGATTACGCCCCGAACAACAAAACAATTCTATTGCCCGAATCGCACCGGACGCCTGGACCTGCAAAGCCCGGTTACTCCCGCTGCCTTACTCTCCGTCGCCAGCCTCGGGGCGGCGCGCGGAAAGAACCGCCACCTGCTTCTCGAGCTCCCGCAGGCGACGTGACATCTGGTCCAGCTGTGCATAACGCACTGCATTTCGACGCCAGCTGCGACTGTCAGAAAAAGGCGTGCCGCTTGAATAGGAACCGGCCGATTCGATGGACTTGGTGACCAGCGTCATCGCAGTGACATGTGTGCCATCTGCCACCGTGACATGCCCCACCACCCCGGCACCACCCGCGATCGTACAGTGTTTGCCGATCACAGCGCTGCCGGCGACCGCCGAACAGGCGGCAATGGCTGAGTAGTCACCAATTTGCACATTGTGCGCGATTTGCACCTGGTTGTCGATCTTGACCCCCTGCCCAACCACGGTATTGCCCAGTGCGCCGCGGTCAATACAGGTACAGGCACCAATTTCGACATCATCGCCAATCTCGACACCACCCAGCTGGTGGATCTTCGTCCAGCGCTTCTCATGAGGGGCAAAGCCGAAGCCGTCTGCACCAACCACTGCACCACTGTGAATGATGCATCGATCCCCGATAGCACAACCGTGGTAGACGAAGACACCGGCGTGCAGGCAGGTGCCGTCGCCAATAATGCAGCCCTCTCCCACCGTGGTGTTGGCACCGATAACGACATCGCGACCGATACGGGTGGAAGCGCCGATAACGGCACCGGGACCGATACTCGCGGATGGATCGATGTCGGCTCCCTCGTGCACCGTCGCCGCTGGGTGAATACCCGCGGCCGGCGCGGGAGCGGTATCGTACAGTGCTGTCGCCCGGGCGAAGGCATGGTAGGGCGCCTCCACCACCAGGGCAGACACCGGGCATTCGTCCGCGAGCTCGGCAGTGAGTATCACAGCACAGGCGCGTGTATCGCGCAGGAAGCGGCGATAGTTTGCACTGGCAAGGAAACTTACATCGGAAGGCGCTGCATCCTGCAGCGTGCTCAGCCCACCCGGCACCTCATCGGGGCTCGCCCCGGGCGCCAGGCGCAACTCAGCGCCCAGCCGGGAGGCCAGCTGGGCGAGGGTCAGTTTATCTGTCATGCGCGCAATTCTTGCCGGATTACTTGTCCGCGTTCATGCGCTTGACTACCGCGGCAGTCAGGTCGACATTGGGGCCAGCGAAATAGGCGGAATTTGCGTCCAGCACCAGGTCCAGGCTCTGCTCTTTGATAATGGCTTCCAGGGCACTCTTGGCCTTGGGTGCCATGGTCTTCTGGATCTCCTGGCCGACCTGCCCTTCCATTGCACGCAGCTTCTTGACCGCAGTCTCAAAGTCGGAACGCTTGAAGTTCATCTTGCGCTGGTGCTCGGCCTTCTGCTCTTCGGACCAGGTAACCGCATTCTTCTGCGCATCTTCGGCCAGTTTCTGCACTTCGGCACGAATGGATTCCGCAGTGCTCTGCAGCTGCGAGTACTCGGAGCTGGTCTTGAGCGCGTTAACCTTGGACTTGGCCGCCTCGGTGCTCATGATGGCGGCCTGCAGGTTGAAGACTGCTACCTTGCTCTGTGCCGCGGCAGCCCCGGAAAAAATAATTCCCACAAACAGGACTGCGATAATTTTTACAGATTTAAGCACGTCGGTTTCTCCATTTTTGCTTATTTATACTACACGGCGGCTCTCTTCGACCGCCTCGTTCAAGCCCTGCCCCGGGAATCAGAAACTGTTACCCAGGGAGAACTGGAATACTTCGACCTCGTCCTCGTCGTTCTTCTCCAGCGCCTTCGCCACACTGAATGTCAGTGGGCCAAAACCGGAGATCCAGGTGAGGCCGATACCGGCTGAAACATTCAGCCGCTCAACGTCGACATCGTAGCAGTTCAGCTGAGATTCGCCACAGCTGGTATCAAAGACATTACCCGCATCGATAAAGAACGCGGACTGCATGGAGCGCTGGTCCTTGATGAACGGCAACGGGAAAATCACCTCAGCGCTACCCTCTACGAGGATATTGCCACCGAACGGATCCGGCTCACGGGGGTTCGAGACGACCTCAAGAGCCCCGGTCTCCTCGTTCAGTACGTAACATCTCTCGGCCGCGAAGCCCTCTGCGGTTACCGCACAGGTGGTGGTGTTATAGGGCGTGGGCGGGGTAGAGCGCGGGCCGAGTGAATTGCGCTCAAAGCCGCGTACCGAGCCGAAGCCACCACCGTAGAAGTTCTCGAAGAACGGCAGCTCGGAGGTATCACCAAAGCTGTCAGCGTAACCGAGGCGGGTACGCAGGCGCAGGGTCAGGTTCTTGGTCAGCGGGCGGAAATACTGGCCGGTGTAGATAAACTTGTAGTACTCGAGGTCCCCGCCCGGCACAGCGATTTCCAGGGATGCACGCTGCGACGTACCGCGGGTCGCCAGGATGCCGCGGTTCAGGGTGGAGCGGGCATAGGAGCCGGTTACCGAGAATGTATCAAACTCGTCACCGTTCACGTCCACAAAGCCGTCCAGGTCGGTATTCAGCAGCGACGGATCCAATGGCTGGCTGAGGTCAAGAGCCTCGCCCGCCTCCACAGCGGCAGCCAGCTCTTCATCGATTGTCACGATGTCCGTATCCAGCACCTGCCCATCCACGCCCTCAATCGCGCGGGGGGTCTCACGGATTTCCTTGACCGAATTACTGGCGGTGCCAAGCTCCAGGTGGCTGAAACCGAAATTCAGGCCCACCCGGGAGATTTCCGAAATCGGATAACCAAAATTCAGGCCGGCACCGTAAGTGGTGGTGTTATAGCTCGCCAGGTTGATTTCCGAGTAGTCCCGCTCCTGGTAGAACACATTGAAACCACGGCTCACACCGTCGGGAGTGAAATAGGGATCGGTGTAGGAGAAATTCGCTACCGTCTGGTAACGGGAGGTATTGATGGCGACGCCGACGGATTTACCGGTACCCAGCCAGTTATTCTCCTGCACGTTGGCACCCAGCACGATACCGCTGTCCTGCGCGTAACCCACTGTGCCGCCGATAGTGCCGGAAGGCTGCTCCTCTACCGTGTACTCTACGTCGATCTGGTCGGAGGTACCGGGTACTTCCGTGGTTTCCACCTGCACTTCCTTGAAGTAGCCCAGGCGCTCCAGGCGGACCTTTGACTGCTCGATACGGGCAGAGGACGCAGAAGCGGACTCCATCTGGCGCATTTCGCGGCGCAGTACCTCATCGGAGGTGCGGGTGTTGCCGCGGAAATTGATCCGGCGCACATAAGCGCGCTTGCCCGGGTCGATGAAGAAGGTGACTTTTACCGTCTTGTCTTCCTCGTTGGGCTCGGGCATGCCATTGACCTCAGCAAAGGTATAACCCTCGTTGCCCAGGCGCTTGGTAATGTAATCGGAAGTGGTCGTCATCAGGACCTGGGAGAAGGTCTGGCCCTCGCGAACCAGCAGCAGGCGACGGATCTCCTCCTCGGGCACCACCGGGTCACCGGCCAGGTCCACTTCGCTCACCTTATACACGTCTCCCTCGGAGACATTCACGGTGATGAAAACGCTCTGCTTGTCAGGGCTCAGGGATACCTGGGTGGAATCAATCTTGAATTCCAGGTAGCCGCGGTCCAGGTAAAAGGACTCCAGCCGCTCCAGATCGCCGGTCAGCTTCTCACGGGAATACTTGTCGTCACTGCTGAGCCAGGACAACCAGCCGGTGGTCTGCAACTCAAAGATATCCGCCAGCTCATCATCAGAGAAAGCTTCATTGCCGACAATATTGATGTGCTTGATCGCAGCGACCGAGCCCTCATCAACCACAACCTTCAGTTCCACCTGGTTGCGGGGCAACTCCTTGACCTCGGTGGTGACACTGGCGCCATAACGTCCCTGAGCTACGTACTGTCGCTCCAGTTCCTGCGCCAGGCCCTCGAGGGTGGCACGCTTGAAGATCTGGCCCTCGGCGAGACCGTTCTCCTCCATGCCCTTGAGCAGGTCCTCGGATTTGATCGCCTTGTTACCGGTGAGCTCGATCTTGGAGATGGCGGGCCGCTCGCGAACCGTGATTACCAGGACGCCGCTCTCCCGGCCGATCTGGATATCCTGAAAGTAACCGGTGCGGAACAGTGCGCGGGTCGCGCTCTGGATCTCGAGGCTCTCAATGGTATCCCCCACGCGCACCGGCAGGGCGGCGAAGACCGTGCCAGCCGATACCCGCTGCAGGCCCTCCACGCGAATATCGTTGACCACAAACGACTGGGCAACAGCGGTAATCGGCAGTGCCAACCCCAATGAGGCCGCTTTCAGGAAATCATTCATTAACCAGTTCCAAAGTATTTATTCGCAATTCCACTGGGCCGGGAGAATGCAACCCTGCCCGGCCTGGTCCCGCACCGCCTATGGCAGGGGGATCTCTCGGGGAGCCGCCTTGCCGGCAGGCCCCTCCGCGCCCCCTGGGGGGCTGTCCCTCCCGGTAGCCCGGGCGGGACCAATAAACCAGCTGCGCTACAGGCGCAGGATGTCGTTGTACAGCGCCAGCCCCATAATCCCCAGTACCAGCGCCATACCCACCTGCAGGCCAATCACCTGCACGCGCTCGGACACCGGTGAGCCCTTGACCGCCTCAATGCCGTAATAGAGCAGGTGGCCACCGTCCAGCACCGGAATCGGCAGCAGGTTTAGGACCCCGAGACTGATACTGAGCAGCGCCAGCAGCGACAGAAAAGACTGCCAGCCGGCGTCCGCCGAAGTGCCGGCCACTTTAGCAATGGTGATAGGGCCGCTCAAGTTCTTGGTCGATAGCTGCCCGAACACCAGTTTCTTCAGGCTATTCAGGGTAAATACTGTCTTGTCCCAGGTCTCCTGCAGCCCCTTGGCCAGCGCGCCCGCAATACCGTAGTGGTAGGTGCGAACCCGGTCTTCCGGCCAGGATTCAACCACCGGCAGGACCCCGATCCGGCCGATCTCCTCGCCACTGTCGAGTGTTACCGGGGCCGGCGTCACTGTCAGCGAGACACGCTCGCCGTCTCGCTCCACCTCCACCTGCAGGGGCTCACCCGCCCGTGCGCGCACGTACTCTGTCCACGCCTCCCAGGTCTCGAAAATACGACTGTCGGTTGTCAGGATGCGGTCACCGGCCTGCATTCCCGCCTCACGGGCCGGGCTGTCGGCAGTTACCTGGGCCAGGGTCATCGTGATCGGGGGTCTCCACAGCTCGAGACCGGCCTCGGCCACCGGGTCCGGCACTTCCTGTCCGGCCAGCCAGCGGTCGATATCCGCCACTGAGTGGTACTCCAGTTCAGAATCCGGGTAGCGAATGGTGAACTCTATGGTACCGGAATCCCCCAGCCGGTTAGCCAGGCGCCAGTTGAGCGCCTGCCAGGTTGGGGTCGGCTGGTCGTCCACGGCCAGGATCTCCTGGCCCTCTTCCAGGCCTGCACGGGCGGCGATACTGCCGGGCTCCACTGCCCCCACTACCGGGACCGGCCCGGCGGTGCCGCCCATAAACACCGCCCAGAACAGCACGATCGCCAACAGGAAGTTCGCCAGGGGGCCGGCAGCGGCGATGGCAATGCGGGCCCAGACGCTCTTGCGGTTAAATGCCTGGTCCAGCTGCCCGGGTGGCACTGCCCCCTCGCGCTCGTCCAGCATCTTCACGTAGCCACCGAGCGGAATAGCGGAAATAGTGAATTCGGTGCCATGGCGGTCGTAGCGCGAGATCAGCCGCCGACCGAAGCCCACGGAAAAGCGCAGCACCCTGACGCCGCACAATCGCGCGACCAGGAAATGCCCGAACTCGTGAAAAGATACCAGCACCCCGAGCGCCACCAGCGCCCAGAGGACCGTCTGAATCAGATCCATAACTACCCGTCAGTTAATGCCAGTCCCACCGGTGACTCCCGCAACGCACCGGCCCGCCTCAGGCGGACTCCAGCACTTTGAGAGCCAGGGCGCGAGCCTGGCGATCCGCATTTTCGACTGCATCCAGGCCGGTCAGTTCAACCGCTGGCACAGAATCCATAACCTGCTCGATCACCGCCGGAATCCCGGTGAACGGCAGTTTTCCACCAAGGAAGGCATCTACAGCCACCTCATTGGCGGCATTGAGCACCGTCGGGGCACTGCCGCCTGCGGCCATTGCTTCCCGCGCCAGCCGCAGACAGGGGAAACGCCGCAGGTCCGGCGCCTCGAAATCCAGCCGCCCCTGGGCGATCAGGTCCAGCGCCGCCACGCCGCTGTCAATCCGCTCCGGGAATGCCAGCGCGTGCGCGATCGGGGTACGCATATCGGGGTTACCCATCTGGGCCAGCAGCGACCCGTCGCGATACTGCACCATGGAGTGAATGATACTCTGAGGATGCACCACCACCTTAATCTGTTCCGGGCGGGCATTGAACAGCAGGCAGGCCTCGATAAACTCCAGGCCCTTGTTCATCATGGTGGCCGAATCCACCGAAATCTTACGCCCCATCGACCAGTTGGGATGAGCGCAGGCCTCATCCGGGGTCACGTGGTGCAGGTCGTCCAGTTGGTGGCGCCGGAAGGGACCGCCCGACCCGGTCAGCAGGATCTTCTCCACCCCGGCTCCCTCCAGGCTACCGCACGGCTGGGGCAGGCACTGGAAGATGGCGTTGTGCTCGCTGTCGATGGGCAGCATCTCCGCGCCGCTGGCGGCCAGGGCCCGGGTGAAAACCGGGCCGGCCATGACCAGTGACTCCTTGTTGGCCAGCAGCACCCGCTTGCCGGCCTCAACGGCCGCCAGCGTGGGACGCAGCCCCGCCGCACCGACAATGGCGGCCATGACCGTATCCACACGGGAGTCAGCCGCCACCTGGCAGAGGCCCTCAACCCCCCACAGCACTTCGGTCTGCAAATCGCTCGCTGCGAGCATGGACTGCAACCGCCCCGCCTTCTCTTCGTCGGCCACCACCGCGAAGCGGGGCGCAAAGCGGCGGCACTGCTGGGCCAGCTCCTCCACCCGCTCGCGGGCGGTGAGCGCAAAGATGCTGTAGCGCTGCGGGTGTCGCTCGAGGACATCGAGGGTGCTGACACCGATGGAGCCGGTGGAGCCCAGGACGGTGACGGCTTGCTGCTGCGGGGAATACATAGACTTTCAGTTTACCTCTGAGGCCCCGCAGTCCAGGGCCTTTTATCCGGGATACTGCTGTTGTTCACACACTGCTGCCTTGAAGAAAAACACTTCAGGGACAACATGCTGGCGGCTACAGGTACTTGGGTAATTCGCTCGCCAGCGCCGCCATGGTAAATACCGGCAACGCCGCCGAGAGGCTGTCGAGACGATCCAGGATACCGCCGTGCCCCGGCAGTATATGGCTGCTGTCCTTGATCCCCCGGTGGCGCTTGAACATGCTCTCCACCAGGTCGCCAATCACTGAGGCAACCGCCGTTACCAGGATACCGAAAGAGAACAGCACACTGTTCTTGAGGGGCAGGTCGAGCAGGATGGAAACGCCAACCGCCAGTACCAGGCACGCCGCCAGGCCGCCGAAAAAGCCCTCCCAGGACTTACCCGGGCTCACTTCCCGGGCCAGCTTGTGCTTGCCAAAACGCCGCCCCACGAAGTAGGCACCAACGTCGGCAGACACCACCACTGCGACCACAAACAGGACCAGCCAGGCACCGTGTTCCTGGCCGCGCAGGATTACCATCGACAGCCAGGCCGGCACCAGCACCACGAGGCCGATCAGGCCGCGCGCCCAGCGGTTACCCCAGAGCATGGCGCTGGCGGGATAGCTCTGCACCCACAGGAACGCCAGCGCCCACCAGCCGCAGGCCACCGCCAGGATATGGCGCGCCCGAGCGGTGTCGGGACTGGCGAAATCCATCGCAAAGACGTACTCGGCCGTACCGATCAGGGCCAGGCCCAGGGCCGCCAGGAATACGAAGCGCAGGGCGCGATTGAGATTCGAGAGGTTGGCCCACTCCCAGCCACCCAGCAGGATGACCGCAACCGTGGCCAGGGTGAACCACTGGATGGGCAGCAGGAACAGGGCGCCGAGAAACAGGGCGACCAACACCAGCGCGGTAATTATTCTTTGTTTTAGCACCGTAAAACCCTTTATTGCCTTGTTTTTGTAGCCTGGTTATAGCCGATGTCAGGCCTGCGCTTTCAGCCCGTCATCATCGTCGCGCCCACCGAAGCGCCGGTGGCGCCGGGAGTAAGCTGCAATCGCCGCGTCCAGTTCAGCCTCGCCAAACTCCGGCCACAGCGTCTCTGTGAAGTAAAACTCGCTATACGCGGCCTGCCACAGGATAAAGTTGCTGATACGCTGCTCGCCACTGGAGCGAATCAGCAGGTCCACCGGCGGCAGGTCAGCCAGCTGGACATACTCTGCCAGTGTCTGTTCATTAATGGAATCCGGAGTACGCTCCCCGGCCGCCACCTGCTCCGCGAGCTGCCGTGCAGCGTTGGCGATATCCCACTGGCCGCCGTAATCCGCCGCGATCACCAGGTTGCCCTGGGTCCCGTCGCGGGTAATGTCCTCGGCTTCGGCGATGGCGCGCTGGAGGCGTGGAGAGAGGCGGTCGCGACGGCCGATCACCCGCAGCCGCACACCCTCATCGGCCATCCGCCGGGCTTCTTTGCGCAGGTAGGAGTAAAAGAGGCTCATCAGCAACTCCACCTCTTTGGGCGGGCGCTGCCAGTTCTCACTGGAAAAGGCAAACAGGGTGAGCGCCTCAACCCCCCGGTCCTTGCAGGCCGAGACCAGGTCGCGAATGCGCTCGACGCCGGCCTTGTGGCCGGCGGAGGGCGGCAGGCCGCGCCGGGCGGCCCAGCGGCCATTGCCATCCATGATGATGGCGATATGGCGGGGCCCCTCGCGGGACACCACTTCGGGGGAACCACCGGAAGCCATCAGATTTCCATCAGGTCCTTTTCTTTGGCCGCGAGGGCCGCATCCACATCGCTCACGAATTTGTCCGTAATCTTCTGGATGTCGTCACTGGCGCGGCGCTCATCGTCCTCGGAAATTTCCTTGTCCTTGACCAGTGCCTTCACGTCCGCCAGCGCATCGCGGCGGATATTGCGGATGGAAACACGTGCGGTCTCCGCCTCGCTCTTGGCCTGCTTGATGAAGTTCTTGCGTGTTTCCTCGGTCAGCATCGGCATGGGGATACGGATTACGGTACCCGCAGTGCTCGGGTTCAGGCCCAGGTCGGACTTCATGATCGCTTTCTCGATCTCCGGCACCAGGTTCTTTTCCCAGGGAGTGACGCTCAGGGTACGGGCGTCCTCTACGTTGACGTTGGCCACCTGCGACAGGGGGGCATCGGCACCGTAATAGGAGACATGGATACCGTCCAGGATGCTCGGGTGCGCACGGCCGGTACGGATTTTATTGAAATTGCTGCCCAGGGCGTCGAGCGCCTTGCTCATGCGCACCTTGGCATCTTTCTTGATATCTTCAATCACTGTCTCTCTTCCTCTTCGATTAGCGTGCCCTCTTCACCGCCCACCACGATATTGAGCAGTGCGCCGGTCTTGTCCATACGGAACACCCGCACGGGCATGTTGTTGTCGCGGCACAGGCAGATTGCGGTTAAATCCATCACGCCGAGTTTCTTGTCGAGGACCTCGTCAAAAGTCAGCTGCTCATAGCGGGTCGCCGACGGGTCCAGCACCGGGTCGGCTGAGTAAACGCCGTCGACCTTGGTGGCCTTGAGCACCAGCTCGGCCTCAATCTCTATACCACGCAGGCACGCCGCCGAGTCGGTGGTAAAGAAAGGGTTGCCGGTGCCGGCAGCAAAAATCAACACCTCGCCACGCTCAAGGTGACGAACAGCGGCCCTGCGGTCATAGTGGTCGACGATACCACTCATCTGGATCGAGGACATTACCCGGGAGGAGATATTGGAACGCTCCAGGGCATCGCGCATGGCCAGGGCATTCATCACCGTGGCCAGCATCCCCATATGATCCCCGGTCACCCGGTCGAGCCCGGCGGCGTGCAGCGCGGCGCCACGGAACAGGTTGCCACCGCCGATCACCAGGCCCACCTGGACCCCGATCCCCACCAGCTGGCCGATTTCCAGGGCCATCTTGTCCAGCACCTTGGGGCTGATCCCGAACCCCTGGTCCCCCATCAGCTCCTCACCGCTGAGCTTTAACAGGATTCGCTTGTACTTGCGGTCTTTTACACCGGGCATCCTCTGGTCCTCACTAGCGCTGGCAGGTATTGCCGCCGAACATTACAACAATTTCGGTCATTTACACAGAGGGGTGCCGCGATGCAGCTCCATGAGCCCACCGCAGGCACCCCTCCGCAGCCGGTCGCCCCATGGGGCGACCGTATTGTATCGATCAGGAAGAAGATTTGACCTGGGCGGCCACTTCAGCAGCGAAGTCCACCTCTTCTTTCTCGATGCCCTCGCCCACTTCGAAGCGGACAAAGGAAACAACATCAGCACCGGCATCCTTGACCAGCTTGCCGACGGTTACGTCGGGGTTCTTGACGAACGGCTGCTCTACCAGGCTGTTTTCCTTCAGGAACTTCTTGATACGGCCACCCATCATCTTCTCGACGATTTCAGCCGGCTTGCCTTCCATATCGGGCTGGGCCTTGATGATGTCCTTTTCCTTTTCCAGGACCTCGGCCGGCATATCTTCCGGCTTGTTGACCTGCGGGTTGACCGCCGCCACGTGCATGGCCACTTCGCGAGCCAGCTCAACTTCGCCACCGCTCAGGGCCACGATGGTAGCGATGCGGTTGTTGGAGTGCACGTAGGCGCCCACGACCGGCGCTTCCACAACCTGGACACGACGCACACCGATGTTCTCACCGATCTTCTGTACCAGTGCTTCGCGTGCAGATTCCAGCTCGCCTTCCATCAGGGCAGCGACATCTTCCTGGCGCTCGGCGAAAGCCTTCTCCACAACCTTCTGTACAAAGCCGTTGAAGTTGTCATCGCGGGCAACGAAGTCGGTCTCGGAATTGACTTCAACCAGCACGCCGTAGCTTCCATCGTCGGCTACCTTTGCAGCCACAACACCGTCAGCAGCAGTGCGGCCGGCTTTCTTGGCGGCTTTCAGGCCAGAGGCTTTACGCAGGTCTTCGATCGCCTTCTCGATATCGCCATCGGCTTCGTTCAGTGCTTTCTTGCACTCCATCATCGGCAGGCCGGTGCGCTCGCGCAGTTCTTTTACCATAGACGCGGTAATCGCCATGATTCAATCCTCGGGGTTCGTTCGCTAATGAATAGGATTTGAAAAAAAGGGGCCAGTCGAGGGGCCCCTTTCCGATTGGCAGCGTAACGGTTCAGTGTTACACCGCTGTGCCCTGCGGATTACTCCGCAGCGGCCTCGTCGTCACTCGCTTCGACGTACTCATTCTGAGCAGCGCTGCCACCAGCTTCGGCAACGCCCGCCACTACAGCGTCGGCCACCGCAGTGGTGTAGAGCTTGATCGCACGGATGGCGTCGTCGTTACCGGGGATCACGTAGTCAACACCCTCCGGGTCGCTGTTGGTATCAACCACGGCGATCACCGGGATACCCAGCTTGTTGGCTTCCTGGATGGCAATGCGCTCGTGCTCTACGTCGATCACGAACAGTGCGTCCGGCAGGCCACCCATGTCCTTGATACCACCGATGGAACGCTCGAGCTTATCCATAGTGCGGCTGCGCATCAGGGCTTCTTTCTTGGTCAGCTTGTCGAAAGTACCGTCTTTGGACTGGGCTTCGAGGTCGCGGTAGCGCTTGATGGAGGCGCGGATGGTCTTGTAGTTGGTGAGCATGCCACCCAGCCAGCGGTTGCTGACGTAGGGCATGCCACAGCGCTCAGCCTGCTCGCGGATGGACTTCTGCGCGGCGCGCTTGGTGCCAACGAACAGTACCTGCTTCTTCTGGGCCGCCATACCCTTGATCACCTGCAGGGCCTCATTGAAGGCCGGCACAGTGTGCTCCAGGTTGACGATGTGAATCTTGTTGCGGGCGCCAAAGATGTATTGACCCATCTTCGGGTTCCAGTAGCGGGTCTGGTGGCCAAAATGGACACCAGCCTGCAGCATATCGCGCATGCTGACTTGCGGCATAGTAAACCTCAATATCTACGGAAGCGGCCATCCTGCGGCGGACACTTCCCGGGTTATATCCTCCACACACCCCATGCACCAATCCCCTTGCACCCCTTGCGAGGCCACTCGGGAACACCCAGGCGCATGTGCCGGTGTATGTGAGACGTTAGTCTTAAATGGTGAAAGCCCGGGCACGGCGGCCCAGAGCGGCGCGCTTTATACCATATTCAACCGGGCCCGGGAAGCCAAAAAGCCGACAGCTGGCATCCCGGCCGGCCCCGGTTGTGCCCGGGGCAGCCGAATCCGCTACAATAGCGCGCCTCCCGGATCACCCGGGAATTGACGAACCCGCAGCAACCAGCCCGGAAGTGAGAGTATGACCGCAGCCACCAAGACCCCGGAACAGATCGCCAAGATGCGCACCGCAGGCCGCCTGGCCGCAGAAGTGCTGGAAATGATCGGCGAATATGTGGTTCCTGGCGTCACCACCGAGGAGCTGGACCGACGCTGCCACGACCATATAGTCAATGTCCAGGACGCCATCCCCGCCTGCCTGGGCTACCGGGGATTCCCCAAATCCATCTGCACCTCAATCAATGAAGTGGTCTGCCATGGCATCCCGTCAGACAACAAGGTGCTGAAGAAAGGCGACATCATTAATATCGATGTCACTGTGATCAAGGATGGCTGGTACGGCGACACCAGCAAGATGTACTTTGTGGGCAAGCCCGCCCCCCATGCCGAGCGGTTGGTGCGCATCACCCAGGAGTGCCTCTACCGTGCCATCGATATCGTCCGGCCGGGCACCACGCTGGGCGATATCGGCCACGTGATCCAGCAACACGCGGAGAAAAATTACTACTCCGTGGTGCGCGACTTCTGCGGGCACGGTATTGGTGACGTTTTCCACGAGGACCCGCAGATACTGCACTATGGCAAACCAGGCACAGGCCTGGTGCTCGAGGAAGGCATGACCTTCACCATTGAGCCGATGATCAATGCGGGCAAGCCCGGCACCAAGGTACTGCGCGACGGCTGGACTGCGGTGACCGTCGACCGGCGCCTGTCCGCCCAGTGGGAACACACCATGGCGGTGACCAACGACGGGGTTGAGGTACTGACCGCCCGCGGGGAAGAGAATTTCTGACCAATTTTGGCCCGGCGGTCCCCCTCCGCCCCGCTCCCGGTAAACCTGCGAGTATCACGGGGCCACGATTTCCGGCCGGGCACTGCCCGGCCACTTGCCGCCGACGATGATCCCAAGGAACTGTCCGATGCAGCTGGCGAACACCCCCTACTTCACCCGCCCCCTGTTCTTCTTCGACCAGGCCCGCTTCCGGCGCGCCCTGGCCGCCGGTGACAAGCCGGCCCTGGAAATTTTCAAGGATGCTGCCGGCGCCGCCGATACGCAGATGGAACAGCGCTTCCGCGAGGGCGAGGATGTACGCACCCTGGTGCACGAGCGGGCACTGTTCGTCGACTGCCTGCTCCACTACGCCTGGCACCAGTACCAGTGGCCCGCGGGCATCAGCCTGCTGGCCGTGGGCGGCTATGGCCGCGGCGAGCTCCACCCCCACTCCGATATCGACCTGCTGATCCTCACCGACGGCCAGCCCGACGGCCATGTGGTGGACAATATCGAACGCCTGGTGGCTTTCCTCTGGGACCTGGGGCTGGACATCGGGCACTCCGTACGCACCCTCGAGCAATGCCTGGAGATGGCCGGCCGCGATATCACCGTGGCCACCAACCTGATGGAATGTCGCACGGTGGTTGGCGACGACCAGCTGCGCGCGCAACTGGCCGGGCGCATGACTCCCGACAGGCTGTGGGCAGCCGATGAGTTTTTCGCTGCCAAGGTCGCAGAGCAGAACGAGCGCCACCATCGCCAGCAGGGCTCCGAATACAACCTGGAACCCAACATCAAGAATGCCCCCGGTGGGCTGCGGGACATCCAGACCATTGGCTGGGTAGCCAAGCGCTATTTCCGTGTGCGTACACTCAAGCAGCTGCAGGGCAAGGGATTCTTCACTGAAGAGGAATTCGGCATCCTGCAGTCGGGTGAGGACTTCCTCTGGCGCGTGCGCTACGGCCTGCATTTGCTGGCCGGGCGGGCCGAGGAGCGACTGCTGTTTGACTACCAGCGCGAGCTGGCCAGGCAGTTCGGCTACGTCGACACCGACACCCACCTCGCGGTTGAGCAGTTCATGCACAGCTACTATCGCATCGTAATGGCCCTGCGGGAACTCAACGACGTACTGCTGCAGTTCCTCGACGAGGCCATCCTGCAACGCGGCCAGAGCGAGAGCGTCACCCCCATCAACGAGCGCTTCCAGCTGCGCGACAACACCATCGAGGTGACCCAGACCCGGGTATTCACCGAGGACCCGTCCGCATTGCTGGAGATCTTTGTGCTTACAGCGGAAAACCCACGGATCGAGGGAGTACGCGCCTCCACCATCCGCCTGATCCGCGAGCACCGCCACCTGATCGACGACCACTTCCGGGCCGACCCCCACAATGCGGAACTGTTTATGCAGTTGCTGCGTTCACCGCGCGGCCTGTCCACCCAGCTGACGCGGATGACCCGCTACGGCATCCTCGGCCGCTACCTGCCCGAGTTCGGCCGCGTCACCGGCCAGATGCAGCACGACCTGTTCCATATCTATACCGTGGACGCCCACACCCTGCAGGTAGTGCGTAATATGCGCAGTTTCCGCGGTCCCGAGGCCTGGGAGAAGTACCCCATCGCCGCCGAGATCCTGGCGCGGTTGCGCCGGCCAGAGCTGCTGTATATTGCCGGCCTCTACCACGATATCGCCAAGGGCCGCGGCGGCGACCATTCCATCCTGGGAATCCGCGATGCTGACGCCTTCTGCCGTCGCCACGACCTGCCCGCCCGCGATCGCCGGCTGGTGTGCTGGCTGGTAGAGAAACACCTGCTGATGAGTGCCGTCTCGCAAAAGCAGGACATCAGTGATCCGGAGATAGTGCACAGCTTTGCCCGCGAGGTTGGCGATCGCGAGCACCTCGACTACCTCTACGCCCTCACCGTGGCCGACATCAACGCCACCAATCCCGAGCTCTGGAACAGCTGGCGCGCCAGCCTGATGCGCCAGCTCTACCAGGCCACCCGCCGCGCCCTGCGCCGCGGGCTGGAAAACCCGATCGACCGCGAGGAGATCATTGAAGAGACCCGGGCACAGGCCAGCGAAAAGCTGCAGGCCATGGGTCTGCCGCAATCCTCGGTGGAGAATATCTGGTCCCAGATGGGCGAGGACTATTTCGTCCGGGAAAGTGCGGACAACATCACCTGGCACACGGCAGCGATCCACCAGCTGATCTGCGCCAACGAGAAAGGGGAGACCAGTGACACCCTGGTTCTGACACGGAACTCCGGCCCCGGCGAGCACGATGGGGCCACGGAAATCTTTGTCTATACCCCCGACCGGGCCAACGTGTTCGCGGCCGTGGTTACCGGCCTCGACATGCTAAACCTGAATATCCACGATGCCCGCCTGTACAGCTCGGCTGCAGGCTACACCCTGGACACCTTCTACGTGCTGGACGAATCCGGCCAGCCACTGCTGGAGGATCCGGCAAAACTGGAGCAGATCCGCACCACACTGCAGGAGGAGCTGGCGCTGGTGGAGGACTACTCGAAAGTGATCAAGCGCCGTACGCCACGGCGCCTGAAGATGTTCGAGCTGGAGACCCGCGCCCACCTGACTACCGAGCCTGGCGATCACTACAGCACCCTGGAAATCACCAGTGCCGACCGGCCGGGCCTGCTGGCACGCATTGCACGGATCTTTGTCGACCACGACCTGCAACTGCATAACGCCCGGATCTCCACCCTGGGTGAGCGTGTCGAGGATATCTTCCATATCACCGACGCGGCCGGGAACCTATTGCAGGACGAGGAGGCCAACCGGCAACTGGAGGAAGCCATCTGCCGGGAGCTGGATGCGCACCAGACAATCCAGCAGGCACCGTAAGCGGTTACACTGCCAACCTGCAGGCACTTTGACCACATTGAAAAACAACGCCGTGCACCGCCACGACGCCAGGCTGGCATAGATTGCCGGAGACGAAAGCGACGCACCGCAATGCGCCGCCACAAAAAAGAAAGACTGATGAACCCTAACCTGGAAAAGCTACAACCCTACCCCTTTGCCAAGCTGGCGAAGCTGAAAGCCGGCCTGGTCCCGGCCGACCAGCCGCACATTGCGCTGTCGATCGGTGAACCCAAGCACCCCGCACCTGATTTTGTCCGCGAGACACTGGTGGCGCACCTGGACCAGCTCTCCGCCTACCCGGCAACCAAGGGGCTCGACGACCTGCGTGGTGCCATCGGCGACTGGCTCCGCGCGCGGTTCGGGCTGGAGCATGTCTGCCCCGATACGCAGGTTTTACCGGTCAATGGCACCCGCGAGGCGCTGTTCGCCTTTGCCCAGGCTGTCGCTTCACCGGGCAGCAGGGTTCTGATGCCCAACCCTTTCTACCAGATCTACGAGGGCGCGGCCCTGCTGGCAGGGGCTTCGCCCTTCTTCCTGAATTGCACCGCGCAGACCGGCTTTCGTCCCGACTTCGGCGCAGTGCCGGCAGGGGTTTGGCGGGACTGCGACCTGCTCTACCTGTGTACGCCGGGAAACCCGACCGGGGCGCTACTGGACGAGGATGCGCTGCGACAGCTGATTGACCTCGCCGATCGCCACGATTTCATCATTGCGTCCGACGAGTGCTACTCGGAACTGTATTTCGATGAGGACGCCCCGCCTCCCGGGCTGCTGCAGGCCTGCCGCGCCATGGGCCGGAATGACTTCAGTCGCTGCGTGGTCTTTCACAGCCTCTCGAAGCGCTCCAACCTCCCGGGCCTGCGCTCGGGGTTTGTTGCCGGCGACGCGCAGGTACTGGAAAAATTCCTGCTCTACCGCACCTACCATGGCTGCGCCATGCCACTGCCGCACCAGCACGCCTCCATCGCCGCCTGGCGCGATGAGACCCACGTGAAGGAAAACCGGGCGCTATATCGGGAAAAGTTCGCCGCAGTACTTGAAACCCTGGACGGCTGCCTCGATGTTTCAGCACCCGAGGCAGGCTTCTACCTCTGGCCCCGCGTCGGCGACGGCGAAGGATTTGCCCGGGAACTGTTCCGGCAGCAGAACATCACCGTGTTACCGGGCAGCTTCCTGGCGCGCGAGTCCGGTGGTAGCAACCCGGGCCGGGAATATGTACGCATGGCCCTGGTAGCGACACTGGAAGAGTGCATAGAGGCCGCCCGGCGTATTCGCGCATTCTGCGGCTGATCCCGGACAGCTCCGGGCAGCCGGGGCCATCGGCCCCTCATCGGTGCATAAAAACCAGTAGACGGCCCGGCGCCGTTTACAGGCAGAAGACAGAACTTCATGGCAGTAAAAAACTTACTCAAGCAGGAACGGGTCGACTTTATCCTGGACAAGCTCGAGGAGCTCTACCCGGAAACCCCGGTCCCGCTCGACCACAGGGATCCGTACACTTTACTGGTGGCGGTGCTGCTCTCGGCCCAGTGTACCGATGAGCGCGTCAACCAGGTCACACCATCCCTGTGGCAGCTGGCCGACAACGCTGCGGATATGGCCCGGGTACCAGTGGAAAAAATCCAGCAGGTAATCCGTCCCTGCGGCCTGTCACCACAAAAGGCCAGGGCGATCAGCAAGCTGTCCCAGATCCTGGTTAACGAGTACCACGGCAAGGTGCCCGAGAACATGGCCGCACTGGAAACCCTGCCCGGCGTGGGCCATAAAACCGCCAGCGTGGTGATGGCCCAGGCGTTCGGCCACCCGGCTTTCCCGGTGGATACCCATATCCACCGGCTGGCACAGCGCTGGGGGCTGACCAGCGGCAAGAATGTGGCGCAGACCGAGAAGGACCTTAAGCGCCTGTTCCCCCGGGACCGGTGGAACCGCCTGCACCTGCAGATCATTTTCTACGGCCGGGAATATTGCTCCGCGCGGGGCTGTGACGGCACCGTGTGTGAAATCTGCACCACCTGCTACCCGGCACGCAAGAACCCCAAGAAAACCAAGAAGGCATAGTGGTATTCGAATGATTACTCTCTACGGCATCAAAAACTGCGACACCGTGAAAAAAGCCCGCAAATGGCTTGAAACCAACGGGGTCGAATACCGTTTCCACGATTTCCGCGAGGACGGTATGGACAACGTGCCGCTGCAACAGTGGCTGGAAGACTATGGCTGGGAGCAGGTGCTGAACCGCCGCTCCACCAGCTGGCGCGCACTCGAAGATACGCAGAAGGAGACCATGGACAACCCATCGGCCCTCACTGCCGCGCGGGAAGCCCCCACCCTGATCAAGCGGCCGGTCACCGTATCCGGCCAGGGCGTCCTCTTCGGTTTCAGGGAAGCGGCATTCAAAGAACTGGTCAATTAAGGAAGCATTCACCCATGAGCGATACATACAGCATCGGATTCGGCGTCGGCACCTGTAACCGCAAAGGCGAGTGGCTCGAGGTTTTTTACCCCCGGCCCATGCTCAAACCCGACGCGGCAGTGGCAACGGCTGTCAGGGAAACCCTCGGTATAGACAGCGGTAACCAGAGTGCTGCCCTGGACCCGGCCCAGCTGGAGCCCCTGGCGGAACGAATGGAAGCGGCCGGCGCCGGAGATCAGGCGGAAGTGCTGCGCCAGTTTGCCAGCACCCAGCGGCCGCTGGTGGCGGTGTTCCTGCAGGACGACACCGCGCCGGAGTCGGTGCCCGAGGCCTACCTCAAGCTGCACCTGCTGTCCCACCGCCTGGTGAAGCCCCATGAGACAAAACTCGATGGTATTTTCGGCAAGCTCGTCAATGTCGCCTGGACCAACCAGGGCGCCATCGACCTGGAAGAGCTGCCCCAGCGCCAGCTGGAAGCGCGCCTCAAGGGCGAGCTGCTGGACGTGGATTGTGTGGACAAATTCCCGAAGATGACCAACTACGTGGTCCCCGGCGGCGTGCGCATTGCCCACACCGCCCGTGTGCGCCTGGGCGCCTACCTGGGGGAGGGAACCACCATCATGCATGAGGGCTTCGTCAACTTTAACGCCGGCACCGAAGGCCCCGGCATGATCGAGGGTCGCATCTCTGCAGGCGTCTTCGTCGGTGCCGGTTCTGACCTCGGCGGTGGCTGCTCCACCATGGGCACTCTGTCTGGTGGCGGCAACATCGTGATTTCTGTGGGCAAGAACTGCCTGCTGGGCGCCAATGCCGGTATCGGTATCCCCCTGGGCGACCGCTGTACCGTGGAGGCAGGACTCTATCTCACCGCCGGCACCAAGGTGGCCCTGCTGGACGACACTGGCAAGCTGGTTGAGCACGTCAAGGCCCGTGACCTTGCCGGCAAAACAGACCTGCTGTTCCGCCGCAATTCCACCAACGGCGCGGTGGAGTGCCTGACCAACAAGAGCGCAGTAGAGCTCAATGAGGCGCTGCACAGCAACTGACACCGGTGCCCGGCGAGCGCTGCAGGCAGTCGCTCCCCGGGCTGCCCTCAGGGACAGCTACTGCCCCTGTTCACTGCTTGATTTATCCAGGGGATAAAATGCAAGGGCCAGCCGGAAACAGCGGTTCGGCTCTTCCCCCTCCCCCTCGGCATGTTCGCCCAGCCACTTTATGTAGTCGAAAACCGCATCAATCCGCCGGCGCAGCTCGTCGATATGCTCCTGTTCGGCGTTAACAGCCAGATGGCCGAGAACCGCCTCATCTTCTGCATCGACCGCCGCCACGCTCGGAAACAGCTCAGCCATCTCCCTACCGGTTCCCGCGAACATTTCCAGCAATACCCCCGGTACATCCCCACCGGCGGCCTCCCCGGAGAATAACTGCGGATCAACCTGGAAGGATTTGGCGATAGCCTCGTAGTACTGCTCGACGGTGCCGCGATTCTGCTGGTTGCGGGTCTTGCGGATCAGCCCGGCCCTCTCCAGCATCTCCACATGGTGGTAGAGCTTTGTGGGTCTCTCTCCCAGGTTTTCTGCCACTTGCTTGGTGGTGAACTCGCCACCACAGAAGACCATCAGGATGCGGCTGCGCAGGGGATGCGCCAATAATCGCACCTGCTCCAGGTCGTTCAGGATATAGCCGCCACTCTCACTCACAGATTTCTCTCCCCATTACCCATGTCCGGCGGATACTAACACACATTCAAACTGTTGCTATTATTCAGTACAACATGAATAATCACCGCCTGCTTAATAATCAAGCATAACTGAATAAAACAGAGGACGTTACCGTGACAGACGCCAACCTGAGTAAAAGGACACCCCCCGCGAAACCATTCTGGCTCCTCTGGAGCTGCCAGGCCCTGTCATTGCTCGGCAGCCAGGCGGTGCAGTTTGCCCTGATCTGGTGGCTTACAGCAGAAACGGGCTCAGCAGCCACACTGGCTACCGCAGCAGTTGTCGGTCTTCTCCCCCAGGTCCTGCTCGGCCCTCTCATAGGGACCTTCGTGGACCGCTGGAACCGAAAGTACATCATGCTGGTCGCCGACGGCGCCGTCGCACTGGTCTCCGCTTGGCTGGCTTACCTGTATTTCACCGACGCCATCGGGGTCTCCCACCTCATGGTGGCACTGGGCCTCCGGGCTATCGGGGCCAGTTTTCACTCCGCAGCGATGACAAGCTCGACGACCCTGATGGTGCCTGCATCCCTTCTCAGCCGAATCCAGGGCCTCAACCAGGCCCTGCAGGGTGGCGCGCCCCTGCTCTCGGCCCCCCTGGGCGCCCTGTTGGTGGCGGCCCTGCCAATGAGCAGTATCCTGCTGGTTGATGTCATTACAGCACTGGTCGCCATCACGCCCCTCGTTTTCATCCGGGTTCCACAGCCGGCTACGAGCCAGAGCACAGACAGTTCATTCCTGGGGGACATGGCCCTGGGCTTCCGGTACCTGGGGAAACATCGCGGCCAGCTTTACCTGCTGTGCGGGGCCGCCGGCGTTAACCTTGTCGCTGTGCCCGCGTTCGTGCTGCTGCCGCTTTTTGTCATCTCTGAATTGCAGGGCACAGCACTGCAACTCGGCTGGCTTGAAATGATTTTCGGCGCCGGTTCTATCGCCGGGGGCGTGCTGCTGGGAATCTGGGGTGGATTCGAGCGGCGCATCGTTACCGCACTTTTCGGGCTCGCCGCGATGGGAATAGCGGTGATCAGCCTGGGCCTGGCGCCCGCCGAGATATTTTCTGTGGCCCTGGTCTCCATGCTGCTGGTTGGCACAGGCACGTCTTTAGTCAACGGATCCATTCACGCGATTCTCCAGGCCACGGTTCCGCCCGATTACCAGGGCCGCATCTTTACGCTGGTGGCAAGCGTGGCAGGTGCAATGACCCCCCTTGGACTCGCGCTGGCAGCACCTGTGGCAGAGGTAATGGGTGTCCGCTTCTGGTACCTGGCCGGTGGCGTCACCTGCCTGGTCGCCGCAGGCGCCGCCACAATGGTCCGGGCGATTATGGAAATAGAGACAACAGCCACGCTACCTGAAGACCCGGCCGGGATTTCCGTCGAGTCCCCGGGGCCGGGCTAACAACAGCTTGCTGACAGCATGAGAAATAGCTAGGGTGCCAGCGGGCAGTCTCGTGCCCCGGCCCCCCGTCAGACACTATGGAAGAATCATGACACCGACCCTGAAACTTGCCAGCGACCTGATCCGCCTTCGTTCCGTCACCCCCGACGATGCCGGCTGCATGCCGCTGATGCTTGAACGCCTGGAAAAAATCGGCTTCACAACCACGTACCTCCGCCGTGGCGACACCGACAATTTCTGGGCTGTGCGCAACGGCGGCGGCGCGGGACCGCTATTTGCTTTCGCCGGCCACACCGACGTGGTACCCACCGGCCCCGAGGACAACTGGAAACACCCTCCGTTCGAACCGGTCATTGAAAATGGCTACCTCTATGGCCGCGGCGCCGCGGACATGAAAGGCTCGCTGGCGGCAATGGTCATCGCCTGCGAAGAGTTCATCGCCGCGCACCCCGACCACAATGGACGCATCGCCTTCCTGATCACCAGCGACGAGGAAGGGCCGGCCACCGACGGTACCGTCAAGGTAGTCGAGTGGCTGCAGGAACAGGGAGAGAAAATTGACTGCTGCCTAGTGGGGGAGCCCTCCAGCACCGATCGGGTCGGCGACGTGATCAAGAACGGGCGCCGCGGCTCCCTGGGACTCGAACTCACTGTCTTCGGGACCCAGGGCCATGTGGCCTACCCTCACCTGGCGGCAAACCCCGTGCACATGCTGGCCCCGGCACTGGCGGAGCTGGCTGCGGAAATGTGGGACAACGGCAATGAGTTTTTTCCGGCCACCAGTTTCCAGGTATCCAATATCAACGGCGGTACCGGTGCCACCAACGTGATCCCCGGCGAAGTCAAAGTCATCTGTAACTGGCGCTTCTCCACCGAGACCACGTCAGAGCAACTGCAACAGCGCGCCTGCGCGATTCTCGATTCACATGGCCTCAGGTACGAGGCCAACTTCAAGCTCTCCGGCCAACCTTTCCTGACTGCTGCCGGCCCGCTGGTGGAAGCGGCCCAGTCGGCGATCGAGTCTGTCTCTGGCGAAAAGACACAACTGTCCACCGCCGGCGGCACCTCGGACGGTCGCTTTATCGCACCGACCGGCGCGCAGGTGGTGGAACTGGGACCGGTCAACGCCACTATTCACAAGGTGGATGAATGTGTACGCGCAGAGGACCTGGATCGCCTTAAGGATATGTACCGTGAAATACTGTGTAATCTGATGCTGTGACACAGTTCACCCGGCCGGCTTGTCCGGCCCGGGGCCTGTTGCATAATGGATCCGATACCTGAATAGGAAGCCCATTATGCAAGGACGCCGGTTGATGCTGGTTTTTCTGTTGTTTTTGTCACTGCCAACCTGGGCTGCATCCCGGGTGCCCCTTGGTGACCTGGTAAAACACGCCGAGATCCAGCAGGTAAAACTCTCCCCTGATGGCAGCCATATCGCAGTGCAGAAATTGCATGAGGGCGAGCGGGTGCTGGTTTTTATGTCACTCTCCCCTCTCGAGGTGACCGGCGCCCTGCGCTTTCGCGGCAAGGAAGAGGTCGGCGACTTTTACTGGGCCAACGATGAGCGCGTGGTCGCCGAGGTAATTTCCCGGCGGGCCGCCCTGGAGGCGCCTGTCAGCTATGGCTCCCTCTATGCAATCAACTACGATGGCTCCCGGGGCAAGAATATCTTTGGCTGGGCAGCCGGCGAGAACCAGGCCGGCTCCCGTATAAAGCGGGCAGAAAGCACCCGGGCACGCGCAACCCTGATCGATACCCTGCCGGATGACGACAGGGAAATCCTGGTTTCCACCTATCCCTGGGCCCGGGACTGGGAGACCCACGGCGAAGTCCTGCGTATCAATATATATTCCGGGGTGAAGGACCGCGTTGTAGGCCTCCCGCAGGTAGGCGGGCGCGCCTTCACCGATGGCCGCGGCGAATTATTGTTTGCCAATGGCACCAACCGTTCGGGCGATTACCAGCTGTACCGCAAGAAAGAGGTTGGCTGGGAACAAGTCGGGAACCCGCTGCTGGAAACCGGCACACCGGTAGGGTTCGATCACGAGGCAAACGCTGCCTACCTGGTTATCAACCGGGCGGGCAAGACCGAGCAGCTGGTGCGGCTGCAGATGGAAACCGGTGAAGTCACCCCGGTGTACAGTCACGAATTCACCGATATCACCGAGGTGATCCACGAGCCGAGCTCGGGCCGGCCCGTGGGTATCTACCTCGACCCGGGCAAACCAAAGGCAGAGTTCTTCGATGAGAACGGTGGCTTCGCGGCATTCTTCCGTGGCCTCAAGAAAGCCTTTGCCGGATACCGAATCGACTTCACCAGCTTCAGCGAAGATGGCACCAGGGGCGTGCTCCGTGTGTCCGGTGACCGGCTGCCCGGCGATTACTTCCTGGTAAACCTGGAATCCAGGAAGGCGGACTTCCTGCTGCCCTCGGCCGAATGGCTGCAGCCAGACCAGTTGAACCCGATGCAGGCGGACTCCTTTACCACCGAGGATGGCCTGCGTATCGGCGTCTACCTGACTTTCCCCCGGGACCGCGGGGAGAACCTGCCGATGGTGGTGATGCCCCACGGCGGCCCCCACGCCCGCGACTACTGGCGCTACGATCGCGAGGCGCAGATCCTGTCCCAGAATGGCTACCTGGTATTGCAGGTCAACTTCCGCGGCTCCACAGGTTACGGCGATGCGTTCTTTGATGCAGGCCGGCGCGAATGGGGCGAAGACATCCAGCAGGATATTGCCGACGCCGCCCGCTGGGCGGTGAAACAGGGTTACGCCGACGGCGACCGGATCTGCATCTTTGGCGCCAGCTTTGGTGGCTACTCCGCGATGATGAACCCCATTCGCTACCCCGATCTCTACCAGTGCGCAGCAGGTTATGTGGGCGTTTACGACCTGGCGATGATGTTCGACCGGGGAGATATACAGCGGCGGGACCGTGGCATCGCCTACCTTGCCGAGGAGCTCGGCGAGGACGAGGCATTCCTGCGGGCCCATTCACCGCTGCACAACACCGCAGAGCTGGACCTGCCACTGTTTATTGCCCATGGCGGCCAGGACGAGCGCGCGCCGGTCGAGCACGCCGAAGCCCTGCTGGAGCGGCTGGAGGAGGAAGGACGGCAGGTGGAAAGCCTGATCGTACCGGATGAGGGACACGGCTTTTACAGCGAAGAGAACAACCTGAAACTGTATCGCCAGCTGCTGGCATTCCTCGACCAGCACATCGGTGTGGGTGCCACCGAGAAGAACCGGAAGGCAAGGGACTAGTTACGCACCGGGTGCGGGCGCCTCAGTGGAGGCGTCCGCGCGAACCACCGGGTACATGTTGCTGCGGCTCTTCCAGGCCGTGGGTCATGACAAAGTAATAGGCCACCTGTGGCTGCCCCTGCACCTCTACCAGCAAGTCAAAATTGAATTCGCCCTTTTCGCCAGGGCTCACCTGCACGGTGTTCACATGCTCCGGCTCGATAAACAGTTCAGCCACCAGGCGCTTGCCCCGCACCACCTGGACCAGCAGCGTGCGCGCATCCTCGCGACTGAACCGCCAGTGGTAATCGTCGTCATCGTAAACCACCGAGTCGGCGGTACCGGCCCGCAGGATACAGTTGGGGTGGTCGGCCAGCCATGCCCAGAACTCGTCAAAGGGTAGTGTCGTCTGCATGGCGGGCTCAGTCATCCAGCGCGGCAACGCTGTCCGCGCCACCCGGCAGGCCGAATTCCCGTGCGATCTGGCGGCACCACTGGTTCAGGCGGCCCGCGGTCAGCTCTTCCTGCTGGTCCTCATCGATGCCCAGCCCGACAAAGCGGCCCTCACCCTCAATCTCGGCCTTTGAGGCCTCGAATTCGTATCCCTCTGTCGACCAGTGCCCCACAATTGCAGCGCCGTTGGCAACGATCACATCGTGCAGCATCCCCATGGCATCGAGGAAATAGTCACCGTAGCCAAACTGGTCGCCCAGCCCGAATAGCGCCACGGTCTTACCGGTGAAGTCGATCTCCTGGACATCTTCCCAGAATTCCTCCCAATCGGACTGGATCTGGCCGAAGTCCCACGTGGGGATACCGAAAATGAGCTGCTCGTACCCGGCGATTTCAAGCTGCGTGACATCGGCAATATCATGCACTTCCACACGCTCCTCGCCCAGGCGGGCGCGGATACGCTCGGCCACACCCTCGGTGTTGCCCTCATCACTGCCAAAAAACAAGCCGATCTTGCTCACAAACACTCCTATCAACAGACTTTCACCGCATGCGAACACCCATGACCAGATGGTCAGGCTGCACCGCCTGGCGAGGCGCGGTATTTTCCCAACAATACCTGCCTACAGCAAGCGCGGCTGCCGACAGTCACCTGGCCGTACCGCCAGGCATAAAAAACCCCCGCATGGCGGGGGCAAGGATGGCGCGTCGGCCGGGCAGTTGGGGCGCGCCCGGCACTTCGCACAGGACGGTTACTTGACTGATTGGATAGCGCTTTACTCGCTGTCGGTGCGCTGCTTGCGACGCTCCTTCCAGCGCTCCTTGCGCTCACTATGCATTTGCTCGAGCTTGGCCTTCTGCTCGTCAGTGAGGATTGCCTGGAACTGCTCGTGGCGCTCGTGCCGCTGTTGCATCTTCTTGATCTCGAGTGCACCCAGTTTTGCCGCCAGGCTGTCCAGGGTCGCCTGGTCTGCCCCCGAATCCAGGGCCTCACGAACCTGGCTGCGCAGCTCGTGCATCTCCTTGCGGAGTTCGCGCCGCTTCTCCCGACCGGCCTCACGATTGGCCTCCAGCTGCGCCCTCTGGCCCTCGGTAAGCTCCAGCTTGTCAGCCATGCGGTCAAACATCTCCTGGTGGTGATGCCCCTTGCCATGGTGATTTCCGTGGTCACCCGCCAGCGTAATGCCGGGAACAGCGACGGCCGAGGCCAGGACCAGGCTACCTGCGAACTTCTTCCAGTTGCTCCGCTGCATAACTGATTCCTCTCAATTTGGTGTGAGTTGTTCTGTGTCGGTAGGTGCATAGTAGGCCCGCACGGGGTAAATGGGGGCAAAGGGGGGTAAACAACTGTTAAGAACGGTAAAACGACCCGGCTGCGGCAGTCCACGGGGGCGGGCTATGAATATAATGACCGCACTGAGATCATGGAATCCGATATGAACCGAATCCTGCTGGTCGACGACGACCGAGAACTGACCGACCTGCTAGACGAGTACCTCTCCGGCGAGGGCTTTGGGGTAACCGTAGCCAACGATGGCGGTCGCGGGCTGGAGCTGGCCCGCGGCGAAGGCTTCGATGCACTGGTCCTGGACGTCATGTTGCCGGTGCACAACGGTTTCGAACTGCTGCGCAAACTTCGCGAGGAAGGCGGTGCAGCGGGGTCCCTGCCAGTGCTCATGCTTACCGCCAAGGGAGACACCGTCGACCGTATCGTCGGTCTCGAAATGGGCGCGGACGACTATCTGCCCAAGCCCTGCAACCCGCGCGAGCTGGCGGCACGGCTGCGCGCCGTGCTCCGCCGCGGCCGCGCCGAGCGCCCGGCGGACGAGGACCAGTTGAGTAGTGGCCCCCTCAGCCTGCGCACATCACAGCACCAGGCCTTCTGGCACGGGAGCGCCCTGTCCCTCACCGGAGCCGAGTTCTCAGTGCTGAAAGTCCTGGTCCAACGTGCCGGGGAAGTGGTCAACAAGGAGACGCTGACCGAGAGTGCACTGGGCCGCAAGCTGATGCCCTATGATCGCTCCATCGATGTCCACGTGAGCAATATCCGCAAGAAGCTGGCGGAGCACGGCGCCAGTCGCGACCTGATCATCAATATCCGCGGGGCCGGGTACATGCTTACCGAAAGCGCGGAAGCCTGATGCGCAGCCTGTTCTGGAAAATGTTTTTCGGCGCCTGGCTGACTGCCATGGTGATGGTGGTTACCACCATCTACGTCACCCACATGGGCGAGTTTGGCGACCCCCGGCAGAAAGACCGCTGGGAAGTCTCCGCCATGGTGGGTGAACTGACGCGCAACATGCGCCGGGCACGCCGCCACGGCCCGATGCACTTCCGTCACTGGCTGGAACGCCAGCCCCCCGAGTTTCGCGACCGCGTATTCGCCCTGGGCCCTGGTGGAACCGAGATCCTCGGGCGCCCGATCCCGTCCGATATGGCGCCACTGTTCCAGAACCTGCACTTTCGCAACCGCGAGCTGCGCATGATGGTGGACAACAAACCCACGGTGGGGTTCTTTATTCCCCTGCGCGAGCGCGGTGGCCTGCGCGTGGCGTTTATCGCCGGCAAGAGCAAGCAGGAACTCCTGTTACTGTTCCTGTGGCGCAACTTCTGGCCCATCCTGCTGCTGTCGATGCTCGCCTCCGGTGCCGTCTGCTACTGGCTGGCGCGGTACCTGAGCCGTCCCCTGGACAAGTTGCGCACCGCCACCAGGCGGGTCGCCGCCGGTGAACTGGACTACCGGGTATCCCCCGCCCTGGAAAAACGCGGCGACGAACTGGCGGACCTGGCGCGGGACTTTGATTCCATGACCGCCCAGGTACAGGAATCAATGGCCGAGCAGCGCAGGCTGATCAAGGATGTCTCCCACGAGCTACGCTCGCCGCTGGCGCGCCTGCAGGTCGCGCTGGGTATCGCCCGGCAGAAGGATACCCGCGGCCTGGACCCGGAGCTCGAGAAGATCGGCAAGGCAGCGGATTACCTGGAGGAAATCATCGCCGATATTCTCTCGCTGCCGGTGGCAGGTGGCGAAGAGCGCAAGCTGGACGATGTGGTGGAGATCAACGGCCTGCTCAGTGCACTCAAGGAGGACCTGCGCCACGAGGCAGAACAGAAAGGCATTGCCATCGAGCTCACCCCCTCCGGGGGCGAGCTGCTCGTGGCCACCCGGGGCAGCAGCCTGACCGCAGCGCTGGAGAATATCCTCCGCAATGGAATCAAGTACAGCCCCCGGGACAGTCGCGTAATCGCCACAGTGCAGGTCACCGGCGAGACCTGCCGTATCCGCGTGCAGGACAGTGGCAGGGGCGTCCCGGAAGAAGAACTCACGGCCATTTTCCGGCCCTTCTACCGCACCGATACCGCCCGCACCCGCGAAAGCGGTGGCGTCGGCCTGGGCCTTGCGATTGCCCAGCGCACCATCCAGCAACACGGCGGAAAAATCTCCGCCAATAATGCCGCTGGCGGCGGGCTTTGCGTGGAAGTGATGCTGCCGCTGGTCGCGTTCGATATGTAGCCAGTTCACGCGGCGGTCGTGTACACGTTGGCCTGTGGCCGGCGAGGCGCTAAACTCCGCGAAGAAAACCGATAATTGAAAAAGGCCCCGCTATGCGCTGGATTCTCTACATCATTGGACTGCTCGTGTTGCTGGTCCTGGCCGGCTTCCTGTTCCCCCGTGAAGTCACCGTCGAACGCAGTGTCTATATCAACAAGCCACCGGCAGCGATATTCCCGACGCTGAATAACCTGCGCAACTTCAATAACTGGTCGCCGTGGTATTCCATCGACCCGACCACCGACTACATCTACAGCGGCCCCGCTGAGGGCGTCGGCAACAAGATGTCCTGGAGCAGCGAAAACCCCAATGTGGGTCGCGGCAGCCAGACCATTATCGACAGCCAGACCAACTCCATGGTGCGCACCCACCTGGACTTCGGCGCCCAGGGTACCGCCATGGCCGAATTGCAGCTGGAACCACAGGGCAGTGGTACCAACGTGACCTGGAACTTCAACAGTGATATGGGCAGCGGCCCCATTGCCCGCTGGATGGGCCTGGTCGTGAAGAATATGGTGGGCGAATCCTACGAGCGCGGCCTCAACAAGCTCAAAAACTATATCGAGTCATCTGCCGATACCCCGGAGGCCGCAGCCGGGAGCGAGGCGGAGGTCGACAGCGGTTCGGACGAGGCCCTCACGCCCGAGTCCGGGCCCGACTCCGGCATGGAAGTCGACCCGGGCGATATGGACGGGGATATGGAGACGGAAATTATCCAGGAAGAGAGTGAGGAGGCAGTGGAGGAAAACCGCCACGGTCGCTGAGGCAGGAATGCCAGGGCAGAAAAAAAGCCCACACATGTGGGCTTTTTTATTACGTCAAGGGTAACCGGGCAAACAGTTCAGTCCTTGCTCCCGGGCTTCGCGGCCCTGCCCGGCTGGCGCCGTTGTGCCGGCGGCTTGCGCAGCTTGCGGCGCTGTCGCTGCAGGCTCTGCTTTTCCGCCTGGGTCAACGGGCGCTGGCCCAGCTTGGGTAATCCCGCAGTAACACAGAGATCATCGATATCCGCCGGCTCCATCTCGATCCACTGGCCAACACGCACCTGGGACGGAATAAATACATTGCCATAGCGGACTCGCTTGAGACGGCTTACCCGCACGCCCTGGGACTCCCACAGGCGCCGCACCTCACGGTTGCGCCCCTCCATCACCACGCAGTAAAACCAGCGATTATTCCCCTCACCGCCGCTCTCCACGATATCGGTAAAGCGGGCCACACCATCATCCAGCAATACGCCGGTGCGCAGGCGCTCTTTCATTTCATCGTCCACATGACCCTGGATGCGCACCAGGTACTCCCGGTCGATCACCGACGAGGGGTGCATCAACCGATGTGCCAGCTCGCCGCTGTTGGTAAACAACAACAGGCCGCTGGTATTGAAATCCAGGCGACCAACGGAAATCCAGCGCCCGGAACGCAGGCGCGGCAGTCGATCGTAGACGGTAGGTCGCCCCTCCGGGTCATGCCGTGAGCAGATTTCCCCTACCGGTTTGTTGTAGAGGATTACCCGGCACCGCTCCTCCTCCTGGAGTCCCACACGCTTACCATCGAGTTCAATCCGGTCCTCATCGCTAACCCGCTCGCCAAGCTTCGCCACCTGCCCGTTGACTGTGACGCGGCCGGCCTCGATGGCTCGCTCCATCTCGCGCCGCGATCCCTGTCCGGCGCGTGCCAGGACTTTCTGCAGTTTTTCGCCCGCAGGCGCGGTACCTTCACTCATGTATTCGTATTTTCCGGTTGCGCAGTTTCCTGCGATTCGCCCTCACCGGGCTCTTCTTCCGCTTGCTCGGCATCCACAGTGCCACCAAACAGCGCGCTGGCTGGCAGGGAAGCGGCGATGGACTGGCCATCTGCCCCGGGCGCCCCGCCGGAGGTTTCCTCCGCGGCGGCAGTTCCAGTATCGGCCACAGTTTCGATACCGGTTCCAGCGCTTTCGGGCATGCCTTCGTCGACAGTATCGTCACTCCCGGCCACTGCGGGTGCATCCTCGTCGACGCCGACCGTCTCCCCGACCGTCTCATCGTTCTCATCCAGCCCATGCCCGGCGGCAGCATCTTCCATGCTGGCCGGCCTCACATCCACATCGGGCCCATCCTCACCGACAATGTCGTCGATCGTGTCCGCGGGATTTTCCCCGGCGACCACAACGGGTTCAGCATCATTCTCTGCGGGATCAGCCGCATTCCCGCTGTCGGCCCCGCCATCTGCTTCAACGGATTCCTCACCCTCAACGTTCACCGTCCCGGGATCCACGCCATCGAGGTCGGTAGCATCCACACCGGCTTCGGTGGCTTCTGTCGCGGTCTCTTCCCCGGCCGCAGTTTCAGCCTCGATCGCGCTGTCGGCAACCTCGCCCTCAGCGGACTCGGCTTCCACGCCGGGCTCGCCACCAGCCTGTTTGACGGGTGTACCGTCACCCAGGTCGAGCGACTGGTTGAGGCTCTCGATATCGCGGATCTCCGCCAGGGTGGGCAGGTCGTCGAGGCTGCGCAGGTTAAAGTAGTCTAGGAACTCCCGCGTGGTGGCGTAGAGGGAGGGCTTGCCGGGCACATCGCGCTGCCCCACCACCTTGATCCAGCCGCGCTCTGTCAGTGTCTTGACGATATGGGAGCTTACCGCCACACCGCGGATCTCCTCGATATCGCCGCGGGTGATCGGCTGGCGATAGGCGATGATCGCCAGGGTCTCGAGAATGGCGCGCGAGTATTTCTGCGGTTTTTCCTCCCACAGGCGGTTTACCCATGGGGCCAGGTCTTCCGGCACCTGGAAACGCCATCCACTGGCCACCTGGCGCAGCTCGAAACCGCGCTCGGCACCACTGTCGGCAATGTCCTGCAGGACCTGGCGCAACTCACTTTTCTCGGGCCGCTCGCCCTCGTCAATCAGGGACAGCAGCTTGTCTTCGTTCAGCGGTTGTCCCGCTGCCAGCAGGGCGCCCTCAACGATACGGCGCAGCAATTCGGGGGCGATGGTCATCTCTCGTTCTCTGGGTCCAACCGGCCCGCGCTCCTGGCGCGGGCCTGCCAATGTCTGGGTCTGTATTGTCAGCGTTACTGTGCGCGCTGGTTAGCGGCCGGGGCTCTTCAGTCCAGCGCTCCGGCAAAGGCCTCTTCGCCGGCCATCTCCGGTGCCTCGTCCGCGGGCTCGGTCACCTGGTCCGGCTCCTGGCCGGCCGCGCGGACATGAATGGGGCCAAAGGACTCATTCTGCACCAGCTCGACCAGTGATTCTTTCATCAGCTCCATAACCGCCAGGAAAGTCACCACCACGCCGAGGCGCCCCTCCTCCACGGTAAACAGGCTGACAAAAGGCACAAACTGGCCGTGGCGGATCCGGTCCAGCACCTGGGTCATCCGCTCGCGGGTGGACAGTTTCTCCCGCTCCACCTGGTGGCTCTCGAACATGTCCGCCCGCCGCAGCACCTCGGCCAGCGCCACCATCACCTCCTTGAGGTCCACATCCGGGTCCGGACGGGTGATATTGCGGTCCGGTGCCTGCGCGGCAGCCTGGTGGATATCGCGGCCCATGCGGGGCATTTCGTCGATATCCTCTGCAGCGGTCTTGAAGCGCTCGTACTCCTGCAGCCGCCGGATCAGGGCTGCGCGGGGATCCTCCCCCTCCTCTTCCTCGGCCGCCGGTGGCCGCGGCAGCAGCATGCGCGACTTGATCTCGGCCAGCATGGCCGCCATCACCAGGTATTCCGCCGCCAGCTCAAAGCGTATGGCGGTCATCATATCCACATACGCCATGTACTGCCGCGTGATATCGGCGACATTGATCTCGAGGATATCCAGGTTCTGGCGACGGATCAGGTACAGCAGCAGGTCCAGCGGCCCCTCGAAGGCCTCGAGGATCACTTCCAGGGCATCCGGGGGAATGTACAGGTCGGATGGCAGGTCGGTAAAAGCCTGGCCCTGCACCATAGCAAAGGGCATTTCGTCCTGGCGCGGGTGGGTTTCGCCATGGGCACCGGTCTCTCCGTCGGCACTGCCGTCATCGTCGGTGCCGTCCTCAACCACGGTTTCAGCCCCGGCAATCTCGGCCAGCACCTGCTCCTCGGCCTCGGCTAGTAACTCTTCACTGGACACACTGCCCACCCTTCAAAAACGCAAACGCGGGATTATACATTGCTAAGGCGGCCTGCACCGGCTCCGTTAACCGAAAATCTCGTCTACCGGGCCACAGCCCTGCCGCACCAGTTCCGGCTCATCCCCGGTCAGGTCCACCACCGTGGTAGCCTCCAGTCCGCAGAAGCCACCGTCGATCACCAGCTCCACCTGGTGCTCGAGGGTGTCGCGGATATCGTATGGGTCCGTCAGGGGCTGGGTATCACCTGGCATGATCAGGCTACAGCTCATCAGCGGCTCGCCCAGGCGCTCCAGCAGGGCCTGCACGATGGCATTTTCCGGAACCCGCATACCGATAGTCTTGCGCTTCGGGTGCATCAACCGGCGGGGAACCTCGGCGGTGGCCGGCATGATAAAAGTGTACGGGCCGGGCGTGTGGTTTTTCAGCAGCCGGAACATCTGGTTGTCCACCTTGGCGTAACTGGCCAGTTCCGACAGGTCCCGGCACATCAGGGTGAAGTTATGCCGTTTATCCAGTTGCCGCAACGCGCGGATACGTTCCACTGCCAGCTTCTCCCCCAACCGGCAACCAATGGCATACGCCGAGTCGGTCGGGAACACAATCACGCCCCCGGCCGCGACAATATCGGCGGCCTGGCTGACCAGCCGCCCCTGTGGATTCTCCGGATGGATCTGGAAAAACTGCGCCACTACTCCCCCCTTTGACAATGCTGCAACGGGCCTCAGGCCCGCTCTCCCGCGCTAGTTTGCCATAGATTCCACACTGGCTCGACGTCCGCCGGCAAGTGAACACAGCCCAGCTCCCGCCAGGGCTGGTCGGGACGGTGGAAGTCACTGCCGAGGGAGCAGCGCAACTGCGGGGCATGGCGCTCCATCAGGCGCCGCAGGTCAGCGGTCTGCACCGGGTTCTGTCGCCCGCACAGCAACTCCGCGGCCTCGCCACCACAGGCCTGGAAGGCCTCCAGCAACAGCGCCAGGCGCGTGCGGGTGAGCCCGTACTTGAGCGGGTGTGCCAGCACTGCAGTACCTCCGCTGGCACGGATCGACCCCACAGTCTCTTCCAGTGAAGGCCACTCGACCATCACGTCACCGGCCTTGCCGGCTCCCAGGTAACGCTTGAACGCCTGCTGCTCACTATCCACATGGCCTGCATTCACCAGCCAGCGGGCGAAATGTGGGCGCCCCAGAACGCCTTCAGCGGCCACTTCCCGGGCCCCCTCGAGGGCCCCACTGAAACCGCGCTTCTCGAGGCAGGCTGCAATACGGGCGGCGCGCTCACGGCGCAGCCGCTCCCGCTCCCGGATGGCGCTTGCCAGCGCCGCGGACGCCGGGTCGACATTGAGGCCGACAATATGTACCTGGCGGCGTCCCCAGCTGGCAGTCAGCTCGATGCCGGGCAATATCGACACCCCCTCTGCAGCCCCCGCGGCGCGAGCGGCGGCCAGCCCGGCCAGCGTGTCGTGGTCGGTGAGCGCCAGGAGGGACACTCCGTGGGATTTCGCCCTCGACACCAGCGCCTCAGGACTTAAAATACCGTCCGACGCCGTGCTGTGGCAGTGCAGGTCCACGCGACCCGACAGCGCCCGGGCGGCAGGATCGTCATATGTTGTTACCATTGGGACCTCCCGGGGAACTCACCCCGGCTCGATTGCGCCGGCGCAGGGTCGCCCGCAGCGGAACCTCTGGCCGATCCTGTTGTCATATTTAATTCAGTCGCGCCCAGTCACAGCCCCCTCCAGCCGGGGCTGGCAAAGCGACTTGGTGGTCCCGCAGGAGGGACCCGTGCATCATTCATTGTATCGCCGCGAGGCGGTACGGCCGGTCGACAGGCCTTTTCGTGCGCAGGACCTGCACCCGACTGTCGTGGCATTATCACCGGAACCGAGCATGACCGAAACCAATCCGACCAGTTCAGCCGCTACCCGCGAGCGCAGCGCCGGGGCGCAACAGCAGCCCCAGCGCGAAAGCCTGCTCGCCAACCTGCTGCTGAATATAGTCATCCCCACCTTGATCCTGACCAAGCTGTCCGGGGGTGACTGGCTGGGCACCAAATGGGCAATCGTGGTGGCCCTGGCATTCCCGCTTGCCTACGGCGCACGGGACCTGATGCGCTCGGGCAAGGTCAACTTTTTCTCGGCGCTCGGCGTCATCAGTATCGTACTGACTGGCGGTATCAGCCTGCTGGAGCTCGACGCCAAGTACATTGCCATCAAGGAGGCGGCCATCCCCGGGCTGCTGGGCATCGCCACTGTCGCCTCACTGTATACTCCCTGGCCCCTGGTCAGGACGCTGCTGTACAACGAGCGCATCCTCGACACCTCCCGGGTGGCCGCGGCGCTTGCCGATAACGGCAATGAGGCTGCATTCGAGAAGACATTGCAGCAGGCGTCCTGGATGATCGCCGGCTCATTCTTCGTGTCGTCGACACTCAATTACATCCTGGCCAAGGTGCTGTTGCAGAGCCCGCCGGGAACCGAGGCGTTCAATGCCGAGCTGGGCAAGATGACGGCCCTGAGCTTTCCGGTGATCGCCCTGCCGGCCACTGTAATCCTGATGCTGGCGCTGTTTTTCCTGTTTCGCCGGATCGGCAAGCTGACCGGCCTGAAGCTGGAAGACATTGTTGCCCAGCAATGAACCATAAATTCCAATAATTTTCACCGGACAGAAGAGCACATTCATGTGGTACGCAATCATTAGCGAAGATGTGGAGAACAGCCTGGAAAAGCGCAAGAGTGCGCGTCCCGAGCACCTGGCGCGACTCAATCGCCTTAAAGACGAGGGCCGCCTGCTGATCGCCGGCCCCTGCCCGGCGGTGGACAGCGAGGACCCGGGCGAAGCCGGCTTTACCGGCAGCCTGGTGGTCGCAGAATTTCCCTCGCTGGAGGACGC
This sequence comes from Microbulbifer sp. JSM ZJ756, assembly GCF_044383805.1. Taxonomy (NCBI): domain Bacteria; kingdom Pseudomonadati; phylum Pseudomonadota; class Gammaproteobacteria; order Cellvibrionales; family Microbulbiferaceae; genus Microbulbifer; species Microbulbifer sp. JSM ZJ756. Next base: position 123,643 of record NZ_JBISER010000002.1, on the reverse strand, counting down.
CCGCGCCTGGGCTGAAGCCGACCCTTTTGTCACCGCCGGGGTATACGCCTCCGTAGCGGTCAAGCCATACAAGCTTGTGCTGCCCTGAGCAAACCAACTGACCGATTCAACCGTTTCCATTCACGCAACGATAAAAACAGCTGTATCAAAATGATGAAATCCTTGACCAGCCTGCTCGCCGTGGCCCTGCTCGCCACTACCCTGCCCGCTTCCGCCCAGAGTGGCGGTACCCGCTATATCACCGACCAGCTGCACGTGCCCCTGCGTTCCGGCAAGGGCAATGAATTCCGCATCCTCAACAGCGGCCTGCCCAGCGGCACCAAGCTGACGCTGCTGGAAGACGCGCCGGATGCCGGCTGGGCCCGGGTGCGCACTCCCGGCGGCGAAGAGGGCTGGGTGCGTCGCCAGTACCTGGTGACCGATCCGGTAGCCTCCATCAAGCTGCAGCGTGCCCAGGCCAACCTGGAGCGGTTTGAGAAGATGGAAGGCAACCTGGGTGGCGAGGTGCGTCGCCTGGAAGGTGAGAACCAGGAGCTGGAGACCGCCCTGGAGAAACAGGAAGCCCGGTCGGCACAGCTGGCAAAAGAGCTCAAGGACCTGAAGAAGCTTTCCGCCGATGCCGTCGCCCTGAACCAGCGCCACCAGAAGCTGCTCAACCAGCATGAGCTGCTGAAACAGGAACAGGCCATGGCGGAAGCCGAGATCCAGCGCCTGTCGGGCAGTGAAAGCCATAAATGGTATATGTATGGCGCCATGTCGGTCGGCCTGGGTGCTATTCTGGCGATGATCGCCCCGCACCTGCGCCCCCGCCGGCGCCGTTCCGAGTGGGCGAACTGACCTGACCCCCGGCGGGTAGCCCCCGGGCACCCGCCTATAGCCAAGGAGTTGGTTCCAATGATAAAGACAATTGCCTCCACCCTGCTCGCCGCCCTGCTCGCCACCACGGCATTTGCCGAGGATGACCGGCCACAGGTAGACATCAAGACCGACCTGGGCACCGTCCGGGTCGAACTCTATGCCGACAAGGCCCCCGCCACCGTGGAGAACTTTCTCCAGTACGTGGACAGCGGCTTCTATGACGGCGTGATTTTCCACCGTGTAATTCCCGGTTTCATGGCCCAGACAGGCGGGCATACCTTCGACTTCCAGGAAAAAGAGACCCGTGATCCGGTGGTGAACGAGTCTGACAACGGGCTGCAGAACATCCGCGGCACTCTCTCCATGGCACGCACTGACGATCCCGACAGTGCGACCTCGCAGTTTTTTATCAACTACGGGGACAACACCCGACTCGACGGCAGCGAAGACAAACCCGGCTATACGGTTTTCGGCAAGGTCGTCAGCGGGATGGAAGTGGTCGACAGGATCGGCGAGGAACCCCGCGGCCTCTATCGCGCCTTCCCCGACGCGCCCAATACACCTGTGCGCATTCTCGAGGCGCAGCGCGTCAAGGACAGCACCGTCGCCAGCAAGAACCAGGAGTAACCGGTGATCGACCTCAGTGTAAACCTCAACAAGATCGCCCTGATCCGCAACTCCCGCGAGGGCAACTACCCGGATGTGGTCGCCCACGGCCGTGTGTGCCTGGATGCCGGCGCCCAGGGCCTGACCGTGCACCCGCGCCCGGACCAGCGCCATATCCGCCCCGGCGATGTGCGCGACCTGGCCGAGCTCTGCCGGCCGCTGGAGGGTGTTGAATTCAATGTCGAGGGCAATCCCTTTGCCGAGCCCCTTGCGGACTACCCGGGCCTGCTGCCGCTGGTGCTGGAGACCCGCCCGGACCAGTGCACCCTGGTCCCCGACAGCAACGACCAGCTGACCTCCGACCACGGTTTTGACCTGCGCCGCGATGGCGAGCGGCTGGAACCGATCATTGCCCAGCTGAAGGCCGCCAACATCCGCGTCAGCCTGTTTATGGACCCGGATCCGGAGCAGATCGGCCTGGCCCGTGAAGTGGGCGCGGATCGTATCGAGCTCTACACCGGCCCGTACGCAGAGGCTGTGGCCAGCCAGAGCCCGGAACTCGACAGCATTTTCGCCGCCCACTGCGCTGCCGCCGAGCACGCCCTGCAGCAGGGGCTGGGGGTCAACGCCGGGCACGACCTGAACCTGATCAACCTGCCGCGTTACCGCAACCTGCCCGGCCTGCAGGAAGTCTCCATCGGCCATGCGCTGACGGTGGACGCCATCGCCATGGGCCTGGGCAATGCGGTGAACGCTTACCTGAACTGTCTCGCCGGCAACTGATGCAAACGCTGAATATCGTCGGCGCCGGCAACCTGGGCCGCACCCTGGGCCGCCTGTGGCAGCAGCAGGGTTTTTTCCGGGTGCGCGCCGTCTGCAATCGCAGCCCGTCCAGCAGCGAAGCTGCGGCGTTTTTTATCGGTGCCGGCGCTGCGGGAGAAATACCCGAGGCGTTCAGTACCATCGAGGCCATGCCGGCGGCAGACTGTTGGCTGGTGGCGACCGGTGACAGCCAGATCGCCGCTGTGGCCCGGGAACTGGGTGCATCCGGGCGGGCCCGCAACACTGTGGTATTTCATTGCAGTGGCGCCCTGGATGCCACAACCCTTACCCCCTGCCGCCCGGCAGCACTTGCCAGTGCCCACCCTGTCCACAGTTTTGCCGACCCGGCCCGGTCCCTGCAGACGCTGGGCGGGAGTACGGTCGCCCTGGAGGGCGACGAGTCAGCCCTGGCGCTGCTGCGCGAGGCATTCATCGCGCTGGACTGCCAGCCACTGTCACTGGCCGGCGCTGACAAGTCCCTGTACCACGCCGCCTCGGTGCTGGGGTGCAACTATCTCACCGCCCTGCTCGACCTGAGCCTGCGGGCCTATGAGCAGGCCGGAATCGACCGGCAGCGGGCACTCGAGATGCTGGGGCCGATCGCTACGCAGACCCTGGCCAATAACCTGCGGCTGGGCCCGGAAGCCGCCCTCACGGGCCCCATCGCCCGCGGCGATATCGACACGGTGCAATCCCACCTGGATGCGCTGCCAGCCACAGATCCGGTGCTGCAACAATGCTATCGGCAGCTCGGGCGCGCCTGTGTGGAACTTGCCCGGCGCCGCGAACTCGATCGCGATACCGCCAACCAACTGGAACAACTGCTGAGTGAGCAAGGCCCTTGAACGACTCGCCGGAATACCTGCGCAAACGCGCCTTCTACGACAGCCTGCTGACGATTTACGGCCGCAAGCCCGTGCTGGAAGCACTGGAAGATTTCTCCCTGCCGGTTCATAAGCTGCACCTGGCCGTGAGCAACCGGCGCGACCCGGTAATGGCCCGCATCGAGCAGCTCGCCACTGAACGCAAGATCGAGGTGGCTCACCACGATCGCAAGGCCCTGTCGCGCATTTCCCGGAACGCCCGCCAGGACCAGGGCGTGGCACTCGACCTGGCTCCGCCACTGTACGGCAGCGCCACGGAATTCCTGCAGCGGGGACCGGGAGATCGCTATGAACTGCTTGCCCTCGACGGCATTACCAACCCGCAGAACCTGGGCATGATCATCCGCTCTGCCTGCGCGGGGGGGATCGACGGCATTATCCTGCCACGCAAGGGCTGCGCGCAGGTCGATCCCCTGGTTATCAAGGCCAGCACCGGCACCCTGTTCAAGACACGCCTGTTACGCTGTGATGAACTGGCTCCCACCCTGGCAAGCTTCCGCGATCAGGGTGCACGAATTTATGGGCTCTCCTCCCACGCCAGCGAGACCCTCGCCGGCATCGGCGATGGGCAGGCGAATATTTTTGTACTGGGCAACGAGACCCATGGCGTCAGCGACCAGGTGGCGAAGCAGTGCACCGACAGCATCCGGATTCCAATGCACAATGATGTCGAGAGCCTCAACGTGGCTGTCACCGCGGCCCTGATCAGTTTCCGCCGCCAGCTGCACTAGTCGTACCAGGCCCGGACCGGTCCCGCCATTCCGCAACCGTCGGCATGGGGGGGGCCGGCGATTTATTGTCACGATCCTCTCCCAGGCCCACTTCCTATCCCAAAGCCTCCCCACGGCCCCCCGCAGCGCTTTTCTCATTCAAAACGATCAGTCCTGCGCCAATTTCTTGGATAACTGACGCGTCTGGACTAAATAACTCAGAGGCGCGGTGCGGCAGGGAAAATATTGCCGAAAATATGCACACCGCGAAACGACGCCAATAATTCCAACAAGGAAGTCACCGATGCAGATTTCACGCCCCCTGCTATTGTCCCTGGCCATCGCCGCCAGCCTGCCCGCGGGCGCCGCTGGCCCCGACGACGGCTACCTGGACCTGCTGCCTTATTTCTCCCGAGTCGACAGCGAGCGCAATACAGATCCCGACGCACTGGGACTCCGTGCCGCCTATGGCTGGGGCTACGAGGGGCCCTGGTACAACGAGGTACAGGTTTTCGGCGCCATTTTTGAGACCGACAACGAGTTCACCGACTTTTACAACTACGGCGTGGGTTTTGATGTGTCGTACCACTTCGGTGACCGGCAAGCCTACACCCCCTACCTGCTCGCCGGTGTCGGCGTTGCGCGCAACGATGTGATTCCCGACGTCGACGATGATACAGACGGCTTTGCGAACCTGGCTGCCGGCATCACCACCGGGGAAATATCCCGCCGCGGTATCCGCTTGCGGGCAGAAGTGCGCTACGTCCACGACTTTTTCAAGAACGGCCGGGACGACTGGCAACTGGGATTTGGCATCAGCATACCGCTGCGCTGCCCGCCACCGCCCACCATCGCCATGGCCCCGCCGCCCCCCGAACGCGGCCCGGTTGAGGTCAACATGGCAGACTCGGATGGCGATGGTGTGCTCGACCGCGATGATCGCTGCCCCGATACCCTGCCCGGCGCGCAGGTGGATAGTGATGGCTGCGTGATCGCCAACCAGACCATCACCCTTGAGGACGTGCGTTTCGAATTCAATTCCGACCGGCTCACCCCGGCTGCACGCAATGACCTGCAGTCAGCGGTCCGGGCGCTGCGCAGCCAGCCCGGATCTGCGGTGGAAATTGCCGGGCACACCGACAGCCTGGGCAATGACAACTACAACCTGCGACTGTCCCAGAAGCGCGCCAATGCAGTACGAGCGTTCCTGATCAGTAACGGCATTGATGCCGGCCGTATTTCGGCCAACGGTTACGGCGAGCAGCAGCCGGTGGCGCCGAATGACACGGAAGCCGGTCGCGCGCAGAATCGCCGCGTGGAGATGCGCTTCCGCTGATCCCTGTCCACGCCGCGCCGTGCGGGTCCGGCGCGGCGGCTACCGCTTTTATCAACATTCCTGTCCGCAATAGTCGCCCTTCACGACCAGGTACCAGCGCCTACTGGACAAATCCTGTCCCGGGGTCTACGCAGTCCACAGAATCTGTGGATATCTCTGTGCATAGCACCCGGGAAAATCCCGCCAGCCCCCATGAAACCGTTGTAACGCATTTGTGAAGAAAATTTAATCAAAGGCAGAAAGCCATATAAATCAATAAGTTACAAGGTGCTGTAAATCGGTCTTGACAAAAAAACTATCTAACTGAAGTGCCAGGGAGGACTTGATTTCGCTGTGGAAATCATTTCTGGCAGTCGGGAATGGCACGTCAAACCCAACTGTCAGCTGGGCGCCAGGGATTCAGGCCCCGGGGCATGTGCAAAATCGGCGTGACAGCAGGAAGCCCACCTGGAGGATGTCGTGGCCCACGGGGGCCTGCCGGCTCCGTGCACACTTACTGCTGCCGAGGGAACACCGCCAGGGGATGCGTGGTGGTAATGGCCATATGCACAGGTTCCCCGGGCTGGGCCCGGACCTCGTGATTGACACGCACCTTGAGCTGCGCGCCGCCGTCGATATTCACCGCGTAAAGCCGGGATGAGCCCTCATAGCGCACCCAGTCGATCACACCGTTACCCGTCTCCATGGGGGTAAGCGACAGGTCATCCGGCCGCAACAGCAGGTCCACATCGCCACTGGCACCATTGATCGGGACACCTGGCGCGGGACCAAGCACGGTCGCCACCTGCTCGCCCTGCAGGCGCCCAGGCAGGAAGCTCGCCTCGCCGAGGAAGCGCGCCACAAAGCGGCTGGCCGGCTCGGCATAACACTTCTCCGGGGTATCCAGCTGCTCCAGCCTGCCATCTTTCAGGATCCCCACACGATCGCCCACCGACAGGGCCTCCTCCTGGTCATGGGTCACCCAGATGGCCGGCACACCGGCCGCCTTCAACGCCTCGCGGATCTCCCAGCGCAGGCTGTCCTTGAGGGCGGCATCCAGGTTGGACAGCGGCTCATCCAGCAGGATAAAAGCGGGCTCGTGAGCGAGGCTGCGGGCCAGGGCAACACGCTGCTTCTGGCCACCGGATAACCTGTTCGGCCGCGCGTGGCGAAAATCGTCAAGCCCCAGCAGCTGCAGCCAGTGGTCCGCCTTCGCCGTGTCCCTGAGACGGAAACACACATTTTGCTCGACCGTGAGGTGGGGAAACAGCGCGAAGTCCTGGAACACCATTCCCACATTGCGCTTCTCCGGCGGCACCGCTTTCGAAGGGGTCGAGCGCCAGTGCCCCAACTGGATTTCCCCCCCGGAAATAGGCACCAGGCCCGCCAGGGCCTGCAGGATAGTGGTTTTGCCACAGCCGGTGGGGCCCACCAGCATCAGGACTTCGTCGTCCGCCAGCGCCAGGTCCAGGTTATCCACCACACGGGTGGAGCCGTAATTCACGGACAGATTGCTAACCTTCAGCATTATCCTTGATGAGTCTCAGTTGCGAATTCTGTCCGGCGCTCGCCGGACAACATCAGGGCCAGCCCCAGTGCCGAAATCAGCACCAGCAGCAGGCCGGGAATGGCTGCCCGGCCAAAGTACCCCGCCTCGTACACCCGCCACAAATAGGTGGCCAGGGTTTCAAACCCGGTGGGACCCAGCATCAGTGTTGCCGGGAGTTCGCGCATCGCCTCGAGGAAAACCAGGGCCGCGCCGGCCACCATGCCGCGTACCGTCAGCGGCAGGGTGATGCGCTGGAAGGCTTCCCGCGGACTGGCACCAAGCAGCCGCGCCGCCTGCACCAGGCTCGGGTCCAGCCCCTCGGCGGTGGAACGGACCGAGCCGACTGCCAGCGGCAGGAAGCGCAGCACATAGGCAAGCACCAGCAGGCCCAGGGTCTGGTAGAGGAAGGGCAATCGCAGGCCCACGTAAACCAGTGCCGTCCCCATCACAATACCCGGCACCCCGAAACCAAAATAGGTAACGCGCTCCATCAAGCGCCCTGCCTTTCCGGCAATGGCTGCATGGGCGACCGGTACTGCCAGTATCACTGCAACCAGTGCAGCCAGGAAGGACGCGTGGGCAGAGTTCCAGGCGTAACTGAATTCAAAGCCACCCGTCCCCTCGCGCACCAGCCAGCTCCCGAAAACCGCGAGCGGCAGGACAATGGCCAGCAGAGTCACCGGTGCAGCCGCCAGCACAATCCCCAGCTTCATTCCCGGGCCGGGCCATAACAGCAGGTGCCGGCCCGGCTTTTCCGCACTTCCGCGGATGCGGGATTCCAGGAACAGCACCAGGCCAACAATAACCAGTAGCTGCAGCGACAGCATTGCCGCCTGGCTCAGGCCGAAAGCGTTGTACTCGACAAAAATAACCCGGGTAAAGGTATCCAGGCGCATGATCGCCGGCGTACCAAAGTCCGACAGGGTATACAGGGCCACCAGCAGTGCGCCGGCAGCAATGCCGGTAATCGCCCGCGGCAGCACCACCCTCCAGAGACTGGCGCCGAGCGACATGCCCAGGGTGCGGGCAGCGTTTACCAGGCTGGCGTCCAGGCTCAACAGGGAAGCCCGGGTGGTGAGCATCACGAAAGGGTAGGAATAAAGGGTCATCACCAGGGTAGCGCCCGCCAGTCCGTCCACGGCCGGCATCGGCAGCCCCAGCAACCTGTCGATTTCCCCCCCGGGACCAAAGGCGGCGTAGAGGGTAAAGGCACCGATATAACTGGGAATGGCCAGTGGCGCTGCCAGCAGGATCAGCCACAGCCGCCGCCAGCGCAGATGCATATAGGCAGTGACAAGGGCCAGTGGCACACCGATCACTATCGACCCGAGCACCGTAAACACCATCAACAGCAGCGTATTGCTCAGGACCCTCAGGTTGTGGGCATCAAACAGCTGCGCACTGTCAGACGCCAGCCCGAACAGGACACCCACCGGCGCGAGCGCCAGCAGCGCTATCACCAGCGCCAGTGGGTAGGACACCGGCCAGCGCACGGTTGGCCAGCGGACAGGGAGCCAGCGGGTCATAGCACCCCGACACTACGCATCAGGTCGAGCGTCGGGCGCATATCGGCCAGCTGGGTCAGGTCAATTTTCGGTGGCGAAATCGTATCCAGGGACGGCAGCCCCCGCGGCGGCGCCACGCCATCGACCAGGGGAACCTCGTAGGCCTCCGAGGCCAGGTAAGACTGTACTTCCCGGGTCAGCAGGTAGCGGATGAAATTGATCGGCAGGTCCCCTTCGCTCAACGCCATGATCCCGGAGGCATTGACCAGGCAGCCGGCATCATTGCGGGTAAACGCCAGGTCGACATTGGCATCGGGCTTGCCGGATTTCAGTCGCAGGGTGTAATAGTGGTTGGCGAACCCCAGGTCCACCTCGCCCCGCTCGACCGCCATGACCACGCCCAGTTCTCCGGCGTAGCCCTTTGCGCGCTTGCTGACACTACGCAACCAGTCGGCGGTAGCCCTTTCCCCTTCCAGCAGGCGCATGGCGGTCACGAACGACTGGAAAGAGGCATAGGCGGGCGCCCAGCCAATGGAAAGGTCGCTGTCTGCCAGCGCCATGATACTGTCGGGAATCTGCCCGGGGCTGAGTCGCCCGGTGTTATACGGGAGGGTACGAATACGACCGGTGACCGGCGCCCACTGCGGATACTGGAACCCGGCTTTCAGTTGCCCGGTCAGGTCCGCTGGCAGTGTCCGCGCCAGGCCAGCCTCCGTCACCAGGCCGATCGCACCGGAATCCACCGCCCAGAAAATATCGGCCCGGCGCACCCCGGCTTTGGCCTCCGCCACGATCGAGTTGGCCAGGGCCGCGGTGGAGCCCCGTCGCACCTTCAGGTCCAGCCCGGGGTTACGCTTGCGGATGGCATCGAGGACGTTCTCGTAGAGCCCCCCCTCACCGCGGCCCAGGTAGAGGGTAATATCCCCTTCCAGCGGCGGCAGCTGGTCCACGGAGACTCCACCATTCGCCTCGGCACTGGCCGCCAGGGGCAAGGTACCGAGCGCGCCGGCCGCGGCCAGGCTCTGTAAAAAGGTTCTGCGCTGCACTTGGTGTCCTTACTGCCTCAGAAGACATCCTTGCGATTGTTTTCGGCTTTTACCAGCAGGGCCTTGGCCCTGTCCAGCTTGGCCTGCATGGCTTCAACTACCTTGCGCACGTCATCGACAGAGGCCTGCGCTTCCAGTGCCTTGGGCAGGGTCACGTTGAAGTCTTTTTCCAGGTCCTCGACCAGGTCGGCGTCCTGTTCGATCAGGGCTCCCTCAACGCCCTCGAAACGCTGCAGGTAGGTATCGTGGACGATCGTGGTTGCGGCCTCCGGGAGCTGCTCGGCGTACTTGGCCACCACACGGTCCAGGCGATGCTTGATGTCTTCCAACGTTTCCGGCGCGGTGGTTGGCTCAGCTGCGGTGGTCTGTACTTTTGCCAGCAAGCCTTTCTGCTGGTACTGGGCCGCCAGCTTCACAGCACCCAGCGCCTGCCACAAAGCCCGGTCCAGCTTCGCCTGCTCCTCGCGCACTTTGGCTATCGATGCGCCGTTATCAATCGCCTGTTTGACGCCGAAAATTCCCTGCCAGATTTTGGCATAAACAGGCACATAGTGGGTTTCAATAGCCGCGTGGAAATCCACTTCCTCCCAGTACTCGATCATCGAGTCCGAGTGCGCGGCCTCCTTCCCCTGCTTCTCATAGGTATCGACGACGCCCCCGAACTTGCCCACCAGCCAGCTCACTTCTTCGGTGTACTGGTCCAGGTGTTCTTTCAGGTTGTTGACGTGCGCCCCGATCTCACCGTTGGCGGATGCCTGGCTGGTGGCCAGCATGGTCAAAAAGGCCAGTGCCAGGCCCAGTCCACGATACTTCCGCACTCCAGATAAAGGCTGCATAGAAACTCCCAATTTCCAGTTTTCCACTCTGTGACTCTCAGGAAATGATACTCATTATCAAAGAAGAGATAAAGCACCATTACACAACGCGCGCCGGCCATGTGGCAGCTTGCCCAGCGACTCCAGAGGCTCAGGTGGCACCACTTCCGGTATGCCGCCCACATTGCGGTAAGGTTTCATTCCGCCGCCTGTCGCTCCCGTCAGATGCAGGCTGGCCAGGAGGGGGATCCCGGGACTCAGTGCCCACCCGGACCGATCCGGTTTGCACCCGCCCCCCCTGCGATGCTCTCATTGGGTCTCCGATAAGAACGGCGGTCAGATCTTGAGGGGCCTGCCCGCAGCCCGGAGGCGACAGCCTTCCGCCGGGACGGGCACGGCGCCGCCCAGAACCTGCCCCGTGAACCAACACTCTGCAACAGGAGCTTTTTTCATGCGCCTATTCCAGCAATCTCTCATCGCGGCAACCGCCTTGTTCATCGCCGGCAGCGCATTCGCCGATTGCGATAAACCCCAGTTGCCGGAAATCCCCGATGGCAGCACAGCCAGCCAGGAATCCATGCTGCAGGGCCAGAAGGCGGTCAAGCAGTACCTGCAGGAGGGCGATGCGTACCTGAAATGCCTGGAGCAGGAAAACAAGGCGGCGCTGGCCACAGCGAAAGAATCCGGGGTCGAACCGGACAGCGAGGCAGCCCGGCAGCTACAAGCCGAGAGCGAAGCGCGGGTTCAGGAGCACAATGCCACCGTGGACGCCATGCACAATGTCGGCAACCAGTTCAACCAGGCAGTGAAAAGCTTTAAAGCAGCCAACCAGTAGGATCCGCGGCTCTACAGAAGAAGGGAGGGGAGCAGGAACGAGACCGAGCGGCCTGCCCGCCCTCACCTGACGGCAAGCTGGGCCAGAGTGGCAGCGGTCACCCGCGACCAGAGGATAATGAGGCCGGCGAAAGATCGCCGGCCCTGTCCAGGCTGACCGGGTTATTCCCACTCGATGGTCGCGGGCGGCTTGCTGGACACGTCGTACACCACCCGCGAGATATGTTCGATCTCGTTGATGATGCGGTTGGACACCTTCTCGATCAGCTCGTAAGGCAGGTGCGCCCAGCGCGCAGTCATGAAATCGATGGTCTCGACGGCGCGCAGTGCCACCACATATTCGTAGCGGCGACCATCGCCCACCACTCCCACCGACTTGACCGGCAGGAACACGACAAAGGCCTGGCTGGTCTTGTGGTACCAGTCCGCGTTGCGCAGCTCCTCGATAAAGATGGCGTCAGCTTCACGCAGGATCTCCGCGTATTCCTTTTTGACTTCACCGAGGATACGCACTCCCAAGCCCGGTCCCGGGAAGGGGTGGCGATAGACCATATCGTACGGCAGGCCCAGCTCCAGGCCGATCTTGCGCACTTCATCCTTGAACAGCTCGCGCAGGGGCTCCACCAGCTCCATTTTCATTTCTTCCGGCAGGCCGCCCACATTGTGGTGTGACTTGATCACGTGTGCCTTGCCGGTCTTGGCGGCGGCGGATTCAATCACGTCCGGGTAGATGGTGCCCTGGGCCAGGAAATTCACGTCCTTCAGCCTGGCCGCCTCCTGGTCGAACACTTCGATAAAGGTGTTGCCGATTATCTTGCGCTTCACCTCGGGATCGTCCTCGCCCGCCAGGCGCGACAGGAACATATCCTCGGCGTCGGCGCGGATCACTTTGACGCCCATATTGTCGGCGAACATTTCCATTACCTGGTCGCCCTCCTGCTTGCGCAGCAGGCCGTTGTCCACGAACACACAGGTAAGCTGGTCACCGATCGCCTTGTGCAGCAGTGCCGCCACCACCGAGCTGTCGACACCACCGGAGAGGCCCAGCAGCACCTTGCCCTTGCCTACCTGGGCACGCACCTTCTCAATCGAGTCCTCGATGATATTGGCCGGAGTCCAGAGCTTTTCGCAGCCACACAGCTCCATCACGAAGTGCTCATAGATCCGCATGCCCTGCAGGGTATGGGTCACTTCCGGGTGGAACTGGACACCAAAGAAGTTCTTCTCCGGGTGGTACATGCCGGCAATCGGGCAGGAACCGGTGGAAGCCATCAGCTCGAACCCCTCGGGCATCTCCACCACCTTGTCGCCATGGCTCATCCACACGTCCAGCAGTGCGTGGCCGTCGCCGTCGAGGTGATCCTTGATGCCGTCGAGCAGGGCGGAGCTGCCCTCCACTTTCACCTGCGCATAACCGAATTCGCGGATATCGCTGCCCTGCACGGCACCGCCCAGCTGGTGGGCCATGGTCTGCATGCCGTAACAGATACCCAGTACCGGCACGCCCAGCTCGAACACCACTTGCGGCGCGCGGGGCGAGCCGGCCTCCGGCACGGATTCCGGGCCGCCGGCGAGGATGATGCCCTGCGGGTTGTAGTCGCGGATCTCTTCCTCGGTCATATCGAAGGCGCGGATTTCCGAGAAGACGCCCAGCTCACGCACACGGCGGGCGATCAGCTGGGTGTACTGGGAACCGAAGTCGAGAATCAGGATTCGGCTGGCGTGGATATCTTGGGACATGGCTTACTCGATTGTTGCGGGGCGGTGGCCCAGAAACTGCGAACGGACCACTTGTTCCCAAGGGTCCGCTCGCCATCAAACATGATAGTTGGTCAATTCAAAGCGCTATTAACGACCACCGACGGGATAGTTGGGCGCTTCTTTGGTGATCTGCACGTCGTGTACATGGGACTCGCCCATGCCCGCCGCGGTCACCCGCACGAATTCGGGACGGGTGCGCATGGTCTCTATATCCACACTGCCGGTATAGCCCATGGCAGAGCGCAGTCCGCCCATCATCTGGTGCACGATTACGGACAGCGGCCCCTTGTAGGGAACCCGGCCCTCGATACCCTCCGGCACCAGTTTCTCGGCGCCCTTGCTGGCATCCTGGAAGTAGCGGTCAGAGGAACCCTGGGTGCGGGACATGGCACCCATGGAGCCCATGCCGCGGTAGGACTTGTAGGTGCGCCCCTGGAAGAGTTCAACCTCGCCGGGCGCCTCCTCGGTACCGGCCAGCATGGAGCCCATCATCACCGAGTGGGCACCGGCAACGATGGCCTTGGAGATATCACCGGAGAAGCGGATACCGCCGTCAGCGATCAGTGGCACCTCGGTGCCCTCGAGCGCCTTGGCCACCTCGGCAATCGCGGTAATCTGCGGCACGCCGATACCGGTGACAATGCGGGTAGTACAGATGGAACCGGGGCCGATGCCCACCTTGACCGCATCGGCACCGGCCTCCGCCAGTGCCCTGGCGGCCTCGGCCGAGGCGATATTGCCGCCGATGACATCCACCTGCGGGTGCATCTCCTTGATGCGGCGCACGCGATCGATCACGTTGCGGGAATGCCCGTGGGCGGTATCCACCACCAGCACGTCCACCCCGGCCTCCACCAGCGCGGCGACACGGTCGTCGGTATCCGGGCTGGTACCCACTGAGGCACCGACACGCAGGCGGCCATCGGCATCCTTACAGGAGTTGGGATACTGCTCGGCCTTGTTGAAATCCTTGACGGTAATCAGGCCGCGCAGCTCGAAATCGTTGTTGACCACCAGCACCTTCTCGATGCGGTGCTTGTGCAGCAGCTCCTGCACCTTGCCCGGGGCAGCGCCTTCGGGAACGGTCACCAGGCGCTCGCTGGGGGTCATGATGCTGGCGACAGTGGCATCCAGGTCAGTCTGGAAACGCACGTCCCGACTGGTGACAATGCCCACCAGGTTGCCCTTCTCCATCACCGGCACGCCGGAGATGTTGTGGTGGGTGGTCAGCGCGATCAGCTCGCGCACGGTGGCACTGGACTCGATAGTGATCGGGTCCTTGACCACGCCGGCCTCGAACTTCTTGACCGCGCGCACTGCCAGCGCCTGGTCCTCGATGGACATACTTTTATGGATGATACCAATGCCCCCTTCCTGGGCCAGGGCAATCGCCAGGCGCGATTCCGTGACCGTATCCATCGCCGCGGAGACCAGCGGGATGTTCAGGGAGATATTGCGGGACAGTTTGGTCTTAAGAGAAACGTCCTTGGCAGTGACCTCGGAATAGCCGGGCACAAGTAGGACGTCGTCAAAAGTGAGAGCTTCGCGCGCGATGCGCAGACCAGAATCAGACATGGACACTCAAACCTCGAGATAGCGGGATTGGGTATCGGCGCGATTATAGCGGCAAGATCGCTCACGTCAAAAGACAATTTGCTTTTTTTGGCAAATACCTTTACCTGCCACCAGCTTACTGCAATATTGGCCCGCCCCGAGGACTTTGGCGAGATTTTCATGCTCACAGGCAACCCCCCCACCCCATCCGGCAACCGCCCCAACCGCAGTGTCCTGACAGTCAGCGACCTCAACCGGGAGGTAAAACACCTGCTGGAGAGCAGCATACCGCTGCTGTGGGTCAGTGGTGAGATCTCCAATTTCGCCGCCCCGAGCTCCGGGCACTGGTACTTCACCCTCAAGGATGCCCGCGCCCAGGTGCGCTGCGCCATGTTCCGCGGTCGCAACCGGGCGGTGCGCTTCCGGCCGGAAAACGGGCGCGAGGTCCTGCTGCGGGTGCGGGTCGGCCTCTACGAGGGCCGCGGCGAGTACCAGCTGGTCGTTGAGCATATGGAGGAGGCCGGACTGGGTGCCCTGATGCGCCAGCTGGAGGAACTGAAGGCACGCCTGCAGGCCGAGGGCCTGTTTGCCCCGGAGCGCAAGAAACCCCTGCCCCTCCTGCCCGGGCGTATCGGCATTGTCACTTCCCCTACCGGTGCCGCCGTGCGCGACATGATCCACGTGCTCGGCCGGCGCCACCCGGCGGCGGAGATCGGCTTGTGGCCGGTCCAGGTGCAGGGCCGCGAGGCCGCCGGCCAGATTGCCGATGCTATTGCCCGGGCCGGTCACTCGGGCAGGCACGACCTGCTGATCGTGGGACGCGGCGGCGGCTCCATCGAGGACCTGTGGCCATTCAATGAGGAGATCGTTGCCCGCGCCATCGCCGCCTGCCCGATCCCGGTCATCTCCGCCGTCGGCCACGAGACCGACACCACCGTCTCCGACCTGGTTGCCGACCTGCGCGCCCCAACCCCTTCTGCGGCGGCGGAGATCGCCAGTGCCAATGCAGTGGAGATGTGGCAGGGATTGGTCGCGCTCCGCCAGCGCCTGCTGCGAGCCACGCAGATACAGCTGCGCCACCTGCAACAGCGCGTGGAGGCCACCCGCAATCGCATCCGCCACCCGCGCGAACAACTGCAGAATCGCGCCCAGCGACTGGATCACCTGGAACTGCGCCTGCAGGGCGCAGTGCGCCAGCACCTGCACAACCGGCACCGTGAGTTGCAGCTGGCCTCACGGGCGTTCGCACACTATCACCCTGAGCGTGCGCTGGAGCATCGCCGCCAGCTCACCGACACGGCGGCGGAGCGACTGCGCAAGGCCATGCAGGCCCTGCTGCAAAAGCGCGGGGAGCGACTGGCGCACAGCGGCCAGCTGCTGCACAACGTCAGCCCGCTGGCCGTGCTGCAACGCGGCTACGCCATTGTGCGCGACGAGCAGGGCCAGGTGCAGAAGAGCACCCGCACCCTGTCGCCGGGCCAGCGTGTACACACGCGCCTGGCGGAGGGCGAGTTCACCGCCACTGTCGACGAAATCCTCTGACTCTCCGGCTTCCCCAATTTCCCCCCATGCGCCCGAGCCCGGGCGCCCGCCGGTCGCGGTGAAGGAGACCAGGCCGACCCTACCATTTCCGCCAGTGCAAGCTGCCGGAGCAGAACCATGCCAATGGATACCCCCCAGCCGTGGCTCGATTGGCACATTGGGCCCCGTGGCCCAGTGCCTGTTGATGGTGCCGTTTCCGGGCGCCTGCAACGGGCTGCAGCAGACAACGCAACGGCCCCGCGATCGCAGGGAGCGAGTGGAAAATGTCTCGTGCTGGCTACGACCCTAAACTTGGGCCAGTGAAGTCTATCGGAGTCCGCGATGGTGACTGAGAAGGCTAAATCACAGTGCTCGTTGCGTTACTGGGCCATTCTCCTGGCCGCCCTGTTCGCATGCCTGGCCCTCACCGCTTGCGAGGAGCGCCAGGAGTCCCCCGCCAGGAGCGACCGGGCGGCCCCCATCAGCGAGAGACCCGGGCTGGCACCGGCCGACAGCGGGGCCGCACCGAAACAAAAAAAGGAAACCCGGGAAGCCGAGCGAGTCAACCAGCCGGAGTACATTGAAACCGGCGACCTGCAGGCGCTGAGGAAGCGCGGCATTATCCGTTTTGTCAGCCTCACCGGGGACAACCAGAGCTACCTGCCCCGCAAGGCCATTGTCACCCAGACCCACCGCCAGCTCGCCAACCAGCTGGCCGAGCGAATGAAACTGCAGGCCCGCTGGCTTATTGCGGAGACCCCCCAGCAGGCCATGGAGATGGTCAGTGATGGCCGGGCCGACCTGGCCGTCGATAATTTCACTGACAACGAGGCCAGAAGGGAAATCGTCAGTTTTACCCAACCTCTGGCGCAGGCCTCTGACGTCCTGGTAAGCGGTGTCAACGGGCCGGATATCAGCGACATCAAAAACCTGCGCGGGGCGGAACTGATAGTCCTCGCGGGCAGCACCTACGCCGACCGGGCTTACCAGCTGGCGGAGGAACATCCGGATGCCAATCTCCATGTGCGGGAGGTTTACCTGAACGACGAGCGGGATACGCTGTTTGATATGGTCAGCAAGGTCGACAACGCGGTGACCATCCTGCACAGGACCATTGCCGAGGATACACTGCAGTACCGCGATGACCTGAAGATCGGCGCATCCGTCGGCGAGCCAGAGGATATCGCCTGGGCCATGCGCAAGGACGCCAAGCGCCTGAAAACCCGGGTCAACAATTACCTGACTCGTACGCTGGTCACCGAGATCCCGGAGCGTACCTCCCACTGGTTTGCCATCAAGCAGTCGCGGGTTTTGCGTTTCGCCACCTACAACGGCCCCATCAGTTACTACCTGTGGAAAGGGGTACTGCGGGGATTCGACTATGAAATGGCGAAGGCCTTTGCCGACAAGCACGACCTGCAGCTGAAGATTGTTGTGGTCCCCGATGAAGAGGACCTGGTGGAATGGGTGGCCGATGGCCGGGCTGATATCGCCGGCGCCTCCACAACCATCACCCGGGAGCGTATCGCCAAGGGCGTGGAGTTCAGCGTGCCTTTCCTGGAGACCCCACAGAATGTCATCAGCAATAACAGTCGCCCGCCGATCAAGACACTCGGCGACCTCGCCGGGCGGACCCTGACACTGCGTGCCTACTCGGCCTTTATTGGGACCGCCAGGACCCTGCAGGAAAACGGCATCGATGTGGAGGTCGAGGTAGCTCCACCGGAAATGTCGTTTGCCACCATCCTGAACAAGGTCGCGGAAGGCGAGTTCGATGCAACCATCGAGGACACCTATATTGCCGACATCCAGGCAGCCCTGCGCCCGAACCTGGTAATTGGCCTGCAGGTCAGTGACCCCCTGCCCCAGGGCTGGATGGTCAAGCAGGGCAACAAGGACCTGCTGAAACAGGTTAACCGCTTTATGAAAAAATTTAGTGGCAGCGACGAATACAAAAGAATGTTTGCGGCCTACTTCAAGCCCAATAAAAACCTGGTGCAGAAGATCAGTGCCCGGGTAGTCCCCGGGGAGGACCTGTCACCCTATGACAAGCTGGTAAAAAAATCCGCCCTCGATCACGACTTCGACTGGCGCCTGGTCACCGCGCAGATGTGGCAGGAGAGCAACTTCAACCCCAAGGCCGTTTCCCCGGTCGGGGCCCAGGGCCTGCTGCAGGTGATGCCGCGCACCGGCGAAGATATGGGTTACCCGCCGCCGCTGTTTGAACCGGACCGCAACCTGCAGGCCGGCGTCAAATATATGGAATGGATCCGCAACCGATTCAAGGATCCCCTGCCCACGGATGAGAAGCTGTGGTTTTCCCTCGCCTCCTACAATGCGGGCCTCGGCCATGTGCTGGACGCCCAGAAGCTGGCCGAGGAACTGGGGCTGGATCCGGAAAAGTGGTTTGACAACGTGGAAGTGGCAATGCTCAAGCTGGAGGAGCCACGCTATTTTGAGAAAGCCCGCTACGGTTATGCGCGTGGCTCCGAGCCGGTTGCCTATGTGCGCAAAATCAGCAGGCTTTACAAGGCCTACACGGGCGTGGCTACCGGCGATGTCGCCAGCCGGGGCAGTTCCGGCGGGGCAACCGCGCCGTCATTTACAGCTCCAGCACAATTTTGCCGATATGCTTGCTCGACTCCATCAGGTTGTGTGCCCGGGCCGCATCCTCCAATGCGAAAGTTGCCTCAACCACTGGGCGCACCTTGCCCGCATGGATCAGCGGCCATACCGTTTTTTCCAGGGCACGGGCAATGGCAGCCTTCGTTTCCGCTGAACGGGGCCGCAGGGTGGAGCCGGTGAGGACCAGGCGCTTTGCCGCCACCGGCCACAGGTTGAGCTTCACTTCGGCGCCCTGCAGGAAGGCGATATTGACAATACGGCCGTCGGGCGCTGCCAGGCGAATATTGCGGTTTACATAGTCCCCGCCCACCATATCGAGGATCACATCAGCGCCGTAGCCATCGGTGAGTTCGCGGACGACCTCTACAAAATCTTCCTCGCGGTAATTGATACACCGCTCGGCACCGAGTTTTTCACAGACGTTGCATTTTTCCGCCGAGCCGGCGGTGGCAAAGACGCGCGCGCCCAGGTTGCTGGCAAGCTGGATGGCGGTGGTACCTATGCCCGATGAACCCCCATGCACCAGCAGTACCTCGCCGGCCTGCAGGCCGCCGCGGTCAAACACATTGCTCCAGACGGTAAAAAAAGTCTCGGGCAACGCTGCCGCCTCGGTCATCGACAACGACTCTGGCACCGGCAGGCACTGCCCCGCCGGGGCCACTGCGTATTCAGCATACCCGCCACCGTTGGTGAGTGCACAGACCCGGTCACCCGGCTGCCAGCGCGACACACCACTGCCCACAGCCACCACTTCACCCGCCACCTCCAGGCCCAGGACCGGCGAGGCGCCGGGCGGGGGTGGGTAGAGCCCCTGGCGTTGCGCCACATCGGGCCGGTTGACGCCCGCTGCCACCACCCGGATCAACACCTCGCCCGCGCCGGCTTCCGGCCGCTCCCCTTGCGCCAGCTGCATCACTTCGGGATCACCGGTTTCGGGCAGATCGATATAGCGCATCAGGACCTCTGTCTTCCTTATGTTTCTGGTGGCGATGACGGTAACAACAATACACCGACAAAAAAGCCCGGCAAGGTGCCGGGCTTTCAGTTTATGCCATCCGGGGCGGATGGGTGAAGTTACAGGTCGTAGGTCAACTCCACGCCCATCACACGGCCCTTGTTCAGCGGGGTAAAGCTGGCACCCGGTCCGCCCAGGTTGATGGGCAGCTGGGTATTGTTACCCTCGGTGACCTCGTCGAGCATATTCTTGCCGAAGAATGCCAGGCGGTAGTTACCGCTATCCGGGGTGTAGCCGAAGCTGAAGTCCAGCATATCCGCAGCCGACAGCATGCCCAGGTTATTGTCGGTGTAGGGCGCTTCATCGCGGTGGTTGAAGTTGACTCGCGAGGTCAGCGTGCCGGCAGCCCCCAGGTCCAGGTCGTGGACCAGGCCAATACCGTAGGTCCAGGGTGCCAGGCGCGGAATATCCAGCCCCAGGTCCACATTGTTCACCTGGCCGTCACCACTGATATCGCCGCGGACACTGTCGTAATCACCATCCACGTAACCGACATTGAAGGTAAACAGCAGCGTATCAGTCGCCGCCGCCATCGCCTCCAGTTCGGCACCGCGAATGGTGGCATCAGCAGTATTGCGGATAATCTGCACCACACCCACGACCGGGTTGCTCAGGTTTTCTTCCCGTTGCATCTCATCGATGGTGTTGTGGAACAGGGCCATATTGGTGCGCAGGCGACCATCGAACCACTCGGCCTTGCCGCCGATTTCGAAGCTGGTCTGCTCTTCCTGGTCCGTGGGCCCCGGAAGTTCCCCTGGCCCGGTGTTACGCATGTTGTAACCACCGCTGCGGAATCCCTTGGTCCAGAAGCTGTAAATCTGCGCATCGTCCGACAGGTTCCACTGCAGGCCCACTTTCGGGGTAAAGGCATCCCAGCTTTCCGAATCCTCGAAATCGTAGGCGACACAACCGTCGAGGCTACAGAGATCCACGGGAATGGTTGCGATCTTCGCGTCCTTGTCCTCGGTCGAGTAGCGTCCACCAAGGGTCAGGACCCAGGACTCGTTCAGGTCAACATCCGCCTGGGCAAAGATACCCAGGGCTTCGTGGTCCTGGATACCGCCGCCGGTCCAGTCGAAGCCGCCGGACCCCGGAGGTCCGGAAAGGGGCAGCAGTCGGTTTTCGTAGTACTCCAGGTCCTGGTTGAACCAGTACAGGCCGGTGGTCAGGGAGGTTGCACCGAAACGGCCGGCATAGCGCAGTTCGTTACTCAGCTGGCTCTGGTCGACACGGGTGTTGGCGTGGAAGGCGGTAATCGGCAGGGAGTCGATATCGCCGGTGCCGTTGGCATCGTATTCGCGCCAGGCAAGGATATTGGTGATGGTGCCGTTACCGAACGCCACATCCTGGTTGAACTCGGTGATCACATGGCTCCACTCATCCTCCTGGAAGCCCTCCTCGTTCTGCGCCACTTCAAAGGAGTCATCACTGTTGTCCCAGCCGGATACATCCACGCCGAACAGCGGGTAGAGCGGGAAATTGGTTGCCAGTGCACCCCGGTTTTGCGCCACTACGCCGTCGGAATCCATCTTGCCGTGCTCCATACGCACCAGCAACTCGGCAGTTTCCGAAATATCGACACTGAAGCTCGGGCGGATAAACCAGCTGTCCGAGGCACCGGCACTGTCATTGCCGGTGTAGACATTTTCGAACCAGCCCTGGTCATTGTTGTAGTAGGCGGTAAAGCGGCCGTTGACCGTCTCGGAAATTGCACCATTCACAGTGGCTGCGGCAATGGTGTCCAGGTTGTCGGTGGTGGACAACTTGAACTTGCTGGAAAATTCTTCGGTGGGACGAGCTGTGCGGATCACCACCGCACCACCGGTCACGTTGCGGCCAAACAACAGGCCCTGGGGACCGCGCAGCACCTCGATGCCCTCGAGGTCAAACATATCGGTCACGACGCCCGCGTTCACCCCCATGTACATCCCGTCGACAAAGACACCGACCGTGGGATCGATGGAGGGAATCGAGCTGTTGACACCCAGCCCGCGCACCGTGAAGTTGGCAGTATTCTTGACCGTGCCCACATCATCCAGCTGGACGTTGGGCATTTTAAAAGACAGGCTCTGCAGGTCCTTGGTCTGCAAGGCCTCCAGCTGGTCGCCGGAATAGGCTGTCGCAGCCACCGGCACTTCCTGCAGGCGCTCGGCCTCGGCACGCTTGCGGGCAGTGACCTGGACCTCTTCCATGATGGTGCCTACTGCACCCTCCGCAGCGTGCGCGGACATACCGCTGGCAAACCACAGGGTGGCTACCGAGCATGCGCTAACGAGTGCGGATACATTCCTCGAATTGAACTGACGTCCCATTTTCTCTCTCCATTGCAATACTTATTTTTATCGCCACAACGGATGCACTGCGACCGTACTGCATGCCTCCTTTATTGTTATTGTTCGGAGAACTCGACCAGTGACCGCATATTGTTTTAACCGCACGCCAGGACAACAACGTACGATGACAAAAGCTTACAACCAGTCATTCGGATGAGAAAGCAATTTTGTCCAGAAATCACGGCGATTTAACGCAATAAGTCCTGTCTGCATGGAATGGGAGCTTGCCCGGCTGCAACGGGCCAATCGGGCATCAGGATGGTGAATAACGCCTATTTGCGAGAGCTATGATGAGCGGGGTTTCTGGGCGCTCTTGGTGCACAAGTGGAGCCGTTACGGGCCCTGACCGGACCAACCGGTCAACCCTCTTAACGAGCCAGTTCACCTTTGACTGGTAGGTGGTAATCGGCCGGTTATCCGCCGGCTTCCTCCCGGCTTTTGCGCCAGTTGATTACATAACTGCGGCTGAGGCGGTCGTGCAGGAGATTGCCGTTCAGGAAGCAGTTCACCAGCCAGGCGAGCCAGTACAGGGGCACAGTCAGGGAGAAGCTCAGGACCCGCCAGAGCCCGTGGCCATAGCCCATACGCCGGAACTGCCGGTTGGTGACGCGATAGCCCAGCAGAAACTTGCCGGGTGTAGCCTGCCAGCGGGAACTTTCGGCCAGCCAGGCCAGCACCAGGTAACCCGCGACCGAAACCAGCAACGCCACGCTGCTGGCCTCCCCTTCGCTGGCACCATTCTTGATCAGGACGGCAGAAGTAATAATGCCTAGCGCAACATAGACCAGGAAAACATCCAGCAATACAGCAAAAGCCCGCGCGAGCAGGCTGCCAAAATAATATTCGGGGAAGCGTTCCTCCTCCGGGGTCGCCCGCTCCAGCACCAGCTTGCGCCCGCCCCGCAATCCCCGCTGGGGATCACCGGCCACGGTCTCTTCCCCATCGAGCCGGGGCAGTACCGCGTTCAACAATTCGGCATCAAACTGTTCCTGCAGGCCGGCGGGATCCTCGGACCAGGCGAACAGGGAATCGCAATACCGGAGTACCCCGCTGGCGATTTCGGGTTTGTCCGTATACCACTGCTGCGAGCCGGCAACGGCCACCGAGTACCGGGCAACACGCTGGAAAACCCCCAGGCCCAGGTTCCAGTTATATTCCTCTTCCAGGATAAACGGGCTGTCGGCCAGGAACTGCCAGCTGGCCCTGGCGTTGATGCGCGCGGGATCGGCCAGTACCGCGTCAACCTGCGCGAGCACCCGGTGAAATTCATCGATACGGGCATTGCGCCGCTGTTCCGCTTCCTGTTCGTCAACGGATGGCGACAATCCTGCCGCAGGAACCGGCTCTTCCTGAGCTGATGCCGCTTCAGGCTGCTGATGCGATGCCTGCTGTTCTGTCCCAGCGTGATTCCCTGGCTCGGCAGCGGCCGGCACCGGAGCGGAATTTATTCCGGAACCAGTCGACTCGGCCAGCGGCTCCAGTGGAGCGGAAACTTCAGGCTGCGTTTCCGCAGCCACTTCGCCAGGGCCGCTGCCGTCAGAGGCATCAGTCTGGCTTTGTTCGGCGGCAAGTCTCAGTGCCTGCTTGTAGGCTGCGTGCAGCCGCTGGAACTCGTCGGGTTTTTCGTCCGGGCGGGTTTGCTTGAGCTTTTTGGCATAGGCGCGCTTGATCGTGCGGGTTTCCCCGGTAGGCGCAATTTCCAGTAGCTGCCAGGGATTCATCAGATCCAGTCCTCGCCGTCCAGGCGATCAAGCACCTCCCGCAACTGCAACTGGGCCTTACGGATTTCCGCCGGGTTCTGGGAGTCCAGCACCCGGTCAAATTCCCCCAGTACCCGCGCCAGGTGCTCGCGCTTTTCACCCAGGCTGGACTCATAGAGGCGCTCGCCGCGGGCAATCAGGGCACGGTTCTCCTCGTCCTCCCGGGGATGGAACTTCAGCCCGGCCAGCTTTTGCCGGGAACGCTGGATTTCGTCTTCGGACAGGGCGCCGGGGGCAAACTCGATCAGTTTATTGTGTGTCTTGCCGGTGGAGGTGACGGTGATATCCACCTCCAGCAACCCGTTCATATCGTAGCTGTAGCGGATATCCACGGACTCCTCGCCCTTGCTGGCCCTGGGTACCGGAATCTGCATTTCACCCAGGTAGACATTTTTGTTCACCAGGCGGTTTTCCCCCTGGTAAACCTTCACATTTACCTGGGCCTGGTTGTCATGGGCCGTCCACACGCGTCGCACCACGCTGGTGGGCACCACCGTGTTGCGGTCGATAATCGGCATGAAATAATCGCCCTGGTCCGGGCTGTCCTCGTTAAGCACCCCCGTGCCCAGCGTATACGGGCATACATCGGTAAGCACGATATCCTCGAGGGCCGCGCTGCGGGACTTGAGCCCGGCCTGGATTGCCGCCCCCATCGCCACGACCGTGTCGGGATCCAGGTGGCAGGAGGGCAGTCGCCCGAACATCCTGCCCACCAGGGAGCGGAACTGGGCCATGCGGGTGGAGCCACCCACCAGCACCACCTCGTCGATTTTCTGGGGCGGCAGGTTGGCATCGCGCATGGCGCGCTCGATCGGGCGCTTGGAGCGCAACAGCAACGGCGCGCTCAGTTTCTCGAACCACTCAGCGGTAACAACCCATTCCAGCTTGCCCTTGCCGAGTTCCAGCTCCAGCACCTGCTCCGGCTTCTGGCTGATACGGCGCTTGGCCGTTTCCATCTGCATATACAGGCTCTGCAGCTGCCGGGCCGTCAGGGCCTGTCGGTCGATCCCCTGCTCCGTGAGCACGTTCTCGATCATCGCCTCGACAAAATCCTCACCACCGAGGAAATTGTCACCGGCACTGGCATGCACTTCCATGATGCCGTCGAAGAACTCCAGGATGGAAACATCGAAGGTACCGCCACCCATGTCGAGGATCAGGAAATTCCCCTCCCGCCGATCGTGCAGGCCGTAGGCAATGGCCGCCGCCGTGGGCTCATTGATCAGTCGTTCCACCTTGAGCCCGGCGAGCTCGCCGGCCTGCTTGGTGGCGTGGCGCTGGTTGTCATTAAAGTAGGCCGGCACACTGATGACCGCCTCGGTGACAGGCTCGCCCAGGTAAGCCTCGGCATCCTCTTTCAGGGCCCGCAACACCACGGCGGAAAGTTCGGTGGCACTGAACAGTTGCCGGTCCAGCTTGACCTTGTGATCCGTGCCCATCAACCGCTTGAAGGCGGCAACGGTTCGGTCGCTATGGTTGATCAGGCGCTCCCTCGCTGTCCTGCCCACCACCAGCTCACCGGAATCATCAAAACCCACCACCGAGGGCGTCAACAGATCACCCAGGCGGTTGGGAATCAGTGTCACGCCATCGTCCGTAAGGATGCCGCAGGCGCTGTTGGTGGTGCCCAGGTCAATACCGATTACCGCCATAGATAAATCTTCCGTTTTTATTCTTTCGCTTGTTCAGTCCATCGTCCGCGCCAACCTGGTTCACGGGCGGGCACAGGGGCTAAAGCGTATATTATCGCGTCACTGGTCGCCACCGGGACGGCAACAACCGGAGAGGAGGGGGCCGGAGAGAGACAGCGCGAGAGGCGGGCGGGACGTATCAGCTATTCCTGTAGCCGTAATACCACCTGGCGGTGGTATCCCCAATATTGCGCACTGAATGGCTGGCACCGGCGGGGATATGGATTTCCTCGCCGATCGCGGGCTGCCAGGTGCGCCCGCCGGTTTCCACTTCCAGTTGACCTTCCGCCAGCACCAGTAATTCGTCGACATCGTGGACAAAATCCTCCCAGCGCTGCCCGGGAGGATCCGTCCACAAGTCAAAGGAGTATCCGCGCCGCGCCCAATCATCGCGCAGCGCGCCTACATCAGGCGGCTCGCCGTTCACGGTGACAACCGCTCCACCTGCCAGCTGCCATCATCCTGCAGGCGATAGACAAAGCGATCGTGCAGGCGACTGGCCCGGCCCTGCCAGAATTCCACGGTATCCGGCACCACCCGGTAACCGCCCCAGTAGTCCGGCAACGGCACCTCTTCCGGGTAACGCTCCCTGGCCTCCAGGAACGCGTTCTCCAGCTTGTCGCGGGACTCTACCGGTTCACTCTGGTGGGAGGCCCAGGCTGCCAGTTGGCTGTCCCGCGGGCGGGTATTGAAATAGGCCTCGGCCTCGGGCCGGCCCAGTTGCTCGGCGCGACCGTAAACAATCACCTGGCGATCCAGGGCGTGCCAGGGAAACAGCAGGCACACCTGGGGATTGGCGGCGATATCCTTTGCCTTGTGGCTCTGCAGGTTGGTAAAGAAGGTAAAGCCGTGCTCCCCGTAACCCTTCAGCAATACGATGCGCTGCGATGGCCGGCCGCTGGCATCCACCGTCGCCAGGCTCATGGAGCTGGGATCCTTGAGACCCGCCGGGCTCAGCTCCTGCAACCATTTATCGAACTGCTCTATCGGTGTTTCCCGCAGATCCCCACGGCTCAGGCCGCCACTGACATACTCCCGACGCCACTGATCAATTTCCATCCAGTTTTCTTCCTTTCCCGGTGTGCTTCAAGTAGGGAACCCCCGAACAAGCCCCGGCGTTGCAGCACTTGCAACGGACCTCGCCATTCATTGCGCACTGCTCCGCAGATCTGCACGCTCCAGGGCCTGCAAAGTGGCTGTGAACTTGCCCAGCGGTTCCCCTGCTAGTCTATAACGTCTGCGCCACCTTTTCCCGGCTGCTCCCGATTGCGCGATTTTCCTTCTCGCGCCGGGGCGCAAAGCCCAATTATCCGGTGATTTTCTCCCGCTTTGTGCAGAGTCTGCGGGCGCTTGCGCCCCCCGGTGGGGGCCGCTAGTCTGCTTGCCACTTCATATACCAATCACCAATAAGGAATCGAGCAGATATGTCCTCCGCGCCAACCTGTGCCCAGGTGCTCATGCGCCTGCTGCGTCAATACCAGGTAGAAAAAGTCTTCGGTATCCCCGGTGTCCACACCATCGAATTGTACCGGGGGCTGCCGGGCAGTGACCTGCAACACGTGACCCCGCGCCACGAGCAGGGCGCCGCCTTTATGGCGGACGGCTACGCCCGTGCCACCGGCAGGCCCGGCGTCTGCTTCCTGATCACCGGGCCCGGCCTCACCAATGCCGCCACGGCGATGGCGCAAGCCTATTCCGATTCCATCCCCATGCTGGTGATTTCCGCGGTCAACCGCCGCGAGGACCTGGGCATGGGCCGCGGGCGGCTGCACGAGCTGCCGCGCCAGAGCGATGTGAGCCGGGGCTACTGCATCTGGCAGCACTCGCTTACCGACGCCGGCCAACTCCCCGAGGTCATTGCCCGCGCGTTCCAGGTGATGTCTTCCAGCCGGCCCGGACCGGTGCATATCGAAATTCCCATCGACCTGTTCCCGGCGCCCATGGCCGGCAGCCTGGAGGATTACCGCGCCTGCCCGTCGGCCACTGCACCGGCACCGGGTCCAGATGCCCTGGCGAGTGCCGCAGATCTCCTGGCCGGGGCCGAGCGCCCGGTAATCCTGCTGGGCGGTGGCGCCCAGGCGTGCACCGACAGCGCCACGCGGCTGGCGGAACAGCTGGCGGCGCCGGTTTTCCTGTCGCTCGCCGCCAAGGGCATCGTCGACGAACGCCATCCTCTCTGTGGCGGCGCCAACCTGAGCTTCAACTGTGTACGCGAGCGGGTGGAGAATGCCGATGTCGTCCTCGCCGTGGGCACCGAACTGGCGGAGACCGACCGCAACCTGGTCCGGGAAGACTATGACTTCCGGGGCAAACTGATTCGCGTGGATATCGACCCGGCCCAGCTGGTATGCAACGCCACCCCGGACCTGGCCATCTGCGCCGATGCCGATGCCACCCTGGGCCTGCTTTCTGACCACCTGCCGGAGGGCCAGCAGGACCGCCGCGCGGCTGCGGAACAGGAAGTCGCCCAACTGCTGGCGGCCTGTCGCGATGAGTGGTGGCCCGGTTCCGAGGAGCGCTTTACCTGGGTAGAGGCCCTGCGTGCAGCGCTGCCGGAAGACGGTGTGCTGGTGACCGACTCCACCCAGCTGGCCTACAACACCAACCATGCCCTGCCGCTCTACAGCGCCCGCAGCCATATCACCTGCACTACCGGTTACGGCACCCTGGGTTTCGCCCTGCCCGCGGCCATCGGCGCCCGCCTGGGCGGCGACCGGGACGTGGTTGCACTGATCGGCGACGGCGGCCTGATGTTTACCCTGGGCGAACTCGCGGTAGCCGTCGAGCAGCGGTTGCCCCTGCCGATCCTGGTCTGGAACAATTCCGGCTATGGCGAGATCCGCGACTTCATGGACGCGGCAAAAGTACCGCAGGAAGGCGTCAACCTGGTTACCCCGGACTTCGTCGCCCTGGCAAAATCCTTCGGTGCTGAAGGTTGCCGGATCGAGCAGCCCCGGCAGCTGGGAGAGGCAATAACGCAGGCACTCAAGCGCAATACACCCACACTGATCGAAATCACCGCGCCCTGAGTGCGGCTATTCAAGCAAAACCGCAGTGAGTGCGGACAAGCGATTGCAGAGACATTCAATCATGATCGATTTCAGCAAAATGCATATGGACAAACTGTATCTCAACGGCCAGTGGCAGGCCTCCCGCGGTGGCGACCTGCACCCGGTGATCAACCCGGCCACCGAGGAGGAAATCTGCAAGGTGGTACAGGGTACCACCGAGGACGTCGATATCGCCGTGGCCGCAGCGCGCGAGGCATTCAAGACCTGGCGCAATACCAGCGCCGCCGAGCGCCGCGATTACCTCAACGCGATCGCCGATGCCATGGAAGCACGCAAGGACGACCTGGTGCAGGCGGTATCGCTGGCGCTCGGGTGCCCGCCCCATATCAGTGAATGGCTGCACGTCGAGGGCCCGATTTACTCCATGCGCTATTACGCCGAGCGCACCGCGCTAATGGAAAAGACCGAGAAGGCGGCCCACTCCCTGGTGCTGCGCGAGCCGATCGGCGTATGCGGTTTTATTACCCCGTGGAACTACCCACTGCACCAGTTTGTGGGCAAGGTGGCCCCGGCCCTGGCCGCCGGATGCACCATGATCACCAAGCCCTCGGAGATGACCCCGCTGCAGGACTACGTGATGGCGGAAATCATCGACTCCGTGGGCCTGCCCGCCGGCGTCTTCAACCTGCTGCCGGGTGCCGGCCCGGTGGTTGGCGCTGCGCTATCGGCCCACCCGGATGTCGACATGGTGTCGTTCACCGGTTCCACCCGTGCCGGCATCGAGGTGGCGAAGGCAGCAGCCCCCACCGTCAAACGCGTGACCCAGGAACTGGGCGGCAAGAGCCCACTGATCATCACCCCGGATGCGGACCTGGAAACCGCGGTGCGCTGGGGCTGTGAGGATGTGTTTATCAACACCGGCCAGACCTGCACCGCCCTGACCCGCATGCTGGTGCCCGCCGACCGCTACGAGGAGGCGGTGGAGATCGCGAAACAGGTAGCTGAGGAAACCTCCCTGGGCACCGGTCCGGAGAACTTTATGGGCCCGCTGTCCTCCTCCCGCCAGCGGGAGATCGTGCGTGGCTATATCGAGAAAGGCGTGGCCGAGGGTGCGCGGCTGGTGGCTGGCGGTGCCGAGCAGCCGGAAGGATTCGAACGGGGCTTTTACGTCAAGCCCACGGTATTCGCCGATGTAACCAATGACATGGCCATCGCCCGGGAGGAAATCTTCGGTCCGGTAACCTGCCTGATCCCCTACCGGGATATAGACGAAGCCATCGCCATTGCCAACGATTCCGAGTACGGCCTGTCCAGCGGTGTCTGGGCCAGGGACGCGGAAAGCGCGCTGCCGGTAGTGCGCCGCATCGAGGCCGGCCTGTGCTTCGTCAACGGGGGCGAGTTCAACTACGACGCGCCCTTCGGCGGCTACAAGCGTTCCGGTAACGGGCGCGAATTCGGCGACGCCGGGCTGGATGAGTTTATCGAACTGAAATCCGTGCAGTTACCCGCATAAAGCTCTGCCCGGCCCCTGCCCGGGGGCCGGGCTGTTGACTGGTTATTCCCGCCCCGCTATCTTTGCTCCCGACATCAAGAGAGTGGCTGACGCCAACGCCAACCTGCCGACCGGGGCAAGGTGGTTTTCTCACCGCACTGAAACTGTCACCCGTGACAGTGAGCATGCGAGAGAGATGGGGCTCTGAAGAGCAATCCAACCGGAGACGCGAACCCGATTTCGCCGCTTCCACGTCAGCCCTCCAGTATTTTTATGGAGGGACCATGTCCGAGTTACCGCACAACAGCACTGAAGTCATCGAGATCGAGATTGCCAACCAGCGCAACCGCACCGCTGTACGCGCCCTGCGACGGGCCGACCGCCAGCTGCTGTGGCAACTACTGTTCGACACCGCGGAAGAGGCACTACAATTCGCCACCCATTGCCGCGCCAGCAGCGCCCCTGTCACGGCCCACAAGGCCTGCGAACTGGCCGGTTAACAGCTAGACTAAGCGCCAAAAGCGCCAGTTTGAGGAGCTAACAAGAACACCATGTCCAAGCCAGAGCAATTCTTCCAGCACCTGCGTGACGAGCTCAAGCAGATCGAGGCGGACGGCCTGTACAAGCGCGAGCGCATCATCACCTCGCAGCAGGCGGCGCAGATCCAGGTGAACAACGAGGCCGAGGTACTCAACTTCTGCGCCAACAACTACCTGGGCCTGGCCAACCACCCGGACCTGATCGAGGCCGCCAAAGAGGGCCTGGACCAGTATGGCTTCGGCGTGGCATCGGTGCGCTTTATCTGTGGCACCCAGGACATCCACAAGGCGCTCGAATCGCGCCTGTCCGAATTCCTGCGCACCGAGGACACCATCCTCTATACCTCCTGCTTCGACGCCAACGGCGGCCTGTTCGAGACACTACTGGGGCCCGAGGATGCAATCATCTCGGACGCCCTGAACCATGCCTCCATCATCGACGGCGTGCGCCTGTGCAAGGCCATGCGCTACCGCTATGCCAACAACGACATGGCGGACCTGGAATCAAAGCTGAAAGAGGCCGATGCGGCCGGCGCACGCACCAAGCTGATCGCCACCGACGGTGTCTTCTCCATGGACGGCGTAATCGCCGACCTGAAGGCCTTGTGCGACCTGGCAGACAAATACAACGCGCTGGTAATGGTGGATGACTCCCACGCGGTGGGCTTCCTCGGCGAGCACGGGCGCGGCACCCACGAGTACTGCGACGTGATCGACCGGGTGGATATCATCACCGGCACCCTGGGCAAGGCCCTCGGCGGCGCCTCCGGCGGCTTTACCTCCGGGCGCAAGGAAGTCATCGACATCCTGCGCCAGCGCTCGCGCCCCTACCTGTTCTCCAACTCGGTAGCGCCGTCCATCGTGACCGCGTCCCTGAAAGTACTGGACATGCTGATGGAGGGCGGCGAGCTGCGGGAAAAACTGCGTGAAAACTCCGCCTACTTCCGCGAGCGCATGACCGCAGCCGGCTTTACCCTGGCTGGCGCCGACCACCCGATCATCCCGGTGATGATCGGCGATGCCGCCCTGGCCCAGCAGATGGCGGACAAGATGCTGGAACGCGGTATCTATGTGATCGGCTTCTTCTACCCGGTCGTGCCCAAGGGCCAGGCCCGGATCCGCACCCAGATGTCCGCCGCCCACACGCGCGAGCAGCTCGACCGCTGCATCGATGCCTTCGTGGAAGTGGGCCGCGAACTCAATATCATTTAAAACTGTTTACGATCGCGGCCATGGGCCGCTCCTGCGGTGCACTGACCTGCTGCACCCGATGCTGGAGCGGCCCATGGCCGCCGTCCATGCATATTCTGGCACTGAACAATGAAAGCACTTTCCAAACTGAAATCTGAACCGGGCATCTGGCTCACCGAAGAGGAAGTCCCGGAGCCGGGCCACAATGACCTGCTGATCCGGATCCGCAAGACCGCGATCTGCGGCACCGACATGCATATTTACAACTGGGATGAATGGTCCCAGAAGACCATCCCCGTGCCCATGGTGGTGGGACACGAGTACGTGGGTGAAGTAGTCGGCATGGGCCAGGAGGTCGCCGGCTTCGAGATCGGCGACCGGGTCTCCGGCGAGGGGCATATCACCTGCGGTCACTGCCGCAACTGCCGCGCCGGCCGTCGCCACCTGTGCCGCAATACCTATGGCGTGGGCGTGGACCGCCAGGGCGCATTCGCCGAATACCTGGTGATCCCGGCCCTGAACGCCTTCAAGATCCCCGATAACATTTCCGACGAACTGGCCTCCATCTTCGATCCGTTTGGCAACGCCGTGCACACCGCCCTGTCGTTCGACCTGGTGGGCGAGGACGTGCTGATCACCGGCGCCGGCCCCATTGGTATTATGGCGGCGGCAGTGGCCCGGCACGTGGGTGCGCGCCATGTGGTTATCACCGACATCAACGATTATCGCCTGGAGCTGGCCGGCAAGATGGGTGCGACCCGCACCGTCAACGTCAGCCGGGAAAAACTCACCGATGTCATGAACGAGCTGGGCATGAGCGAGGGCTTTGACGTGGGCCTGGAGATGTCCGGTGTGGCAGTTGCATTCCGCGATATGCTCGAGGCCATGAACCACGGCGGCAAGATCGCCATGCTCGGCATCCCCCCCGGTGAAATGGCGATCGACTGGAGCCAGGTAATCTTCAAGGGATTGATCCTGAAGGGTATCTACGGACGCGAGATGTTCGAGACCTGGTACAAGATGGCCAGCCTGATCCAGTCCGGCCTGGACCTGAGCCCGATCATCACCCACCAGTTCCCCGTGGACGAGTTCCAGCAGGGCTTCGATACCATGGGTTCTGGCGAGTCCGGCAAGGTTATCCTGGACTGGCAGTAAGCTTTGCCGCAGCCGGGCCGCTACCCCGCGGCCCGGCTCTCTCCCGTGGCCGCCCTCTTCCCACTGTCTCGTACTGCCCCTCGCACCGCGCCCGCTTATCCGCCCACCACTTTCCCGGTGTAACCTTCACCGCCAACATTGCCCCCGGCATGATCCGACCGAGCAGTTCTGTCGAATCGGTTCTAGACTCTGGTGACAGGACCCTGGCACTGAATTTCACGCCAATGCATTTTGCGGCATTGCCGGGACTACCGGAACCGCAATCCCGGGAATACGGGAGCACACACAGGAGAGAACCATGAAACTGAGCTGTCGTTGTCTGTTGGGCGCCGCTGCGCTGTCGCTTGCGGCTTTCGCGCACGCCGACGTGGTTATTGAAATGCACGCCGTAACCAAGGATGGCGTGGGCAAGCCGGTGGGCAAGGTGGTCGCCACCCAGTCCAAATATGGCGTGGTCTTCACGCCAATGCTCGAGAACCTCCCGGCCCGGGGCACGCTGCACGGATTCCATGTGCACCAGAACCCCAGCTGCGAACCGGCCGAGAAAGACGGCAAGATGGTGCCCGCCCTGTCCGCAGGCGGCCACTTCGACCCGAAGCAAACCAACCGCCACAGCTTCCCCTGGGGCACCGGCCACCTGGGTGACCTGCCGGCACTGTTTGTGGGCGCCGACGGCAAGGCCACCAGCCCGGTACTGGCGCCACGCCTGAAGCTTTCAGACCTCAAGGGCCGCGCACTGATGATCCACGCCGGCGGTGACAATTACTCCGACGAGCCCAAAGCCCTGGGCGGCGGCGGTGCCCGCGTCGCCTGTGGTGTTTTCCAGTAACCGGAGCGCCGGGCCGCTTCACGGGGCCCGGCGCACAGGCCCCTAGCGAATCAGGGCCACCTGGCGTTCATAGGTGTACTCCTGCAGGCCGAAATGCCCGTAGGGATAGGTGTAACTTGCCCGCTCCCCGGCAATCCGGCTGGAGTGGACGCCGCCCACGGTACATACACCGGTTGCACAGACAATCTGGTCGGACCAGCTCTTGATGGAATACACACGGCTGGCGATGGCCCTGCCATAAAGCCAGTCCAGGAAAGGACTGGATACCGACAGTCCATAAGTGCCGCAGGTGCTGTTGTACACATTGAAGGGATAGGTACCGCAACTCCACAGGCCCCGGTAGGCGCCCGCCACCCCCACGAAAGCATCGACACCGGCCTGGACGCCCAGCTCGATTACCTGCTGTGCTGCCAGGGTCACTCCCATGGAATGGCCAATGATGTCGACCCTGCCGGTGCAGGAGCTGTCCAGCGCGGACTCGATGGCATTGCGCACCGGGGTCTCCTCGGAACCACTGTGATTGTTACAGGCCGCACAGGACTTGGAACCCCAGTCCGGGCGGAAAATCTGCGTGGCGGCGTATCCCTGCTGTCGCAATTCCTGGTAGGTATTATCCCAGTCCTGTGGCGAACCCGTATTGCCGTGCACAAGCACCACATTGTCCACGCAGGCTGCTGCAACCCTGCCCGTAAAGAGCAGCAGTGGAATGCAGGCCAGCAATAATTTTACCTTGGTCATTATCGTTTTCTCTCTCGCTGGGGCAGCCCGATAAGACCTCTATCGGTACAGCCGTGGTTTGAAGCAGTACCCGACAATGTTCCCCACTGGTGTACAAGAGGAACCGGGCCCTCGCTGCTACAATTCTGGGCGTCGGCAGCTGCAACGGAACCCGACCAAGGTCGTACTTTGTCGCGATACACCTCTGCAATTTCAGGAATTCCCGCATGACTCGCGTTCTTGTTTCCCTGGGAATCGCCCTGCTGCTACTCATCGCGGCGGGATACATCTATTTTTCCGGCAAGGAAGTGGAATTGCGGATCAGCGAGGCGCAGATTCTGGAGACACTGGAAAGCAACCTGCCGCTTACCCGCACTTACCTGGTGATTTTTGACCTGACGCTGGATAACCCTCGAATCGCCCTGAATGCCGAAACCGGCAGGGTCAACGCAGGGCTCGATATCACGCTCGACATCAAGTCCCGGGAGGGAAGTAAAGGCTATCGCGGGGCCGCGGATGTGTCCGGGGTGCCGTCATTCGTAGCGGAAAACGGGGAGTTCTACCTTCAGCAGATAGTCGTGGAAAACCTGGAAATCGAGGGCATGGACGACAAGCAACTGGCACGGGCCCGCAACGCCGTACAGGTGGCACTGACCGAGTACTACCGCAACCATCCCATCTACCGCCTGAAAGACAACAGTGCTCGCCAGCGGCTGGCGCGCATGGCCCTGAAGGACGTCAATATCGAGGGCAATGAGCTGGTGGTTACCCTCGGGCTCTAGGTGGCACCACCTCTGCCGCCGACATCTTGCGGATCAGGAAACTGCTGGTGGTGCCCTGTAGCAGCAGTGAAAACAGCACCACCCCGAAAACCATCGACTGCACCGTGTACCAGTAGGGCAGGTTGGTGGGCAGGGACAACACCAGCGCCAGGGCAATGACGCCGCGTAGCCCACCCCAGCTCAGCAGCACTCGCCAGGGCTTGGGAATCGGGGGCCCCACAAAGCCGCTCAAAGGTGCCACCAGGAAGATCGCCA
This sequence comes from Microbulbifer sp. JSM ZJ756, assembly GCF_044383805.1. Taxonomy (NCBI): domain Bacteria; kingdom Pseudomonadati; phylum Pseudomonadota; class Gammaproteobacteria; order Cellvibrionales; family Microbulbiferaceae; genus Microbulbifer; species Microbulbifer sp. JSM ZJ756. The sequence continues at coordinate 88,468 of NZ_JBISER010000002.1, read as the reverse complement.
GAGCCCGCGCACCCACCGCCGCGGCGATTGCGATCAGCATCGACAGCCAGTGGCTGGCAAACATGCCCGGGGTGATTACCAGCCCCATAATCACGAAGATGAGTGCGCTGAACAGCAGCGCCAGCCACTCCCAGGTGGGACCCGCATCGGACAGGTAGGTCTCTTCCTGTTCACGCAGGCATGTGCGCGCAACGATGGCGCAGACCATCACCGCCAGGATCCCTGACACGTGGACCACATGCTCCGCCAGGTAAAAGGTACCGAAGGCGGAAAGTACCAGGGTGACAAGTGCCGCGCCGGCAGAGCGCAGGAACAGCACCACAATCGCGGTTACCAGCCCGCACAGCAATCCCAGCGCCAGGCCACCAAAAAAAATCACCGCAAAATACAACGCGACCGTACCCGCACCGGCAAGTGGCTCGCCGGTTGCCGTCGCGCCCTCCATGACACTGTGGGAGGCCACCCCGAGGACCAGCGAGAACAGCACGATGGCGGCGGCGTCGTTGAACAGGCTCTCGCCTTCCACCAGCGTCAACAATTCCTCGTCCGCACCGGACTGGCGCAGGCGGTTGATTACAGCGACCGGGTCGGTCGCGGCCAGGATGGCGCCGGTCAGGAAAGCCGCGATCCAGGGAAAACCGGGGTGGTCGATCCCGTAGTAGAGGAGCAGGCCGACCAGCACGGCTGTGATCACTGCGCCCAGGGTGGCGAGCAGCAGGATTGGGCCAATCCAGCGTTTCAGCAGCGATGGCTCGATACGCCAGGCCGCCTCGAAAATCAGCACCGGCAGTATGACGAAGAACACCAGCTGGTGCAGGTTGTCCGCGCGGATACCGGTATCGAAATCAATCACCGGCAACAGCATCCCGGCCAACACCCCGGCCACCAGGCAACCGAGTGTGTTATCCGTGCGCAGCACCCGCGCCAGCCCCAGGCCCACCACCGCGGCCACCGCCATATACAGTCCCTGCCCCACCAGGGTGGTTACGCCGTCCACTATTCCACCCCCCGGTCGCTGGCAATTACCGACTTGGGCTTGACCGCCGGCACCAGCTCGCTGAGGGGTACCGCCACGCCACGTTCGTTGATCACCTCCACATGGTGGCGGCGCAACTGGCGCGGCTCCGCCACACCGCAGGAGTGGGCGATATAGCCCACTTCATAGGCCATATTGCGCGCGTAGTTATAGACCCGCTCCGCCTTGTCCACCGGATCCAGTCCCTGCTGCAGGTCCGGGTTGTGGGTGGTTACCCCTGTCGGGCAGGTGTTCTTGTTGCACTGCATCGCCTGGATACAGCCCAGTGAGAACATAAAGCCGCGCCCGCAGTTGACGAAATCCGCCCCCATCGCCAGGGCCCAGGCCACCATGGACGGAGTCAGTAACTTGCCGGCACAGATCACCTTGATGCGATCGCGCAACCCGTACTGGTCCAGCAGGTCCACCACCAGTGGCAGGCTGCGGTTCAGCGGCAGCCCCATATAATCCATCAGGCTCTGCGGCGCCGCGCCGCTGCCGCCATCGGCGCTGTCGACGGTAATAAAATCCGGCGCGCTTTCCGGGCCGCGCCGCTGGATCGCCTCGCACATCTGGTGCAGCCAGTCACTGGTACCGATCACGCACTTGAACCCGGTGGGCTTGCCGCTCACCTCGCGAATATGCACCAGCATATCCAGCAGGCCGTCCACGTCCCCGAACTCCGGGTGCGCATTGGGACTGATGGAGTCCTGCCCCTCGGGAATACCACGGATGTGCGCGATCTCCGCGGTGACCTTGATCCCCGGGAGGATACCGCCCTTGCCAGGCTTGGCACCCTGGGACAGCTTCAGCTCGAACATGCGCACCTGCTCGTGGGCAGCCACAGCTGCCAGTTTCTCGTCTGACAGGCAGCCCTCGGCATCGCGCACGCCGTATTTTGCCGTGCCGATCTGGAAGACCACGTCACAACCGCCTTCCAGGTGTTCCGGCGCCAGGCCACCCTCGCCGGTGTTGAGCCAGATTCCCGCCCTGGCCGCACCGTGGGACAGCGCCCTCACCGCAGGTACCGACAGGGCACCAAAGCTCATGCCGGAGATATTGAAGAAGGAACTGGTGGTGTAAGGCTGGGCGGCGTAGCCCTCCCCCACTGTCACCGGCGTCGGGGGCACGGCGTCTTTTTCCAGAGTGGGAAAGGGATGGTTCAGGAACAGGACATCACCGGGCTGGTTCAGCGGCCGGGTCGAACCAAACGCCAGGGTGGAGTCCACGTTCTTGGCCGCGCGGTAGACCCAGCTGCGCTGGGCGCGATTGAAGGGCAGCTCCTCCCGGTCCAGGGCAAAGAAATACTGGCGAAAGAATTCGCCCAGGTGCTCAAACTTGTACCGCAGGTGCCCGATTACCGGGTAATTGCGCCGGATGGCATGCTTGGTCTGGCTGACATCGGACAGGTAGACGTAGATGACATAGAGCAGCAGGACCACCAGTGCGAACGCGAACAACAGCGCAAAAACCTGTAAAACCTGCACCACAAAGGCGCGGATAGCATCGACTACGTCTAGATCCATGGCCCACTTCCGGTTGTGACTGTCTTGCGCTTCATTGTATGCCTTGCGGGTCACACTTGCATGTACCTGCCCGCCCGCCATAAACTGTACATTTATACAGTAAACAAAACCCTGAATCCCAGATGGCAAACGAAGATCCTTCCAACCCCTTGCAGGTCCGCACCGGCCGCGGCGTAGCCAGCAACCTGGCTGGCCGCTTTGTGCCGCAGGCCAGCACCCGCGAGAGCGACGGCTGGGAGATAGAACCGGAACCGCTGGAGCGACTGCTGACAGAGGCCATCGAGGAAAAGGCCAGGTCGATCATTGCCACCAATAACTCACCGGACCTGCCCTTCAGCCAGTCGATCAACCCCTACCGGGGCTGTGAGCATGGCTGTGTCTACTGCTATGCGCGTCCGGCCCATGCCTACGTGGACCTGTCACCAGGGCTGGATTTCGAGAGCCGGCTGTTCTTCAAGGCCAATGCTGCCGGGTTACTGGAACAGGCCCTGCGCAAACCCAGTTACCGGTGCTCACCCATCGCGCTGGGCTCCAACACCGATCCCTACCAGCCGCTGGAAAAACAGAAGCGCATCACCCGGCAGCTGCTTGAAGTGATGCAGCGCTTCCAGCAGCCGGTCACCATCGTCACCAAGGGCCAGCTGGTCCTGCGCGACCTGCCGCTGCTGGCGGAAATGGCGCAGGACAACCTGTGCCATGTGGCCATCAGCGTAACTACCCTGGACAGGGAACTGAAGCGAAAGCTGGAGCCGCGCACCGCCGGCCCGACAGCACGCCTGCGCACACTGGAGGCACTGTCGGCCGCCGGGATCCCCACCGCGGTCATGGCCGCGCCGATGATTCCGGCACTGAACGACAGCGAACTGGAGGCAATCCTGCAGGCAGCGGTCGATGCGGGAGCCTCACAGGCTGCTTATATCCTGCTGCGGCTGCCCCACGAAGTGGCGCCACTGTTTCGCCAGTGGCTGCAGGTACATTACCCGCAGCGTGCTGCACACGTGATGAGCATCGTGCAGCAGAGCCGCGGCGGCCGGGATTACCAGAGTGACTTTTCCCAGCGCCAGACCGGTACCGGAGTCTTCGCACAGCTGTTGCAACAGCGCTTTCGCGTGGCAATCAAGAGGCTGGGGCTAAACCGGCGCAGACTGACACTGGACTGCAACCGCTTTCAGCCGCCGGCCGCACCCGGGGACCAGGGGGACCTGTTCAGTCTCTAGGCGGGCAGAGGATCTCAGAGAATGGGTACAGGGGGGAGGCAACCCGACGGGCACCGCGACCGCCATGAATGAAAAAGGCGATGCAATGCATCGCCTTTTTCCTATCGGGCCGGGGAGTCAAACTCCCCCGTTAAGGTTAAAGGGGGACCGCGCTAGCGCGTCTCGCCGCTGTCAGCCAGTTGACCGGCTGTCATCTCGGCACCGGCACTGAATCCCGGTGAGGTCTCCCCCGCATATTCCGGAAATCCGGCGCGAGCGGAAACTACCTTCTCGCCGGGCACCGTGGTGTCAGTCACCAGCAGTCCCTTGACCACCTGCCAGGCCACCGCCAACGCGCCGACGATAAATACCACGTCGCCGATAGTGCGCACCCAGCGCAGCGTCTGCAGCAGGCCGCCCTGCATAAAGCCCTCGCTACGCGCATACCAGAGTCCCTCGGAGGCGCTGGCAACAAACTGGATGATGCCGACCGGCAGCAGGCTGGTGAACAGCATCAGCACCAGGCCCCCGTTCAGCCACCAGAAGGCGGTTTTCATCAGCTTCTCGTCAAATAGCAGGGATGGACGGATATAGCGCAGCACCAGCAGGGTGAAGCCGAGCGCGAGGAAACCATAGACCCCGAACAGTGCCGCGTGGGCATGGGTGGCGGTGGTATTCAGGCCCTGCACATAGTAGAGCGCGATCGGCGGGTTGATGGAGAAGCCCAGCACGCCGGCACCCAGCATGTTCCAGAAGGCCACGGCGACGAAGAACATCAGCGGCCACTTCAGCTGCTGCATCCAGGGCGCGCGGCTCTTGAGGCTGTAATGCTCCCAGGCTTCGTAACCCAGCACGATCAGCGGTACCACCTCGAGCGCACTGAAAGTCGCCCCTACCGCCATCACCGGGGTGGTGGTGCCGGAAAAGTACAGGTGGTGGAAGGTGCCCGGTATGCCACCCAGCATGAACAGCGAGGCGGAGCCCAATGCAGCAACAGTGGCCATGCGCTTGGACACCAGTCCCATGCTGCAGAAGATGAACGCCAGCGCCGCAGTGGCAAAGACCTCGAAGAAACCCTCTACCCACAGGTGCACGATCCACCAGCGCCAGTACTCCATGATGGAGATATGGGTCTTCTCGCCGTAGAAGAAGCCGGCACCGTAGAAGAGGCCGATGGCGATTACCGACGCCGTCAGCAGGGCAAGCAGGTGCTTGTCACCCGGCTGGCGCAGCGCCGGCACGATGGCGCGGAGCATTAGCACCAGCCAGAAGGCCACACCGGTGAACTTGCCGATCTGCCACAGGCGGCCAAGGTCCACGTACTCGTAGCCCTGGTGTCCCAGCCAGAAACTCCACTCAGGCGGCATCACCTGGGCGATGGCCAGGTAGTTGCCGATAAACGAGCCCGCGACCACCGCCACCAGGGCCCAGAACAGGATATCCACACCAAGCTTCTGGTATTTCGGGTCGCGCCCGCCATTGATGATTGGCGCCAGGAACAGGCCCGCGGCGAGAAAGCCCGTGGCGATCCAGAACAGCGCCGACTGGATGTGCCAGGTGCGCACCAGGCTATAGGGGAACCACTTCGATGTATCTATCCCGTAAAAGCCCTGCCCCTCTACCGTGTAGTGGGCAGTAAAGCCGCCCAGGAAAACCTGGAAAGTGAACAGGGCCACCACGATAAACAGGTATTTGCCCAGTGCCCGTTGCGAAGGCGTGAGGGCGAAGCTGGTGAGGGGATCGGTGGCGGGCGCTACGGGGTTCTCCTCGTCCTTGCTGCGGGCAAAAGACCAGGCCCACACCAGGCCGCCGATGCCGGCGATCAGCAGCACCACGCTGACAATGGACCAGACGACATTTTCCGCGGTCGGCACATTGTCGATCAGCGGCTCGTGGGGCCAGTTGTTGGTATAGGTTGCCTCACCCGGGGTCCGCTCGGTCGCCGCGGCCCACGCTGTCCAGAAGAAGAACTCTGTCAGTCGCTCGCGACGCTCCGCACTCGGCAGCGTGGCTTCCTTCATGGCGTAACTGCTGCGCGTCTGCTGCAGCTCCGGCGCATCGCCGAACAGGCGGTGATAGTACCCCGCAGTGGCGCGGATGGCCTCAACCCGCCTTTCGGAGAGCACCAGCTTACCGGTCTGCGGGTCGAAGCTGTTGCTGCGGTAGGCCCGCTTCAGTTCGTACTGCAGGGCATTCTGCTGCGCGCCGTCCAGCTCATCGTAAGGCTTGCCGTAATTGTCCTGCGCCGCCAGGTCGAGCCAGTTCACCAGCTCCCGGTGCAGCCAGTCGGCAGTCCAGTCCGGCGCCTGGTAGGCACCGTGGCCCCACACCGAGCCCAGCTGCATCCCCCCCACCGACTGCCACGCAGTCTGGCCGTCAAGGATACTCTCCCGCGTCATCAATACCGTGCCCTCTTCGGACACCACCTGGTCCGGGATTGGCGGCGCAGCGCGGTAGACCTCCTTACCGAAATAGCCCAGGATCCCGAAGGTCACTGCGAGGATCGCAATCAGCGTCCACCACAGCTTGTAATACTGCTTCATGATTTCCCCCTAAGCCCCTTATGCGCGCGGGCTTGTGCTCTGTGTACTCTGTAAATTGCGTGCAAAAAGAATGTCGTTTTCGAGCCGGATATGCTCCTGCAGGTCGGCCTTGAAGGCCTCCAACCCCCGGTAGAGGGCGCGCCAGGTATTGCATGCGCCCGCCGGCGTGGTGATGCCATCAGTCAGGCGATCGATCTCCCCGATTGAGGCGGCATGCTCGTCGTGCTCGTGCAACATCACCTGGATTGGGCCGGCGGCCATACCGCCCTGCCCCCGGGCCAGCATGGGAAACAGGATCTGCTCCTCCTTGGCCATGTGCTGTTCAAGCTCGCGGGACATCTGCTGCAGGTGCGCAGCCAGCCCTCGCGGGCACTGCGGCTTGTCGCCATGGACTGCCTCCACCCGGTCGGCGAGCCGCTGCAGCTCGGCCAGCTGCTCGCGATGCACCTGGTGAAAGCGCTCGAGCAGGTGGCTGATCAGTTCTGCATCGCTGGCCTGTCCCCAGTCCCGGGATTCTTCCTGCCGGCTCGCAAGGCGGGACAGCTCGGCGAGGATCGCGTCCCCATCCAGCCCCTCCGCCCTGATTGCCTGGCCCAGCGGCCTGTCCCCTCCGCAGCAGAAACTCAGCCCCCGTCGGTTAAACACGGCACTGGCACCGGGGATGTCCCGGGCCAGCTGCTCGAGGGGCACGTCAAGAAAGTTCATCAGAGTCTCCCATTACCCATTAACTCTTTCTGGTAGGTGCGGGGTTACCCCGCAAAGAAGCATTTTAAATACATCTTTAAGGCGGATTGTAGCCACCACTCATTAAGATGTAAACTGTATGCATCTTATGAATTGAGTGATCGCATGACGTCCATGTTGATGAGTTACCGGGAACGGGGGGTGCGCAAGAGGTTCTACCTGCTCTGTGCCTGGCTCTGCCTGGCACTTGCAGTAGCCGGGGCCTTCCTGCCGCTGTTGCCAACGACACCGTTTCTGCTGTGCTGCGTGTGGCTCAGCGTCAAGGCGGATTCCGGCCTGGCCCACTGGCTCGTGAATCACCACCGCTTCGGGCCACCCATCCGTCGCTGGCAGAGCGAGCGGACCCTGGCGCGTTCCACCAAGTGGCTGGCCACAACCATGATCACGGCAAACTGGCTGCTGCTGTGGGTCCTGGGCGCCAGCCTGCCCCTGCTGGCAGCGCTCACCGCCGGTTTCTGCGCGGCACTGGTAATGATCTGGCGCATTCCCACCGCCCGGCCGGGCACCGGAACCCGGGAGAGTGAAGCATGAATATCACCCGCTACACCGACTATTCGCTGCGTATCCTGATTTACCTGGCAGTGCACAGGGAGGGCCTGTGTACCATCTCGGAAATCGCCGACAGCTACGGGATCTCCAAGAATCACCTGATGAAAATTGTTCAGGAGTTGAACGCCAGGGGATACATACAGGCGGTACGGGGCAAGAATGGTGGCCTGCGTCTCAAGCAGGAGCCGGTGGAGATCAATATCGGCAAGCTGGTGCGCGAAACCGAGGACGAAAGCCGGATGGTGGAATGTTTCGGCAGCAACAACCAGTGCGTAATCACACCAGCTTGCCAGCTCAAGGTAATTCTCGGCCGGGCACTCGAGAGCTTTTTCGCTACGCTCGAGGAATACACCCTGGAGGACCTGGTGGGTGGCGGGCAGGGGCCGGTGCTCGCGGAGCTGTTGGATATCAAGGACGCCGCGAGGAATCGGTAGCGCCACCAGCATGACGGAAAAACGCCGCGGGAGCTACGGAAACTCTTCCTGCAAGTTCACGCCACAGGCCGCTCAGCGGGCATACGTGCTACGTTGAATTCGCGAGCGTAAATGGAGAGAAGACAGGGTGCGGCGCCGGGTAGCAGAGTAAAGAGAAGGGAAAGGGAAAAAAGCGGCCCCGATCACTGCAGGCATGGGGTGGGAACCTGCAGGGAATTAACCGGGGCCCAAGGGGTTACAGGGAAATCCAGGGTAAAAATCTAAATAACCACTGCGCGAAAACTGGTTGTAAACTGCCGTGGCTTACCGCCACTGGCTCATCTCGATACGAAAGCCTTCCGGCTCAGATACTGCCGGCCCGGTGAAGGCCAGCGCCGTAAGGAAGGCGATGAAGGTCGTAAACAAAGCTCGCTTGCACGTCGTAAAGAAAACTCGCTTGCACATAGTCGTGTCCTCACCGTCGGGTCGGCCAGCTGTATTACTGTCCGGCCACTCGGAAACCTGAATCAGCGCCCCGGCACTACACCCCGGGGCTGGTCATCCGTCGGGCAACGCTTGCTGCCCGAGTAAGTGGCTGAGATCCGGTGTAGGCTGGCATCCACCACGAAGGCCCGCAGCCCGGCTGCCGGTAACCGCATCCATTCACCGGCGGTCTTTTTCAATCTACTCATGGCAACACTCCCGAAAGCTCTCCTGGTTGTTACACCGGCCCTCTTGACCCGGCCGCGACAGCCAGCCATCCTTGCCTGAACCTTGCGGCCGCCGGGGAGATCGGGGAACCTCTGGATACTTCCATGGCCTCTCTGCAGGTCCTGAAGCGTGCAGATGCAAGACGCAACTCGCAGTGAATGGCCCTAGTCATTTGCCAGGGCTGCAACGCCGCAGATGCTCGCTTCAGGGCCTGCCCTACGGGGCGTTCAGGCGAGCCCGCACTCTGCGTTGCAGCCGCTTGACGGGCAACCAGCCCGCCATCGCGACTGCGCCTTGATTGCGACCCCGCCTGAATGCCAGAGAGGCCATGGAAGTATCCAGAGGTTCCCTAACCCCGCCGCTGTCAGCGGGTCAGTCCATACAGGCTATTCTGCCGATTCCGGCCCGCAGTCGATATCAGATAAGTGGTCGATCATTGCCTGAAACTCCATGGGTATGGTGTTTGTCGCAAGCAAAAGCTTCTTAGCCAGTAGCGGGCGGTTATAAGGTGCTGCCGCCGGGCCGGTGCACCTCTCCCATTCCGCTGGCCGATGATGGAAAATAGCCGCAAGCTAACCCGTGGAAATGTATTTTGAGTGACTGGTCCCTCTACCTGATCCGCACTGCCGCCGGCACCCTGTACACAGGGATCACCACCGATGTGGAGCGACGCTTTGCCGAGCACGACGCCGGTGGAGCCAGGGCGGCCAAGGCCCTGCGGGGGCGCGGGCCGCTGTCACTGGCCTTCCAGTGTGGCGCCGCGGACAAGTCAGCGGCGCTGCGGCTGGAGGCGCGGATCAAGAAGTGGCCGCGACGCTGGAAGGAGGAGTTGATCCGCGGCGACCGTTCCCTGCCGGAGATTGAATCCGGCGCGGAGATGACAGAGGAGGACGGTACTGGTGGTTGAGCACCCGGGTTTGACTACCGGAGGATAACTTTTTCGGGGATGGACTTTCGGGATAGCGCGTCAGCTGTCTTTGTCCTGCCCCGAATCCCGCCCGGACTTGTTACCGGCACCATCACCACTGGCGCCGCGCGCATAGGCACGGGCGATATGGCGCAGGCTGGTCATCTGGTGGGAGAAGTTGCGGCAGGCGCCGCAGATCATCAGGTGCAACCGCAGGGCCAGGCGCTCGCCCCCGTCAAGCTGCCTCTCCTGTGCTTCCGAAAGTAGCCTGGTGACTTCTCGACAGCTCTTCACGCTTCTCCTCCCCGGTCCTGCCCACGGGCAAACCAGTTATTCTCCAGGCACTCGCGCAGCCGCAGGCGGGCCCGGTGCAGGGTGACATTCAGGTTACTCACGGTGATCTCCACCGCCGCGCAGATTTCATGGCTCTCCAGCTCGATAAACTCCCGCATCATGAAGACCCGCGCCTGGCGTCCCGGCAGGTGATCCAGGCAGGCCTCGAAGATACGCCAGAACTCGCGGTCATCCACGGCGGCTTCCGGGTCCGCCCACTTCGCCGGTCGCTCCTCGGCGCGCCAGTGACCCCGCTTGTTGAACAGCTCGTCCAGGTCACTCTCCTCGGCATCCGCACGCAGCAGGCTGTCCGCCTCTACATAGCGGCTACGCTGGCGCAGCACATCGGCAATTTTGTTCTTCAGGATCGCGAACACCCAGGTTTTCAGTGCCGCGCGGCCACCGAAGGAACGGGCATTCTTAAGCGCCCCGACCAGGGCTTCCTGCACCGCGTCCTCCGCCAGGTGCGGGTCTCCCAGCTGCAGGGTGGCAAACCGCTGCATCTGGTGGCGCAGCTCCTCCAGGTATCCCGGATCGGTCAGGGGTCCGGTATCTTCCCCCGCTTGTCCCGGAGCGGGACCTCGCGCCGTCTGCTCGCTCAATTGCTCTCTCCCGAATCTGTGGCCCGGTACGCTGATGCGCTGGCGCCCTGCAACCCCGGAGTTACCACTCTGTCGCAGGTGCCGGTGGATTTGTTACAACCCGGTGAAACCTTGCGGCCGCAAACGCCGCCACCGGCACTGGTCGCAGTTGCCGGCGTCACCAGGGTATCTCTGTACCATCGTAATTGATGAAGTGACCGCTTTGCTCCGGGCCGGCGCCCAGCATTACCTTTCTCAACCCGGCAACGCTTTCCTCCGCTGAAATCAGGGCATTGGGGCCACCCATATCCGTCTGCACCCAGCCCGGGTGCAGGGCGAGCACAGTGATCCCGCGCTCGCGCAGGTCAACGGAGAGACTCTTGACCACCTGGTTGACTGCGGTTTTGGAGGTCCGATAGATATACCCGCCCCCGGAGCTGTTGTCGGCGATACTGCCCACTTTGCTGGACAGCACCGCAATCACCTTGCGCTCGCCCCGGGCGACATTGTCGCAGAAGGTCTCTGCCAGCATGTAGGGGGCGATGGTGTTGGCCTCCAGTACCTTGCGCCACTCGTCTCGATCGACACGGCCGAACAGGCTCCCCTTGGGCCCGTAGTAGCCGGCATTGCTGACCAGGATATCGATCGGCTGGTCTCCCAGTGTCTCCGCCAGCTGCGCCATCTGCCGGTAATCGGTGACATCCAGGCAGTGGACCTCCAGCTGCGGGTACTGCTGCTCCAGGGCGCGCAGTTCATCGGCACAGGCCTTATCGCGGCAGGTGGCGAAGACCCGCCAGCCATCCTCGGAGAACTGGCGGGTCATCTCCAGGCCAATACCGCGATTGCAGCCAGTGATTAGTACGGTGCCGGGCATAACGACTCCTTCGTGTTATTCTTGCCCGCCAATCATAACAAGCTTGCGGAAATGTATTACTCACTGGGCGATCTACTCTGGGTATTCCTGCTGGTGCTGGTGGGCTGGTACTTCTGGGCCGGGATGGCGGCCAAGGAGCTGGCGCGCCGGGCTGCGGCCTCCCATTGCCGGCAGCTGGGCGTGCAGTTGCTGGACGACACCGTGATGCTGGTACGCACACGGCTGCGGCGCAACCGGCGCGGCCACCTGGCGCTGCAACGGCAGTATGAATTCGAATTCACCTCCACCGGCGAGCGCCGCTACAGCGGCATCGCCGTGCTGCACGGCAATCGGGTGGAGCAACTGCAACTGTCACCCCACCACCTCGCCTGAGCAGTAACTGGAACGGAATCATGCAACGCGGAATCTATCGCCACTATAAAGGCAATCTCTACGAACTGATGGAAGTGGGCACTCACAGCGAGACCGGCGAGCGGCTCGCAGTATACCGGGCCCTGTACGGTGATTACGGGGTCTGGGTGCGGCCATTGGCCATGTTTGCCGAGACTGTCGACCGGAACGGCGAGTCCCAGCCCCGCTTCGCCCTGGTCAGGGCATTTGACTAGTCGGTTACCGCGCCAGTAATGTTGCGTTCCTCTCGTGGAGTATTGTGACGGCAATCTTGCTGTCAGGTTGCAACGGACCAGCACGCGCCAATGCGCGCAATTCCCGCCCCCGAAGTACCCCGGCACGGATTCCGGGTCAGTAACTGATACGACAACACAACCAGCAAGTGAATAAGGTCACTCGGTGAACGACAAAAAAATAATGATCTATGGTGCCAACGGCTATACGGGGGAACTGATCGCCCGCGCCGCCGTGGCCAAGGGATATCGGCCGATCCTGGCCGGCCGCAACGCGAAGAAACTGCAACCGTTGTCGGAAGAGCTGGGCCTGCCGGCAATTGCTGTCAGCCTGGAGGACAGCGATACCCTGGAGCGCATGCTGCAGGATATCGATGTGGTTATCCACTGCGCCGGGCCCTTTTCCACTACGGCCGAACCCATGATGCGCGCCTGTATTGCCACCGGCACCCACTACCAGGATATTACCGGCGAAATGCAGGTTTACCAGCAGGCCAATGACCTGCACGGCGAGGCCCGGTCCGCCGGTGTGGTTCTCTGCCCCGGCACCGGTTTCGATGTTATCCCCACCGACTGCCTGGCGGCAGCATTGCACCATGCCATCCCCACCGCCACCCACCTCACCCTGGGATTCGACTCGGATTCCGGCCTGAGCCCGGGCACCGCCAAAACCTCCATCGAGAGCCTGGGTGTGGGCAGCGCCGTGCGGCGCCAGGGCAAGGTAGAGATCATCGATCACGCCGAGCTGACACGCAAAATTGATTTTGGCCGCGGCGAGAAATTCGCCGTCGCCATCCCCTGGGGCGACGTGGTAACGGCTTACTACACCACCCAGATACCCAATATCGAAGTCTATATTCCCATGAGCCCGCGCCGGGCCAAGAAGCTCAAGCGCCTGAACAAGCTGCGCTGGCTGCTGCGCATGGAGTGGGTGCAGGACTGGCTCAAGGGCAAGGTGGACAAGTCGGTGCAGGGCCCCGATGAAGAGAAGCGCGCGGAACAGCAGACGTGGGTCTGGGGCGAGGTACGCAACGACCGCCGCGGCGAACGGAAGATCGGCCGGGTGGTTACTGCCAACGGCTACGATGTCACCGTGCACGGTTCCCTGGCGGTGATGGAGCACCTGCTTTCCTATGACGGCCCGGGCGGCTATTACACCCCGTCAAAACTCTGCGGATCAGAACTGGTGGAGAAGCTGCCGGGATCCGGCACCATCAAGATCGGTATCGACTGATTCCACCGGCGGCAACACCTGCCCCGCTGTCGCGCCCGGCTGCGGGGCCCCTCTCCCTGCAGAGGGGCCCGCTCACGTCCTGCCACGGCATATTTCACAGTCCTGACATCAATCGGTCAATTCCGCGCAATACAGCCTTCGTAACTTGGCTGCATGCGAAGCTTACCTGTCACCCTGAAAACAATCGACGTGTCCCTGGTGCTGCATATGGCAGACCGGGCGACAAGGCCGGCCTCACGCAGGAACTACCTGTGGTTATCCCGCTCGGCAGACGGCTGGCTCTACCTGGTCTCGCCGCTGGTGGTCGCCCTTTTCAACACTACCGCCGCCGCGTTGCAGTTTTTCTACGTCTGCGGCACGGCCTACGCACTCGAGCGGTCGCTGTACTGGACCATCAAGAACACCACGCGCCGGTTGCGACCGCCGCAGGCGATTCCCGGCATGCGCTCGGTGATCGTCGCCCACGACCGTTTCAGCCTGCCCTCCGGGCACACCTCCGGAGCCTTCCTGTTTATCACGGTGCTGTCCCAGGCGGTGAACCCGCTATGGTTACTGGGCTATTTCTGGGCTGCCGGGGTCGGGACTTCCCGCGTGGGTCTGGGCGTGCACTTTCCAACTGATGTCTGCGCCGGTGCCGCCCTCGGCACCAGTGTCGGCCTGTTAGTCTGCGGAGCTGTTCTGTGAAAATCCTCTACGGTGTCCAGGGCACCGGTAACGGCCATATTTCCCGCGCCCGCGCCATGGCCAGGGCCTTCGAAAATCATCCCGAGCTGGAAACACAGTGGCTCTTTTCCGGCCGCCCCCCGGAGAAACTCTTCCGCATGGAAGCATTCGGGGAATTCTGGTGGCGCGAGGGACTGACCTTTGTCAACCGCAAGGGCCGCATCGACCAGCTGGCTACGGTGCGCCAGTTGCACCCGCGCCGGCTGTGGAAGGATATCGCCAGCCTGCCCGTGCAGGATTTTGACCTGGTGATCAGCGACTTCGAGCCGGTTACCGCCTGGGCGGCAAAGCGCCACGGCGTACCCAGCCTGGGCATGGGGCACCAGTATGCGTTCAATTTCCCCATTCCCGCGCCCCGCTTCGGCTGGATGGCCCGCGGCATCATGCGTGCCTTTGCACCGGTGCAGCAAAGCCTGGGGATGCACTGGCACCATTTCGGTCACCCGATCCTGCCGCCCATCGCCCGCCCCCACGGCAAGGAAGAAAGCGGTGAGCATATCCTTGTCTACCTGCCGTTTGAGCACCACGAGCCCCTGGTGAAGCAGCTGGGCAGCCTGCCCTACCCGATCATTGCCTACGGTCTGCCCACCGATATGAAAGTGGCGGACAATATCCAGTTAAAAGCACCGGCGATCGAGGAATTCCAGCAGGATGTGGCCAGCGCCCGCGCCGTAATCTGCAACAGCGGGTTTGAGCTGATCGCCGAGACGCTGACCCTGGGCAAGCCGATCCTCACCCGCCCGCTGGCGGGCCAGTTCGAGCAGGAGGCCAACGCCATGGCGCTGGAGCAACTGCAGCTGGCCACCGTGGTTGAGCGGGTCGACGCGGCAACGATCCGCGCCTGGCTGGACAGCAACCCGGCCGGGGCACAGATCCAGTGGCCGGACGTGGCCGCCAGCATTGCACGCTGGCTGGCGGAGGGCCGGCGCGAATCCCGGGAGGCGCTGGTGGGGGAGCTGTGGCGACAGGTTCTGCCCGGCAACGAAACCGAGCGCCTGCCGGTCGGTGACCTGGCAGAATAAGTCTTTACAGTCCCTGCCTGCCCCGCCCCTGGTAAATAAAGGCCGCCGGGATTAGCGCAAAGGTCATTGCAGCGTTTCCCCGGCAACGGTCTACTGACTGGCAAGATCCACAGTCACGGACCAACGGGGTAGTCATGACCGCGCAATTGCTCAACGAACGCGATATCGATTTCCTGCTGTACGAGTTTCTCGACACACTGAAACTGCTCCAGCGCCCCCGCTACAGCGAGCACTCCGAAGACACCTTCCGAGCCACCCTGCAGACCGCGCGCACCGTGGCGGAAAAGTTTTTCGCCAACCACAATGCCCGTGGCGATGCCCACGAACCCACTTTCGACGGCGAGCGGGTGCACCTGGTGGAGGAAACCCAGCAGGCCTGGGATGCCTTTGCCGAAGCGGGTTTCCTGGCCGCCCACCACGATTTCGGGGATGGCGGCATGCAGTTGCCGGAAGTGGTGTTGCGAACCTGCCTGGCCACCATCAGCGCCGCCAATGTGGCCTCGGCCGCCTACCCTTTCCTTACCATTGGCGCCGCGAACCTGGTGCATGCCTTCGCCAGCGACGCGCTGAAAGCGCAGTTCCTGCCGCCGATGCTGGACGGCCGCTGTGCCGGCACCATGGCACTGACGGAACCGGACCAGGGCTCGGCCCTGGCGGATATCCGCACCACCGCCGAGGAGGCCGGTGACGGCACCTACCGTATCCGCGGACAGAAAATGTATATCTCCGGCGGCGACCAGTCCCTGACAGACAATATCGTGCATATGGTGCTGGCCAGGATCAAAGGGGCCCCGGCCGGGGTAAAGGGCATCTCATTGTTTATTGTGCCCAAGGTGCTTCCCGGTCAAGACGGCCGCCCCGCACAGCCCAACGATGTGAAACTGGCGGGCCTGCTGCACAAGATGGGCTACCGCAATACCACCTCCACCGTGCTCAGTTTCGGTGAGGAAGATGGAGCCGTGGGCTACCTGGTGGGCGAGCCACACAAGGGGCTGACCTACATGTTCCAGATGATGAACGAGGCCCGCATCGGTGTGGGTGTCGGCGCGGCAGTGCTGGGTTACCAGGGCTATAACCATTCCCTGCAGTACGCCCGCGAGCGCCCCCAGGGCCGACTGCCCTCCGTACGCGACCCGCAATCGAAACAGGTGCCGATCATCCGCCACGCGGATGTGCGGCGCATGCTGCTGGCCCAGAAGTCCTATGTGGAGGGCGGGCTGGCATTGTGCCTGTACGCCTCCTCCCTGTTCGAGGACCAGCGCACCGCAGAAACCAGCCGGGAGCGCGAGCGGGCGGCGAAACTGCTGGACCTGCTGACCCCGGTGGTAAAAAGCTGGCCGTCCCGCTATGGCCTGAAAGCCAACGAGCTGGCCATTCAGGTACTCGGCGGCGCCGGCTACACGCGGGAATACCCGCTGGAACAACTCTACCGGGACAACCGCCTCAACCCGATCCACGAGGGCACCGAGGGCATCCACGGCCTCGACCTGCTGGGACGCAAGCTGCCCATGGACCAGCTGGAGGGCTATCGCCTGTTGCAGGAGGAGATCCGCCAGACCGTGATGCAGGCGCGCGACCGCGAGGCGCTGGCACCGATGGCCGAAGCACTGGAACAGCACCTGCAGCGCCTGGACGCCACCACACTGGCACTGATGGGCCAGCTGCAGGCCGATGTCGATCGCGGCCTGGCCAACGCCACTGTCTATCTGGATGCCTTCGGGCGTGTGGTGGCGGCCTGGACCTGGCTGCGCCAGGCACTGGCTGCCGACCGGGCGCTGGACACCACCAACCGCGAGGAAGAGCGCAACTTCTACCGCGGTAAGCTGCAGGCGGCGCGCTACTACATGGAGTGGGAGCTGCCGGAAATCGTGCCGCAGCTGGCGCTGCTGGACGCTGGTAACGGGGTGCCGTTCGAGATGCGGGAAGAGTGGTTCTGAATTCGGCGGGAATGGTGCAATTCCCGTTGCTCATTGCACCCTGCGCCTGCTTCACGGTTTATGCCGGAAGCCGGGGTGCAATAAGCGCAGCGCATTACGCCATGAACCGGACCTGGCACCCAGCATAGTGGTTCAGAGATCCACGCGGATTTCCGCCCCGCCCAGGGCCGATTCCCCCACCGAGATCTCGCCCTTGTAGCTCTCGACGATATCGACCACCACCGCGAGGCCGATGCCCTGCCCCTGTTGCTGCTGGTCGGCGCGCACGCCCCGCTCGGTAACCCGTTCCCAGTAATCGGCGCTGATCCCGGGGCCGTTGTCACCCACCGTCAGCTGCAGGCTGCGGTTGTCATCGCCGTTGGCCACCCGCACGGCGATCTTGCCGTCGCCGTATTTGTAGGCGTTGTCCAGCAGGTTGCCCAGCAGTTCCATCAGGTCGCCCTCGTCACCGTAGAAGAGTGCACCGTCCGCGCAATCCACTTCCACCTCGGCCGGCTTGTCCCGGTATACCTTCTCCAGCGCGTCGAGGATCTTGCCCAGCAGCGGCCTGATCTCCACCCCGCGCAGGATCGACTTGGGTGAGCTGGCGACGGCCCGCTGCAGCTGGTAACTGATGATGCTGTCCATGCGCTGCACCTGCTCGATCAGGTTGGAGTAGGCCTCGCGCGGGTCGCGGGAAAAATTCAGGCCCTTCAGCACCGCCAGCGGCGTCTTCAGGCTGTGGGCAAGGTCGGCCAGGGTATGTCGGGTCTTCTCACGCTGGCGCCGCTCGTTCTCGATCAGCAGGTTCAGGTTGTCGGTCAGCGGTTTCAGTTCCCGCGGGAAGTTGCCCTGCAACCGGTCACTGCCACCGCGCTGCATCTCCCGCAACGATTCCGCCACCGCCCTCAGTGGCGCGAGTCCCCAGCGCATGACCAGCCACTGGGTCACCACCAGCAACAGCGCGCCCAAGCCCAGCCAGCGCCAGATGGTGGAGCGGAACTGTTCCACCTGCGCCTGCATGGGAGCGGCATCCTCGAGCACGATAAAGGTGTAGCGCTGCTCGTTGTCCAGGCCCCAGGCAATGCCCTGGCGGAAAGTGCTGTACAGGCCGCTCTTGCCCAGGCTCATCTGCGCAAAGACCTCGCGCCCCTGTGGCAGCGGGTGCGAGGGCAGCTGGTCCATCGCCAGCGCCGATTCGGAGCGCCAGATGATGCGCCCGCGCTGGTCCGCCACCACCCCCACCAGGCCCGAGTCCGGCTGGTTAAAGCGCTGTTCCGGCAGCGCCGGCGGCAGCCGCAGGCTGTCGCCCTCCGGCTCCGCCACCGCCAGCAGGGTATAGACGTGCAACTGCAGCTCGCGCTTCTTGGCCTCGGCCAGGGAGGTGCGGTAAGCGTGCTGGAGTACCGTGGAAATCAATACGAGAAAGGCCACCAGCACGAGCGTGGTGACCAGCGAGAGCCGTCCCTTGAGGGAATTGAGCCAGGAGGAGAGCACGGATTGTCTAACCGGTTACAGCGTTTATTCGGGAGCCACGAAGCGATAACCGCGACCGCGCAGCGTCTGGATGGGGCCGGCAGCCCCGGCGGCATCGAGCTTCTTGCGCAGGCGGCCGATAAACACCTCGATCACGTTGCTGTCGCGGTCGCAGTCCTGCTCGTAAATATGCTCGGTCAGGGTCGTCTTGGAAACCACCTCATCCGGGTGCAGCATCAGGTATTCCAGAACCTTGTACTCAAACGAGGTGAGGTCCAGCTCCGCATCGTCCACCCGCACCCGCTGCGACGAGGTATCCATCACAATGGGCCCGGCCTTGATGCTGGGGGAGGAAAAACCGGCGGAGCGCCGCACCAGCGCATTCAGCCGCGCCAGCAATTCCTCGGTATGGAAAGGCTTGACCAGGTAATCATCGCCACCGGCTTCCAGCCCCTTGACCCGCTCCTGCCAGTGGCCACGGGCGGTCAGGATCAGGATGGGAAAATGCTTGTCCTCGCGGCGCAGGGTCTCGATCACCTGGATACCGTCGACGCCCGGCAGGCCCAGGTCCATCACCGCCACGTCGTAGGGAAATTCGCGGCCGTAGTACAGGGCCTCATTGCCGTCCGGGGCCTCATCCACTGTATAGCCCGCATCGCGCAGGGAATTCGCCAGCTGCTTGCGCAGCAGCTCCTCATCTTCCACCAACAGTGCGCGCATGGCTTCCCCCTCTGCTCAAATTCATTTTACCGGCGGCTCAGCGCATGATGCGGCCGCTCTGCTTATCCACGTAGACCACGTAAACCTGGCTTTTATCCGAGAGTCCCTTTACCCGGTAGGCCGGGCGACCCTTGCGGCTGGTCTCCGATACCGCCAGTATCTTGCCGCCGTAGCGGCGCTTGACCAGCGCTGCCGCCTGCTCGCGGGATATCTCGCGCTTCTGGACCTTGAGGATCCTGACCTGCAGGTGGTCCGCCTGTGCGGCCTGCGGCGCAACCACCGGCGGCACGGACGCCTGCAGGGGCGCGGCGCACAGGGCGATAAAGAGTGCCAATACAACACGCGCCTGACGGCAAAGGGCACAGATGGATTTCACGGTGCAGCTCCTGGTAGCACGTTCGCGGTACTTGCATTCAGTACCGAATTCTCTGGCAGTACTGGTTACTTCTTCGCTGGGCGTCACGGTCTCCCCGCGCACAGGCATCACCAGGCGGGGGCCACGTCGACGCGAACCCTGATTCTATCGCCAGGATGGCGATCCGTGCGAGTCATATATTCCCGCCCATTATAACGATAGCGGACATCGTACCCGACCAGCTCGCGGCGGGTGACATATTCGTCTACAGTCTGGCAGCGCTGCTCGGTCACGTAGCGAGCATTGTTGCGGCTGCTGATGCCGTGGCCGATAGTGGCACCAATGGCGGCACCGGCGAGTGTCCGCGCATTGCGGCCGCGCCGGTGGTGCCCGGCCTTGTTGCCCACGGCCGCGCCAATCAGGCCGCCGATCAGGGTGCCGGCCGCGGAGCCGCGGCCCGGATAGGCAACCTGCTCTTCCCAGCACTGGGTGCGGGGTTCCAGTACCTGGATATCGTTGTAAACGGGAATAGCATCGGTTACGCGGGCAAAGTCGTATTCACCGCGGTCGCCGTAATAGCCACTGCCGCCGGCACTGACAGTGGCACTGAAGCCCACCAGCGCACCTACCACTACCGCAAACAGGAATTTCTTGTTCAGAAGCATGATCGGTCTCCCATTGATCATCGATGGGAGCACTTTAAGCGGGGATCACTGAATCGAACCTGAATCCGGCGGAACCCGGCCCGGGGAAAGTGGTCAGGCGTCCAGCCAGCGCCGGATCTCAAGGGCCAGGGGGCGCGGTTGCTCCAGCGGCAGCATATGGCCTGCGCCGGGCACCTCCCGCAGCGCCACATCGGGCCGCCGCTGCTGCAGGTCATCGAGCCACCCGCGCGTGACCAGTGCGTCATGCTCACCGAAACAGAAAGTCACGGGGATTGGTACATCGGCCAGCTCGCGCGCCAGGTCCGCCCGCTCACTGGTGGCACCCAGCTGTGCCACCAGGGCTTTCTCGCCCAGGCTGGCGTCCATGGCGCGCATGATAGCCGCAATGTCGTCCCGGCCCCGGTTCTCCGGCGCCAGCATGGCGGCTATTTTGCGGTCGCTGATACCACCGTAGCCATTGCGCGACACCCAGTTCAGCAGCTGCCGGCGCTGCTTCAGCTCGGTGTCCGGCAGGGCGCAGGGGGTGTTGGAACAGATAAACAGCCGCGCCACCCGCTCCGGGTGGGCGCAGGCCAGTGCCGCCGCCAGGTAGCCCCCCAGTGAGAAGCCCAGCAGGTTTACCGGCTTGTCCGGTAGCGCCGCGGCCAGCGCCCGAACCAGTGTCGCGACACTGTCACCGCCGGGGATGGCCTGGTGCCGGGGCTGCAGGGGGGCAAGTTGCGGCCACAGCGATCCCCACAGGCGTTCGTCGCACATGGTGCCCGGAATCATTACCAGTGGAGGCTGTGACGTCATGGCATCTTCCCCTAACCCGCTCCCTGCCCTGCTTTCCTGCGGCCACTCTCGGCCATTACCGCGTTGCAGTTTCCCGCACTACCCTGCCGGCTCAGTCCGGCAGGGCCTCTTCTGCCGCAGGCAGGCTGGCGCCCAGCCAGCGCTGGGACAGGGTACCCGCGGTCATGGCACCGTTCACGTTCAGCGCCGTGCGCGCCATGTCGATCAGCGGCTCCACCGAGATCAGCAGCGCGGCAATGGTTACCGGCAACCCCATGGTGGGCAACACCACCAGCGCGGCAAAGGTCGCGCCGCCACCGACACCGGCGATACCGAACGAGCTGATTACCACCACCGCCACCAGGCTGGCCAGCCACAGAGGATCCAGCACATCGATGCCCATGGGCACCGCCACCATCACCGCCAGCATGGCGGGGTAGATACCCGCGCAACCATTCTGGCCGATGGTCGCCCCGAAGGAGGCAGAGAAGTTGGCAATCGCCGGCGAATTCCCCAGTTCATCAATCTGGGTTTCCACATTCAGCGGAATGGTCGCCGCACTGGAGCGGGAGCTGAAGGCGAACACCAGCACCGGCCACACTTTGGCAAAATAGTGCAGCGGACTAATGCCATTGGCCAGCAGCAGCAGGCCATGCACCAGGAACATCAGGCCGATGGCCACGAACGAGGCCACCACAAAACTGAGCAGGTTGACGATATCCGCCCAGCTGGAGCTGGCAATCAGTTCCGCCACCAGGGCCATGATGCCGTAGGGTGTGAATGCCATCACCAGGCGCACCAGTTTCATTACCCAGACCTGGGCCACCGCCACGGCAGATTCAATCTTTGCCCCTTGCTCAGGGTTTTCCCGGCGCACTCCCAGGGCCGCCAGCCCCAGCAACACCGCGAAAACCACCACCGCGATCACCGACGTATCGCGGGTACCGGCCAGGTCCGCAAAAATATTCTCGGGAATAAAGGATACCAGGATTTCCGGGACACCCAGTTCACTGACGCGGCCCATGCGCTCGCCCAGCACCTCGGCCCGGGCCGCCTCACGGGAGCCCTCCACCAGCCCTTCGGCGGACAGGCCGAACAACTGCGCCATGGCAACGCCAACCAGCGCCGCCACCGCGGTGGTCCCCAGCAACACCGCCAGCACCGACACACTGATCTTGCCCAGCGACTGGGTATTGCTCACCCGCACCACCGCCGCCAGGATCGAAACCAGCACCAGGGGCATCACCAGGACGTACAGCAGGTTCACATAACCATCGCCCAGCACCGCGATCCAGGGCAGGACCTCGGCCGGCACCGCGCCCCAGTCCCGCGCCAGCTGCAGCAAGCCGCCAAACAGCAGGCCCAGAACCAGGCCGGCGAACACGGCCGGCGCCAGGCTGTCGTGGCGGCGGTGCCAGAGATGCAGCGGCCACAACAGGACGAAAAACAGCGCGAGGAACAGAAAAGAAGTCAGGTGCATTGCCACCCCGGTAACATCAGCCAATGGAAATCGCGCGGGATGCTAACAACCCGGACGCACCAACATATAGTTACTTTCGTTATAGCCTTAGAAGCAGATCACCTTGGATTGCGCAGGGCGAGGCTTCAGTGCGAGTGCTGTATTACCGGAACCGGGATCAATGCGCGTTATCGTCCGCGGCCAGGTTGTCAACGGCCCGGCCCAGGTCCGCCTCTGTCTGCGGGCCCACCAGGGTAGTCACCCAGCGGCCATCGCTGCCGATCACCAGGGTGCTGGGCAATACCGACGGGCGCTGCTGGCCCCACGTAGCTGCCGGGTCCGTCGCCAGCACCGGGAACTCGATGCCGAGCTTGCCGGCCTGTTCGCGGGCTTGTTCCGCCGGCGGTGCATCGTAATTGACCCCCAGCACCAGGACATTGTCATGGGCGCGGTCGAAACGGTTGAGTTCGGGGATTTCCTCGCGGCAGGGAGCGCACCACTCGGCCCAGTAATTCACCAGCAGCACCTTGCCGCCGGTATCGACAGATTCACCATCGATAGTGGCCAGAGCCTGTTCCCGGTCGTCGCGGTCACACCCGCTTATTGCGGCGGCCAAAAAAAGACAGGCTGCCCATGGCTTCACTGCTGCCGGCTTCCTCTTTACCCGTTTTACCGGCTTTGCCGGCCGCGGACTTACTGCTTTCAGTCGCACTCTTGTCACTCCCGCGCTTGCTCCTGGTTTTTCTGTTTCTCGTAGTGGTGCCGCCGCTTTTGCCACGCGACCCGCCCGCCCCGCCGGACTTGTCGGCGTCGCTGTCGCCGCTGGTACCACGAAACAGCTCGGCGACACTCATCGCCAGCTGTTCACCGGTAAATTCCCGCACGGCGCTGAAACGCTTTTCCACTTCGCCGAACCACGGCTGGTCCTGCAAGGCCGCATGGCTGGCCGAAGTCAGCGGGGCCGGGTTCATCCAGCCGGCCAGCTGCATCAGGGAAATGGAATCCAGGTCGCGCTGCAGGACAAAGTCATTGCGATCGTTCTGGGTAAATACCTTGTGGCGTTGCAGTACCTCGCGAATCCGTCGCCACTGCGCCGGCTTGATACCCGCACGGGAAATATCCTGGTCCCGCAGGGGCAGACCGTGCTGGTACTTGCGGAAGGCTTCCCACAGCAACACCAGGGTCGCCATCACGTCAGAATATTTCCTGCCCTGTGCCGCCGCATCGTATGCCGAGAGCATCCGCACGAGCACACACCCGGCCAGCACGATCATCCACAGCAGGAAAATCCACATCAGGAACAATGGCACGAAAGCGAAGGCCCCGTAGATGGCCTGTACCGAGCTGCGGGCTACCATGATTCCGAACAGGACTTTGGCCAGTTCAAAGGCGAAGGCAGTGATGACGCCCCCCGCGATGCCGTGGCGCAGCGGCACACGGCAGTTAGGCACGGCAGTGAACAACAGGGTGAATGCGATCGTGGTAAAAAGGAAAGGCAGCAGGCGCAGTACCATGGGCACCAGTCCCAGGGTGCCCTCTTCCGGCAGGAACAATTTTTGCGAAATCAGGTAGGTGGACATAACCAGCCCGGCACCCAGCAGGATGGGACCCAGGCTGAGGATGGCCCAGTAAAGCAGGAAGCTGGATACGCCGCTACGGCCGCGCGGGATATCCCAGATGGCGTTGAAGGTGGCCTCGATATTGCGCAGCATCAGGCCAGCAGTAACCATCAGGATTGCCACACCGGGCCCTGTAAGCCGCTGCGCCTGGGCCGAGAAGCTGCTGATGTATTCCTGGACTTCACGGCCGCTGGCCGGCACCAGGTGCTCGAAGATCTGCTGCTGCAACCGGTTTTCCAGCCCGGCAAAATCCGGGAACAGGGACAGCATGGCGTAGCTCACGGTCACCAGCGGTACAATGGCGAACAGGGTCATGTAAGTGAGCGCCGCCGCATTCTGGCGGCAGTTCTTCTCGTTGAACAGCGTCCACAGGGAAACCAGGAAGCGACGCCAGCGGTGTACCTGTTCGGTCATGGGGATTTCCATTTCTCGCGTTCTGCGGCGAATACCTCCGCGCCGCCAGTGACAGGGATTGTTTGTCAGGGGCTTTTATCAAGCCATAGAATACGCCAAACCATAACAGGATACCCAAGCCATGTGGACGATTTACCATAACCCACGTTGTTCAAAATCTCGCCAGACCCTGCAGTTATTACAGGAAAAGGGCGTCGAACCGGAGGTAGTGCTCTACCTGGAGACCCCGCCGGACGCGGACACCCTGAATGCGCTGCTGCAGAAGCTGGGCATTGGCGCGCGCCAGTTACTGCGTACCGGAGAGGACGCCTATAAGGAACTTGGCCTGAAGGACAAAGAGCTGCCCGATGAAAAACTGGTTAAGGCGATGGTGGAGCATCCCAAGCTGATCCAGCGCCCGATCGTGGTGAAAGGCGACCGCGCTGTGCTGGGCCGTCCGCCGGAAAACGTACTGGAGCTGCTCTGATGGCGCCGGGTTCCGACGACTACATACTGGTACTCTACTACAGCCGCAGTGGCTCTACCGCGCGCATGGCGGCAGAGATCGCCCGCGGCGTGGAATCCGCCGGTGTCCCGGCACGGCTGCGCACAGTTCCGCCGGTTTCACCGGACACCGAGGCCAGCGCGCCCCCAGTACCCGATGAGGGCGCGCCCTACTGCCGCCCGGTGGAACTGCGCGACTGCGCCGGGCTGCTGATGGGCAGCCCCACCCGCTTTGGCAACATGGCTGCACCGCTGCGCTATTTCCTCGACCAGACCGGGGATATGTGGCTGGACGGCAGCCTGGCGGGCAAGCCCGCCGGTGTGTTCACCTCCACCGGCAGTATCCACGGCGGCCAGGAGACCACCCTGCTGTCAATGATGCTGCCACTGCTGCACCACGGTATGCTGATAGCCGGTATTCCCTACTCCGAGGCGCGGCTGATGCGTACCACCAGTGGCGGCACGCCCTACGGCGCCTCGCACTGGGCTGGTGGCAGCGAAGGCGCGCAACTGACTGAAGACGAAATTGCACTCTGTCGCGCCCAGGGCGCGCGGGTCGCGGAACTGGTGAACAAGCTGGGAGAGCGCGGCCAATGAGCGAATCCGTCGCCCGCAAACTGAAAATGGGGCAGCGCCTGAACTGGGCCTGCTATATCGGCCTGCTGGTCCTGTTCGCAGTCTGGAACCTGTTCCTGGAAGGGGGCTCACTCGCGCTCTGGATCCTGCAGACGGCCCCCCTGCTACTGGTGCTGCCGGGTATGCTCAAGCAGCGGTACCGCAGCTACCTGTGGCTGTGCTTGATCCTGCTGGTCTACATCTGCGCCAGCATTGTCGACGTAATGATGGCCGGGCGCGGCTGGCAGGATGGCGCCCTGCTGGTACTTAGCCTTACCCTGTTCTTCTCTGCCATGATGACCAGTCGCTGGCAGCGAATGGTGTAATTGGCGCACACCGCCCGGTGCCCGTGTGCGGCCCGCTCTCAAGACAAGGAGACAAGAGGTTTGACCGAATCAACCCACCACAAAGGATTCATCCGCCGGTTCTTCGGTGGCATTGGCGGTGCCATCACCTGGCTGCGCCGGGTGTTCACCAACCTGCTGTTCCTGCTGGTCCTGCTGTTCATCGGCATGGTGATTTTCGGCAAGGAAGAGCAGCTCACCATTCCCCAGGGCGCGGCCCTGCGTGTGGCCCCCACCGGTTTCCTGGTGGATGAGATGTCGCCACCGCGCAGCTTCCCGGGCCTGCTCGGCGGACCGCCCGGACCGGTGGAGACCCGGGTGAAGGACGTGGTGGATGCCATTGATTTCGCCGCCAGGGACAAGCGCATCTCCTCGGTGGTACTGGAGCTGGACTACTTGATGGGCGCCAACCTCAGCAAGCTCGAGGAGATCGGCGCGGCCCTGCAGCGCTTCAAGGCCGCCGACAAGCCCGTCTACGCCATCGGTGACAACTACACCCAGGCGCAGTACTTCCTCGCCAGCCATGCCGACAAGATCTACCTGAACCCCATGGGCTCGGTGCTGCTGACCGGGTTCGGCAGCTACCGCAACTACTTCAAGAGCGCGCTGGACAAGCTCAAGGTGAACTTCCATGTCTTCCGCGTGGGCGACTACAAGGACTTTATCGAGCCCTACACCCGGGACGACATGTCGCCGGCCTCGCGGGACAACAACCAGCGCTGGCTGAACGAGCTGTGGACCGAGTACACCGAGCAGGTAACCGGCCTGCGCAACCTGCCGCCAGAGACCCTTGACGGTTTTATCAATGAACTGCCCCAGCGCCTGTCTGCCAATGACGGCAGCTGGGCCGAGGCCGCGCTGGAACAGCAGCTGGTGGATGAGCTGGCCGGTCGCCGGGTGGCCATCGACGCCCTCCGGAAAGCCATCGGCGAAGGCGAGGATGAGATCGGCTACAAGGGTATCGATGCCAACAAGTACCTGCGCAACCAGAAACTCACCCATATCCCCACACCGACCGCGAACAAGGTGGGCCTGATCGCTGCCACCGGCTCCATTGTCGATGGCGAGGCCCCCGCCGGGCAGATCGGCAGCGCCTCCCTGGGCAAACTGATCCGCCAGGCCCGCGAAAAGGAAGTGAAGGCACTGGTATTGCGGGTCGACAGTGGTGGCGGCTCCGCCTTTGCCTCCGAGGCCATCCGCCAGGAGCTCCTCGCCACCCGCGAAGCCGGTATCCCGGTGGTGCTTTCCATGGGCAGCGTGGCCGCTTCCGGCGGCTACTGGATTGCCACCGGCGCCGACCGCATCTGGGCCGCACCGTCCACTATCACCGGCTCGATCGGCGTATTCGGTGCCTTCCCCACTTTCGAGGAATCCCTCGAGTCACTGGGCATATACAACGACGGTGTGGGCACTACCGAGCTGTCGGGCGCCATGCGACTCGACCGCCCCCTGTCGGAATCCGCCGCCAACATCCTCCAGCAGGGGGTGGAAAACACCTATACCCGCTTCCTGCGCATCGTCGCCGAGGCCCGCGGCTCAACCCCCGAGGAGGTCCACAAGATCGCCCAGGGCCAGGTGTGGACCGGTCGCGCTGCCCAGCAGCTGGGCCTGGTGGATGAGCTGGGCTACCTGGACGACGCCATCGCCTCAGCCGCGCAGTTGGCAGAGCTCGAGGACTATGAGGTACTGGAGATCAAGCGCCAGCTGACACCGGGCCAGCGGCTGATGCAGGCACTCTCGGAGAATATCGACGCCAGCGTGGCGGCGAGCCTCCAGGCCAACCTGCCCCTGGGCGCCTGGCTGAGCAGCCTGCAACCAGCCCTGGAGCCCCTCACCGAGCTGCGCAACTTCCGCGACCCGCGGGCCCTGTATGCCCGCTGCCTGGCCTGTAGCTCTCCCTGATCCCCATCTTCTGCCGGGGTATGCAGCCCCGGCGGACGCACTGCTCTCCCTGACCGGTCATCCAAAAGGGTGACCCCGGTCGCATCCCCTGCCCCCCACCCTCCAATACGATGGAACCAATTGGTAAAATTGGCGACTTACGACCGGCGCCTGAAAACACACCAATACGCCGGCGCCCCGGGTGCCCCAGCACCAGGCACACCGACGACAAACCATTAGATCAAAATTCAAGCAACGAGGGGCCCATGAAAAAGCTCGCGATAATGACTTCCCTGATCCTGTGCGGCAGCCTTTCCGCTGCCGTATTCGCCGAGCCACCGGAGGGCCGCGGTTGGAAGAAGCACCACAAGCACAAGCACAAACACGAGCACTATGTCCGCAAGGAAGAGTACTGGGACGGCAACTGCAAGGTGGAGCGCAAATGGGAGCGCGACGGCGACTACAAGGAAGAGCGCAAGTGCCGCGGCGACCGTTACTACGACGACCACCACCATGACCGCGTCGCAGTGGCCGTATTGCCGCCTTGGTTCGACCAGCGCGCGCCGGAACCGGAGTACCGCCCGGAATGGCGCCCCGCACCGCAGGCCACCGCGACCCGCTGCAACAGCGATAAAGTGGGCAGCGTACTGGGCGGCATAGTCGGCGGCGTGATCGGTAACCAGATCGGTGACGGCCGCGGCAGGACAGCCGCCACCATCGGCGGCGCCATTGCCGGCGTACTGATCGGCGGCAAGATCGGCGAGCGCATGGACCAGCGCAACCAGGCCTGCGTGGCCCAGGCACTGGAATTCGCTCCCGAGGGCGAACGCATCACCTGGGACAGCCAGCAGGGCAATGAACGCTACGCGGTCACCCCGGGCCCGGTCCACCAGCGCGGCGACAGCTACTGCCGCCCCTTCACCGCCGAGGTGATGGGCTCCGGCGAGCCGGTGGTAACCCAGGGCTCCGCCTGCCGCCGCCCGGACGGCACCTGGGTGCAGTCCCTGTAAACCTCCCCGCTGGGTGGGGCCGGCCACAACCGCCGGCCCCTCCTCAGGAAGGGCCCGGCTGCGGTTCCCCGCACCCTGACCTCCCGCCAAACCACCCGCTCCCCGACACCAACGCGTCCCCGTGCCCGCAGGCCCTACCCGCATAATGCGAACCTGCTCCCACGGCACTCCTGCACCCGCCACCCGGTCATAGCCATCGCCGGCCATTTATGGCTAGATACAATTTATTCGTGGCGAGGACTGCCCCTGAACACGGCCGTAAGCCCGAGTGAAGGGCCCGGGAATAATGACAGGGCCCTCCCTGTATCAAAGAAAAACTTTTTACACTGAAAGGGATTTTTATGTTCAAGGTATTGGTACTTTTGACCCTGACTTTCATGGTGTCAGCAGTTTCCCACGCAGGCACGCCCACCGATGAGGAGAGTATCAGGAGAGCCGTACTGGACTATATCGAGTCACAGCACAAGGTTCAGCCGGGCCTGGCAAAGAGAGGGCTCGACAGGGACCTGGCCAAGAGAACCTACTGGCTGGACGACAAGGGCAAGGAGTTCATCCTAGAGACGGATTACGAGGACATGCTGGAGCTGGCGGCGGCCTACAACAAGGACGGTGACCGGTTTCCCGAGGAACCGAAAGTCGAAATCGAGATTTTTGATATTGACCAGAGGACGGCCTCAGTAAAGCTCACAGTAGATGAGTGGATCGATTACATGCACCTGTACAAGACCAGAGCCGGCGACTGGAAAATCATCAACGTACTGTGGCAGTTTCACGATACCAGCCGGCAGAAG
This sequence comes from Microbulbifer sp. JSM ZJ756, assembly GCF_044383805.1. Classification (NCBI taxonomy): domain Bacteria; kingdom Pseudomonadati; phylum Pseudomonadota; class Gammaproteobacteria; order Cellvibrionales; family Microbulbiferaceae; genus Microbulbifer; species Microbulbifer sp. JSM ZJ756. Next base: position 58,952 of record NZ_JBISER010000002.1, on the reverse strand, counting down.
TCCTAGCCCGACACACTGGCTCTAGCGGTTCGCTATATGCGTAGAACCAATAACTCTATTTTCGGGTTGCGGGGGTCCGCTCTCGGTGCGGGAAGCTGGGGGCAAACTTCACTGACACCGGTTGGGCACCCCGAACAACCAGGTTCCAGGCACATGTCCCTCCAGGAAGAGATCATCAGCAAAGAAAAATCTTTACTGAATACTTCCGTACGACGATCTCGCACGAAATTAAGGGAATTGATTTCTGGCGACTTCAGGGAGATCGGCGCCAGCGGTGCCTGCTTTGGGCTCGCAGAGCTTCTCGAGCAACTGCCGCAGGATGCCGATTGGTCTGCACAAACGCAGGACAGGGAGTTTCGTATTCTTGGGGATGGCGTCACACAAACAGTGCACAGGGCTTTTATCAAGAAGGCAGGAAGTGATACCGGGACTTTCTCATACAGAACATCCATATGGAGACTGGAGAACGGATCCTGGAAGATGGTTTACCACCAGGGCACAAAGGTGGCCCCGTTCGAACTCCAGCCCTGACTGGACATTGCATTTGAATAGCTTTTAACCTGTACGAGGCACCTGAATAATCTGCCCCGGTACACGGCGTTTTCAACTTCTCCTGCGGTACCAGAGCGCTCTGGATAGAGGGGTTCGCAAAAGGAGATACCCAATGACCGAACTGATCCTCACCACTTTCGACTGGGTCCCCGATATGCCCAGGGGATACGTGCGTGACATTCGCGTGCGCTGGGCACTGGAAGAAGCCGGCTTGCCATACCGTGTTGAGAGTGTGCCGTTTCGTGCAAGGGATACCGGGCATTTCTCGAACCAGCCTTTCGGGCAGGTGCCCTGGCTGACCATCGGCGAGACCTCAATTTTCGAGAGTGGCGCGATCCTGTTCCATCTGGGAGAGCACAGTGACACGCTAATGCCAACTGAGCCAGGCGCCCGCAGCGAGGTGATTAAATGGCTATTCGCTGCGCTCAACTCGGTTGAGGCGGCCAGCCTGCCATGGTCAATATTCATTTTTTCCGGTGACAACACTGAAACGCCGGGACGGAAACACCTGGATGGGTTCCTCGATGCGCGGCTCCAGCATATGGAACAGGTACTGGCAGGGTGCGAATGGCTGGCCGGCACCTTCTCGGTCGCCGATATAGCCATGGCGGATGTACTGCGTCTTGTGGCCAGGTTCGACGGGCTGGCCCGATACCCTACCTGCCGTGACTATGTCGCGCGCGCTGTCGACCGGCCCGCGTTTATGAAAGCATATTCGGACCAGATGGCGCATTTCGCTGCGGCGGATAAGGATAATCTGTGATTTTCCTTGCCACAGCCTGCACATAGGCGCGACGGCCGGTCACTCGCGGCCAAACACCCGACGCAACTCCTCCTTGGCCTGTTCCAGCACCGCCCGCCTCTCTTCCGGCAGTTTGCTCCCCGCCCGGTTGATATAGAAGGTCAGCATCGACATGGCAGAACGGTAGGGATCGGACTTGCGTCGCTCACTGGTCTCTGCCGAGCGTTTCAGGGAGCGGGCAATCTCGGCCGGGTCATCGAGGGTGAATACACCCTCTTGGAGGTCCAGCGCATCGCTGGTGCGGGTTACCCTGTCCGACCATTTCTCCTTGTCATCGTTTTTTCCCCTGCGCTTACCCGCCATATCACCCTCCACCTGGTCCGGCTGTCGCCATGCACTGAGTTGGTGCAAATAGCGGCATCCAGGCCAAAATGCGCCAATATAAGGCATACCGCTTGATCGTGTGCGGCCGACTTTCACCAAACTGCAGCACCTGATCAGTAAAGATCAGCGACTCTCCAGACACAAAAGGAATCAGGTGCCACAGCGCACCGCGATGGCGCCTGCCGGGCATTTTGTTGGCTCATAATCCCAGACTGGCACTATTTTTGGATTCTATTTACGTACAGGCTGTAACAGAGTGATCCGGATCGACGTGGCAATGGCGCAAGAAAAAACGCACGACAAGCACTGGCTGGTGGTCAGTGACCTGGACGGCACCCTGCTGGACCACTTCACCTATTCCCATGAACCGGTCGACGGGCTGCTGCGCGAGCTGGACCAACGCGAAGTCCCGGTCATCCTCAACAGCAGCAAGACCCGCGACGAGATGATCGAGATCCGGCAGGAGCTGGGCAACCACCACCCGTTTATTGTCGAAAATGGCTCGGCCATCTTTATCCCCGTCGGTTACTTCCCGGAACCCCCGCCCGGGGCCCGCGAAGAGGCCGGCTTCTGGGTGCTGGAACCAGGCAAGCCCCGCCGGGACCTGCTGGATTACCTGGACCGCGATACACGAACGCACGGCTCACCCTACCTGGGCTTTGCCAATGCCACACTGCAGGAGATCGTGGACGCCACCGGCCTGACGCCGCAGCAGGCTGCGGCGGCACAGACACGTCACTACTCCGAGCCGCTGCTATGGCGCGGCACGGATCGGGAAAAACGGGCTTTCTGTGCCCGTGCCCGCGAAGCCGGGCTCGCCACCCTGGAGGGTGGCCGCTTCCTGCACCTGCTGGGTGACACCGACAAGGGGCGCGCAACCCTGCAACTGCTCGAATGTTATCGCCGGGCACAACCGGGTGACTATGGGCTGGTGGCGGCCGGGGACAGCCCCAACGACCTGGATATGCTCGCGGTGGCGAATATTGCCGTGATTGTGCGCGGCCCCCACCGCCAGCCACCGGAGCTGGAGGAGACAGCATCCCGGCTGGTACTCACCAGCGAGCAGGAAGGCCCGGCGGGCTGGCACGAGTGCATCGCACCACTGCTCGCTCCAACTGATGAACGGAATAAATAGCACCACCACAGCTTTGACCCAGCGCGAGAAAACGAGAATACCCAGGCCACCAGCATGGCCATCTACCAGCCCCTACAGGAGGCGCCCGTGACCGACTTTTTCCAGAACGGCTCCATTACCACCCTGCACAACCTCTCCAACCGAACGCAGGACGAGATGGAACGGGAACTGATGGAATTCTCCCGCCAGCGTCCCATGTCCCTGCTGCTGCCTTCCCTCTACTCGGAACTGGAAGGCGAGGCCCTGCCGGCCATCCTCGAGCAGCTGAAGCAGGTACCCTACCTGTCCGAGATCGTGATTGGCCTGGACCGTGCCGACGAAGCCCAGTATCGCGACGCACTGCGCCAGTTCAGTGTGCTGCCCCAGCACGTGCGGGTACTGTGGAATGACGGCCCGCGCCTGCGCGAGCTGGACGCCAAGCTGGAGGCCCGCGGCCTGGCGCCCCGGGAGGCGGGCAAGGGGCGCAATGTCTGGTACTGCCTGGGCTATATCCTCGCCTCCAACCGCGGCGAGGCCATCGCCCTGCACGACTGCGATATCGTCACCTATGACAGGCTGCTGCTGGCGCGGCTCTTCTACCCCATCGCCAATCCCAACTTCAACTACGAGTTCTGCAAGGGCTATTACTCGCGCGTGGCGTCGGGAAAGATCAACGGCCGGGTCTGCCGCCTGCTGGTAACGCCGCTGATCCGTACCCTGAAAAAGATCTATGGCCACACCGAGTACCTCGATTATATGGACAGCTTCCGCTATGCCCTGGCCGGCGAGTTCTCATTCCGCCGGGACGTGATCAACGACCTGCGGATTCCCAGTGACTGGGGGCTGGAAATCGGTGTGCTGTCAGAGATGCACCGCAACTATTCCACCAACCGCCTGTGCCAGGTGGATATCGCCCACCGCTACGACCACAAGCACCAGAAGGTTTCCTTTGACGACCAGGAGGCGGGCCTGTCGAAGATGTCCATCGATATATCCAAGTCACTGTTCCGCAAGCTGGCCACCCAGGGCACGGTGTTCTCCACCGAGACTTTTCGCAGTATCAAGGCTACCTACTTCCGCATTGCGCTGGATTTTGTCGAGACCTATCGCAACGATGCCATCATCAACGGGCTCGATTTCGATATCCACCGCGAGGAACAGACTGTGGAGCTGTTTGCGCGCAACCTGATGAAGGCCGGGCAGACCTTCCTGGAAAACCCGATGGAGACCCCCTTTATCCCCAGCTGGAGCCGCATCACCAGCGCCGCACCGGAGTTCCTGCAGGAACTGAAGTCCGCGGTGGAGATGGACTACGAGGAATACGGAACATAACAGGCCGGGAAGCACCGATGAACGCACTGACTGAAGACATGCCCATCCGCGAAGTATTGCAGAAACGACTCTGCGAACACCTGGCGGTCATCTATCCCGACCAGGACGGGGCCACACTGGCGCAGCGACTGATGAAGGTCATGCGCCTGGACGAGGAATGCCAGACACCGATTGCCCACAAGAACCTGTGGGACCAGACGGATATTGTCGTGATTACTTACGGCAATACGATCCAGCGCAAGGGGCAGCACCCATTAAAGACGCTGCACCACTTTCTCAAGACCCACTTCACCATGCTGATCAACAGCGTGCATATCCTGCCGTTCTTCCCCTACTCCAGTGACGACGGCTTCGCGGTGATCGACTACAAGCAGGTGGAACCGGGCCTGGGGGACTGGAACGATATCCTGCGCATCAGTACCGACTTTCACCTGATGGCCGACCTGGTCATCAACCACTGCTCGGCGGAGCACCAGTGGTTCAAGAATTTCCAGGAAGACATCTCCCCCGGCCGCGAATACTTTTTCTGTGTACACCCGAACGAGAACCTGTCCGGTGTCGTGCGCCCACGCACCACACCGCTGTTGCGGGCAGTGAGTAACGGGGATGAAATGCGCTGTGTCTGGTGTACTTTCGGGCACGACCAGATCGACCTGAATTTTCGCAACCCGGAAGTATTGCTGGAAATGGTTGATGTCATCCGGCTCTACCTGGATATGGGTGTGCGCATTTTCCGGCTGGATGCCGTGGCTTTCCTGTGGAAGAAAATCGGCACCAGCTGTATCAACCTGGAGGAGACCCATGAGATCGTGCGGCTCCTGCGAACCCTGATCGAACACGCGGACCCGAATGCGGTCATCATCACCGAAACCAATATTCCCAACCGCGAGAACCTGTCCTATTTCGGCAATGCCAACGAGGCGCACTGCATCTACAACTTCTCCCTGCCGCCATTGCTGGTCAATACCCTGGTATCAGGCAACAACCATCACCTGAAGAACTGGCTGATGAGTATGCCGCCGGCACAGAACGGCACCACCTACCTGAACTTCATCGCCTCACACGACGGCATTGGCCTGCGACCGGTAGAGGGGCTGCTGAGCGAGGAAGAGCAGGAGGTTCTGATCCAGACCATGGAGAACTTCGGCGGCAAGATTTCCTGGCGTGCACTGGATGACGGTAACCGCAAGCCCTACGAGATCAACATCTCGCTGTTCGACGCCATGCGCGGCACCACCGCCGGTGAGGATGGCCTGCAGCTGGAGCGTTTCGTCTGTGCCCACGCCATCATGCTGGCCCTGGAGGGAATCCCGGCCTTTTACCTGCACAGCCTGGTGGGCAGCACCAACGACTACCAGCGCGTCGAGGAGCATGGCCACAACCGCGCCATCAACCGGCGGCAGTGGCGGGAAGAAGACCTGAACCGGGAACTTGCGGATCCGGAATCCAAGCACCACCAGGTCTTCAACCACCTGCGCCGGCTGATCAAAATCCGACGCGACCAGCCGGCGTTCCACCCCAATGCCACCCAGTTCACCCTGCACCTGGGGGAGCAGCTCTTCGCCTTCTGGCGCCAGAGCATGGACCGCCGCCAGAGCATTTTCTGTATCAACAATATTTCCGACACCGAGCAGACCATTAACCTGTCGAGCATCAACCTGATCGGCACCGATGTCTGGAAAGACCTGATCAGTGACCAGGTGTTTGACGATATGCTGGATACGGTGACCCTGGCGCCCTACCAGACGCTATGGATTACCAACCGCTGGTAACAAGGGGGACGCAACCCCCGGGGCCCTAGCTGCCGCTAGCGCACGGTATCGGCAGATACCCGCAGGCGGCGCAGGGAACCGTTCAGGGCAGCCAGGGCGAAGGCGACAAAACTGAGGATGCCCGCCCACAGCAGCGTGGTCAGTGGCGCCGCATACTCGCTCAGGGTTCCCGCGCCCAGGGCGCCCAGGGCGGCGCTGCCGAACAGGGCCAGCTGGTAGATGGAAATAATCCGGCTGCGCACCTCGGCCGGTGCCAGCAGCTGTACAATGGCCCGCCCCAGGGCGGCCGAGGCGGCCGCCACCGCGCCCCAGCAGAGACATAACAACAGCAGGCCGATGGCCGTGGGGCCAATGCTGATCCCCACGAGCAACACCGCGCTGTAGAGCAGGCACATCAGGATGCCCCGCCCCGGCGCATCACCCTGTCCCCGCCGCAACATCACGATGGTCGCCAGCACCGTGCCGGCCACAAACGCCAGCTGCAGGGTGGCGTAATAGCTGGCACCGCGACCGTAGTCAGCCGCCAGCAGGGGCAGTACCACCAGGAACACACCGATATGGACAAAGCCATTGAAGGCCACCAGTGCGATCAGTTCGCGCAGGGCCGGGCTGCGCCACGCCTCCTCAACGCCCTCGCGGATCAGTGCCAGTGGCAGCACCCGCTCGAAGGGCCGCGCCGAGGTGCGAAAACGCAGGGAATACAGCAGCGCAGCGGCCACCAGCAGCACCCCGATCTGCAGGGACAGCAGGGGGACGACGCCCCACTGGTCAAAACGGCTGGCGAACAGCATTCCCACCGCCTGGCCGCCATACTGGGCCAGCATCATCCAGGTTACCGTGGCCTGCACCCGGTCGTGGGAAACCGGCGCGGTGTCATTGTGGGCGCTGCGCTGCACCAGGTTATCCCGCGCCGGTTGCAGGAAAGCCGTGCACACCCCCAGGCCCACACCGTAGAGCAACAGCACCGCCAGGTCTGGCAGTCGCAGGCTGAAATACCACAGCAGGGCGCCGTGGCAGGCCGCCAGCCCCAGGCAGGCGATGGCCGCCACCGAGGCCGCATCGCGGCGATCCGCCAGTACTCCGCCCAGCAGCAGGAACAGCAGGTTGGGCAGCAGCACCGAGGCCTGTACCCAGCCCAGGTGCAGTGCCGGAAGCTCCACCACCGCCACCGCGATCCAGGGCAACAGGATTACCTGCAGCCCGGTGGCCAGTGACGTACATCCGTACCCTGCCAGGAACGCGTGTAACCTGGCCGGCAAGCTGATCAACGACATTATTTGAATCCGAACATGGTTTACCTCACCCCTGCCCCGGGGCCGGTCCACGACGCAATCGCGGCCAGAAACCGCGTAACAGGCGGCGCAACTGTACCAGCGCGGCCGGGTCGTCAGCATAGGCGGCCCGCTGGTAGGCCGTGGTGATACTCCGCGCCATAGGGCCCAGGTGCGGTAACTCCCGCCCTACCCGGGCGGCGAAGTCCGCCGGTGCCTCCCCCGGGCGGCGCTCCACACCGTAGCGGGCCAGCCGGCGACAGAATCGCCGGTAGAGCCGGGCCGCCGGCGGTGCCCTGCGACCTCGCCCACTGAACCACAACCAGGCCCAGATACCCAGCAGCGCCCCCACCGCGGGCAGCGCCACCAGCAGTGCCAGGCGCGCACTGGTAACCTGGCCCAGCAGCTCGCGCAGCAGGTCCTGCTGGCGCTGGCTGTCAAAGCCCACCACCGTGCGGTACCAGCGGTAATTGATCATATCCCACTGCAACTGCAACCGCTTCAGGACCGGGAAGCGGTGTAAGGGCACCAGCGCATCGCGCATAAACTCATCCGCCGCGGCTGTCTGCAGGCCATTGCGTACCCGCTCCGGCGCCACTGCAGCAGTGGGATCCACCCGCTGCCAGCCGCGCTCACCGGTCCAGATCTCGGCCCAGGCATGGGCGTCGTACTGGCGCACCAGCAGGTACTCTTCCCCCTCGACCCACTCACCGCCCTGGTAGCCGGCCACTACACGCGCCGGAATGCCCGCGGCGCGCATCATGAACACATAGCTGCCGGCAAAGTGCTCACAGAAGCCCCGCTGGGTATCGTAGAGGAATCCATCGACGGTATCCGCACCCAGTGAAGGTGGCGCGAGGGTATAGGTAAATTGCTGATTGAAGAACGACAGCACCGCGTCGGAGGTTTCGCTGGGTGACAGTCCCTGCGCCCGCAGGCGAGCGGCCCACTCCCGGGCACGGGGATTTCCGCCGTCCGGCAGCTGCAGGTTGCGGCGCCGGTCAAAATCACCCATTGGCGTCACTTCATTGATGCTGTCACGTGGCCAGGAACGCACCTCGTAGGCAAGGCGACTGAACACCGGCTCCGACCGCACCAGGCGATCGTCGCGGGTCTCCCCCACCCCGTCGGTAGCGGAGTGCGGGCGCGCCATGGCGAACAACCACTGGCTGCGGGTGGGTTCCTGGATCACCTGGTAGCGGTAACGGGGACCGACCTCGGGTAATGCCACCTCATTATCGCGCCAGAACACCTGGCCGCCCTCGCGGGGGTCCACACCAAAGCCCTGGCTCCAGCGACGTCCATCGAAATCGGCATACACCAGGCCGCGCCAGTAGCGCTGTTCCGGTGGCGGCACCGGCCCGTCAAAGGTAATCCGCAGCGCCGGCTTGTCGGATTTGGACAGGTTGGCGAAGTCCCCCGGCGACATACTGTCCGAAACCCCGGTGGTGGCGGAGGCATCCTCCTGCGGCACCGCCCACAGCGGCCCCAGGCGCGGCATGACCAGGAACAACAGCAGCATCAGGGGTACTGACTGCGCCAGCAGGCGCGCAGACAACCCGAGCGCACGCCGCGGCCCCGCACTGCCCGCCCCCGCCTGCGCCACCAGCGCGGCGGTGACCACCAGGACCGCCAGCACCCCGTATATGGCGTGAGGAATTCCCTGGTCGAAAATAAACAGGGTCGCGGCGACAAAATACGCCAGCAACAGGCTGAGGAACGCATCCCGCCGGGTTACCAGTTCCAGGTTCTTGAGGGTAAACGATACGGCCAGCAGCGCCACCATGGGCTCCAGCGCAAACCAATGCCCGTAGGACAACACCAGGCCGCCGACCACCAAGGCAACTGCCACCAGCTTGATCATTCTGCCCGGCAGCTCTCGGCGCCCGCGGGAAACCTCGGCCCGCCACCAGGCCGCCAGTAGCCAGCCAGCGACAATCCACAGTGGCAGGCGCGCGAAGTGCGGCAACAGGACGGCGAACTGTGCCGCAAATATCCATAACAGGCTTTCGCGCGGTAGTCGTCCGGAATAAGCCATCAGACCCCCTGCACCGGAAAGCGCGCCAATGCCGCCAGCAGCTGCCGACGGTGGACATCGCCGCCACCGGGCTCTATCACACGGCCGGGCAGTCGCAGGCCATAAGCCAGCTGCTGGCGGTCTGCCTCCAGCACCCAGTGACACAGGTTACTCAGCCGGGTCTCCACATCCCGGCCCCCGAGCAGGTCCCAGTCCAGCCACAGGCGGCTGTCCACACCGGTCTCATGATCCTTGCTGTGCAGGTCGCGGCCTGCAGCAAACTGCTTCCAGGCCACCTGGCGCAACGAGTGGCCGGGCTGGTAGGGACGCAACCCGGAAAAATCATCGCCACCGCGGCGCTTCTGCTCCGCCTCCCCTTCTGCCAGTGACTCACCCAGCGGCAGGGGGCCGGCCGGTTTCGGCTGGGGGTAGACCAGGAACTCGACATCCAGGTCGACCCAGCTCCAGCAACGGAACAGTCCCAGCGGGAAACGGCTCTCGATTAGCAGGCGGGGTGCGCGCACCAGGCCGCGACGCACCACCGGCAGGGTGATCTCCACCTCGGTTTCCTGCCCCGCTTCCAGTTGCAGGGTTACCGGCTCGGACTCCCGCCAGCCGATGGAAATATGCTCTCCCGGGCGCTGTTTGCCCCGTGCCGCCGCCAGTCGTGCGGTGGCAAAGTCCCCGGCATACGCGGTGCCGGTATCCAGCAGGCGAATCTCCAGGCCGGCCAGGTTGGCAAAGGTATGCAGCGGCAGCACTGCGAACAGGCTGGCGAGCAGGAATGCGAGGGCGAACACCAGGTTGTTCTCGTAGTTGGTGGCCAGCAGCCACAACAGGACGATTACCAGCAGGAACGCCAGCCCGGCGCGGGTGGGCAGGATAAACAGCCGTCGGTGGTCCAGCACTACCTGCGAGGCTGGCGGCGCACGCCGGTCCAGCCAGTCGGACATCAGCAGGCGCCAGCGCCTGCGCCAGGAACCGGTCGTATCGCCCTGCGCGTTGGGGGGAATTGCCATGCCGGTCAGGCCGCGATGACGTCGACCTGGCGAATCAGGCGCTCCACCAGTTGCGCGCCGTCACCACTTTCACTTTGCAGGCGGTGTCCCGCCACTGCCGGCAGCACTGCCTGGATATCCTCAGGCACCACATGCCCACGGGCGTGAATCAGCGCCCAGGCCCGCGCCGCATGCAATAGCGCCAGCGCCCCGCGCGGCGACAGTCCCACCGGGCACTCCTGGCTCTGGCGCGTGTGCAGTACCAGCCGCTCGAGATAATCGAGCAGGCTGGCCGAGGCTTTAACCTGCCCCACCAGTGCCTGCAGCTTCGCCAGCCCGGCCCGGTCCAGCCGCGGCCGCAGCTGCCGCAGCTGCTCGCGGGGATCCACGCCCTGGAACAGGGCCCGTTCCGCCTCGCGGGTCGGGTAGCCCAGGCTGATACGCATCAGGAAACGATCCAGCTGGGACTCCGGCAGGCTAAAGGTACCGGACTGGTGCATGGGGTTCTGGGTGGCGATGACGAAGAACGGCTGTGGCAATGGGCGGGTCTCGCCATCGACACTCACCTGGCGCTCCTCCATGGCCTCCAGCAGGGCGCTCTGGGTCTTGGGCGAGGCGCGGTTGATTTCGTCGGCCAGCAACAGCTGGCTGAATACCGGCCCCTCGTGGAAACGGAAACTGCCGCTGTCGCGCTCAAAGATCGAAACCCCGACAATATCCGCCGGCAGCATGTCGCTGGTGAACTGCACCCGCTTGTAGGACAGGCCCAGTGCCTGCGCCAGGGCATGGGCCAGGGTGGTTTTGCCCATGCCGGGCAGGTCCTCGATCAACAGGTGCCCGCGAGAGAGCAGGCAGGCCAGGGCCAGTTTTACCTGGTGGTCCTTGCCCAGTAACACCTTGCCGATATCGGCGACGACTGCGGAAATGATTTTTTGCACGGCTAATCCATTACAGCTCGGTTTTTCTACATGTGGCGGGCATCCCCGCCGATCCCGCCAGCCGCTTTACAGCGCGGGGCACAGGACTTTCGATGGCAACAACCTGTAATGATAGGTTGATGCCTGCGCGACTCTGCGCGACAACGCACAAATGGCGCCGCCGCCCTCTTGCGGCAGTGCCAGTTACGCCAACGTCGCCAGGCCGCGGGCCAGGTCGCGCTGCAAGTCGTCGACATTCTCCAGGCCCACCGAGACCCGGATCAGGTTCTCGGTAATCCCGGCGCGGGCCTTGTCCTCTTCACTGAGACGGCCATGGGTGGTGGTGGCCGGGTGCACGATGGTGCTCTTGGCATCACCGAGGTTGGCGGTAACAGAAAAGATCCGGCAGGCGTCGATCACCTTCCAGGCCTCTTCCCGACCACCGCGCACGCGGAAGCTCAGCACACCGCCGAAGGCGCGCTGCTGGCTGGCTGCCAGCAGGTGACCCGGGTGCTTGGGCAGGCCGGTGTAATTTACCTTCTCAACCGCATCCTGCTCGTCCAGCCACCAGGCCAGCGCCAGCGCGTTGTTGGAATGCGCCTGCATGCGCAGACCCAGCGTTTCCAGGCCCTTCAGGAATACCCAGGCATTGAATGGACTCATGCTGGGGCCGGCGGTGCGCAGGAAGATCACCAGTTCGTCCATGACTTCCTTGCTGCCCACGGCGACGCCGCCGACGCAGCGGCCCTGCCCATCCAGGTACTTGGTGGCGGAATGCACCACGATGTCCGCACCCAGCTCCAGCGGGCGCTGCAGTGCCGGGGTACAGAAACAGTTATCCACCACCAGCTGGGCGCCGGCGCTGTGGGCCAGCTCCGCCAGCTCGCGGATGTCCGCCACCTCGCACAGGGGGTTGGACGGCGTCTCCATAAACAACAGCTTCGTATCGCCGTCCAGCGCCTCGCGCCAGGCCTGCATATCGGTGAGATCGACAAATGCCACGCGCACGCCGAATTTTTGCATGTAGCGGGTAAACAATGCCGTGGTGGTGCCGAATACGCTGCGCGAGCAGATCACCTTGTCACCGCTTTTCAGCAGTGCCATACACAGGCTCAGGATCGCCGCCATGCCACTGGAAGTGGCCACCGCGGCTTCGCCGCCCTCTAGCGCGGCGATACGTTCCTCGAACATACGCACGGTGGGATTGGTATAGCGCGAATAGACGTTGCCGGGGGATTCACCGGAAAAACGCGCGGCGGCCTCGGCCGCAGAGGGAAAAACATAACTGGAGGTGAGGAACATGGCCTCGGAGTGCTCGCCCTCCGGTGAGCGCACCTGCCCGGCGCGAACCGCCAGGGTCTCCAGGGAGTAATCGTCGTCTTCGAACATAAACCGTCCCGGGTACCGATGAGTCGTGAACAGTCAATGATGAACGATGGCGGCAGAATAATAAACTGCGAATCCCCGGTAAGGGCGGCTTGGGCACGAGGAAGGCGGAAGAGACTGGCCCGGACTGCGCCGGGCCAGGGGAGGAGGAGATACGAAGCTGGCAATTGCCCCGGTGTTTTCGCGGCCAGCGGCCGCTCCTACCAGGTTCCGGCTGCAAGCAGCCGGTTCAGAGTGCGCTCTGGTTGCCCTTCTCGTTCTTCGCCTCGTCGTTGCGGGAAGCGTGCAGCTGCTCCAGGTAATCATCGTCAACATCGCCGGTGATGTAGTCGCCGTTGAACACCGAGCAATCGAACTCGTCGATCTTGTCGTTGCCCTCGGCCGAACACTCCACCAGGTCCTCCAGGTCCTGGTAGATCAGCCAGTCAGCACCGATCTCCTCGCAGATTTCCTCAGTGGTGCGACCGTGGGCCACCAGCTCCTGGGCGGAGGGCATATCGATGCCGTAGACATTCGGGTACTTCACTGCCGGCGCGGCGGAGGCGAAGTAAACCTTCGCGGCGCCCGCCTCACGGGCCATCTGGATAATCTGCTTGCAGGTGGTGCCGCGCACGATGGAGTCGTCCACCAACAACACATTCTTGCCGCGAAATTCCAGCTCGATGGCATTGAGCTTCTGGCGTACGGATTTTTTACGCTGCTTCTGGCCCGGCATGATGAACGTGCGACCGATATAGCGGTTCTTCACCATCCCCTCGCGGAATTTCACCCCCAGGTTATGGGCGACAGTCTGCCCGGCGGTACGGGCGGAGTCCGGAATCGGGATCACCACGTCGATATCGTGGTCGGGGCGCTCGCGCAGGATCTTCTCAGCCAGGTGTTCACCCTGGCGCAGGCGCGCCTTGTGTACGGACACACCATCCATGATGGAATCGGGACGGGCAAAGTACACGTGCTCGAAGATACAGGGATTGAGCGAGGTGTTGTCGGCACAGATCTCCGAGTGCACGGTGCCGTCCAGCTCGATGTAAATGGCCTCTCCCGGTGCCACATCCCGCACCAGGGTGTAGCCGCCCACGTCGAGCGCCACGGATTCGGAGGCCACCATGTACTCGGTGCCCTTGTCGGTCTCGCGCTTGCCGTACACCAGCGGGCGGATACCGTGCGGGTCGCGGAATGCGACGATGCCGTAGCCGACGATCATCGCCACACAGGCGTAGCCGCCACGGACGCGCTTGTTGACCGCGCGCATGGCCGTGAAGATGTCCTCCGCCTTGGGCTGCAGCTTGTGCTGCTTGTGCAGCTCGTGGGCGAACACGTTGAGCAGCACTTCGGAATCGGAATCGGTATTGATGTGGCGCAGGTCCTGCAGGTAGATCTCTTCCACCACGTCGCGGACGTTGGTCAGGTTGCCATTGTGGGCCATGGCAATGCCGTAGGGGGAGTTGACGTAGAACGGCTGGGCCAGGGCCGGCCCGGAGCTGCCGGCGGTGGGGTACCGCACATGGCCGATGCCGAAGTTGCCGGTGAGGCGCTGCATATGCCGCGCGCGGAACACATCCCGCACCAGCCCATTGGCCTTCTGCTGGTTCAGGCGGTCCTTGTCACAGGTCATGATGCCGGCTGCGTCCTGGCCGCGATGCTGCAACAGGGTGAGTGCATCGTACAACTGCAGGTTGACGTCACTCTTACCGACGATACCGACAATACCACACATAGTCTTAGCCCTACTGGTCGTCTTGGGGCAGCTGCGCCGCCCGGTTAAAACAATTCTACAAAAAAGTCCTGGATCGCCTCGGCGGCCCGCCGTGCGTGATCCTCAAACTCGAGGAAATGGGGAATCAGCGTCGACTCCTGCCACCAGGTGTCCCCCTCCACCGGAATCAGCGCCGGTGCCAGTATCAGCAGTGCCAGCACGATGATGGTGCCCCGCAGCAGGCCGAAAACCATTCCCAGGGTGCGGTCGGTCCCCGACAGGCCGGTGGCCTCGACAAAAGCCGACAGCGTCATATTCAGGCCGGCACCGGCCAGCAGCGTGAACAGGAACAGGATGGCAAAGGCTGCTATCGCCCGCAGGGAAGGGGTATCTACCATAGAGAGTAGTGGGGCGAGCTCATCGCGGAACATCATGGCGATCACAAAGGCGGCAACCCAGGTGAGCAGGGAGAGGATTTCGCGTACGAATCCCCGGCTGAGACCAATCAGCGTGGAAATGGCCACGATAGCCAGGATGGTCCAGTCAGCCCAATTCATTCAACCTACCTGCCTCGGCAGCTGCCGCGAGAAGCGCGCATTCTAACTTACCGGACCCGGCGCGTGAAGCTGTTCGCAAAAGCATGGATCATTAGGAGCTGCAGCCCAATGTATATGGCATTTGGCAATGGGATTTCACAATGCTGACCGCGTGGTCCCGCATCATGCCTTGAAGCGCAGCACCAGCGTCTGCACGTCCAGCAGCTGGTCCAGCTCCCGCTTGACCACACCGGCATCGGCCTTGCTGGTTTTGGGACCCACGAACACGCGGGTATAGCGCCCCCTGTCCGTGCTCACTTCGCGGGTAAAAGCCTTGTAACCCTCGTCCATCAGGCGGTTGCGGAGGGATTCGGCCCGGTCACCGCGACTGTAGGAAGCTACCTGCACCACCCAGGCCACTGGCAGGCCGCGGGCATCCAGCACCGGTGCATCGGCCACCTTCCCCGGCTGTGCCTGCTGGTCCGCTTCGGCGGCGGGCTCCGCCGGCGCCGGCTCGGGCTCAGCGGGTTCACTGGCCAGGGCGGGCTGGAATGCGTCATCGGGATGCGGTGCCGGGGCGGCATCGGCCACTGGCTCGGGCTCGGCGATCCGGATCGGCTGGATATCCGGGGCCGGCGGGATCTGGCTGGTGACATCGATATAGCGCGCCCCCTCGCGATCGAAGAGGGACGGCAGGAATATCACCGCGAGCGCAGCCAATACCAGCGCGCCCACGATACGCTGCTTGAAGCCATCGTCCAGGCGCCCCCGCTTACCCGGGGCGCGATCACGACTCGCCATCGATGTCATCTCGTACGTGTTGTAAAACTTCTGCAACGGTAAAGAAAGAACCGAAAACAAGCAACCTGTCATCGCTCCCGGTATCGGCGACCAGGCGGTCCATTGCCGCCGCCACGGCGGGGCAGTCGGCACTGACCCGCGCGGACGGCACCCCGGCCGCTTCCAGCCCCGCCAGCAGCGCCTCGCAGCCGGCGGCCCGGTCATTGCCCGGCAGCAGGGACGGGCACCAGGCGTCCACCACCTGCGCCAGCGGCGCAAACAGGCCCAACAGGTCCTTGTCGGCCATTGCCGCCACCAGCGCCCGGGTCTGGCCCGCCACCGGGTGCTCCGCCAGCCATCGGGCCAGGTAGGCCGCGGCTGCCGGGTTGTGGCCCACGTCCAGCAACAGTTCCCGGCCCCGCCACCGCAGGCGCTGGCAGCGGCCGGGCAGCTGCAGGCCGGCCAGGATTCCGGTCACTTCCTCATCCGCCACCGACGGCATGGCGTCCAGCACCAGTAGCGCCGCCAGCGCGGCAGCAATACTGGGGCGCGGCAGCGCAATATCCGCAGGTATGCGAATCTCCCGCTCACCGAAGCGGAAGCAGTCATTGTCGAGGTGGTATTCGGAGCCCAGGAAGTAACCTTCAGCGCCCATGCTGGCCCCCGCGGAAACCACCGACAGCGGCGGCTCCGGGTCGGCACAGACAAAGGGGCTGCCGGGGCGCAGGATACCGGCCTTCTCGCGGCCAATTACCTCCCGGTCGCTGCCCAGCCAGGCCTCGTGGTCCACTGCCACGCTGGTGATGACGGCCAGGTCTGCATCCACCAGGTTCACCGCATCCAGGCGGCCACCCAGCCCTACTTCGAGCAGGGCGACGTCGACCCCGGCGCGCTGGAACAGCCACAGGGCCGCCAGTGTGGTGAATTCGAAATAGGTCAGGCTGGTGTCGCCGCGGGCGGCCTCCACCTGCTCAAAAGCCTCGACCAGCTCCGCGTCGGTCGCCTCGCGGCCGTCGATGCGCACCCGCTCATTGAATCGCAGCAGGTGCGGTGAGCTGTAGGCCCCGGTGCGCTGGTTGCCGGCCAGCAACAGCGCCTCGAGGGTCGCCACGCAGGAACCCTTGCCGTTGGTACCGGCTACAGAGATCACCCGCGGCGCCGGCTTCTCCACACCCAGTTCCCGGGCCACAGCGGCGACCCGGGTGAGGCCCAGTTCAATTTCGGTCGGGTGCAGCCGTTCCAGCCGCTCGAGCCAGGATTGCAGTTCACTCATGGGAAACCCCGTAACGATATTGCCGGGCCCAGTATGCCGCGAGAGCGGCGACGGTAACAGGGAAAGGGCCAGGGAGGGAGAACGCGGGTGCGACCGGCCGCACCCGCGGGATCAGGATCAGGCGCCGGACAGCTTGCCCAGCAGGCGCGCGAGGGTGGTCCGCATGTCGTTGCGGGGAATGATCATGTCGATCGCGCCGTGATCGAGCAGGAACTCGGCACGCTGGAAGCCCTTGGGCAGCTTCTGGCGGATGGTCTGCTCAATGATATTGGGCCCGGCAAAACCCGCCCGCGCGCCAGGCTCGGCGGCATTGATATCGCCCAGCAGGGCCAGGGAGGCGGACACACCACCATATACCGGATCTGTCATCACCGAGATATAGGGCACGCCGGCCATTTTCATTTTTTCCAGCACGGCGGAGGTCTTGGCCATCTGCATCAGCGAGATCAGGGCCTCCTGCATCCGGGCACCGCCGGTAGCCGAGAAACACACCAGCGGGATGCGCTCTTCCAACGCCAGCTGGGCAGCACGGGTGAAGCGCTCACCCACCACGTAGCCCATGGAGCCACCGTGGAAGGCGAACTCAAAGGCCACCGCCACCACAGGCTTGCCCTCCAGGGTACCGCGCATGGCGATCAGGGCATCCTTTTCGCCGGTATTCTTCTGCGCCTGGGTCAGGCGGTCCTTGTATTTCTTTACATCCTTGAACTTGAGGCGATCCACGGGCACCACGTCGGTAGCCAGCTCCTCGCGCCCCTCCTCATCCAGGAAGATGTCCAGCCGGCGCCTTGCGCCGATACGCATATGGTGGTCGCACTTCGGACATACATCCAGGTTGCGCTCGAGCTCCGGCCGGTAGAGCATGGCGTCGCACTTGACGCACTTTTTCCACACTCCCTCCGGGACCTTGCTGGCGCCGGGACGGCGCTCGGTGCGAATGACCGCAGGAACGATTTTTTCTAACCAGCTCATTTTGTTTCCAAATCCCGATGCTTCTGAGGGCCAAAGTCATGTCCTTGGCCGGTGGCTTTGAGGACGAGAATTAAAACACTAACACCATTTCCGGGTGCAGCCAGTTCAGCCGCCCACAGGGGCTTTCTGGCCAGCCGGTCACAACTGCCGGGTGATGTGCAAACCTCTGTCACAGTTCGCCTCGCCCACCCGGGGGTCAGGCGTCCAGCGCCCGGCGAATCCCTCCCACCAGCTGTGCCACGGCATCCCGGGCTGCCGTACCGTCGGCTGCCTCGCCGATGGCCGACACGAGCACACTGCCCACCACGGCACCGTCGCCGGCCTCGCTGACCGCACGGGCAGAGGCGCCGTCGCGGATACCGAAACCCACACACAGCGGCAGGTCGGTGAAGCCGCGGATATGCTCGAGGTTCTCACGCACCGCTTCCGGGTCCAGGTTGCCCGCCCCGGTGACGCCCTTCAGCGATACATAGTAAATAAACCCGCTGGCCAGGCCGGTGATCGCACGAATACGCTCCTCGCTGGTGGTGGGGGTCAGCAGGAAGATATTGCGCAGGTTGCGCGCGCTCAGCATTTCGCTCAGGGGGCCCGCCTCTTCCGCCGGCAGGTCCACCGTCAGGGCGCCGTCGACACCGGCATCCAGCGCCGCGTCGGCAAACGGCTCCGCGCCCATTTTCTCGATCGGGTTGGCATAACCCATCAGGATCACGGGTGTGTCGCTGTCTTCCCGGCGGAATTCCCGCACCATCTCCAGGCACTTGCGCAGGGAGGTCTTGTACTCAAGGGCGCGCTCGTGCCCGCGCTGGATTACCGGGCCCTCGGCCATGGGATCCGAGAAAGGCACCCCCAGCTCGATCAGGTCGGCGCCCGAGGCCACCAGCTGGTGCATCAGCGGCACGGTGTTTTCCGGGCCGCCGTCACCCGCCACCAGGTAGGTCACCAGGGCCTTGCGGCCCTCTTCCCGCAGGCGGGCAAAACGGCGGTCGATTCGGTTGTCTTGTGTCACTCGCTCAATTCCTGTTGATCCGCGCCGTCGCGGCGCCACTTCTGCAATTCTTTTCGCGGCCCGCGCCGCACAGGTCCCTAGACCTCGATGCCGTCGATAGCGGCCACGGTGAAAATATCCTTGTCGCCGCGCCCGGACAGGTTCACGACAATGTTCTGCTCCGGCGACATACCGGCGGCCAGCTTGAGGGCATAGGCCACCGCGTGGCTGGACTCCAGCGCCGGCAGGATCCCCTCCTTGCGGGTCAGCATGCGGAAGGCATTGAGCGCCTCCTGGTCATCCGCCACCACATAGTCCACGCGGCCGATATCTTTCAGCCAGGCGTGCTCGGGCCCTACCCCCGGGTAATCGAGGCCGGCGGAAACCGAGTGCGTCTCGATAATCTGGCCGTCGTCATCCTCCATCAGGTAGGTGCGGTTGCCGTGCAGGATCCCCGGCACACCATCGTTCAGCGGGGCCGCATGGCGACCACTGGCCAGGCCTTCGCCACCGGCCTCGACACCATACATTTTCACGTCACTGTCGTTCAGGAACGGGTGGAACAGGCCGATGGCGTTGGAGCCACCGCCCACACAGGCCACCAGCGCGTCCGGCAGCTGGCCGAACTCCTCCAGGCTCTGGGCGCGCGCCTCGCGGCCGATCACCGAATTGAAATCACGCACCAGCTGCGGGTACGGGTGCGGGCCGGCCACGGTGCCGATGATGTAGAAGGTGTCATCGACGTTGGTGACCCAGTCCCGCATGGCCTCGTTCATCGCATCCTTCAGGGTCTTGGAGCCCGATTCCACCGGGATCACCTCGGCACCCAGCAGCTTCATGCGGTAGACATTGGGGGACTGGCGTTTCACATCCTCCGCACCCATATACACCGCA
This sequence comes from Microbulbifer sp. JSM ZJ756, assembly GCF_044383805.1. Lineage (NCBI taxonomy): Bacteria > Pseudomonadati > Pseudomonadota > Gammaproteobacteria > Cellvibrionales > Microbulbiferaceae > Microbulbifer > Microbulbifer sp. JSM ZJ756. Next base: position 39,331 of record NZ_JBISER010000002.1, on the reverse strand, counting down.
CACTCCAGACCCAGCCGCGCCGCTACCGTGGCGGTGGCCACGCCGTGCTGGCCGGCGCCGGTCTCGGCGATCACGCGGCGCTTGCCGCTGTGCTTGGCCAGCAGCGCCTGGCCCACGGTGTTGTTCACCTTGTGGGCGCCGGTGTGGTTCAGGTCCTCGCGCTTGAGCCAGATTCGCGCGCCGCCCGCCTCGGCGGTCAGGCGCTCGGCCAGGTACAGCGGCGAAGGCCGGCCAACATAGTGCGCCAGGTCGTAGTCGAAGGCCGCCCGGAATTCCGGGTCATCCTTCAGGCTGTTGTACATCTCCCGCAGTTCATCCAGGGCACCGATCAGTGTCTCGGACACGAAACGGCCACCAAAGGGACCGAAATGCCCCTGCGCATCCGGAAAGGCTGAATAATCCACCGACTTCTTATCGCTCACTCTCACTGCTCCTGTTACCGCTGGTCCCGCAAATGGCTTTGCCGGAAGGACCGCTCAATCGTTTAACGCCTGCCGCGCCGCGGTGATAAAGGTGTAAACCCTGTCGGCATCCTTGATGCCCGGCGCCGACTCGACGCCGCCGCTCACGTCCACGCCCTGGGGGCGCGCAGTGCGGATGGCCGTGGCCACATTATCCGGTGTCAGTCCACCGGCGAGGACAATCTGCTGGCCACTGTCCTGTGGCACCCGCTGCCAGTCGAAGGACTCGCCCGTGCCACCGGGCACCCCGGGACGGTAGGCGTCCAGCAGGAATCCCCGCGCACCAGGATGCTCGGCCATGGCGGCCACAACATCCAGGTCGTCTTTCATACGCAGGGCCTTGATATACGGACGACCGAATTGCTCACAGTAGTCTGCGGTCTCATCGCCGTGGAACTGCAGCAGGTTGAGGGGCACCCTGGCCAGCACCTGGTTCACTTCATCGGCACTGGCGTTGACGAACAGGCCCACCAGGGTAAGGAACGGCGGTACCACCGCCGCAATGGAGACCGCCTGCGGCGCGGTAACATGGCGCGGGCTGCGCTCGTAAAAGACCAGCCCCAGGGCATCCGCACCCGCCCGGGCAACCATCTCCGCATCGTCCGCGCGGGTAATCCCGCACACTTTCACTTGCATCGCGTTACGCAACCGACCGGTGGTTCAAAAAATAGGGAGGAAGCGATGTTAGCAGATCGGCACCGGCCGCGAAACGCGGCCCCGGCGGCCACTAGCCGGAAACCAGGCCGCCCAGGGGCAGCGGCACCAGCATTGGACCGGGTTCGCTGGCCGGCAGGCCGAACTCCGCCGGGTACTGCACGTCCACCAGGTAGAGTCCAAACGGCGGCGCGGTAACGCCGCCGGCGGTGCGGTCCCGCGCCGCCAGCACTTCGCCCACCCATTCCGGCGGCCGCTCGCCCCGCCCCACCGCCATCAGCACGCCGGTGATATTGCGCACCATATGGTGCAGGAAGGCGTTGGCGCTGATTTCAATGACGATCAGCTGCCCCACCCTGGCCAGGTCCAGCCGGGTGACTTCCCGTACCGGGCTCTTGGCCTGGCACTGGCTGGCGCGGAAACTGTTGAAATCGTGCCGCCCCAGCAGGTACCGGGCGCCGGTGCGCATGGCTTCGAGGTCCAGCGGGTGCTGGGTCCAGGTGACCTCGGCCGCGGCCTGGGCCGAGCGTGTCGGCGCACTGTGGATCAGGTAGCGATAGCTGCGCGCGCGCGCGGAGAAACGCGCATGGAACTGCGGCGGCACTTCCTGCGCCCAGCGTACCCGCACCGCATCCGGCAACTTGGTGTTCACGCCCTGGACCCAGGCGCGCGCGGGCCGGATCGCCGCGGTATCGAAGTGAATCACCTGGTTGGTGGCGTGAACGCCGGCATCGGTGCGCCCGGCGCAGACCAACGTCACCGGTTCGGCCGCGATCGCCGACAGGGCTTTTTCCAGGTAGGCCTGCACGGTGGCAGCGGCGGATTTCTGCTTCTGGAATCCGTGCAGGTGGGCGCCGCAGTATTCCACGCCCACGGCGATACGCCGCAGGCCCGCGGGCAGCTGCTCGCCGGGGGGCACTTCGCCATTGGGCTTGTACTGGTACTCGGAAGGCATTGGCTCTGGCCTGCAATCGGTAAAAAAATGCCATAAAAAAACCCCGCAGCCAGTGCGGGGTTTTGCCTCGCTGGCAGCGGCTTAAGAGAGGCGCTCCAGCATCTCGCGGGCCCGCGACTTGTACTCGTCACCGCCCTCCTCGGCCACCTCTGCGAGGATATCCCTGGCACCATCCTTGTCGCCCATGTCGACATACGCCTGGGCCAGCTCCAGCTTGGTGCTCAGCTCGTCACTGCCTTCCAGCAGGTTGAGTTCCGAGTCCAGGTCGCCTTCCAGGTCGAAATTCAGGTCGCCGAATCCGGCACTGCCGCTTTCAGCACCCGCCGCGGACGCAGCTGCACCACTGCCGGCGGTCTCGACTTCCGGCTCCAATGCGAGTGTAGAGGCTTCCCCAGTGCTTGCAGCTTCACTGCCCGCACTCGCCGCGTTGTCGGCGCCGGCGGAGAGCTCGCCATCGAACTCGTCCAGGTCGATGGAGTCCAGGTCCAGGCCGGAACCCATGTCGTCACCGAAACCCTCCAGGTCGTCCAGGGACAGGTCGTCGGCAGCAGCGGATTCGGTGGACAGGTCAGCACCTGTGTCCGCACTTGCAGTGTCGGTGGAGGGGCTCTCGAACTCCAGGGTTCCGAAATCGTCACCCGCAGTATCGCCTGCCGCAGGTGCGCCAGAGGAGGTGGAGCCAAACTCCAGGTCACCTGAACCGGCTTCCTCGCTCTCCTCCATCGGGGACAGGTCGAGGTCGAAATCCAGGCCACCGTCTTCCTGGCCCGCGTCCTGCCCGGCGATTTCGGCGCTGCCAAATTCATCGCTGCCGGCAGTGGTATCGGCACTGCTGAAATCATCGTCCAGGTCGAGCGACAGGGAATCCAGGGATTCCTGTTCAGCCGCTGCATCCTGCCCGGCATCGCCGGAACCCAGGTCCGCCGACATCAGGTCGTCGAAATCAAAGCTATCGTCGCTCTCACCTGCATCACTGCCAGCCTTGTCACTGCTGAAGTCGTCGCCCAGGTCCAGGTCGAGGGAGAAGTCCTCGTCGCCGCCGGCATCGGGCCCGCTGGCGAAATCACTGTCATCGCCCAGATCCATGGTCAGGTCGTCCAGCAGGTCGCTGCCGCCAGACTCCTGGCCGCCGGAGCTTTCGGCGCTGCCAAAATCACTGTTGAAGTCGCCGTCGAATGAGGAGCTCATATCGTCGAGCTGCATCGCTTCCAGGGACTCACTGGTAAAGCCATCCTCGGGCCCCTCGAAGGGGCCGGCGCCGTCGATGCTCTCACGCAGGCGCGCGGCACGGTCGGCGGCGGGGCCATCGCTGACGCTCAACAGCTGGCGGTAGTGATCGTCAAATTTGCCGATATCCTGCTGGTGCGCGTAGACCTCCAGCAGCATCAGGCGGGCATCGACATTGTTCGGGTCCTGCTGCAGGCCCGCCACCAGCTTGCCCTCGGCATCGCCGTACTGGCCCAGTGACAGGTGGATCTCGGCCTCGGACACGGGATCACCGGTATCGACATCGTCGAACTGGTCCATGTCGAAGTTATCCTGGGTCTCGAAGGACTCCACCGCGGCCAGGCTTTCATCTTTCTCGTCGATTTCCGGTGCGTCGGCGAGGGAGCGCTCGGCCGCCATCTCCGCCTCCACCTGGCGCATGGCCTCCTCTTCTTCCTTGCGGCGACGCCAGCTGACGAAACCGACGATACCCAGCAGGAGAACGCCGGCACCGATACCGATCAGCTGGATGTTTTCCATCAGGCGCTCAACCAGGGTCGGCTCCGGCTTGGTCTGCACGCTGACCACGCGATTGCGGGCATCCTCCGGTTGCGCGGCCTCCTCCGGCTCGGCTTCGGTTTCCCCGGCCTCGCTGGCGGCAACGTCACCTGTGGTTTCCCCGGCTGCCAGCTCCTCACCGGTAGCCTCTACACCATCAGGCTCCGTCGCCGCAGTAGCGTCCCCAGCGGACTCCCCGGCGGCGGCCTGCACCGCAGCCATCTCCTCGTTGGAGACCTCCACCAGGCGTTCCATGGTGTCGATCTGCTCGTCGAGCTCGGAGATGCGCTCTTTCAGTTCTTCATTTTCGAGCTGGGACTTGTCCAGCTCTTCCTCGCTGACCGCGAGTTCACCCTGCAGTGCCGCACTGTCTTCGGCGCCGCTGCCGGAACCGGACTGCACAGACTCGTTGTCACCCGGCGCGGCCAGGCTCACGCGACCCTCGACGGTGTCGCTGCTACCGGCATCATCGCTCGCCGCACGCGCGTCCAGCGGTGCGCCGGTGGCCTCTTCGGCAGCACCGATACGCTGGCGCCAGGCATCGTTCTGCGATGCCACCTGCGACACTGCGTCACCGCGGGAGACCGCGCGCACTTCAGCCACTTCCGGCAACCGCAGGACCGCGCCTTTTTTCAGCAGGTTGATATTGCCATCGATAAACGCTTCTGGATTGAGGCGCTGGATTGCCAGCATGGTCTGCTGCACCGAGACATCGCCATGGGTGCGGGAATCACGGGCGATTTCCCACAGGGTCTGGTTGGCGGCCACCGGGCCGTAAACCTGGCTGCCGCCGGTCTCAGCACCGCTCGACTGCCGCTCGAGCTCCATCGGCTCCTCGGCCGCAGGCTGCTGGGGCTGGGACTGGGGCTCAGGCTCGGGACGGGGCTCCGCTGGGGCCTCGCGGGTCGGCCGCGGGGCCTGCTCCTCAACCCGGGGACGCTGCTGTGGTGCGGGCGCGGGTTGCGGGGCTGCGGGCTGGCGACGCACCTGCTGGCGCTCGCGCTCGGCGGCGCGCACGGGTTGTTGTGCGGCGCTGCTGGAGAAAGCCGGCAGGTCCATCAGCAGTGTGTACTCCCGCAGCAGCCTGCCGCTGGGCCAGCGGGTTTCCACCAGGAAGTTCAGGAAGGGTTCGCGAATCGGGCGGTTACTGGAAACCCGGATTACCGGTTGGCCACCGGAGTGATCGACTTCGAACTTGAGATCGGTAAGCAGGTAAGTGCGGTCGACGCCGGCCCGCTCGAAATCATCGGGGTTGGCCAGGCGTACCTTGATCTCGCCATCGGCGAGACCGCGAGTCTGCAGTAGTGCAATCTGCGCTTCGAGAGGCTCATTGAGCGTCGAATTCAGTTTGATTTCACCCAGGCCGAGCGCCAGAGCCGCGTTGCCACTCAGTGCGCTGACCATACCCACAGCAAGCGCCAGCTTTCGCACACGCATATCCGATTCCCTTTATTGTTAGAATCACCGGCCCGCCAGCGGGTAAATTCCGCTCGACGCCGGTTTACTGTACAGTAAATATCCAATGAAGCGGCTGCCGCTTCGACTGCCTCTCACCGCTGGCGATTAAATCGCCACCCCCAAGCAAAGCAATGTTGAGAATACACCTTCACTATAACGGCTAAGTATTAAATATCAGTGGTTTTTTAGCAACAACTGGACAATCTGTACACAATTGATTGCCAGGTCTTTGCGCAAATTGTCGGATGCTGCACAAAAATTAATCTGCCGCCGGCTGAGCAGGCTCTGCCGCAGCCGTCCCACCAGGGTGATATCACCGCCGACGGAATCCTGTGCCGAGGGCCGCTCCTCCAGTTTCAGGCCGGTGCCGTTGCGCAGCAGCGCACGCAGCTGGTCCAGGTCCGCCTCTTCCTTCAGCACCACCCGCAGGTTGGCCAGCTGCCCGTGGAAAACCGATGCGGTATTGATACAGGCATCCACCGCAATATCCTCACCCAGCAGGCGCCGCAGGTCGTGTACCAGCGCCAGCTCCCGCAGGCTGTGGCCACTTTCCAGCAGGGCATCGCTGGAACTCAGCTGGTTGAACGCCAGCCGCTGGCCGACTTCCGGATCAATCTCCACATCCTGCGCGTTGAACATGCGAGCGGTCTGCGCCGCCATGGAATCGACCGCCGCCTTGCCCAGCGCGGACACCGGCTGGTTGAGCTGTACTTCCACCGCCTGTACACGATCCCGCAGTGGCAGCAGTGCCTCGGCCACCATGGCCGCGCCGGCGGCCGGCAGCGCCAGTACATGGCGTTCCGCGCCGGCAATGGCATTGGCATTGAGCAGCGGGTGCACCACCGCCACACTCTCGTCGCCGCGGGTATTGTCGGAGGCATCCAGCACCCAGGCCCCGGCGTCTTCTGCCGCAGCCAGCGCCGCCTGCCCGGCGGCACCGCCCTTGAGCAGCAGCACCACCTGCTGCGGGCCGAAGGCAAACTGCTCCAGCGACTGTACGGTGATGTTGCGGTTGGCGAAAACCTGCGGATCCACCTCGCTGTCCTCCTCGTCGAGCAGGCGCAGCTGCTCGGGCAGCACCGTCTTGCGTTCCTCGAGGATTTCCAGCAGTGGAGAGAAGGCGGCGTTATCCACCCCGACGATTACCAGTTCGCGGTCGGTTTCTGCGGCTTGCTCGGACATTGGATTTACTTCCAGAAATGGATTGCACTGAGAGAGGCCGCGATTATACCGATTGGCTTTTCTGTGACCAGTGAAGCAGGTCCGGCGATGCAATCCCTGGCGGCCCGCGGATACAGGATGACTCAGATAGGAAAGCGGAACCGGCCCCGGTCTCCCCCTGCCAGGCCAACGAACTCCACCGCTCCCCCGGCCTCGGTCAATGCGGCACCGGTGTAGGGGTCACGCAGCCCCGGTACCCGGACAGCATTGCCATCACGCAGGTAGGTCGCCCGGAGTACCGCACGCCGCGCACCCTCCAGGTCCGCGACGCGAACCCGGTAATCGGTGTAGTTGGGGTAGCCCCAGTCATGCTCGAGCAGCCAGCCCGTCAGGTTATAGGCCCGGAGGCCATCGTCCCCTGCCAATTCCAGCGGCCCTGCCGCCACCCGCCCCGGTAACTGGGACAGGGGGACATCCAGGTAATCGATCCAGGCCACCACCTTCCGCGCATGGCGATTCATCGAGTCCTGCACCTGGAACAGTGGGCGGGCAAGTAACTTCAGGGGATCCGCCAGGTCCCGCTCACTGAGCATCAATGTGATCAAGTTTGATCCATACCGCCACTCGCCAGCCATCACCCGCGACATGGAAAGTTCACTGTCGCCGAACGGGTCACGCCAGCTTTCGGGAACCCCCTCACCGCCAGCCCCACCGGCCCGGGCCAGGCGTGCCAGCACCACGTTCCCGGACTCAAAATGCCGGCGGATCGCAGCGGCGGCGATCATCTTGGTAATCAGCAGGTCCGATTCGCCCAACAGCAAACGCCAGAAACGAAGGTCCTGCTGCAGCATGGCCCGTACCCGCGCGGCATCGCCCCGGCCGGCAGCCAAGCGGGCCTCCGACATCAGCATTTTCTGTCCGTCCATGATCGACAGGAACGGCACGAACGGGATCGATGCATTCTCGGGCACCACCCCCCGCCATGCAGGTAATGCCACCAGCAACCGGTAGCGCTCCAGGAGCCAGCGCTCCGAGTCTATCCAGCTGGCGAGCTCGCTATCCGGCGATGTCATCGCCGCCATATGGCTCTGGGCAATCTCGGCGTGGGCCGCAGCGCGATCACGGGACCGGGAATAATACTCCCCGGGTGGGTGGTCCGGACCCGCGGCACCTCTTTCGCCCGCGGCGGCAATCCAGTTGAGCCGCTTGCGCCCCCATTCTACCGGTGAGTAACCGCGGGCTATCTCGAAACCACTGGCAAACACAAACGCATTGTCTGCATCGGCGATCTCCGGCCGCTCATCCAACAGCGCACGCAGTCGCTCAGCCTCTGGCCCCGGCGGCACATCGCGTAAATTGACGACGATCAATGCGCCATAAATCGCACAGATGACTGCGAGGGAGTAAGCGACAAGCCTGGCAACGCGTTTCATTGGGGATTCTCCTGGTAGCAAGCGCCATTGCCAGCGCGCTCCCCCTAAAACTACGAAGGGCCGCAGCGGCAGTCAAATGCCACGGCGACCCTTCGGGATCACTGGCCACCCGGGCGGGTGGCGCAGTGGTTGTTTACAGCTTACCCAACAGGATCAGCAGCACGCGGCGCAGCGGCTCGGCGGCGCCCCACAGCAGCTGGTCACCCACGGTAAAGGCGTTCAGGTACTCGGGACCCATACTCAGCTTGCGCAGGCGGCCCACCGGGATATCCAGCTTGCCGGTCACCGCGGTCGGGGTCAGCTGCTCCAGGGTAGCCTCGCGCTCATTGGGTACCACATTGACCCAGTCATTGGCGCCGCCGATCAGCTGCTCGATGTCGCCCATGGGAACATCTTTCTTCAGCTTCACGGTGAAGGCCTGGCTGTGGCAGCGCATGGAACCGATACGCACGCAGGTACCGTCCACCGGCACGGGGCTGTCGGTACCGAGGATCTTGTTGGCCTCGACCTGGGCTTTCCACTCCTCGCGGCTCTGGCCGCTCTCCATCTGCGTATCGATCCACGGCAGCAGGCTGCCCGCCAGCGGCGCGCCGAACTCGGCGGTGGGGAATGCGCTGGAACGCATGCTCTCGGCCACCTTGCGGTCAATTTCCAGGATGGCGCTGGCCGGGTCCGCCAGCTCGCTGGCAACGCCGTCGCGGATGGCCCCCATCTGGGAGATCAGCTCGCGCATGTGCTTCGCGCCGGAGCCACTGGCAGCCTGGTAGGTCTGGGCGGAAACCCACTCCACCAGGCCTTCCCTGAACAGGCCGCCGAGGCCCATCAGCATCAGGCTGACAGTGCAGTTGCCGCCGATATAATTCTTTACACCTGCGTCGATACCGCGGTCGATAACGCCGCGGTTCACCGGGTCCAGTACGATCAGGGCGTCGTCGTCCATGCGCAGGCTGGAGGCGGCGTCGATCCAGTAACCGTCCCAGCCCTTGTCACGCAGCTGCGGGTAGACCTTCTTGGTGTAGTCACCGCCCTGGCAGCTGACGATCGCATCCAGCTCCGCCAGCGCGTCGATATCAAAGGCGTCACCCAGAGGGGCCACTTCGCGACCGATGTTTGGCGCCTTGCCGCCGGCATTGGAGGTGGAGAAAAATACCGGCTCGGCGATATGGGTGAAATCGTTCTCTTCCAGCATACGGCCCATAAGGACGGAGCCGACCATACCGCGCCAGCCAATAAAACCTACTTTTTTCATTTCAATAATCCTGTAATTCCTGTGTGTCCGGTTCGCCTGCGACCAGGCTCCTGTAAAGATGGATTGACCTTGTTATTGAAATTAGAAAGCGGCCACCACTGCTGCGCCCATTTCCGCGGTGGATACCTTCCTGCTTCCCTCAGTGTAGATATCAGCGGTGCGCAGTCCGTCGTCGAGTACCTTGCTCACGGCCTGTTCGATCGCGTCTGCGGCCTCGCCCATTCCGAGCGAGTAACGCAGCATCATTGCCGCTGACAGGATAGTCGCCAGCGGGTTGGCAATGCCCTGGCCGGCAATATCCGGTGCCGAGCCGTGGCAGGGTTCGTAGAGACCGAAGCCGGTCTCGTTCAGGGACGCCGACGGCAGCATGCCGATGGAGCCGGTAAGCATGGCCGCCGCATCCGAGAGGATGTCACCGAACATATTGCCGGTCACCATCACGTCGAACTGCTTGGGCGCACGCACCAGCTGCATGGCCGCATTGTCGACATACATATGGGTCAGTTCCACGTCCGGGTACTCCGGCGCCAGCCGGTCCATCACCTCGCGCCAAAGCACGGTCACTTCCAGCACATTGGCCTTGTCCACTGAACAGAGCTTGCCGCCGCGCTTCTGAGCCGCCTCGAAGGCGGTGCGGCCGATGCGCTCGATTTCCGACTCGCTGTAGACGTAGGTGTTATAGCCCTGCTGCTCGCCGTTCGCGAGCAGGCGAATACCCCGCGGCTCACCGAAATAGATACCCCCGGTCAGTTCGCGCACGATCAGGATATCCAGCCCGGACACCACTTCCGGCTTCAGCGACGAGGCCTCGGCCAGCTGCGGGTACAGGATGGCCGGGCGCAGGTTGGCGTACAGGCCCAGGCGGCTGCGGATCTTCAGCAGGCCTTTTTCCGGGCGGATCTCGCGGTCCAGGGTATCCCACTTGGGTCCACCCACTGCACCCAGCAGCACAGCGTCGCACGCGCCGGCCTCGTCCAGGGTGGCGTCGGTGAGCGGCTCACCGGATTCATCGATGGCGGCACCGCCGATCTTGCCCTGCTTGAAGTTCAGGCCCAGGCCGAATTTCTTGTCTGCGGCTTCCAGCACCGCCACCGCCTGTTCGGTGATTTCCGGGCCGATACCGTCGCCCGGGAGGATCATGATGTTCTTGCTCACGAATCTGCCTTTTCTTGTGTGGGATACCATCGGCGGCATCCCTTTTCCCTCGCCATTCCGACCGCGGCCGGCCCGGCGGTTTAAGATTTTACTTCACTGCGTCAAACAGCCACGGCGCCTGCTCGCGGCGCTTCTCCTCGTAGGCGCGGATTGCATCCGCATCTTCCAGCGTCAGGCCGATATCGTCGAGGCCGTTCAGCAGGCAGTGCTTGCGAAACTCATCCACCTCGAACGGGATGGCGCTGCCGTCGGGCTTTACCACCTGCTGCTTTTCCAGGTCGATGGTCAGCGCGTAGCCTTCCTGCGCGTACATTTCCTCGAACAGCTGCTCCACCACCGCTTCATCCAGCACGATCGGCAACAGGCCGTTCTTGAAGCAGTTGTTGAAAAAGATATCGGCAAAGCTCGGCGCAATCACCGCGCGGAAACCGTAATCATCCAGTGCCCAGGGGGCGTGTTCGCGGCTGGAACCACAGCCGAAATTCTTGCGCGCCAGCAGCACCGAGGCGCCCTGGTAGCGCTCGAAGTTGAGCGGGAATTCCGGGTTCAGCGGCCGCTTCGAGCAGTCCTGTCCCGGCGCGCCCTCGTCCAGGTAACGCAGTTCGTCAAACAGGTTGGGGCCGAAGCCGGTGCGCTTGATCGACTTGAGAAACTGCTTGGGAATGATCAGGTCAGTGTCCACGTTGGCGCGGTCCATGGGGGCGACCAGGCCCTGGTGTTGGGTAAAGGCTTTCATCAGGCAGTCTCCCCTGCAGCTACAAACTCACGCACATCGACAAAGTGGCCGGCAATCGCCGCCGCCGCGGCCATGGCCGGGCTCACCAGGTGAGTGCGGCCACCGTAACCCTGGCGCCCCTCGAAATTGCGGTTGGAGGTGGAGGCGCAGTGCTCACCCGCGCCCAGCTTGTCGGCATTCATCGCCAGGCACATGGAACAGGAGGGCTCGCGCCATTCAAAACCTGCTGCGGTAAACACTTCGTGCAGCCCCTCTTTCTCTGCCTGCGCCTTGACCGCCTGGGATCCCGGGACAATCAGTACCTGCTTGACGCTGTCGGCTTTGCGACGGCCCTTCGCCACCGCCGCCGCCGCCCGCAGGTCCTCGATACGGGAGTTGGTGCAGGAGCCGATAAACACGCGGTCGAGCTGGATATCGCCAATCGCCTGGCCGGCACTGAGGCCCATGTATTCCAGCGCACGCTCGATACCCGCGCGGCGAGTCTGGTCCGCCTCGACAGCCGGGTCCGGGACCCGCGCATTCACCGAAGCCACCATTTCCGGCGAGGTACCCCAGCTTACCTGCGGCTCGATCTCTTCCGCCGCCAGCTCCACCACGGCATCGAAAACGGCATCGTCATCGGAATGCAGGCGGCTCCAGTTTTCCACCGCCCGATCCCACTGCTCGCCTTTCGGTGCGTAGGGCTTGTCCTTTACATAGTCCAGGGTGACCTGGTCCACCGCCACCATGCCGGCGCGGGCACCGGCCTCGATGGCCATGTTGCAGATGGTCATGCGGCCTTCCATCGACAGGCCCCGGATCGCCGAGCCACCGAACTCGATGGCATAGCCGGTGCCGCCGGCAGTGCCGATCTTGCCGATAATGGCCAGCACCACGTCTTTCGCAGTGACACCCGGGCCCAGCTCGCCGTCCACGCGCACCAGCATGTTCTTCATTTTCTTCTGGATCAGGCACTGGGTGGCCATCACATGCTCCACCTCGGAGGTGCCGATGCCATGGGCCAGCGCGCCCAGGGCACCGTGGGTGGAGGTATGGGAGTCACCGCAGACCACGGTCATGCCCGGCAGGGTGGCACCGGTCTCGGGCCCGATCACATGGACGATGCCCTGCCCCGGCTCGTTGATGCCGAACTGGACCACCTCGAAGTCGTTGCAGTTCTCGTCCAGGGTCTGCACCTGGATGCGCGACACTTCATCGCGAATACCGGCAACACCCCCGGCGCGCTCACCCGCGTGGGAGGGCACATTGTGGTCCGGTGTCGCCACCAGGGAGTCCTTGCGCCAGAGACCGCGACCGGCGAGCCGCAGGCCTTCAAATGCCTGCGGGGACGTCACCTCGTGGATCAGGTGGCGGTCGATATAGATCAGTGCGGTGCCGTCTTCGCGGCTCTTGACCAGGTGGTCCTGCCAGAGTTTGTCGTAAAGCGTCTGCCCGGCCATGGCCGTCTCTCCTCTTCTTGTGATTGGCGCAGTCTAGGCGGGGCGTTACATAACATCAATTTATATTTATTATAAGAACAAGTCGCATATGGAATGATTCTGGGGAACGCCATTGCGGCCCGGGATATCGATATTCACAACGAGTGGAGCAAGCAATTTGGAAATCCAGTGGCTGAAAGCCTTCCTGAGCATCGCCGAGCAGGGCTCGGTGTCCGAGGCCGCCGCAGAGCTGCACCTGACCCAACCCGCCGTTTCCAAGCGCCTGGCGGCCCTGGAGCAGCAACTGGGCACCCCGCTGTTCGACCGCATCGGGCGGCGACTGCAGCTGACCGATGCCGGCCGCGCGCTGTTGCCGCGGGCACGGCATATCCTCAACGAGGTCAGTGACGCCGAACGCGAACTCCGGGCCCTGGGCGGCGAGGTGGCCGGCAGCCTGCGTATCGCCACCAGCCACCACGTGGGGCTGCACCACCTGCCACCGGTTCTGAAGGCATTCAGTACCCGCTACCCGGACGTGGCGCTGGATATCGACTTTGTCGATTCCGAGCAGGCCTACGAGGCACTGATGGCGGGCGAGTACGAGCTGGCGGTGGTCACCCTGGCACTGAAGGAATACCCGAACCTGGAAGCCCGTGTCATCTGGCCCGACCCCTGCGTGGTGGTGGCGGCGCCCGAGCATCCACTGGCGCAACTGCCCTCCCTGGACCTGGCCGACCTGGCCCGCTACCCGGCCATCCTGCCGGACCTGAACACCTACACTGGCCGCCTGATCAAGCGCGAGTTCGACGCCCAGGGCCTGAAACTGACCGCCAAGCTGGCCACCAATTTCCTCGAGACCATCAAGATGATGGCCGGTGTCGGCCTGGGCTGGAGCGTGCTGCCGCAGACCCTGGTGGACGACAGCCTGGCGGTGTTACCCGTCGACAAACTGAATATCCTCCGCAACCTGGGCGTTATCAGCCATCGCGCACGCACCCTTAGCAATGCCGCCAGCGCGCTACAGCAACTGTTGCTGCAGGCCGCCGCGACGAACAAGCAGGAATAACCGGCGCAAAAATTGAGCAAGGTCACAGATTGGCCCAGAAATGTGCCCTTGACACGTTTGCAAGGGGAAAAAAATAGTAAACTGCGCGCCAATTCCAATAAGGAGGCAGCAATGAAAAAAACCAGCCTGGCCATCTGCATGGCCCTAGCCAGTGGCGCCGCCAGCGCCGACACCATCCTCGGCTTTGACGCCACTGCCGGCGTGTGGATGCCGTCCTACAGCGGCGACGTTGGCCAGGACAACTTCGATATCGAGGAATTCAGCCCGGCCGAGGACAATGTCACCTTCCTGCAGGCGGCGCTGGAGCACCCGATTCCCCTGGTGCCCAACATCATGCTGTCCCACAGCGGCATCGAGACCGATGGCGTAACCCGGTTGAGCGACTTCGTCGAGTTTGGCGATGAAACCTTCATCGCCGGTACCGAGGTTTCCTCCAATCTCGACCTGACCCATACCGACGCCACCCTTTACTATGAAATCCTCGACAACTGGGTGAACCTGGACATCGGCTTCACTGCTCGCCAGTACAGCGGCGAGCTGCAGCTGGACAGCGCCTTCCAGTCCGAGAACATCGAGCTGTCCGGCGTACTGCCGATGGCCTACGGCATGGCCCGCTTCGACCTGCCGTTCAGCGGCTGGTCCGTGATTGCCCAGGGCAATGCCACTGGCTACAACGGTGACTCCCACACGGACATCACTGCCAAGGTGCGCTGGGATTTCGCGCCGGCCCTGGACTTTGCCGTCGAAGGCGGTTACCGCAGCATGACCCTGGACCTGCAGGAGCTGGACGAACTGGAGAGCAACCTGGATATCAGCGGGCCCTATATCGGCCTGAACCTGCACCTGTAACCGGGCAGCGGGCAAACGAAAAAAGGCGGCCAGTTGGCCGCCTTTTTTGTGCTCGATGGTCTGTGCTCTCGGGCCCGGTTACGCCTGGCTGCCCACCGTTACCACGCCGGGGTTCACATCCCCGTTCTGGGCCCGCTGGCGCAGTACGTGGTCGATCAGCACCAGTGCCGTCATGGCCTCGGCGATCGGTGTCGCGCGGATACCCACGCAGGGATCGTGGCGGCCCTTGGTCACCACCTCGATCGGGTTGCCGTGCGTATCGATACTCTTGCCCGGAATCCGCAGGCTGGAGGTAGGCTTGAGGGCGATATGGGCCACCAGGTCCTGGCCGCTGGTTATGCCACCCAGCACGCCGCCGGCGTTGTTGGACAGGAAACCCTCCGGGGTGATCTCGTCGCGGTGTTCGGTGCCCTTCTGCTCCACGCTGTCGAAGCCGGCCCCGATCTCCACCCCCTTGACCGCATTGATGCTCATCAGGGCATGGGCCAGGTCCGCGTCCAGGCGATCAAAGATCGGCTCCCCCAGCCCGGCGGGCACGCCGCTGGCGTGCACCGAGATGCGCGCACCGATGGAATTGCCCTCCTTGATCAGCGCCTGCATGTACTCCTCCATTTCCGGCACCTTGTCGGCGTCCGGGCAGAAGAAGGGATTCTGTCCCACCTGTTCCCAGTCCAGCTTCTCCACCCGGATCGGGCCCAGCTGGGACAGGTAGCCCCGCACCTCGATACCGTACTGCTGGCGCAGCCATTTCTTGGCGATGGCACCGGCGGCCACCCGCATGGCGGTTTCCCGGGCAGAGGAACGCCCGCCACCACGATAGTCGCGGATGCCGTATTTCTGCCAGTAGGTGTAATCCGCGTGGGCGGGACGCACCTGTTCGGAGATATTGGAGTAGTCCTTGGAACGCTGGTCGGTATTCTCGATCAGCAGGCCGATGGGCGTGCCGGTGGTCTTGCCCTCGAACACGCCGGACAGGATCTTCACCGCATCCGCCTCGCGGCGCTGGGTGGTATAGCGGGAAGTGCCCGGCTTGCGGCGGTCCAGCTCCAGCTGGATCTCCTCGGCACTGATCTCCAGCCCCGGCGGGCAGCCGTCGACGATACAGCCCAGCGCCGGGCCGTGGCTCTCGCCAAAGGAGGTGACACAAAACAGCTTGCCAAAGGTATTGCCGGACATAGATTCGCTTCCGTGACTTCCGCTCAGTCTTCAGTGATTTGTTCGGTGCCCGGGCATTCCACGTGCATTTATCGGGCAAAGGCGGGGCATTATAGAGGATTGCGCCGACTTGTGCCGGCGCGCAATCCCCTGCGGCTCAGCTGGCCTCGAACTGAGGGCGGTAGGCCAGCAGGTCCTCGCGGCTGATGACGAACACGCCATGGCCGCCATCGGCGAACTCCGGCCACATAAACGGCACCCCGGGGAAGGTCCGCTCCAGCGCCTCCCAGCTGTTGCCCACCTCGCACACCAGCAACCCGTCCGGCTGCAGGTGGTCGGCCGCCTCCAGCAACAGGCGACGGGTGAAATCCAGCCCGTCGTCGCCGGAGCCCAGGGCAATCTCCGGTTCAGCGCGGTATTCCGCCGGCATCTCCGCCAGGTCGCGAGCATCCACATACGGCGGGTTGCACACGATCAGCTCATAACTGCAGCCCTCCAGCCCGTCGAACAGGTCAGACTGCACGGCGCGCACGCGCTCGTTCAGCTGGTGGCGGTTGATATTGACCTGCGCCACTTCCACCGCGCCGGAAGAGATATCGCTGAGGTCGACCCGCGCCTCCGGGAAGGCATCGGCGCAGGCAATACCAATACAGCCACTGCCGCAGCACAGGTCGAGGATCGCCAGCGGCTCGACCTGCAGCCAGGGCTCGAAGCCACTGCGGATCAGCTCGCCGATGGGCGAGCGCGGCACCAGTACGCGGCTGTCCACATAGAAGGTCATACCGCAGAAATGCGCTTCATGGGTCAGGTAGGGGGCCGGCAGGCGCTCCTGCACGCGCCGCTCGAGAATCGCCATCACCTCACGGCGCTCCTCCATGGCCAACCGCGCCTGCAGCACCTCGGGCTTGCTGTCCATGGGCAGGTGCAGCGTATGCATCACCAGCAGCAGGGCCTCGTCCCAGGCATTGTCGGTGCCGTGGCCGAACCAGAGACCGGCTTCCCCGAATCGGCTGGCGCCCCAACGCACAAAGTCCAGCAGGGTCTGCAGCTCGTGCAGGGAGGCCTCACGCTTCTCGATCATTCACTCTATCCTTTTTACTGACTGGGCCGGGGCGGAATTACGCCCCGGCAATGATCCACTGGCCCTGGCGCAGAGTAAAACATCCCTGGCCGCCCGGCGGTTCTTTACTCAAACATGACAAAAGCTTAGGGTAGCGCACCCGCCCCTCGGGCTGAGATATTGGAACTGGACCAGATGAACGAACACTACGCGCGAATTATTGAGGCAATCGGCGAAGATCCGCAACGCCCGGGCCTGAAGGACACCCCCAAGCGCGCCGCCAAGGCGATGCAATACCTGACCCAGGGCTACCAGCAATCGCTGGACGATATCGTCAACGAGGCCATCTTCCCCTCCGACTGCAGTGAGATGGTACTGGTCAAGGATATCGAGCTCTACTCCCTGTGCGAGCACCACCTGCTGCCGTTTATCGGCAAGGCACACGTGGCCTATATCCCCAACGGCAAGGTGCTGGGCCTGTCCAAGGTGGCGCGCATCGTCGATATGTTCGCCCGGCGCCTGCAGATCCAGGAACAGCTCACCGTGGAGATCGCCGAGACCATCCAGGATGTCACCGGCGCGGCCGGCGTCGGCGTGATCATCGAGGCCAAGCATATGTGCATGATGATGCGCGGCGTGGAGAAACAGAATTCGGTAATGAAGACCTCCGCCATGCTGGGTTCCTTCCGCAGCCAGCAGGCCACCCGGACCGAATTCCTGTCCCTGATTCGCTAAAATGCGTTAACGCGGCGCAGGGAAGCGCGGCGATGGAGCTGTCGCGCTCACCGCTGCGCAGTGAACCTGTAAAGAGTGCCACGGGGGCCGCACAGAGATATCGCGCGGCCCCAGTATTCACGGAGAGAAACCATGCCCCACCTGGTGATCGAGTACGCTGAGAAGCTGGAAGACCATATTTCCATCCCGGCACTGGTCAGCACCGCGCAGGAGGCCATGAACCGCTCCGGCCTGTTCGCCCCCCACACCATCAAGACCCGGGCGCTGCCCTACCGGCACTTTATCGCCGGGGAGAAGGGAGGCAGCTTTATCCACGCGGAAGTGCGCCTGCTGGATGGGCGCAGCGAGCGCGAGCGGGAAGAGCTCAGCTCCGCGGTCTTCAACGCCCTGTGCCAGTTCGCCGACGGTGTGCCGGCGGTCACGGTGGAGGTGCGGGAGATGGACCAGGGCTGCTATTCCAAGCGCCTGCCGTTCTGAGCCGGGACGCCTGCTAGCCATCCAACCCTGTGGTCTCGCGGCCAGGGGCCGCTCCTACGGGTACCTGCCCGAACCAGGCCCGTAGGGGCGCACCTTGTATGCGCCCGGGTGGCCCCCCATCCCCTCGCCCAACCCCGGCCACCTCGAGAACCCGAAACCGGATCGGACAACGCAAAAGCATCCTGACGAGCCCTGGGCGCACACAAAGTGCGCCCCTACACAGTTCGTGGCAATGACGACAGGAAAAAATTTAAGGGCGGCCCCTGAATGCGCCCGGGCGCCACGACACCCACGGTGTAAACATCATCCCCTATCCCCCTTGCCGGCATCCGGGATGACAAAAATGGTGACGCCGGACGAACGGCCGGGACCGTAGGGGCGCACCTTGTGTGCGCCCGGGACGGCAGGAAGGAATCCCCTTGCTTGAGAGGGCGAACACAAGGTTCGCCCCTACGGACTATCTCGCTGCAGCCTCAGCAAACCTACCGAATCGCAAAACCGGACGGACCGCAGGGGCAGAACAGGCGCGGGATCATTCGCCGCGCAGGAAGGGGCCGAACCACTCGGCGATTTCTTCCGCGCCCTCTTCCATATGCAGGTGGTGGCCGCCGTGCATCTCGCGCACGGCAATATTGGGAAACTGCTGTAGCAGTGGCCGCATCCTCTCGGGCATCCCCTCGATACCATCCATTGCCAGCACCAGCCGCACGGGAATCTCCGCTTGCTGGATACTCTCCAGGAAAGCGCGCACCTGGTCGCTGGTGAGCTTGCCGGTGGAAGTGGCCTTGAGGCGCGGGTCACTGCTCCAGGTGAAACCGTCAGCACTGGCGCGCGTGCCACGCTCGACGATGGCGCGGGCAGCTTCCCGGCTCAACTTGAACATACCGTTGCGGCGCGCCTCGGTGGCCTCGGCCAGGCTGGTGAACTGCCGCGGTCGCACGGCGCCATAACGGGCGCGCTGGGCGATGGCACGGGCAAGATTCTCCGGTGCCTCCTCCGCCCTGGCCGGCGGCGGCACCAGCCCATCCACAAGGGCCAGCCGCTCCACGCGGTTGGGGAAAGTGCCGGCGGTGAGCATGGAAGATACCGCCCCGCGCGAATGGCCGAGCAGGGAGAACCGGCGCCAGCCGAGTGCCTCACTGACCCCGATCACGTCTTCCACTTCCTCCCAGATGTTGTAATTGGCATCCCGGGAGCGATGGTAGCTCTGCCCGTGGCCGGCCATATCGATCGCCACCAGGTCGATCCCGCCCAGCAGCGGCGCCAGCCGGTCAAAGCTTGCACAGTTGTCGAGCCAGCCATGCAGGGCCAGCACCGGCACGCCATCGGGATCGCCCCAGCGTCGGGCGGCAATAGTCTTGTGATCGAATTCCAGGGTGATTTCGCGCGGGGATTCAGTCATGGGGCAACATCGTTAGAAACCAGCACCAGATAGTGCCGGGCCCGACCGGGACCGGCAATGACCTCCGGGGCCAGCATGGGTGTCGAGAGTGGACGCGGGGACAGGACGAATGGTGCGGCGTCCCGGCTAGACCTGCGGGTGCTGCAGCCAGGACAGGTCGGCGCAGCCGTTGGCCCAGACCTCGGCTTCCAGGCAGGCCAGGCTGGAGGTGCCCATGGGATGTGCCCCGGGACTGCCGCAGAGGCCGTTGACCAGGGAGCCCACCAGCGGCTGGTGGCTCACCAGCAGCAGCGGGAAGAGTGCCGCGCGGCCCAGGGCTTCCAGCACCTCCCGCGGATCGGTATCGCCCACCAGCAGGGGCTGGGTGTCCACAGGCTGCCGCAGACGGCCGGCGACAATCTGCGCGGTCTGCTGGGTACGCACAAACGGGCTGGCCCAGATGGCGCGCACCTGCGCCAGCTCTTCGGCGCGTCGGTCGCAGATCCAGGCCACCTGTGCCCGGCCGCGATCGGTAAGCTGGCGCTCACTGTCCTCGCCCACCATCGGCTCGGCCTCGCCGTGGCGCAATATCAGTAGCTGCACGCTGAACCTCCCTGTTTCGCCACTGGCGGGGGCTGAGCCCCGCCGGATGGCTACGGACTACTTGTCGCTGTCGTCGTCCTTCCCGGTCTCCTTCTCCGGCTCCTTGCCCTTGTCGGCGCCGGCCTTGTCGCTGCTTTTGGTGGAACTGCCGGATCCACTGGACTTGGTCGAGCTGGACTTCGAAGAGCTGGACTTCGACGAACTGCTTTTGCTGGAGCTGCCCTTGCCGGTGCCGCCGGAGGCGCTCTTTTTGGCCGCCCCCTTGCTGGTGGATGCGGCGGGTTTGTCTTCGCCCTCGTCCTTCCCGGCACCCAGGGAGATGGGATCGTACACGCTCTGCCCCTGGGGCTCTTCATCGTCTTCGGAGACCACTTCGCCGTTTACTTCCTCGGCACTTTCATAGCCGGACAGGTCCTCGATGTCGGACTCGGGCCACTCGGCAAACGGGAAAGGTTTCTCTTCGGTGTTGTACACCAGGAATTGCAGGGTCTGGTACACGAAAGACGCGATCTGGTCCCCCAGGCGGCGCAGGTTGTCATTGGGGCCGCCGGAAAGAATCGAGAACAGGAACTGCAGTATCACCACCGCCAGCATGACGAAGCCGGCGATTTCCAGCAGCACTACGAACAGCACCATGTACAACAGGCGCATCCAGTGGTTGCCGGAGGTGATGTTTTTTTTCAGTTCTTCATTATCCATATTGTCTTTGCCCCTAGGGTTTAGCCGAATAGGCTACATCGAACGTTTGCGCGCCCGAC
Organism: Microbulbifer sp. JSM ZJ756; assembly: GCF_044383805.1. NCBI lineage: Bacteria > Pseudomonadati > Pseudomonadota > Gammaproteobacteria > Cellvibrionales > Microbulbiferaceae > Microbulbifer > Microbulbifer sp. JSM ZJ756. The sequence continues at coordinate 18,803 of NZ_JBISER010000002.1, read as the reverse complement.
ATCAAATCGCGTATTACCTCCGGGATCGGGCGCTCTTCAAATAATATGGCGTGAATAGCGGAAACCAAGGGCATGTAGACGCCCAATTCATCCGCTTTGTGCTTAATCAGCCGAACCGTGTTCACGCCCTCGGCGACCTGACCGATTTCTGCGACAGCCTCCTCCAGGGCCCGGCCCCGTCCCACCAGGTAACCCACCCGGTAGTTGCGGCTCAGGTCCGAGGAACAGGTGAGGATCAGGTCCCCTACCCCGGCCAGCCCGATAAAGGTCATGGGATCGGCTCCCATCGCCTCGGCAAAGCGCATCATTTCCGCCAGCGCGCGGGTGATCAGCAGGCTGATGGTGTTCTGCCCGCGATCCAGCGCCACTGCCATGCCGGTGACGATGGCATAAATATTCTTCAGTGCCCCCGCCAGCTCCACGCCGAACACGTCGTTGCTGGAGTAGACCCGGAACGTCTCGGAATGCAGCACTTTCTGGATGGTGCTGCAAAGTTCCTCGTCCTCACTCGCGATCACGGTGGCGGTGTAGTGATCCGCGACAATCTCTTTCGCAAAATTCGGGCCGCTCAGCACCCCCACACGCATATCCGTGGTTTCCTCGCGCAGGATATCGCTCATCAGGTGGAAGCTGTCATGCTCGATACCCTTGGTAGTGGAAATCAGCATGGTGCCGGTGTCCAGCATGGGGGCAACGCGCTGCACCACCTCACGGAAAGACTTGCTGGGAATCGCCACGAATACAATCTGGCAACCGGCCAGTGCTTCCTCCAGGTCGCTGGTGACTTTCAGCTCCGGGTGCAGGGTGACACCGGGCAGGTAATAACGGTTCTCCCGCAGGTTGCGGCAGCTCTCCGCACGCTCTGGGTCGCGCATCCACTGGCGGGTATCGTGGCCGTTGCCGGCGACAATATTGGCAATCGCGGTACCGAAACTGCCGCCGCCCAGTACGGCAATGGAAAAGGGCTTAGAAGTTTCCGTCTGTGTCATACCTGTCCGATGGAATTGAGTAAGGGAATGGTAGTTGTTGTCGTCGAGCGGATTATAGAGGTCGAGCTGGCCCAGCCCAACGCGGGCGGGAAAAAAAAGTGATTATCGGTCAGTTTCCGCGCAGGCGGTGTGACCTGGCGGGCAAATCGAGCAAAAATCAAACAGGGCGGGGGTACATGGAGCGCGGCGCCAGGCCGGCGCGGGTGCGGGAAAATAAAAACCGCCGGCCCTTTCAGTCGGGACCGGCGGTCGCAAGCGGCGAAGCGGCTGCCTTAAGTGTTCAGCTCCAGCAGCAGCGCGTTCAGGCGGCGCACATAATCGGCCGGGTCCGTCAGCTGGTTGCCCGCTGCCAGGTTGGCCTGGTCCAGCAGGATATTGGTGAGGTCGGCGAAGCGGTCCTCATCCTGTTCCTGGTCCAGCCGCTGCACCAGCGGATGTGAGGGGTTCAGCTCGAAGATCGGCTTGGCTTCCGGCAGGGACTGGCCGGCCTGCTCGAGGATGCGGCGCATCTGCGGCCCCAGGTCCTGCTCGCTCACCACCAGGCACGCCGGTGAATCCACCAGGCGGGTGGTTGCGCGCACGTCCTCAACGCGGTTTTCCAGCACTTCCTTGACCCGCTCCACCAGCGCACCGGCGTCTTTCTCCACCTTCTCACGCTCGGCCTTGTCCTCGTCGGTCTCCGCCTCGCCCAGGTCCAGTGCGCCCTTGGCCACGTCCTGGAACGGCTTGCCATCGAACTCGGTCATATGGCCCACAAACCACTCATCCACCTGGTCGGTGAGCAGCAGCACCTCGATGCCCTTCTTGCGGAATACTTCCAGGTAGGGGCTGGACTTGGCAGTGGCAAAGTTGTCGGCGGCCACGTAGTAGATGTACTTCTGGCCATCCTGCATGCGGCCGGTGTAATCCTCCAGGGACTGGTCCTGCTTCGGCTCGTCGGTGTGAGTGGTGGAGAAACGCAGCAGCTTGGCGATTTTCTCCTTGTTGACGAAGTCTTCCGCCGGACCCTCTTTCAGTACATTGCCGAACAGGTTCCAGAATTTCTGGTATTCATCCGCGTCCTTCTTCGCCAGCTTGGACAGCATGTCCAGCACGCGCTTGGTCAGTGCGCTCTTGATGGCATCGGTGTTGCGGTCCTTCTGCAGGATCTCGCGGGACACGTTCAGCGGCAGGTCGTTGGAATCCAGCACGCCCTTGACGAAACGCAGGTACAGCGGCAGGAACTGCTCGGCGTCATCCATGATAAAGGTGCGCTGCACATAGAGTTTCAGGCCGCGGGAGGCATCGCGCTGGTACAGGTCGAACGGTGCGCGACCGGGGATATACAGCAGGCTGGTGTAATCCAGCGTGCCCTCGACACGGTTGTGGCTCCAGGTCAGGGGGTCGTCGAAGTCATGCGCGATATGCTTGTAAAACTCGCGGTACTCCTCGGCCTTGATATCGCTGCGCGGACGGGTCCACAGGGCCTGGGCGGCGTTGACAGCCTCGAACTCCGGCGCCTTGTCTTCCGGTTTCTCTTCCTCGTCCCCGGCCGCAGGCGCTTCCTCCTTCAGCATCTCCACCGGGATGGCGATGTGGTCGGAGTATTTCTTGATGATGGAGCGCAGGCGCCAGCCATCGGCAAATTCGCTGGCGTCATCTTTCAGGTGCAGCACCACGCGGGTTCCGCGCTGCGGCCACTCCACGTTCTCGACGGTGTACTCGGCCTCGCCGTGGCACTCCCAGTGCACGCCCTGGGCGGTATCGGCGCCGGCGCGACGGGTGAACACCTCCACCTTGTCGGCGACGATAAAGGCGGAGTAGAAACCCACCCCGAACTGGCCGATCAGGTGGGCGTCCTTCTGCTGGTCGCCGGTGAGGTTCTGCAGGAAGCTGGCCGTGCCGGAACGGGCGATGGTACCCAGGTTCTCGATCACCTCGTCGCGGCTCATGCCGATGCCGTTATCGGAAATGGTGAGGGTACCGGCGTCCTTGTCGAACTCGATGCGAATATGCAGGTCGGGATCTTCTTCCAGCAGCTCCGGCTTCGCCAGCGCCTCAAAGCGCAACTTGTCGGCGGCGTCGGAAGCATTGGATACCAGCTCGCGCAGGAAAATCTCCTTGTTGGAGTACAGCGAGTGGATCATCAGGTGCAGCAGCTGCTTGGCTTCCGTCTGGAAACCGTGGCTCTCTTTCTGGGCCTCGACGGTCATGGATAGGTCTCCCCTGTCACTTCATTCTGAACAGGGGGCTATATTGGGCCGCGGCCCGCGGTTTCAAGGGCCGCGGGGCCGGGGAAGAGAGGGGAATAGCAGACCGGGAAGTCGCTACTCGCCGGCCAGGGCGGTGGCCAGGTTGCCGTTACCGGTGATATCCACCACGAAATTGGCGGTCAGGTCGGAGATGACGCGCGACTCGGCGTTCATCAGGATAACAATGCCGATCTTGAGCTTCTCCGAATAGGCCACGGCGGCGCGGAATCCGGCCACCCAGCCACCGTGGTAGATGATGCGGTCGTCGCCGATGGTATACAGGCGCCAGCCCAGGCCGTAACCGGCATGGGACAGGTAGTCACGCCAGATGCGGTGGCGCATGTGACGGCGGGTTTCCACCCGCTCGGTGGTGATGTCGGCGATCACCTCCGGCGACAGCACCTTGGGGTAGTAGCCCATCTGTGCCTTCAGCCACTGGGCCATATCGGAGATGCTGGCGTTCACGCCCGCCGCCGGCCCGGCGTAGTAGTACTCCTTCTCGACTTTTACCGGGCGCCAGCCGCGGCCGGTCTGCACATGGGGCGCGGCGCGGTTGTCCGACGCCATAAAGCGCTCCCAGCCCAGGGAGGCATTGTCCATCTTCAGCGGGGAGAAGAAACGGTTGTCCAGCTGGCGCTCGTAGGACACCCCGGTGGCCTTCTGGATCACATCCTCGATCAGGCTGAAGAGGACATTCTGGTAGCCGTAACACTTGCCCGGGGTGCAGCGCGGGTCGATATTGGCGAACTTGGGCAGGATCTTGCTGAGCGGCTGGTCATCTTCCAGGTAGTTGTCATAGGCATTCGGGGTCAGGCCCGAGGAGTGGCTCAGCAGGTGCTCCACCTGCAACTGCTTGGACAGGGACGGGGTCTTGAAGCGCAGCTCCGGCACATAGCGCACCACCTTGTCGCCCCAGTCGAATTTCTGCTCGTGCTCCAGCACCGCGGCCATGCTGGAGGCGAAGGTCTTGGAGACCGAGGCCAGGCGGAACACGGTGTTGTTATCCACCTTCGCCCGCTTGCCCTTGACCCGCACGCCATGGGTATCCATGGCCACCACCTCGTTGCCGCTGACGATCACGTAGGCGGCACCGGGGATCCCGTTCTTTTTCATCAGGCTATGGAAATAGCGATCGAATTGCCGGGCACTGGCATCGATATCCGCCGCCGTGGCGGGCAGCCAGAGACCGGCCAGCATCAGGAGCAGGCACCAGCGGACCGCACCCGGTCGACGCCAGCAGAGACAGATTGTGGTATGGATCAAGGATTTCATTGCCGTACTTCAGGCCGCCGCGGCAGGTCACAGTGTTTAAGTGTAAGACTAGCAGCGAACAGAAAAATTCTCCGGCTGTGCTGCCTGTCACGAAAACAGCGACATTGTAATCACAAATCGCGTGCGACGCATCGCTGCTGAAGTGTGCCCCAGGCACAAAAAAACCGCCCGGGGGCGGTTTCTGGCCTTCAGCAGCGTCCCCGGGATGCCCCGGGGCGCCAGGACGCATCAGGCTTACAGCTTCTCAGCGTTCTCGCTCAGGTAAGCGGCAACGCCTTCCGGAGAGGCGTTCATGCCCTTGTCGCCTTCCTGCCAGCCCGCCGGGCAGACTTCGCCGTGCTCCTGGTGGAACGCCAGGGCGTCGACCATACGCAGCATTTCGTCCACGTTACGGCCCAGCGGCAGGTCGTTGACTACCTGGTGACGTACCACACCTTCCTCGTCGATCAGGAAGGAGCCGCGGAAGGCTACACCGCCCTCGGACTCTACGTCGTAGGCCTGGCAGATCTCGTGCTTCACGTCGGCAACCAGGGAGTACTTGACCGGGCCGATGCCGCCATCGTTGACGGAGGTGTTGCGCCACGCGTTGTGGGAGAACTGGGAGTCGATGGAAACACCGATCACCTCGACGCCACGCTTCTTGAACTCCTCGAAACGGTGATCGAAAGCGATCAGCTCGGACGGGCATACGAAGGTGAAGTCCAGCGGGTAGAAGAAGATCACAGCCTTCTTGCCCTTGATGGTCTCGGCCAGGTTGAAGTCTTCAACGATCTCGCCGTTACCCAGTACCGCGGCAGCGGTGAAGTCCGGAGCAGGTTTGCCTACCAGAACTGCCATAAGAGCCTCCTCATTCCAGTGTTGGATTGGTAATTAAAATGTCGAAACGGTCAATTTATATACAGGAGTAATAAATTGCCATGGAATTGATAGTGGGCCGCAATGATACACAGCCACCCCGGCCAGTCCCATAGAAAATTTATATGGTGTCGATAGCAATGGATTCAATGCCCGGGGCCTGAATTCATGCCGGTGTGCCGACGGACTCCCCGGCGGGGCCCGACCCATCGGTCAGGGTTTCGCGACAATTGCCCTGTGGGTCATGTTTTAGCCAACTAGAATAAAAACCATGCATTCATGGAACCTTATTGACACTCATTCTCAATTGCAATACGATCCACACATCGTTCTTATTTGGGCATTGTGCGCCACAGGGTAGAAGCAGCCATGTACGTATGTATCTGTAAAGGCATTACCGACCGCCAGATCAAGGAAGCCGTGTATGACGGCTCTACCTCGGTCAAGGCCCTGCGTCGCCAGCTGGGCGTATCCTCGCAGTGCGGCCGCTGTGCCGAGCTCACCCAGGAGATCATCGAAGAAACCATGAGTGGCGGTGTTATCGCCAACGCCAACAGCGGCCTGTTCTATTCCGCCAGCTGATGTAATCCGGCGGCCACCCCCCGTGGTCGCCCGCTCCCTCCCCCGCTCCCAGGCCTTCCCCTCTCGCTCCCCCGGCCCTGATCCTTTACTGCATACGAGCCATCACACCAGGTTGCCGCCGCCGATAATGGCCCCGACAACAGTCGCTGCCGGTGCACTAAGCTAAGGAAACCTGCACGGCCACCAGTGGGACAGCATGCGGCATTCCCTCCAGCACCTGGGTGAACAACTGCGCACCAGTTTCCTGACGGTGCCGGCCAGTATGATTGTGCTGGCGATACTTCTCGCCATCGGCCTGCGGCTACTGGACAGCGCCGTCGATGTCGCCGGCGCTACCGGGATTGACTGGCTCAGCATCAGCGACGCCAACAGCGCCCGCGCCCTGCTCTCCACTATTGCCTCTTCCACCATTACCGTGGCCGGTACCGTCTTTTCCATTACGGTGGTGGCACTGACACTGGCCTCTAACCAATTCGGCCCGCGCGTGGTGCGCAATTTTGTCCGCGACCGCAGCACCCAGGTGGCACTGGGGATCTTTCTCGCCTCCTTTGTCTATGCGCTGGTCACCATCCGCAGCATCGATACGCTGGAAGACAACGTCAGCAACTATGACCTGGCCGTGCACGTGGCCATGCTGCTGGCCCTGGCCAGCATCCTGTTCCTGGTGTACTTCATCCATAACGTGGCGCTCACCATCCAGGTGGACAACATCACCCACCAGATCAACCAGGAGTTCCATCGCGCGATCGACCGCGAATACCCGCAGTCCCCGAAAGATATGGAAGGGCAGAAATTCGACGAGGACCGCCTGGAACTGGGCCAGGGCTGGATCAATATCCCCAGCGGCAGCGGCGGCTATGTGCAACTGGTCAACCGCCCGGCCCTGCAGGCCCTGGCGGAGAAATACGATTGCTGCCTGCAGATCACCTGCCACGCGGGAGCCTACGTCAATCACTGGGGTGTCATCGGGCGCATCTTCGACTCACCCGCCGATATGGATTCGCTGCTCACCGGCATTCACTCGGCGGTGGAAATCGGCTCCCAGCCAACCGCCGAACAGGATATTGTCTTTTCCATCCGGCAGCTGTCGCAGATTGCCGTGCGCGCGCTGTCGCCGGGCGTCAATGATCCGTTCACCGCCTATACCTGTGTCGATCGACTGGTGGAGGGACTGGGCACGGTGCTGCAACGACCGGAACCGGGAAACTGCTTTACCGATGAGCTCGGCCGCCTGCGCCTGGTAACGCGGGAGCTGACCTTCGCCGACCTGCTGGATGCCTCACTCGATGAAATCTGTGAGCACGGCCGCGCCAATGGTGTATTCATGCGGCACCTGTTGAATTCCCTGTTGCGCCTGAGCCGTGCCTGCGGCCGCGGGCAGGACCGCCGCGCCATGCTCGCCTATGTGCGGCAGCTGGAAGAGGACTGCGAAACCTTTATCGAGAGCAGCAACGATTTGCAGGCGATCAAATCCCGCGTGGAGGAAATCGCCGTGCAGCTCACCAACTAGCAGCTGACCAAATAAAAGTCCCGCTGCCTGCCCTGCCAACCTGCGCCCGGCATTTTTCCGCGCACAGTAAATAAAAATGACTATCGACAAGGTTTTCGAAGGGCATCTAAAGAGGAATCATTTTCGTTCCGCTTTTCGGCCAAATTTGTGTTTCACCCTTTATATACAGTGTCTGCGTGAATTTTCGCTTCCCTTGACTTGCCGCTGACAGCACCGCAAACTCCACCGCATATGCGCTACCGACCCTACAATAAAATTACTGATAACTGACTGGCGGCGCGGAAGCACACAACTCACAACAGGATATTCCCGCGGGTGCACACCCGGCATCGCGGGCACAGGAGCAAAAGCTATGAAAGGCGATCCCAAGGTCATCGAACACCTCAACAAAGCACTGGGCAACGAGCTGGTGGCCATCAACCAGTATTTCCTGCATGCCCGCATGTATGACAACTGGGGCCTGAAAGAGCTGGGCAAAAAGGAATACGAAGAATCCATCGATGAAATGAAACATGCCGACTGGCTCATCGAGCGGATCCTGTTCCTGGAGGGCATCCCCAACCTGCAACACCTGGGCAAGCTGCTGATCGGCGAAGACCCACAGGAAATGCTCAAGTGCGACCTGAAGCTGGAATCCAAGGCCATCCCCGACCTGCGCGACGGTATCGCCTACTGTGAATCCGTGCGCGACTACGGCAGCCGCGAGCTGCTGGAGAAAATCCTCGAGTCCGAGGAAGAGCACGTGGACTGGCTGGAAAAGCAGCTGGAGCTGGTCGACATGGTAGGCCTGCAAAACTACCTGCAAACCCAGATGGAAAAAGCCTCCGACGAATAAGGGCTGTTTCCCGGGCGCACACAAGGTGCGCCCCTACGATCTTTTCCCGAATTACCCGGATCCATTGCCGATACCAACGACAGACCGTATCGGGTGACGGGATGCGCCCCCGCGCCGGACCCGGAAACCCGGCCGTAGGGGCGGACCTTGTGTCCGCCCTCCCCCAGCAACCCCAACCCCCTCCATCATTCCCCCGGCTTGACGCCAGGGACCAGGTCTCGTGGACACTGGTATTCGGGCGCACACAAGATGCGCCCCTACGTCAACCTGTTTTACCCGGTTATTACGGCAATACCCTCTCTACCATCATCCCACTGCGCCGGGGCCGGCGTTATGGGTGAACTGCCCCTGGGCGCACACAAGGTGCGCCCCTGCATCATTCCCCGGATCGGTTCGTTCCCCCGTAGGGGCGCACCTTGTGTGCGCCCTGCCCCGCCTGCATGGCACCGGCCCGGTTTGCGGGCATAAAAAAACCGCGGCACTGGCCGCGGTTTTTTCGTCCCGGGGACCGGCAAGGTTTACTCGCCGTCCTCGCTCTCGGCCGAGGCCTCTTCCACCAGGGTCTTCAGCTCGCCGCTCTCGTACATCTCCATGATGATGTCACAGCCGCCGACCAGCTCGCCCTTCACCCACAGCTGCGGGAAGGTGGGCCAGTTGGCGTACTTGGGCAGTTCAGAGCGGATATCCGGGTTGGACAGCACATCCACATAGGCAAAACGCTTGCCACAGGCCATCAGCGCCTGGGAGGCGCGCATGGAAAAGCCGCACTGGGGCGCGTTGGGGCTGCCTTTCATGTAGAGCAGGATGGCGTTGTCGGCGATCTGCTGCTTGATGTTCTCCATTGTGTCCATAGGGATAACTAACCTCGGGTAGTGGTACCGGTCGATAAATTGGGCGTTGCGCCGGCCGGGGGCAGTGGCGCGCTGGCCGGCATTGTACCCTAGTGTGTAGCCGCATACGAAAAACGCCAATTCCCGGCCTCCGCGACTATCCCGCCACTATCCTTGTGGTAGTATTGCCGGCCAACCCGGGGAAACTGCGGATTGAAGGCGACAATGCCGAATTTCCTGCGGCAACCGGCTCGACAGGCCTACAGGCAGATCAACAGGAGGAGACAGCAAAGTGGCCACCCCCGCACTGATGCAGAATTACGGCGAAAGGACCCTGACCCTGGTCAGGGGCGAAGGCAACTACGTGTGGGACGACAGCGGCCGACGCTACCTGGACGCCATCTCCGGTATCGCCGTTTGCGGCCTGGGGCACTGCCACCCGGCGGTCACCGCGGCGCTGCAGGACCAGGCCCACACCCTGCTGCACGTGTCCAACCTCTACAATATTCCCGCCCAGGAACAGCTGGCGGAAAAGCTGGTGGCCCTGTCGGGCATGGACAATGTGTTCTTCTCCAACTCCGGTGCCGAGGCCAACGAGGCCGCCATCAAGCTGGCGCGCAAGCTGGGCAACGCGCGCGGGCTGGCCTGCCCGCGCATCGTGGTAATGGAGCACGCCTTCCACGGCCGCACCCTGGCCACCCTCACCGCCACCGGCAACCCCGCCGCCCAGCAGGGCTTCGCCCCGCTGCCGGAGGGCTTCCTGCGGGTCCCCTTCAACGATGTCGCCGCCATCGAGGCACTGGCGGCGCAGCACGACGATATCGTCGCGGTGCTGGTGGAGCCGGTGCAGGGCGAGGGCGGCATCCGCGTCCCCGACAGCGACTACCTGCTGCGCCTGCGCCACCTGTGCAACGACCGCCACTGGCTGCTGATGCTGGACGAGATCCAGACAGGCAACGGCCGCACCGGCGAGTTGTTCGCCTACCAGCACGCCGGCATACTCCCTGATGTGGTCACCACGGCCAAGGGACTGGGCAATGGCGTACCCATCGGTGCCTGCCTGGCCAGCGGTGTGGCGGCGCAGCTGTTCGGCGCCGGCAGCCACGGCTCCACCTTCGGCGGCAACCCGCTGGCCTGCCGCGCCGCCCTGGCGGTGCTGGAAACCCTGGAGAACGAGGCGCTGGTAGAGCGCGCCGCTTCACTGGGGGCCAGCCTGCTGCAACAGCTGCGGGTGCAGCTGGGTGGCTGTGAGGCCGTGCACGATATCCGCGGGCTGGGCCTGATGGTGGGTATCGAGCTGGACCGCCCCTGCGGCGAACTGGTACAGCAGGCCCGCGCCCACGACCTGTTGATCAATGTCACCGCCGGCAACGTGCTGCGCCTGTTGCCGCCGCTGACACTCACGGACAGCGAGTGCCGCCAGGTGGCCGATACTGTCAGCACACTGGTCCTGCAATTCGCCCGCCAGGCGGCCTGAGGGACGCAACCGGCACAGACATAACAAACCGCCTGTATTAAAGAAGGGAGACAAGACCCATGGCGACCAGACATTTTCTCAGCCTGATGGACCTGAACAGGGAAGAACTCGACACGGTGATCGAGCGCGCCATTGAACTGAAGGCGCTGCGCGCCCAGGGCATCACCACCGAGCCGTTCCGCGACAAGGTACTGGGGATGATCTTCGAGAAGTCCTCCACCCGTACCCGCGTCTCCTTCGAGGCGGGCATGGCGCAGATGGGCGGCAGCGCCCTGTTCCTGTCCCCCCGCGACACCCAGCTGGGCCGCGGCGAGCCGATCGAGGACAGCGCCCGGGTGATCTCGCGCATGGTGGATATGGTGATGATCCGCACCTTCGGCCACAACGTGCTGGAGCGCTTTGCCGCCCACTCGCGGGTGCCGGTGATCAACGCCCTGTCGGACAGCTTCCACCCCTGCCAGCTGCTGGCGGATATCCAGACCTATGTAGAACATCGCGGCAGCCCCAGCGGCCGCGTGGTGGCCTGGGTCGGGGACGGCAATAATATGTGCCACTCCTATATCAACGCCGCGCGCCAGTACGATTTCGAGCTGCGCATCGCCTGCCCCGAGGGCTACGACCCGGATCAGTCCATCGTCGCCAGCGCCGGCGACCGGGTCACTATCGTGCGCAAGCCGGAAGATGCCGTGCGCGGCGCCGACTGGGTGGCAACCGATGTGTGGGCCTCCATGGGCCAGGAGACCGAACAGCACCAGCGCCTCAAGGCATTCGAGGGCTACCTGGTGGACCACGAGCTGATGAGCCACGCCAACAGCGAGGCGATCTTCATGCACTGCCTGCCCGCCCACCGCGGCGAGGAAGTGAGCGCCGAACTGCTGGAAGACGAAAACATTTCCGTGGTGTGGGACGAGGCGGAAAACCGCCTGCACGCCCAGAAGGCGCTGATGGAATTCCTGCAGGAAAACAGCAACTGATTTTCCCGCGTCACATTCCTTTGCGGTAACCCTTCACAGTAGTGAACCCAGGGCGCCCGCGCCGGTTGCACCGGCCGGGCGCTTTTTTTATGTTGGCGCCAGAAATGGTTTGAAAGCGTGAACCGCCCCGTGTAACTTGCCGCGCCCCGGCGGCGGGCAGGCATTCCCGGGTGTTCGTTTTTTGTGCACGGCGGGCCGAAGCTGGCCGGTTATTTTTCCACCGCCTTGGCCAACGCGCCCCGGCGCTCAAAAAACAACCGGCATAGATGATCAACAGTGCGAAACAGCTGGTGATTTTTACGCCACTGGCGCGCCCTTCATCGGCGCATAATGCCACGCAAAAATGGACGCCGTAGTACCACTTTGCTCACTGACTACACAGGTCAAAACAGTTATTGCCCAGGTTAATTTAGGGGCCCAAAACTATTAAAAAAAATTCTTAAAAACACCGGCTTTTCTTCACAGCTGGTCACCTTTTAGACACCACCAGCAACGGCGGGCGCTGGCGGCAGAGTAGCTACTGACCTTCACCGCCTACCCACAATTTATCCACAGATAACCCCCGAGTTATCCGCCTTGAAAATCGGCCTCTACCGCATTATCTTGTTGCGCAGTCGAGGGGCAACCCCAACATATAGGGTTTTACTCCCAACACAGCCCCAAGCTGACAGGGGCCGGTCAAGACTCTGCGCCAACCGGTTTGGCGCCACTCAGTCAGTCAGAAGTTTTCCAGATGAATCCAGAGGTACCCGGGCGGCATTGTTCCGCCACCGGCACCCGGATGTGTCGCGCCCAGAGGTAACAGGTCGGTGACCGGGAGCCACAGGTAATACGACACAGACGGGGGCACGGCCTGTTCGCCCTCCCCGCCCGCACCCACCGGTGACGGACGGGCAACCGGGGCGACGGGGACCCCGCGACAGGCCGCGCAGGTGACGCGGATAACAAGCGGAAATAACTCAGTAAATACTTGCGGAGATCTACATGCACACAGAGACAGGGCGCTCTCAGGCCGTTCCTTCCGAAAACGGCACTTCCAGGGATCAGGCCGGTAGCGACACCACCCTCGCCGCCACCGCGCCGGGACAGGTTCGCGTCATCAAGCGCAACGGCACCGTGGTGCCCTATGACGACAGCAAGATCTCCGTCGCTGTCACCAAGGCGTTTCTCGCCGTAGAGGGCGGCACCGCCGCCGCCTCCAGCCGCATCCACGAGAAAGTGCAGGAGCTGGTGGGCCAGATCAGCGCCACCTTCAAGCGCCGCATGCCCTCCGGTGGCACCATCCACATCGAGGAAATCCAGGACCAGGTGGAACTGGCCCTGATGCGCGCCGGCGAGCACAAGATCGCCCGCGACTACGTCCTCTACCGCGAGGAGCACGCCCGCCTGCGTGCCGAGAAGGGCCAGCAGGCAGAAGCCCCCGCCCAGGCCGCTGAGACCCACCCCAGCATCCGCGTGAAGCAGGAAGACGGCAGCATGCTGCCGCTGGACCTGGACCGCCTGCGCACCATCGTCGCCGAGGCCTGCGAGGGCCTGAAGGACGTGGACGGCGAGGCCATCCTGAGCGAGGCGCTGCGCAACCTGTACGACGGCGTCTCCCAGGAAGACATCAATACCGCGCTGGTGATCACCGCCCGCACCATGGTCGAGCAGGAACCCAACTACACCTACGCCACCGCCTGCCTGCTGCTGGACAAGCTGCGCGCCGAGGCCCTGCGTTTCCTGGGTGTGGCCAACGACGCCACCGCCCACGAGATGGAAGACCTGTACAGCCAGACCCTGGCCGCCTACGTGGAAAAAGGCATCGAGCTGGAGCTGCTGGACCCGGCCCTGGCCACCTTCGATCTGGAGAAACTGGGCTTCGCCATCAAGGGCGAGCGCGATCACCAGTTCACCTACCTGGGCCTGCAGACCCTGTACGACCGCTACTTCCTGCACAGCGACGACATCCGTTTCGAGCTGCCGCAGATCTTCTTCATGCGCGTCGCCATGGGCCTGGCCATCAATGAAGAAAACCCGAACGAGCGCGCGATCGAGTTCTACGACCTGCTGAGCTCCTTCGACTACATGAGCTCCACGCCCACCCTGTTCAACGCCGGCACCCTGCGCCCGCAGCTGTCCTCCTGCTACCTGACCACGGTGCCGGACGACCTGCACGGCATCTACGGCGCCATCCAGGACAACGCCATGCTGTCCAAGTGGGCCGGTGGCCTGGGTAACGACTGGACGCCGGTGCGTTCCCTGGGGTCCTACATCAAGGGCACCAACGGCAAGTCCCAGGGCGTGGTGCCGTTCCTGAAAGTGGCCAACGACACCGCCGTGGCGGTGAACCAGGGCGGCAAGCGCAAGGGCGCCGTGTGTGCCTACCTGGAAACCTGGCACCTGGATATCGAGGAATTCCTGGAGCTGCGCAAGAACACCGGTGACGACCGTCGCCGCACCCACGACATGAACACCGCCAACTGGGTACCGGACCTGTTCATGAAGCGCGTGTTCGAAGACGAGGAGTGGACCCTGTTCTCCCCGGCCACCTGCCCCGACCTGCACGACCTGGTGGGCACCGCCTTCGAGGAGCGCTACAAGCACTACGAGCAGCTGGCCGCCGAGGGCAAGCTGAAGCTGCACAAGAAAGTGCGTGCACTGGACCTGTGGCGCAAGATGCTGGGCATGCTGTTCGAGACCGGCCACCCGTGGATTACCTTCAAGGACAGCTGCAACCTGCGCAGCCCGCAGCAGCACGCCGGTGTGGTACACAGCTCCAACCTGTGCACCGAGATCACCCTGAACACCAAGGCGAACGACGAGATCGCCGTGTGCAACCTGGGCTCCGTGAACCTGGCCCAGCACATTGGTGAAGACGGCCAGCTGGACCGCGCCAAGCTGTCAAAGACCGTCAACACCGCCGTGCGCATGCTCGATAACGTCATCGACATCAACTACTACTCCGTGGACACCGCGCGCCAGTCCAACTTCCGTCACCGCCCGGTGGGCCTGGGCCTGATGGGCTTCCAGGACGCGCTGTACCGCGCCGGCATCTCCTACGCCAGCGACGAGGCGGTGCAGTTCGCGGACATCACCATGGAAGCCATCAGCTACGAGGCCATCTCCGCCTCCAGCGACCTGGCGGCCGAGCGCGGCAAGTACCAGAGCTACGACGGCTCCCTGTGGAGCCAGGGCATCCTGCCGCTGGACTCCATCAAGGTACTGGCGGAGCAACGCGGTGAGAAATACATCGAGCAGGACACCAACAGCACCCTCGACTGGGACAGCCTGCGCAGCAAGGTGAAAACCCAGGGCATGCGCAACTCCAACGTGATGGCGATCGCCCCCACCGCGACCATCGCCAACATCACCGGGGTTTCCCAGTCCATCGAGCCCACGTACCAGAACCTGTACGTGAAATCGAACCTGTCCGGCGAGTTCACCGTGGTGAACCCGTACCTGGTGCACGACCTGAAAGACCGCGGCCTGTGGGACCAGGTAATGGTCAACGACCTGAAATACTACGAGGGCTCGGTACAGAAGATCGAGCGCGTGCCGGCGGACCTGAAAGCCAAGTACGCCACCGCCTTCGAGGTGGAGCCGCGCTGGATCGTGGACGCCGCCAGCCGTCGCCAGAAGTGGATCGACCAGGCCCAGTCCCTGAACCTGTACATCGCCGGCGCCGACGGCCGCAAGCTGGACCTGACCTATCGCATGGCCTGGTACCGTGGCCTGAAGACCACTTACTACCTGCGCGCCCTGGCCGCCACCAGCACGGAAAAATCCACCGTGAACGGTGGCAACCTGAACGCGGTAAGCGCCGGCGCCACCAACGGCGCGGCAGCGGCAGCACCAGCCGCCGCCCCGGCCGCCGAACCGCAGGCAGCCCCGGTACCCCAGGCCTGTTCCCTGGACGACCCGGACTGCGAGGCCTGCCAGTAAGAAGTAGTAGTTTCCCCGCAAGGGGAAACCTGAAAGGCACCTTTAAAGGCACTTTCAGAAATCGTAGCGAGCGGGTGGCTGGTGGTGGCCGCCGGAGCGGAGGCAGCGGAGTGTATAGGTAATACATGAGCATGCCGACCGGGCTGGCGCACCAGCACCGCCGGACGCCGCCAGGCGCACGCGCAGTAGATTTATGAAGGTGCCGTAAAGTCTCTCGGGGGAGAGCGTCTAACCGCACTGCGGCTAAGACCATAAGCTGCGCCCCCGGTCCCCTGCCCTTCTATGGGGGAAGCGCGGGAAGTAACGGACCGGGGAGTGGCAGCACTCGAAACCCGAATGGTGAGAACCCGATTCCACCGCAAACTTGATCTGGCGCAGGAAGCCCTGCACCAGCCCGGGTTAAAAATAACCCGGACACAAATACTGCCCTGGTGCCTGGACCACCCCTGTGGCGTCAGCGCACCGGGGACGGGATTTCGGAAACGCAGACATACATCCCTGTAGCTCCGGCCGCGCCTTCCCTGGCGCGGACGGTTCCGAAACCCCGCCCCCGGCGCACTGACTTAACCCGCAGAACGGTGGCCACACCGGGGCAACAAGAATCGAACACACGCAGCAATTCACGCAGCAGAAAAGACGGAAAGGCCAATATGCTTAGCTGGGACGATCTCGAAACACCGTCACAAGAAAAGAAAAGCACTGAACCGCGACCGGCGCCGGAAACACTGCAACAGCAGGTGTCCGAACCGGCTGTCTCCTATGAGAGCCACGCCGCACCGGCGTCGCCCGCGGCCCAATCCACCGTTACCACCGCGCCGGCCTCCGACGCCGTGGCAGCGGCACGGGCCGCCGTAGCCGACATGGACCCGGCACCGGGCCTGGAAGAGCTGGAGATGGGCGCCGCCCGTATCGAGGTGGACGAGAAGCGCATCATCAACTGCCGCGCCGACCTCAACCAGCTGGTGCCCTTCAAGTACGACTGGGCCTGGCAGAAATACCTGGACGGCTGCGCCAACCACTGGATGCCGCAGGAAGTGAACATGAACAAGGACGTGTCCATGTGGAAAGACCCCGAGGGTCTGACCGAGGACGAGCGCCGCATCGTGGAATACTCCCTGGGCTACTTCTCCACCGCCGACAGCCTGGTGGCGAATAACCTGGTGCTGGCCATCTACCGCCACATCACCAACCCGGAGTGCCGCCAGTACCTGCTGCGCCAGTCCTTCGAGGAAGCCATCCACACCCACGCCTACCAGTACTGCGTGGAGTCCCTGGGCATGGACGAGGGCGAGGTATTCAACATGTACCGCGAGGTTCCTTCAGTAGCCAAGAAAGCCGCCTGGAGCCTCAAGCACACCCAGTCCATCGGCGACCCCAACTTCAGGACCGGCACCGTGGAAACCGACCAGGAGCTGCTGCGCAACCTGATCGCCTTCTACGCCGTGACCGAGGGCATCTTCTTCTACTGCGGTTTTACCCAGATCCTGTCCATGGGCCGCCGCAACAAGATGACCGGCGTTGCCGAGCAGTTCCAGTACATCCTGCGCGACGAGTCCATGCACCTGAACTTCGGCATCGACGTCATCAACCAGATCAAGCTGGAAAACCCGCACCTGTGGACCCCGGAGTTCCAGCAGGAAGTGGCGCAGATGATCCTGGAAGGCATGGAACTGGAAGTGGCCTACGCCCGCGACACCATGCCCCGCGGCGTACTGGGCATGAATGCCAACATGATGGAGGAATACCTCCACTTCATCGCCAACCGCCGCCTGAGCCAGCTGGGCCTGAAGGAACAGTTCCCGGGCGCCCAGAACCCCTTCCCGTGGATGTCCGAGATCATGGACCTGCGGAAAGAGAAGAACTTCTTCGAGACGCGGGTTATCGAATACCAGACCGGCGGTGCGCTTCAGTGGTAGTAGGAACAACCAAGAAGCAATAAACAGGGACAACTACAACAAGTAGTCGCTCACAGGAAGAGAGGTATTGAAAGCGGGCGAAAGCCCGCTTTTTTTGTATCCCACAATAGCGAGCCGAGCCCAAAATTAGTCAGGAACGTCAGGAAAAAGACCCAGATCACGAGACGCGTCGTGTATCTGCCCGAGGAGCCTCTCTAATCTATTGATTTTAAAGCGCATTCTCGGAGAAGAAAGGGTTAGTGGCTCAGCTGGATAGCAAGACGCATCACGTTTTTGCCTGAGCTGCCACCCTCGAAAAGGCTCTAATGTATTGAAAAATATGAGTTATCTGATAACACTCACGCATCACTATTTGTAGATAGACGACGAATGGATATATAGATGCGTCTTTTGAATAAACTGTTAGAGATCAAAGAGGGAATTCGTGCCCAACTGGGAGAAGTTAAATCATGCCTATGGCACTGCGGAGAACATTCCTGCATTGCTGGAAGCGATTTCCGTATTTCCTGATGAATCCTCCTACGATGAGGAGCCTTGGTTTTCTCTATGGAGTTGCCTCTATCACCAGGGCGATATCTACTCGGCGTCGTTTGCTGCTGTGCCTGAAATCGTTAAACGCCTAGCGGGCGATCCGCAGAAGGCATCTATCAGCTTCTTCGCGCTTCCGGCATCAATTGAAGTTGCTCGGTTCAAACAAGGGCTAGCTGTACCGGAAGAACTGGTGGCTGAATACTTTCATTCTCTTGCCGAACTTGGGCGAATTGCCGCTGCCATCATCGGTGCAGAAAAGAGTAACGCAATAAGCCGTGCTGCTTTGGCGGCTTTCGCGATCTCAGTTAAGGAACATGGCTACGCAGAAGTAATATTGGAAGTGTCTGGGGAAGAGGTGCCGGAAGCGCTCGAATGGTTTTTCGATCGGTGATCTCTAACAAGGCAATGTTGCGGGTTCGCTCCGCTCACCGCAAATCGCAGCGTTAGATTTTGTCGGCCTCGGAGTGATTGGCTTTTGGACTTTACCAGAATCTAACACCTGTATAGAAATACAGTAACGAAATATAAATTAACTGGACCAGTGGAATTACTTCTAAAAGGAAGATGACGAGCAAAAATTTTCTATGTTACCGTGAAGCGTTGCTTCCGCTCGCAAGCACGAGTGGTTGCGGACGTAAGCCTCACTTCACGGCAAGGCATTTTGCTGCATCTACTATCCCTTCCAGTAGTAACTTCACTTCCACACAGTTCGATAGGCCTTGCTTAAGCAGTGGCAATTTTACCCAGAGGTGAACCACAATGCTTTACAGTTCTATCTGGCTTAAATCTAACAAGACGCCGAACGAGTTCCTGCAAAAAGCGCAGGACTCGTTGGCTGTTCGTTAATGTGATCAACCTGTACCAATGAAAAAGTACG